>JAKQGX010000027.1 GCA_029573235.1 Bacteroidota bacterium
GGAATAGTCGTTTTTCTTTTGTGCATTAGCAGAGCCAATGATGCAAAGGGCTGCTAATAGGGTAGTGACTCTTTTCATGGTATATTTGTTTGAAAGGTAAAAGATATAGTTTTATACAACAGTTATAGCAAAAACTATAACGTTTGTCTAAGCCTAATATTGTTTCAATTCAAACAAAGTTAGGAAGTATGCACGAGAGCGAATGCTAAAATTTTGAATTACGAGCTTCTTTCATAGTTTCTTATCCTTTACAGAAACACACCATTTGTAGTTATGGTAAATATCTAAGTTGGACGTTTATCTCTTTAGTTTCATTTTTTGCAATGCTAAATTGAAAGTCGTTAAAAGATGGCTTTGAAAGCCCTTTGTGATAATAATTTGAAAACCCGAAGCCTTCCTTTGGAAGGGACAAAAGTTGATAGCTCATCAAACCATCATTATCGGTATCATCCAATACGGAGAGTCCATAGTTTCCCTCTTTAAAAGGGATAGAGACCGACAAGCTGTTGTTCACTATTTTGTCTTTAGGTACCCGAACGGTATAAACTGCCTTTTCGGAAGAAAACTGTTTTTGATTTTCAAAAAAGGCAACACACACTTGTCCTTTTTTGGTGCGGATGTTGGCAATCTTCAATAAGATGGTTTGTGCCTGTACACTACTAGTGATAAGCAATAGCAATACCGTAGTAAGCCAGCTCCAAAATGGAGATTTGTTTCTATGTTGGCTTTGAAAAATCCCCGACGGAAAAAACTGTTGCAATTGCTTTTTGTTTTGCTTTCGAACTGCTTTATATGGCTCGGATAGCTGTAGCAAACCCCATTTTATGATCGGACGAAAGAGGGTAGCCATCAGTCTTGTGCTGAAATGTATTCGTTTGGCTACTGCAGCAAAATAGTCTTCCAGTGTGTCTTTTCGGAAATGCAGTAAGGCTTCCAACTGATCGCCATCAGCCATATTCCCGCAATGGAAATTGTGTTGTGCAAAAGCATATTTGGGAAAGTTGAGTTGTCCTAAACCATATTGTTGAAAAGAGCGTTGCAAAAACTCCCTATATGAGATTCGGCAAGTTGCCCCACCTCCGAGGTTGTATATTTTATGTACCAATTGCTCCCGACAAGACAGCGCCTTCACAAAGGCACGCGCTGTATCTTCCGGTGTACAAATCTCCATTGATGTATCCAGTGGCATGTGAAACATCAGTTTCGACATTTTATGATTTTTCATGATGGCAGCCAAGCGAAAGATGCTCCAATGCAAGGTGCTTTCTTGTACTAATTGCTCTGCAGCTATTTTACTTTCGGCGTAGGCATCGCCCACACTGGCGTGAACAGGGTCAGTAACTAATATGTCAGGATTTTTCAGCCGGTCGCCATATACCGATACCGAAGAACTGAATAAGAAAAAGCAATGGGGAGAATTGCGTTGCAAGTGAGCTAACAGCATTTGGGTACCGGTTACATTTACTTGCCAAGCCCGTTGCGGATGTGCATCTGCAGCGGGAGGTATGATAGCTGCTAAATGAATAACAGCATCCAGCGAAGAAGGAATTTTTTCGATGGTATCCGCATCAGTAATGTCTCCGTCAATTATGGAAATGCGTTTTTCCCATGACTGGTAAAACCGTTTTGCTGTTGGGGTCACTCGATCTAAAACGACAAGTTGATACTGTGGCTGCATTGCCAGTAATTGAAGTACTTCTTGTCCTACGGTACCTGATGCGCCGGTAATTAATATCTGCTGCTTTTTCATAATGGCTGAATGATGGTTGTATATAAAACGGACTCACAAAAACATTCGTATCCTTCCAAATCTTAAAATATTGATAAGATGCGATTGTCTAATAGGAGCTTTTTCTGATTCAGTTTTTAGACAATTGCCATTACGAGTGGGATACTAGAACTATTTATTTGCCATGATTTTTCTACGACTATGTATAATTTGTGTTGTATGCCTGATTGATTTTTTTAACCATAGACATTACTTTTTTAATTTTTTTTTATAAATTAGCAGACATGAAATAAATGGGGTAAGCCGAAAACCATTTTAGAGTAGGCATAAATACTGTTTATTATGAAAAAAACATTACATCTAAAAGCGATGCTGTTGTTACTGCTTTTGGGTTTGGGGTGGTGCAACCTGCAAGCACAGGTATCGGTCAGTACCGGTATTCCGAGCTCCCCATCATCGGGCTCCGGTGGTAACCCGGCCTACTTGGCGTTTACAATTGAAAACACCAACTCTTACCCATTGGCGTTGGACAGTCTGTATATGTATCGGGGAACCACAAGCAATGGTGTTTTATACAGTTTGTATTATAGTTCTACATCTATTAGCGGTAGTCCCGGTATTTCAGGTGGTACGGTACCTGCCTCCTGGACATTGATAGACACAGCCACGCAGACTACTGTTAGCACTACGGCTATACATCCTTCTTTTGATAACCTAAATTTCACCATACCAGCCAATACCATTTATCGGTTTGCAGTAGTATTAACCGGTGGTGTGAATGTAAGCATGGGAGGTACTGCATCTGCGCCAAACTCCTACTCTAGTGGTGGTGTTACTATTGGTGTGGGCAACTATCAATATAATAGCCAACCGGTAGGGTATTGGTCCAATAACGCCAATTATTTTTGGGCAGGTACGGCTAAGCTAAATCAAATTTCTCCTTGTGTGTCTCCACCCACCGCAGGCACTGCTACGGTTTCAAAAAGCAATCCTTGTGGCAACACGCAGGTATTGCTAAATGTTACCGGAGGTACCGGAGGTATCGGTCAAACGTATCAATGGCAGACAGCCACTTCAGCTACTGGCCCTTATAGCGATATAGGTTTGCCACAATCATCCAGCAACTATGTATTGACTACTCCTGCTACACCGGGTACTTACTATTATCGTTGTTATGCAACTTGTAGTTCTTTTTCGGATACATCGTCAGTAGTGTCTATTACTGTACCTACTGCATTCCCTGGAGGGGTATATACCATTAACTCGGCACAGCCCACTTCCGGAAGCAACTTCAATAATTTTACCGATGCTATGAATGCCATCCGTTGTGGTATTACAGGTGCTATCACATTTAATGTGGCACCAGGCAGCGGACCTTATAACGAGCAAGTATATATTTCGGCATCTGTGGGTACTAGTGCTACCAACACGCTTACGATTAATGGGAATGGCAATACACTCACACTTAATGCTCCGGCGTCAGCACCTTATACAATGGGTATCGAAGGGGCAGATTATATAACCGTTCGAGATTTGACCATTGAGGGTACAAATACTACTTTAGCATACCCGGTACGCCTTTGGAATGGTAGCGATAATGATAGCTTCATCAACTGTAATTTCCAAATTCCGTTAACCGTTACTACTTCCAATGCCGTTGCCTTTTCTGCCAGTGGTAACTCTGCAGCAGGTGCCTTAACTGCCGGTGGTCCTGGAAATAGCAATAATGTGCTACTGAATTGTACACTGCAAGGAGGATATTACGGAGCCGTATTTTATGGCGCCAGCACAAGCGTTAAGGGGCTGAACAATAAAATCATTAATTGTAAATTGACCGATTTTTATGTGTATGCCATCTATTCTTCCTATCAAGATGGACTAGTTATCAGCAACGATACTGTTGAACGCCCCACACGCCCTACTATCAGCACCTTCTATGGTATGTTTCTCGGTACGGGTAATACCGGCTTAGTAGTAGAAAACAATATTATTCGTACCCAACACAGTACTTCTCCTGTAAATACTAATACGGTGTATGGTATATACCTTACTTCAGATGGTACATCAACTACTTCCCAGCGCATTGTTAATAATATTATTTATGACATGAAAGGAAATGGATCACATTATGGCATCTATTTAAGTAGTGTGGACTATGTAGATGTTTATCATAATACCGTAGTGTTAGATGATATCAACTCTACCGGAGGTATAACCTATGGTATATATAATACAGGTACTACTGGTGGTATTAATATCAAGAATAACCTTGTGTATATCTCACGTGGAGGTACGGGTAATAAATATTGTCTTTACTACACAGGTGCCGGTGCAAAGAGCTCCAATTACAATGACTTATTCATAACTACCGCTGCAACGAACTACCTTGGGTATAATGGTAGCAATCAAGCCACTTTAGCCGCATGGCAGGCTGCCTCAGGTGCCGGTAGTCCTTATGATGCAAACAGTATTGATACTGACCCAATGCTTGCCAACCCCAATATTGGCAACCTGAATCCGACTAATTGGAATGTGGACGATAAAGGTACTCCGGTGGGCGTGAGTAGCGATATAAAAGGTATGAGCCGCAGTGCTACTACCCCGGATGTTGGAGCTATTGAATTTAATATTCCTGCATGTAGTGGCAAACCTAATAAAGGCGTGATCTTAGGTCCGGGAACCGTTTGCTCCGGCCAGCCATTTACTTTATACGGCGATAGTCTCTCTATTGGTATTGGTATTACGTATGCTTGGGAGTACAACGATGGTATGGGTTGGTTGCCTACCAGTTCTTCAGGCTTTAGCCATACAGTACCGTTGGGAGTTGCTATACCTACAAGCTATCGGGTTATTACCTATTGTTTGAATAGCGGATTGTATGATACTTCTGCCGCTTATACCGTTACGATGAGTCCTTTTTATCTGTGCTACTGCTCTCCATTGCTGGGCAATACCCTGCATACGTCCAAGGCAAACTATACTACCAATGTACAGATTACCGGATCTACATTAAATAACACCACATCGGTAGTTGGTGTTGGAGGTTATTACCGTGGAGATAGCACTACGCCAACACAAACAGCTACTGTTTTCATTAATGTTCCGTTTGTGCTGAATACGACACAGTCCACTACTTTGGCAACCGTAGAAGCTTGGGTGGATTGGGATCACAGTGGTACTTTTGACGCCTTAGAATACTATTCTCTGAATAGTAATTCTACTACATTAGCAACGGCTACTATTACACCGCCATTAGGTGCATTATTAGGGCTTACCGGAATGCGCATTAGAGTGTCTTACAATTCGCCTAATGCATTCACCTCCACAGGTGCTTGTACCAACGTGACGGCAGGTAGAGAAACAGAAGATTACCTCATAACAGTAGCACCGACTCCTACATGCCCTCAATCGACATTGTTGACTTCTACCAGTGGACCTAGCAACGCTACTTTAAGCTGGACGCCTATTTCAGGTGCACAACAATGGCAAGTAGAATACGGACCCGGTACATTTAATGTAGGTAGTGGTACCAGAGCTACTATCGGACTACTACCCTTCATTACTCCTACGCTTACGTATGATACTTCTTTCCTCTTTTATGTAAGAGATATCTGCGGGCCTACAGACTCCAGCACTTGGACACCTGCTAAAAAGTTCTATTTAACACCACCCAATGACGATTGTATTAATGCTATTTCATTGTTTAATAACGTAACCGTGTTGGGAACTACTGGTGGTGCTACTCAAACCGATGCTCCTTGTGATGCGGGTACTACCGTAGCAAATGATGTGTGGTATAAATTTACTACCGGTACTACGGGAGGAAGTGTTACTATTACAGTTACTACAACCTACGCTGACGCTGTGGTGCAAGCCCTAGACGGTACCTGTGGGTTATTCCTGCCAATGACGCCAACAGCATCTACAACGTTAGGTTCTAACGGTTGTATTGACGGTCCCGCAGCAGGACAAGAATATGGTACGTACACCGTATCGGCAAATACTACTTACTACTTTAGAGTGTATGGCTATGGTGCTGTTGGAGGTAGCGGTAAAGAAGGTACGTTCACCATAGTAGCTACAGGTACGCCACTTGCTATCAAGCTAGATAATATCACGGCTACTAACATCGGCACGGCAAACCGTATTGATTGGAATACTCAAACAGAAGACATGGGGGATCGTTTCGAATTGGAGCGCAGCAGTGATGGCAAAGAGTACACCACTATATCTTCGGTATTGGCAAAAGGAAAAGCCAGTCAATATAGCTACGTTGATGAGCGTGCATACACCGGTATCAATTACTATCGTATAAAAATGTTAGATGCTTCCGGTACTACTCAATACTCTAAAGTAGTAACTGCTACGGTGAAGAATACTCGCTTTGAAGTAAGCGCCTTCCCGAATCCGGTATCTGACAAACTTACTATCCGTGTGAGCAATGGCATACAGCCCAATGCACAAGTAGTAATGATGGATATTGCCGGAAAGGTTATTCGCCGCATCGCTATTTCAGATGTAGAAACTAGTATAGATATGCAAGGAATAGCGAAAGGTGTGTATTTGATTAAATACACAGATGATGAACATAACAAAACAATGCGTATCAGCAAGCAATAATAATTTGTAATCTATTGCCGTAATAACAGCCTCAACATTCGTTGGGGCTGTTCTTGTTAAAACAGCACTTAATATCAAAGCTATGGGCATAAAAAAACCGCCTTTGAAAAAAGGCGGTACCTAAACAAAATAAACCATGAAAAACTAAACTGCAAAACTCTCGCCACAGCCACAGCTACGACTTGCATTCGGATTGGTAAAGTGAAACCCTTTACCGTTTAATCCGTCTGAGAAGTCAAGTGTGGTATCGCAGAGGTATAAAAAACTCTTCAAATCCGTTACTATTTTCACGCCTTCTGCTTCAAATACTTGGTCGTTAGGTTGGCTTTCGTTGTCAAAGTCCAACTTGTACGAAAGACCGGAACAACCGCCACCCACCACGCTAACACGAAGAAAATAATCTTCTCCCAATCCTGTATCTTGCCTTAACTGAGCTACTTTTTCTTTTGCTTTGGCGCTGATATTTATCATACTACCTGTGCTTTTAATTAAAAACTATTTCTTTTCTTCCAATGGTTCTAATCCATTTTTGGAACGGTAGTCGTTGATAGCTGCTTTAATAGCGTCTTCTGCTAACACAGAACAATGGATTTTTACCGGTGGTAAGTTTAATTCTTCAACAATATCCATATTGTCGATAGCCATAGCTTGGTCAACGGTTTTTCCTTTCAACCATTCGGTAGCAAGGGAAGAAGAGGCGATGGCCGAGCCACAACCAAATGTTTTAAATTTAGCATCACTAATAATTCCGGTAGTGTCATCTACTTCAATCTGCAAGCGCATTACATCACCACATTCCGGTGCGCCCACCAATCCGGTGCCTACATTTTTTTTGCTTTTATCAAGTGTACCTACATTTTTAGGATGTTGGTAGTGGTCAATTACTTTTTCTGAATATGCCATTGTGTGTGTTCTTTAGTTGTAAATAATAATTTTGAATTAATGGTGTGACCATTCTACTGCATCGAGGTCAACTCCTTCTTTAAACATTTCCCAAAGAGGGCTCATTTCACGCAGCTTGGTTACGGTATTTTTAATAGCGTTAATGGTATAGTCTATTTGATCTTTGGTAGTAAAACGTCCTAGCCCGAAACGCAAGGAGCTATGAGCAAGGTCGTCGCCTAAGCCGAGTGCTTTTAAAACATACGATGGCTCCAACGATGCAGAGGTACAAGCTGAACCGCTTGATAAAGCAATATCTTTATTAAAGCCCATCATCAACCCTTCACCTTCTACATATTTGAACGAAATATTAGAAACGTGTGGCAATCGGCTATTGACATTTCCGTTCACGTATGATTCTTCTAATTCTTTCAGAGAGGTTTCCAAATAGTCCCGTAATTGGCTGAGGCGAGCGGCTTCGTCAGCCATCTCCAATCGGCAAATTTCACAGGCCTTTCCAAGTCCTACAATGCCGGGTACATTTAGCGTACCGCTGCGCATACCGCGCTCATGCCCGCCGCCGTCCATTTGGGCAGTTACTTTCACACGGGGGTTTTTACGACGCACATATAACACGCCTACACCTTTTGGTCCGTACATTTTATGTCCGCTGAAGGCCATCATGTCAATGCCATCTGCCAACACATCCACCGGTATTTTACCCACTGCTTGTGTTGCATCAGTGAAGAATAGAATGTTGTGCTTTTTAGCTATCGTACTGATTTCACGTATAGGTTGCACTACACCGATTTCGTTATTGCCGTACATGATAGCTATCAATATGGTCTTGTCGGTTATGGCTTTTTCTAACTCATTTAGGTCTATCAATCCATCTTCCTGTACGGGAAGGTAGGTCACTTGACCGCCTAATTTTTCAATATGCTTGCAAGTGTCCAATACTGCTTTGTGTTCGGTAACGCAGGTAATAATGTGATTGCCTTTGGAAGCATACATTTCAAAAACGCCTTTAAGTGCAAGGTTATCAGCTTCGGTGGCTCCGGAAGTAAAAATGATTTCTTTGGGGTCGGCATTAATTAATTTGGCTACTTGCTCTCTGGCATAATCTACGGCTTCTTCGGCTACCCATCCGAAAGGGTGGTTGCGGCTGGCAGCGTTTCCAAATTTGTCGGTAAAATAGGGTAACATCGCTTCCAGCACACGTGGATCCATGGGAGTAGTAGCATTGTTGTCTAAATATATCGGCAGTTTCAGTTCCATTACAATTCTTAAGTTTATTTCAATTTATGATGCGAAGGTAAGTCAATTGTCCTTTTGTATTTTGTAATGCCTATTTTAGCTTTTAATATTAGCATTTACAAAAACTATATCCACGTGTTACATATTGAACATATCGGTATTGCTGTTGCTTCTTTGGAAGCGTCGATACCCCTCTTCGAGCAACTATTGAATGTACCCTGTTACAAAAAGGAAAAAGTAGCCAGTGAAGGAGTGGAAACCGCTTTTTTTCAAACGGGCAATTCAAAAGTTGAATTACTGGAAGCTACCCATGAACAGTCGCCCATTGCCAAGTTTTTGGCAAAAAAAGGTGCCGGCATTCATCACATCGCTTTCGAGGTGGAAAATATTGAAGCTGAAATGAAACGCTTGTCAGCATTAGGTTTTGAGCTGTTGCAAGAAACCCCCAAAAGAGGAGCTGATAATAAATGGATTTGTTTCTTGCACCCGAAAACTACTAATGGTGTTTTAATAGAGCTATGCCAAAGCATCCGTCTTGATACGGAAGGTTAATATGGACAATTACTGGCTTACAGAAAATAATATTCCACCTTCAACGCCTTGTCTTTTCCAATCATGGGTGATTCGTATTCTTGAATTTGGATGAGCTTTACGGGAGCATAGAATAATTTCTGAAGTGTACCATTTTTCTCTGTTTCAATATATATGGACTTTATTTTACGGGTCTCCATATCCGTTACTATCTGTAAAGTTCGGGTGACTAGTACTGTGTTCTTCGCTTCGTAAACCAAGGTGCGAGTGTCCATCATATTATCTTCCAGCAAGCTCACGTTATATTGCCCCAAGTATTTGGGTGCGCTAATATCAGCGCTGAAAAAGGGTTTTAATATGCTCTCCCAATCCATATAAGGAGCTGTAACAAAACTGCTGTCGGTCTTGCCATTCAGGGTAATGACCCGTTGAAAAGTATAGGGTTGCTCTCCATAGGTCTGAAATTGGTCTGAGGCAAATTGTACAATCGAGAAATAGGTTTTGTCTGTAGGAAGTGTCATTTCTTCTGAAGCCTTTTTTTTGCAAGCAAGCAATAATATGAAGGAGAGAAGCAACAAGTACTTTTGGCTCATAAGTCGAATTGGTTTCGATACAAAATTAATTCATGGAAGGATTCACCGGCATCTGTGATAAATATTGATATTCGGTGCCCAACAATTCAATAGCCTTTTTCCAAACCAATGTCGATGGCGTCTCAAAAACGATGGCGGCATTAGCAGCAGAGACAATCCAAGCTCCTTGTTCTATCTCAGCCTCCAATTGTCCGGCACCCCATCCGGAGTATCCCAAGAATATTTTTAAGGATGTAATGGGAGCCTTTTCTTTCTGCAATAACTGCTCTAATCTTTCGAAATCTCCACCCCAGCATATATTTTCTGGCAATAGCGAACCTTTTAAAAGATGGGGTAGAGCATGTACAAAATGTAGGGTATTCATTTGTACAGGACCGCCTTTGTAAATAAGTTGCGACACGTTGCCCGTCTCCGGAAGCACTTCAGATATAGAAGCATCTAAGGGTTGATTGAGCACATAACCCACCGCGCCTTCCGAAGTATATTCGCAAAGTAGAATGACGGTTCTTAAAAAATTATTATCGTTCAGAAAAGGTGCCGCAATCAACAATTTGCCGGCAGCAGGAGGTATTTGAGGCGGTTGTTTGAATGTATATGTAGGCATTGTAAATAATGGTCTTTGTGGCTAACGGCGCTGTGCAAAATAACAGTCGTTCGTTGTGGTGGATAGTACAGTGTAGTTGTGCTACGATGAACAGCAGAATAAATATAGTTTTATTTTTTTGAAGAGAAACGCTACGATTGAATGTATTGCTGATGACTACTTGAATCAACGAAAAAGTCATATTGAAAATGCAATAAGAGAAGGGCAAACAATAAAGTAAGAGAGAAAGATGCAGTATCGCACTATTTGCGCATCGGTATTAGTATTTTTGTAGCTTATCTATTATTCCTTCATGTACCTGCTACACAATCTACTCTTGTTTATTCTCACCCTCGCGGGCGGATTAGCGGCGTTGAAATATAAAGTGGTGGAAAAACATATCCACTTGGTATTGGCTTTTTCCGGAGCTTTTTTATTGAGCATTACGGTACTTCATCTATTGCCCGAAACCTTTGAAGAGAACGGGCATAAAGCCGGTATATTTATTTTACTTGGTTTTTTTCTACAGTTGCTCATACAGCAGTTCACGCATGGGGTAGAGCATGGGCATATACACACCCAAGCGTTAGACCACCACGCACATAGTCATGCTGTGCATTTTAATTCCATCTTTTTGGGTCTGGTGGTACACGCTTTTATGGAAGGGTTGCCGTTGGGTTTTGAATACCGCACCGCAGCAACAGAGCCCTCATTATACTTGGCAGTAGCGGCGCACAAGCTACCGGAAGTAATATTGCTGGCTACTTTGGCACAAACGGTAAAACCTACAAAAACGGTTATATTCATTGTGTTGCTTTTCTCAATGATAACGCCTTTAGGCTCAGTGACAGCACTCTTACTGGGCGAGAACTATACGATTGTGAGCGAAGGGGTAGCCATTGTGATACCAATAGTAGCTGGGGTTTTCATCCATATTGCCACCACTATCTTTTTTGAAAGTGGTACTAAACATCACATGCTTACCTTCTCCAAAATATTAACCATCGTTTTGGGTGTTGGTGCCGGATTACTCACTATGTTTTTTGAATAATGCTTGTTTCTTAAATATACCATAATGGCACTGAGGCAAACACTGCATTAATAGGCAAATAGCCTACCTTTATTCGCATGAGTAAATGTTGGATTTTTTTATGGAGTTGTCTTTCGTTCATGGTTGGGCATCTCCCTATGAAGGCGCAGGTTTCAAAAGTATCGCCTGCAAAAAACCACTCGTTACTGTGGAAGATTTCTGGCAATCAAATGAAGCAACCCTCTTATTTGTTTGGCACCATGCACATGATTTGTGCCGATGATTATCTCTGGACACCAGCTATGAAGCGCAGTCTCAGTGCTACTCGTGAGGTTTGTTTTGAAATGGATATGGATGACCCGATGGTAATGATGCAAGTAGCACAAGGAATGGTTAACATCAATGGGAAAGCGTTGTATGAATATTTCTCGCCCGAGGATTATCAAGCAGTCGTCAATCATTTTTCTAAAAAATTACAGTTAGATACCGCCATGTTGGCTCGGCTGAAACCATCAGCGCTAATGATGATGATGGCTACCGAAGGAGTGACTTGCGCCCATACTGTGTCATACGAGAATAATATTATGGAAGCAGCCAAAGAGTTGAAAATTGATATTACTGGATTGGAAACACCCCAAGAGCAATTGGCTTTATTGGAAAGCATTCCAGCGGATACGATAGCAGGAGAAATTGCTAGAAGTATCAAAGAAAAAGGGGAAGGTAGCAGCAACGAATATCAAGCCCTCGTGCAAGCGTATAAGCAGCAAGACCTGGCAACACTATTTACACTGATGACTCAAAATTCGAAAAGCAGCCTCAACTTAAACACCTTTATTGTTGAGCGCAATGCCAAATGGATTGAGCGTATGGAAGAGCGAATGGATCAACAAGCGGTATTCTTTGCTGTAGGTGCAGGGCATTTATGGGGCGAAAAAGGTGTGATTCAACTATTGAAAGACAAAGGATATACAGTAGTGCCTGTAAAGTAATTATGAATTGAGCTTGTCCATCAAATCGATGAGCACATCTTTTTTGATGGGTTTATTTAGAAAAGCGTTTACCGATTTGTATCGTTGCGATTGTATCATGTCATTTTGATTGACAGATGAAGTCAGCAAGTTGATGATGTATGTTGATTGCTTGGGTTCCGGAATGTTTTTTTCAAAATGTTCGATGAAATCAAATCCAGTCATCAAAGGCATTTGTATATCTACTAGTATGATGGTTCGGTGGGCATCTACACTACTGTTTTGTATGTGCTCAAATGCAGCAGAAGTGCTCATAAACGTATGGCATGAAACGGCACGACCCGAGCCAACGATGATCTTTTCACCAATGAAGCAATCTAGTTTGCTATCGTCTATTAGAATAAAGTGAAATTGTTCTGTTGCCATAATTATTTACCCGGTAATGTAATAACGAATTCAGACCCCTTTCCTATTTCGGAGCAAACCAAAATATCTCCTTTTAGTTTCAACAAGGCATCTTTTACATTGTACAATCCAAAGCCCGATCCGGTTGAAGATTCAGAAGCTCTAAAAAACATGTTGAAGATTTTATCGAGGTATTTTGTTTCAATGCCGATGCCGTTGTCTGCAACTTTTATGGTGGCAATACCATTATTGACTTGCACGGAAAGGTTTACAAATTTATTTACTTCAGCATCTTTTTGATATTTAATAGCGTTTGATAACAGGTTATTAATGATTAGGTGCAGCAATACACGGCTGTTATGATAGGTTTCAACTTGTTGTACCGTAATGGTTAATTTAATATTTGCCAGTGCTAATTGAATATTGTGAAGCTCTGCAAGTTCTTGACACAAGTTTTTGAAATCAATTTCTTCAATTTCTATGGTGCCTCTTTGAAGGCTGTAATATGCGTGGATGTTTACAATGAGGTCGTTTACTTGTAAAGCCGATTCTTCCATCATATTGCAGATGCTATGCAACTCTTCCATACTTTGAGTTTGCTTCATGATTTCTAAAGCACCTAAGATGCTCAATATCGGACCTCTTATATCGTGAGTAACACTATAAGCAAATTTGTCTAAATCCTCATTGGCCTTTTGTAATTCTTCATTCTTCTTTCGAAGCATGAAGCCTGTCATGTAATATTTATAGGCTTGCTCAATGGCTGCATGAATTTCCTCTTGCTGGTAAGGCTTTGTCAAGTACCGAAACACTTGACCTTTGTTGATGGAATCCACAACGGCCGCTACATCCGTAAACCCGGTAATAAGTATCCGTACAGGGTCTGGGTATTCAGAAGCAATGTCTTCAAAAAACTGGGTTCCGGTAATGTCCGGCATACGCTGGTCGCAGAAGATGACATGGGTATCGGGATGTTGCTGTAACAAAGCCTTTCCTTCAGTAGCAGAATTGGCTAAAAGAATGTTGTATTCAGTTCGAAATGCTGCTTTAAACCCGAAGAGGTTGTTAGACTCGTCGTCAATATAGAGGACTTTTATTTTTTCGGTAGTATCCAACGTTAAATATTTGTTTCTGGTGGTGGTGCTTTCACCGGTAGTGTAAAAATAAATTCGGTACCGACACCAAACGTAGAGTTTATATCAATTTTCCCTTCATGCTTCATGATGGTTTTCCAAGAAATAGAAAGCCCCAAACCGGTGCCCAGCCCTACCTGTTTGGTTGTGAAGAATGGCTCAAATAAACGTTTCTGCACTTCATCTGTCATGCCTATTCCATTATCTTTGATGGATACGATAAGATGGTCGTTTGACTTTTTGGTCGTAATGGTAATAATGCCATTGGGCGCTTCTTTCCACCGCTCATGAATGGCATGAATGGCATTGGTGATAGTGTTTAAAAATACTTGGTTTAGCTTTCCCGGATAGCATTCTATCACAGCATCAGATGTATAGTTTTTTTCTACCGTTATAGTTCCGTTCAATTGATTATTCACAAGTGTTAGGGTAGCGTCAAGTCCTTCGTTGATGTTAGCCGGTTTAACCCCTTCTTCGTCCAGTCTCGAGAACAGTCGAAGCCCTTTGACTATTTCTGAAGTGCGTACAGCACCTTCATTGATGCCTTTTATTAAAAAGTCTATTTCAGAAAGGATATAGTCGTAATCTTCTTCTTCTTTTAGTTGCTTAATCTTCGCTAGTTTTTCTTCGCTACTTCCCTCTTGCAGTCCTATTGCTTCTACTTTCGCTAGAATATCTTTTATCGTGTTGATATCTCTTTTTAAAGGATTGACATTAGAAGTTACAAAATTGATAGGGTTGTTTATTTCATGAGCTATGCCCGCTGTCAGTTGCCCCAAAGAAGCCATCTTTTCAGATTCTACCAGATGTGTTTCGGCTTCTCTCAAATCTTTTAACGTTTTTTCTAAAGCAGTATTAGATTCTTGTAGTTCTTTGGTGCGTGCTAAAACATTGGACTCTAAGATGACGTTTTGCTCCCGTACTAAACGTTCCTTTTCTTCTGCTGCAGCTATAGATTGTTGTTGGAAAGACTCTTTCTGCATTTTGTATAGGTTTATCTTATCCGCCACGGCTATAGAAAGTAGGATGATGGTAGATGCAGAACCCAATTGCAAGATGGAAATGGTCAATAAATTGTAGGGTAATACGCCCACATCTTTTAATACAAAAATGATAACACTCAGCAAGAATAATACCCATGCTATCAAAAACACAAAAGCAGGGCGGTACTTGTGTTTTACCCAAATATAAACACCCGCCCATATCAGCATAATGGCCAAGGGAAGCCCCAGTATGTTCAGAAAATTATAGCTGATGGTCTTATTGCCGAAAAATGCATTTAGGGTAAGGATAATGTACAATAGATTTACCACACTCAATAACTTATTGAGGCGAGGTACATAGTCTTTGATAAAAAGAAAATGGCGGGTGAACCCAATGGAGCTAATTGCCGTAAGGGTAGGGAATATGTATAGGGATATGCTCTCAAAAAATGGACTGTTAAACCAAAGGTACTTATAGCCAAGCCCGGTAATGTTGAGTTGTACCAATCCTACCGAAATGATGTAAAAGATAAAGTACAGGTAGCTTTTGTCTTTGGTGCTGTAAAATATGAAGAGGTTGTAAAAGAGAATGCCTAATAGTATTCCGTAATACACCCCTCTCAAGGTGTTTTTTCTCAATTCATACACCATGGTGCTTTCATCACTATCTAGTTTTATTGGCACAATAAACTGTGTTGGGGTAGTTGCTTTTAGGTAAAAATGGCTAACACTACCATTGGGAATGTTGATGAAAAACGCAGGATTTGAGATGGCTATTTGCCGACTCCAAAAAGGTTGTGTCTTTGAAACGCTATCGATTTGGTAATTTCCATCTTGGGTTTCTTGAAAAAGCACGACATTTTCTAAAAAGGCATTTTCAATATTCAAAATAAACCGGTCTTTTGGCTGGTCGTTGGCAATGGTAAAGTGAAACCAAATAGCTCCTTTTTGAGTGCCCAAGTTGGGTACCGGCTCATTAGAAGGTTTGAAATGGGTGGCATTGCGAGCCCCCCAGTAGGTGAGGGTATCAGCCTCGTCAATGAGGATTTCTATTTGTTTCCCGATGTATTGGTTAAGACTGCTACTGGTATAAATAGTAGGGTGCGGTGATGCACTAACCTTTAATATCGTGAAGACAAGAATGAATAGGAGGAGATGCTTCTTTTTAATCATTGGAGGGTAGAAGTTCGGTTAATAGTAATGTCGTATTTTACGATGGTTTCCCCCTTTTGACCTAATACCGATGCGGTGCTAATAGGGGAATCATAGAAGTAAATTATTTCATTATAAAACTCCGATTTGGGGTCGATATGGTGCAGGTCTTTTACTACGAGTGCCGTTGCAATAAGATCGAGTTTCGGATATACAAACCTACCCTCATTGCCAATAGAGGTTTCGATTTCAAATCCCGAATCTTGACACATTTGCACAGTATAGGGCGCGCAGAGCACAAACAAGCTGTCCATACCAATATGTCGGGCAATTGCTACGCCTATTTTGGTTAAAAACAAACTTACCCCTTTGCCGGCTATCGATTTGGCATTCCATAATCCACAAATTTCGCCGGTAACTTTTCCATCGGCATAATGTTCAACTAGTGTATGCACTTTAGGGTCAACGATGGCTACTGCTTCTTGTATAGGTAAATAAAAGCCCTCACTTACCATGTGGACACGCTCCCCACCCACTACTTCGCCCGTTTCTTCATCTTCAACTAAGACCACATAAACGCCAGGGTTAAAAAACCAATCCGTACGGGCTGAAGTTACTTTCGTAACACCATAGTCTTTAAGCACATTGGCATGACCTTCTGCGAATTTTTCACAAGATTTTAAATCATCTATAGCTCTAAATACCCTTATAGACAACATTTTGTAATTGGTTTTTTGTAAAAACGGTAGGGTATTACTGAATTATCTGGTCTAAATCTACATAAAACCTTCCGGATTTTTCCAATTCATTTAAGAAAATTCTTCTGATTACATCTGCCGTAACAGCACCACCCAGCAATACCGAAGATGCCAATTGCGGCCAGCTGCTAATAGTCTTTCCTATTTCCTTCATAGAGTATTTTAACTTATCAGAAGTGTTATCAAAATCAATAATCTTCATCACCGTTTGTAAGCGTTCTTCAGGTGTTTGCTTTTGTAGTACTTCTACGGTGAGCCCCTCAGCTAACCCGTGTAATAAAGGACGGTTTGGTTCAAGGTCAAAACGTTCGATGTCCATCATCCCTCTGTCATTAGTGTCCATTACAACGGGTATTTTCATACTACGAGCTAAAAGCCTACTGCTTATTTTTTGTTCAATGCCATCGCATACTTCTACCAGCAAATCCAGAGTACCTCCTTCGTTAAAAAAGGAATCGATATTTTCGGCAGTCACACCATCACTATAGATGCGCACTTGAAGGAAAGGGTCTATTTCTGCAATATCTCTTGCGGCAATAACGGTTTTGTGGAGCCCCAAATGTTGTACGCCGGTTCTTATGCGATTGAGGTTACTGAGTTCCAATTCGTCAAAATCTGCAATGTGTAAGGCACCACAAACGCGCTCCATTGCCAGAGAAGTAGCGATGGAATGCCCTACCGACAAGCCGATGATACCCACTTTTTTGGTCCGCAATAAGGCTTGTTCCTCCGTAGTTAATTTGTATTTATTACGATTGGTGCGTACCTCAATAAATTCCTCTTCGTCCAATAAGTGAATGAGTTTGTTCAACCAAGGATAGTACACCCACACCCCATAATCTTCCATGGATATTCCCCCTAAAAAAGCGGCGATTGCTATCTTCCATTCTTCGTCAGACAAGCGTTGGGTTGGATTCCTGCTTTTCAATAACCCTTTGATTTGGCTGGTCATCTCATCCATAATGGTCAATCCCAATGGAGGTGCCGCTTTAAAAGCATCAAAGTCGATAGTATTGGGTTTGAAAATAATCGGCTGATATACAGAATTGTGCTCTGCTTCGTAATTTTTTTTCATCATTTATATGGTAATTTTGATATTATTATTTACCTTCATCGAGTTAATTAAACGCTATATCCTTATCTTATTATAGGTTCAAAAATAGGCAAGCATTTCTACAAGATAATGGATGACAAAATAAATATACTATACGTAGATGATGAAGTGAACAACCTCATTTCATTCAAAGCTACTTTTCGCTTGAGATATAAAATTTTCACGGCTGAAAGTGCTCGAGATGCTATGAAAATATTGGATGAACACAACATCCACATCATCATTACCGATCAGCGCATGCCGGAGATGACCGGAGTGGAATTTTTAGTGAATATCTTGGAAACCCATCCCGACCCCATTCGTATTTTACTTACCGGTTATGCCGATTTGAATGCCGTAATAGACGCCGTTAATAAAGGTAAAATATACCATTACCTGAGCAAGCCTTGGAATGAAGAGGAACTCAACAATACCATTTTGCAGGCTTTTGAAATCTATAAAAATCGAAAAGACGAAAAAGAAATCACCGACAAGCTACAAGTAACCAACGATCAGTTGGAATTCCTCCTTCGACAAAAATTGTTATCTTAATTAAGTCCATTGCTTTAATATGTTCTTAGCTTTGCGCCAGTCTTTTTATGATTAGCCTTAGCGTAGTTGTCATCACTCTAAATGAAGAAAAAAACATCGGTCGCTGCTTGCATTCTGTGGCAGGCATCGCTGATGAGATAATCGTGGTCGATAGCCAGTCGACAGACAGCACCGTTGCTATGGCACAATCGTTTGGCGCAAAAGTTATATCATCTGAATTTCTGGGTTATGTTGCACAGAAAAATTTTGCTGACGCACAAGCCTCCCATGATTGGATACTCTCCATAGATGCCGATGAAGTACTCAGCCCGGAATTGGAGATGAGCATTCGCCAAATAAAGCTTCAGCCTGCTTTTCCTGCTTATGAATTAAGGCGCCGTACAAATTATTGTGGCAAATGGATTAATCATTGTGGTTGGTATCCGGATAAGAAAATCCGCTGCTACAACCGCACTAAAGGCAGTTGGAAAGGGGAACAAATTCATGAAAGCTGGCAATTAGATGGCCAGTTATCTGCAGTAGGTATGTTGGAAGGCGATTTGTTGCATTATAGCTACCACACGTTGTCCGATCATCTCAAACAAATCGAAAAATTTACCGACATCATGGCTCGTCGTGATGTGGAGCTTGGTAAAAATGCCGGTATTTGCAAGGCTTTGTTTGCGGCAAAGTGGAAGTTTGTTCAATCCTATTTTATTCGATTGGGTATCTTAGATGGATATGCCGGCTTTCAAGTCTGCTTGTTTTCGGCTTTTGCCACCTATATTAAATACAGCAAAATTCGTCAGTATCATCAATTCAAAAAAGAAGGAAAGGAATATTAATGCTGCCACTTCCTAATATTATAATTAGTCGTACCGATAGTATTGGCGATGTCATTCTCACATTGCCGGTCGCGGGTGCATTGAAAAAGCAATTTCCGAATATCAAGATTGCTTTTTTAGGGACGCGTTATACTCAACCGGTTATTGCTTGCTGTGAGCATGTTGATGTTTTTATTGATGTTGAGGATTTTATTCATCAAGAGGTTTCTATTTTGGGAGCAGCGCCGGCGGCTATTCTTCATGTTTTCCCCGTACGTGCCATTGCAAAAAGGGCTGTGAGTTTAAAGATTCCGATACGCATAGGCACTACCCATCGGTTGTATCATTGGCTCACTTGCAATAAATGGGTATCGTTGAGTAGAAAGAATTCAGACTTGCATGAGGCACAATTGAATTTAGCTCTTCTGAAACCATTGGCTGTTTCTCCAACATGGCACTTAGAACAGATCTCCGGTTTGTTTGGATTCCATAAGTGGGAGGCGCTTGATGTGCGCTACAAACAGTATTTGCATCCTCATAAGTACAACCTCATTTTGCATCCCAAGTCGCAAGGAAGTGCCAGAGAATGGGGTATTGATAATTTTGTTGCATTAATAAAATTGTTGGACAAAGAGCGGTTTCATATTTTAATATCCGGCACTGAGAAAGAACGTGAGTCATTATCACCACTACTCAATCAGTGCGCAAGCGATGTGACCGATATTACCGGAAAAATGAACTTGCCACAGTTTATTGCTTTCATTGCTCATTGTGATGGGCTGGTGGCCAATAGTACCGGACCACTACATATAGCAGCGGCTGTTGGCATAAATAGCTTGGGTATTTTTCCGCCTATTCGCCCTATGCATCCCGGTCGATGGGCACCCCTTGGTACACATGCTAGTGTATTAGTAAAGCAAAAAAACTGTAGTGATTGTCGAAAGAGTGCTTCTTCCTGTCATTGCATACAAGAAATCTCCCCCATTGAAGTAGCGATAAGACTTCAGCAGTCACCACGCATTCACTAGTAGATATTACAGCGTTTAGTAGCTTCGGAATAATGAGTACGGCACAAAACGAAGAGGCTCCTGTATGAGTTATTTGAATAGCCTGAAGATGTCTAGCCCGTTTGCGTAGAGCATGAGTCCGAGTAGTAATACCAAACCAACCGTGGTGGCTTTCTCCATTACTTTGTCACTCACCTTTCTACCGCTCACCAATTCATACAACAAGAAGATTACGTATCCGCCATCCAAACCCGGTATGGGAAGCAAGTTCATAAATGCCAAAATGATGGAGACGAAGGCCGTGAGGTGTAAGAAGGTTTGCCAGCTAAATACAGGCGGGAACATTTGTCCGAAACTAACAATGCCTCCCAGGCTTTCAGACGCTTTTACTTCTTTGGATGTGAAAAGAAATTTGAATTGCTCGAAATAGGAACCAAATGTTTCGAAGGTTGCCGAAAACCCTTTAGCTATTGAAGCACCCACACCATACTTAATCGTTTCTAGTTGAAAATATCTTTCAGGGTCTATCTTAGGACGAAAGCCGAAAATACCATCTGCTGGCAAAGTGCCATGTATTGAAATAGGTTTTCCATCCCGGATGACATTGAGGGTAACATCTTGTCCTTTATACTGTTGTTTGGCAGTTTCAAATTGATCGAAAAACTGCGTGTTTTGATTGTTTAGCGAAACGATGCTATCGCCGGCTTTGAGTCCTATCTTTTCTGCCGCAGAGCCATTGCCCACATCACCCACTAAGAAAGGAGTACGCTCAGAAATAAAGCCGCCTTTTTTTCGTGTTTTTAATATGTTTCCAATCGTTCCTTCGGGAATGGTAATAGTCAAAGGTTGTCCATCACGTTCTACTTCAAAGGTGGTGGCTTGCTGAAAAATAAACTCTTTCATCACCTCGTTGAAACGCTCTACTTTCTTGCCGCCTACGCTAATGATTTTGTCTCCGTCTTTAAACCCAACGCTTTTGGCTAAAGAGTCGGCAGCAATACCATAAGTCATGTTTTTTACCGGTAAATACTGCTCTCCCCAAATACCAAAGATGGCAATGTATAGGAAGATGGCAACAAGGATATTCATAATGATACCCCCCAACATAATCAATAAACGTTGCCACGCTTTTTTAGATCGGTATTCCCAGGGTTGCGGGGGCAATGCCATCTGCTCTTTATCCATACTTTCGTCTACCATGCCGGATATTTTTACATAACCACCCAGCGGAAACCATCCCAGTCCGTATTCAGTATCGCCTTTTTTCTTTTTAAATAAGGCAATATTCAAAAGGTTGGGAAAGGGAAATAGAAAGTCGAAGAAGAGATAAAATTTCTCAACACGTGTTTTGAATAAACGCGCAAAGAAAAAGTGCCCAAATTCATGAAGTAATATAAGTAAAGATAGTGCTGCTAATAGTTGTAAAGCCTGTGTCCAGCCACCGGAAAGCAGTAAGACGCTCGAAGAAAATAATAACATTCTGAAATGGATAAATAATAATTAATAAACCGAGAGCTGCGATTTTTTTATTAACTCGGCTGCTAAGATGCGTGCTTCACGGTCCGACTTTTCATAATCTTCCAATGATGGGTGTTCAATGAAGGTTATCTTTTCCATTACTTTTTCTATCACATCACTCATTTCCAGAAAACCCACTTTGTTTTTTAGGAAAGAATCGACCACCAATTCATTGGCTGCATTCATGACACAAGGCACATTACCGCCTTTTTCCATGGCTTCTTTAGCGATTGCAAGATTACGGAAAGTTTTATAATCGGGTGCATCGAAATGAAATTTTGAATAATTTTTAAAACTAAATCGAGGAAAATCATTTTGAATGCGCTGTGGGTATCCCAAGGCATATTGTATGGGGAGTTTCATATCCGGCAGACCCATCTGTGCTTTGATGGAGCCGTCACAAAACTGAACGAAAGAGTGAAGAATGCTTTCGCGATGCACCACCACTTCTATTTGGTCGTTGTTTAACCCAAACAGCCATTTGGCTTCTATCATCTCCAACCCTTTATTCATAAGGGTGGCACTATCAATTGTTATCTTGGCACCCATCGTCCAGTTGGGATGCTGCAAGGCATGAGATGCTTTGACATTCACAAGGAAATTGGGCTTTTTACCTAAAAAAGGCCCTCCGGAAGCGGTAAGAATTATCTTTTCAATAGCTGTTTTGTGCTCTCCTGTCAAGCACTGAAAAATGGCTGAATGCTCGCTATCAACCGGTATGATGGATACCTTTCGTAACTGTGCCAAACTCATTACCAGCTCGCCGGCAACAACCAGGGTTTCTTTATTGGCGAGTGCTACAGTTTTGCCGGCATCAATAGCCGCCAGTACGGAATGTAGCCCGGCAAAACCAACAATGGCAGCCAACACCACATCTACACTTTCCCACTGCACTACTTCCATTAGTGCATGTGGCCCGCTAAATACTTTTATGGGGAGTGAGGAGAGTGCTGCTTTTACTTTTTCGTATTTCTTTTCGTCCGTAACAATGACGGCATTGGGTGAGAACTTTTTTGCTTGTTCAATTAAGAGTTTATCATTGCTATGAGCACTGAGTACTTCTACTTCAAATAAATCCGGGTGAGCTGCTACCACATCCAATGCTTGTGTACCTATTGATCCGGTGGAGCCGAGTATTGCCAATCGCTTCATGTCTAAAACAAAAATTTATAGACACTGCATAAGAGCCATAATACTACAAAGGTAAATACCCATTATAGCGCTAACCTCTTATGGAGTGTCTGCATGATAGTTAGTAATCAAAATTATTAAAAAACTCTATTAACAATCTTACTTTCACGTAATTTTATTAACACATTACGTTCTAATCAAACACCTTACCAATTTATGGAATCTTCCACTTTTTCTTTTCTTCAAAACTTGAATGAAAACAATAATAAAACCTGGTTTGATGCCAATCGAAAAATGTATGAAGCTGCTCGTACTGATTTTGAAAAACTCGTACAAACCATTTTAGATAAATTGGCGGTATGGGAAGAAGGGTTTACGGCTCAGCGAGCAAAGGACTGTATCTTTCGTATCCATCGGGATGTTCGGTTTTCAAAAAACAAGGAGCCTTACAAAGCAAACTTTGGTGCTGTATTTAGCAAAAATGGGAAAAAGGATATTGGGGCAGGGTATTACCTGCATTTAGAACCCGGGAAAAGTTTTGTCGGAGGCGGTATTTGGCAGCCAGAGAAGGATGTACTGAAAAAAATAAGACAAGAAATTGATTACAATTTTCCGGAGTTTGAAGGTATTATTTCTGAAAAGAAATTTACAAGTGTATTTCAAAAAATAGATGGAGAACCCTTAAAAAGGCCCCCTCTTGGATACGATGATAGTAATCCCGCCATTGCCTATTTGAAGCTGAAAAGTTTTACCGTTGGTGCTCGAATGGATGATGCGGCTTTTATCCGAAAAGATACCTCTGAGAAAGTAGTATCCATTTTTCAAACGATGCAACCATTTATTTCCTTTTTAAATAGAGCTGTTGAATAAATGGGAGGTGATATTTCTTCAGCAAATATTTCTCTTGCATGATACATAACACTGAAGGTAGTCATCACGACTACCTTCAGTGTTATGAGTGAAAAATAGTTAGCTGCTACTGCACATCAAATTTATGTGTGGTAGTTTTTTCGGCAGTAACAAATTTTAGGAAGTAGGTTCCCTTAGCGTGATGTTGCATATTGATAGTAGCTTGGTTGCTTCCTTTTGTAAGTTGCAACGTGGTACTATACATTATTTTTCCGGTGATGTCGGTAACAACAACATCCCCCGTCATGTCTTTGGCAGACATAATTTGCAAGTGTATGGCATCCTTTACCGGATTAGGGAATATCGATACCGAAGTGCTTACCGAATTGAAAATAGAAACGGTTTTGCTATAAGTGCTATTACCGGCAGGGCTCACTGCTTTTACACGATAGTAATTGGAGCCGTTAAGTGGGTTGGAGTCATAGTAGCTATAGGTTTGTTGCTGGTTGGTAGTTACGGTTCCTACTTCATAAAAGATGCGTCCATCGTTGCTTTTTTCAATGATGAAATGGTCAAAAATAGCCGTATTGGCAATAGTCCATTGCAGTTTGTTTTTGCTGCCCACCTGACTTACTTGAATGTCAATAATGGAAAGAGGAAGTGGACTGTTGAGCCCTACACCGGCAGCATACGAGCCACCACTGAAACTAGTGATGCTATCAAATTGGGCATATACCAACCCGTTTATGCGGCTGTTGCTGGTGTTTTTGTTGGTTAAATACATGGCATTAAATACGCCTCCTGCATCGAGGTGTGAAGTATCATTGGCGTACGCACCGGAAACTGTTTTAAACCATGTAGGTGTTTCTAAACTACCACCATACAGCCCTATGAATGCATTGGCACGATTGGTTACTTGTGCTATTTCGGTAGAGTCATAAAAGAACCGTACATGTACCGGTCCGGTCAGCGTAGTACTGTTTAGATTTACATTCCAATATCTTTTTGAAACAAATGTTGCCATTTGCAAAGCAGGAATTTCAACGCTATAGGCACCTGTATCAACATATAAACTTGGACTTGCGGCTGCTTTAGCTGCAGTATTAGCACCGGTGTTGTTAGGGTCCCAATTAATTGCGATGAAGTTGGTATTTGAAATAGAAGGGTCGCTATAATATGTCCATCCATTATCATCGCAAGAAGCGGTCATGTTTACAGCATTTGATGCAGGAGTAGAAAGTGCTAACATTTGCATAGCATTACTACCAATCATTATGTCGTCAACGCCGATTATATTCCCAAATTTGCTCACCCCTTCAAGCCCTACTTGAATGGTTTGCCCGGCGTAAGTGGATAGGTCAACGGTTTCATGTTTCCAACCCGGTGTAGAATAGGAAGAATTATAGCGAGCAAAACCCGGGAATAGCCTTGTCCAGGTCATACCTCCATCATTACTCACACATGCATATACACTATCAAGATCGGTAGAGAAGCTATTGTCTTGCGTCATCCAAAAGCCTAATGAGTTATTAGAACATGGGAATGTTGGCGTGCTCGGCAAGGTGATACAGCTACTATATATTCTGGAGGAAACCCCGGCGGCAAAACTATAACAGTTAAACATTACGAATGTATTGCCAGAGTGTGGACTAATAGCCAAAGTAGTAGGAGTTCCATTCTGTAGAGCCCAATTACCGGTACCGGAGAGTTGTGTTAAGTTGCCCACATTAAAGGTAGGATTGTCATAAGATTCTACTACCGGTAATGTAGTGAGCGTTGGCAATATGGTTTGTTGAATTTTCTGAGTATCATTTTCCGGTTCTCCATCGCCGGTTAGTGTTACATACATGGTGTCAAAGTTGGTACCCGTGGCTAACAGGTTAATTCCCGAAAAGGTTACCAACTCTGTATCTCCGGGTGATAATAGCTTTACGTTGTTATAGGTAGAAGTGTAGGTGTTAGCGCCTCTAATTTTTAGTGTTACAGTTGCGGCGCCTATACTAATATTATTGGCACCTGTATTGGTGAGCAAAGCAGATACTTCTTGAGGGAAAGGAGTACATGAGGTCGTACTTCCCATATTGGTATGAATGTCGCTAAGGCTGATATCAATAGGGAGAATGAGCTTGGGCTCAATCATAAAACGGAAGGGGTTGTTGGGTGCAAAGTCATTCCAAGTAGTGCTGGTAATAGGTGAAGAATAATAGAAGGTATTAGCCCGAATAGGAACCTCTGATTGATATGCAAAGCCAACATTGGTAGTACCTACTTGCCGAACGCCTACATAAAAATCACCGCTATTCACCAACACCGGTGGCGATACAGGTAACACATTTACACCGGAAACAGTGGTCAACGGATTGGGAGAGTCCCAAAGAAGCGTACCCGGTGCACCATTGGTGCCGGAGGCATCCCATATCCCCAGTTTGTATTGATTACCACCCGAGGTAAAGTTTACTGTTATTTGAGAAATATAGGTTAGCGCATTGGTGTTAAATTTTGCTACAAAATTTCCTGTAGCCCCTGTGAAGCCGACACCCCCGGTTGGGGTAGGTCCATAAGCGTATGACCAGGTATTGGCATTCAGTAGTTGGGGAATTGATTTTACATTGTTGGTCGTATCATCATCTGTAGGTAATGAAACGGTTATTGTATTTGCCCCTAAAGCAGTATAGGTAACAGTGGAGAAGTTGATGACTGCAGTACTATCGGGAGGTAAAGTAGTTATCAATTGAGAGTCAACAAAAGTATTGGCACCTGTAATAGCTAAATGAGCATAAACATTATTGAGGGAATCAGTACCTACATTACTAATACTTGCAGAAATAGGTTGGGTAGCTCCGTTGGGGTAAGGTAATTTTCCTAAAGAATAAATCGCATTTACTTTGAGGTCATATTGATGTTTGTGGCTGAGACGAATGGCCGGTCTAAATGCAGAGAGCGACATGGTAGTGGAGGGTGATAGTGCCGCACTACCATTATATCGTCTTGTAGAGATGGCCGAACTACTGGTGCTATTGCCTATAGAGCATGTCCACACAAAACCCGAATGAGATGTAGCATCCGTACGAGTAATCATTACTTGCAAGTTGGTACCGGGGGTTCTTACGTAAGGGGTTGTAAGGGCTACAGAAGTCCAATTTCCGCCTAGTGAAGCGCTGCTGAAAGTAATACTACCGGTATATACCAAAGTGTAACCGGCAGTACTATAGGTGCCTGATGTAAAGGTAGTAGTGGACAAAGGAACATCCTTCATATAAATGCTTACACTGTTGAAGGTAGGGTTAGTACCTAATGTACTCAATGCAAAACCTACATGAGAGATAGCGGTGCCCGCGGTTATAAAATTGGAAGCTCCAATCTCTGCCTCAGTATAAATAATTTCGGATGCATGATGACTTAGTGTCCCAAATGGCACGTTGCCACTGGTACCGGGGTTTACGGTAATATCCACAATCTGTGCATGTGTGCTAATGCCAATAAAGCATAACAACCAAACCGGCAATACTTGTATTACTCTTTTCATGTGAAAAAATTTTAGTTAGATGGAAGATATATAATCCTTTTGTTAATTGCAATAGCTTTTTTTTATACTAATTATATGCAACTATTTTTTTAAATAAAAATGAATGTGCAACTGCAATGGAAGTAGTATGGCTTACTAAAGGTTGAAAAACAAAATGGGCTGTTTCTTTCGTTGAAACAGCCCACTTGACGTGTATCTATGATTGTTTGAAATTCGCCTATTAATACCGGCGGTGTCTATTATGCTTGGCAACATAGATATTTCTATGCGCTCTACGTTCCGCTTTCACAATGCGTGCCCTTTCTCTGTGTGTAACATAACCATCGGCATAGGCTTTTCTTTTGATAGAGGAAATGTGTCTTTGCTCTTTGTGCAAGCGATGTGCCTCTCTAGGTGTTATCTGTCCGCTGCGTACTCCTCTATGAATGCTGTGCTTCTGATGACGTTGGCGGAAATCGGGACGAGCTTCTGTAGTGGCGGAAATGCCCACCAATAATGCAACGAATAACGTTGCCATAATCATCTTTTTCATATCCTTATTCGTTTTAGTGATACACTGCTTCATGCCATTACCATGCCATTTTTTGTGAAAGCAATATTTATTGCAACCGACAACGGAAAACATCATTGCTGATGTGCTGGATTCAAGGCACGTCAACTCATAAAATTACGGAAGATGAGCAACGAACAAAAAATACAGCATTTGTATATCAGCCTGCATAGCAGCAATGAAATGTTATCGGTAGTTATCTTCATTTATTCGAAAATTTTTCTAATGCACTTTCATAAATCATGTCAATAAATTCCTTGATAATTGAAATAAAATCTCTGCAAGCATCAGCATTAATTGAAATAAACTCAGTTTCTTCAATTGAAATTGAAGGAATTGCCTTCGCTAGATTTTGGATTGATTCCAGGCGATTAAACCTTCTACCATACCAGTTTTCAATCTGACCTTCATAGTGTACAATACAGTTTCTTAATTCAATAAGATTCTTTACTTTCTGGTATTTAGAGGAAGAAAAGTCTATTGATAGAAAAGCAATTTTGTTAGTATACGTCCTAAACTGTTCCAAAATGGTCCCTTTAAAATCGTTATAATTCACTTGCAGGCTAAGGGCGGTTTGTAAATCACAACAATAATTTTGCAATTCGACTTCTAAAAAAGTTGCCAGACTTACAACAACCGATGCCCTTAAATTTTTAGCCAGAGTATTTCCGAAATGAAATTTTCTTTTGTAAAGACTAGGATTGGTATTGTATTCCACATCAATACTCTCCAGTTTGATTTTTTCATTAGAAATAAGTGATTCCAGTTCTGAATGAAAATATTCAATCTCTTCTATCTTATCTTCTGCATTGCAGAAATTTCCGAAAAACCTTGTATGATTATCAAGTTGTGTCATATTTAATTAACGACAACGACGGTATGATGAAATCCAACTTTTTCTTAACTATCGTACCAGTGTAATATCTCCTTTGAGCGTTTGTTGTTTGTTGTCCGGCGTCACTACTCTAATAACATAATAATACACCCCAGCATCTTGCTGTTGTCCTTTGTAGCTGCCGTCCCAACCTTGTTCGGGGTTGGTGGTGCTGAATACTTCAATCCCCCATCGGTTAAAAATTCGGAATTCTTGAAGCTTGTTGAAACGCATATTACCGGCTTTGAAGAGGTCATTCTTACCATCGCTATTGGGGGTAAAAGCAGTAGGTATCGGAATGATGTCATCATAGTCAATGCGAATTTTTACCGTATCCGTATTGCGACATCCATTACTGGCAATACCGGTTACTACAAAATAGTTGGTATTGCCAATGGTCACAATAGGTGTAGGCGAAGTAGCATTATTGAAACCTATAGCAGGATACCAAGTATAGTAAGTACCTCCACTCGCTGTCAGTTGCAATTCGCTGCCGTATTTCACTATGGTATCATGGGGCGTGGCTATAATGTTGGGCAAGGGCATTACGTTAACCGTCACAGCTAAGGTGTCAGCACATTGGTATTGGTCAGATATCCGAACCGCATATATCGTACTATCATTGGGGGTGGCAATGGGTGATGGACAATCGGTACAAGACAATTGATTCAACTCACCCGATACCCACTCATACTGCTGTCCACCGGAGGCAAATAATTGTATTTTTTCGCCCACACAAATAGATGCCTCTAATGGTGATAGTGTTGGGTTTCGTTCTGACAATGTGATGTTCACTTGCGCACGATGCGGACAACCATCTTTATCTGTTGCCAACATAGTAAAGGTGCTTGATTGACGAATGAATGTCATTGTTTGCAATTGGGTGGAATCGTTTACAAAGGTGCCGGGCATCCAATGATAGGTTGTGGGAGACGTCGTATTGTCCACTCCAGAAAGCATTATATAACCCGAATCACAGACTATCGTGTCAGACATTAATGCAATAAGTCCATCTTGGGAGTTGATCGTAAACGATACGGAATCTCCTACGGGAAGCGCTAACCCGCAGTTGTCCGTAAGTGTGTTTCCATCTGTTCCAATTTTAGATTGTATTGTATAACTGCCATCCATTGATATAGGTGCCAACAAACTAATAAGTATTGTATCCGTCATGTTGAGGCTATTGCAATTGATACCTGAGGCAGCTACAACGCTTACCGCTTGCGGACCCGATATTTGAAAATCGGAACCATCTGCTGCAATAGAGTTGCAATTGGTCATGGAGTTGGTCGTAATCTTAAATTGATAACAGGCCGGTGGTACAACTGCATCCAATGAAAGCGCCGTGGGGCTTACGACTAACGTCACTTGGTCTGGTATCGTATCGGCATGGTTGCATAAGTCAATAATAGTATTCGTATCGGTACCGTTTTGAATATCGATAGTATACGTACCGGGAGGCAAGGGTGCACTCAAGGTAAGAATAACAGTATCAGTATAGCCGTTGAGTCCGCTGCAGTTAATACCTGTCGCGCTAATAATACTACCACCACCGGAGAGTAAGAAGTCGGTGCCGCTTGGCTCAATAGAACTACAAAGTACATTTTCACTTATGGGAATATATATCTTATCGTTGATACCGCAGGGTTGATACGCTGAAAGCATATGAGGACGACCATTGTCGTTGAAGATAGCCGTACTGCCTGTAAAGTCGATCGTGAATCCGGAGCTGGGGCCACCTACAAATGGGTCTCCAAAATTGTTGATCATGATAAGGTACACATCACCTGCATTGGCGTTTATCTGTTGCAAAAAGGAACCCCCGAAAGCTCCTGCAGTAGTAAATAATGTAGTGGAAGTAGTATTCAATCCTACTACGCCATTCACATTACTGCCCGGTTGATTATTATTGAAATTGCATCGGATGACATTCGCACTCGTCAACGCATTGCAAGGAGTATTGGTGATATCTAAAACCGCAAAATCATAATCGTCGGTTAGGTTGAGGGGAGATATAGTGAAGACAATAATGCCGGCACTAACCACATTCAATCGTAGCCACATTGAATTACCTTCTCCACCACTACAAGGTGATGATGTGAGGTCGCTAACGAGTCCTTCCAATTGATAACTATAGGTTGAAGTAAAGGTATTGCCACATAATTGCAAGGCATTACACGCATCTTGCTCCGGTTGGTTGGGTGCTAAAAGCTGTGCCTGTAGCGGTTGTAAACAAAGAACGATAAGTGCAATAGATATCCAAAGCGATTTCATAAAATCCCATATTGTTCAGGGATTTTGAAATTACATAAAAATTAATAGCGAATGATAAAAAAATAATAGAAAATAGATACCTGATATCATCCGATGAAGACCGTTTTAACGTTTACAAATTCTTTGATGCCCCATTCGCCCAGCTCACGTCCATAGCCACTTTGCTTGATGCCACCAAAGGGTAGTCTTGGGTCAGAGTGTACAAAGGCATTCACAAAACAGTTACCGGCTTGTAACTCGTTGGCGGCAATTGCTTCCGCTTTTTCTATGTTGGCAGAAAATATCCCTGCGCCTAAACCATAGATGCTGTCATTCGCTATTCGTATAGCTTCCGCTTCATCTTTTGCTTCAATGATAGCTGCTACCGGGCCAAATAATTCTTCGTCGTAGGCGGGCATTCCCTTTTTTACATTGGATAATATCGTGGGTGGATAGTAGGCTCCTGCTCCTTCGGGAATATATCCTCCACACAACAAGGTAGCTCCCATTTCAATACTTTTCACAACCTGCTCATGCAATTCATCTCTCAAATCTACTCGAGCTAAGGGACCAATAGTATGATGTTCTATCAGTGGGTCACCAAATGTTGCTGCTTTAAAGGATGCCAACAATCCTTCTTCAAAAACCGGTAATGCGTCTTTCTCAACAATAAATCGTTTTGCAGCTACACAACTCTGCCCACTATTCACCAATCGCCCATAAGTACAGGTCTTAATGGTGAGGTTCATATCTGCATCTTTTAGGATAATATAGGCATCGCTGCCACCTAACTCCAACACTTGTTTTTTGATATGAGCAGCAGCCACACTTGCTACTTCTTTGCCGGCTGCCGTGCTTCCGGTTAGCGTAACGGCAGCTATCGCGGGGTGTGCTATCAATGCTTTAATAGATGAAGCGGGGAGCAACAAAGTGGTAAATAATCCTTGAGGTGCTTTTGCTTTTTGCAAAATATCTGCTATTGCCAATGCACATCCCGATACATTGGAAGCGTGCTTTAATAAAAGGGCATTACCTGCCATCAATAAGGGCGCCATCGCACGAAACACTTGCCAGAAAGGAAAATTCCAGGGCATCACAGCTAATACTACGCCTAATGGTTGGTAGCTGACGTAACTCTTCTTAGCATCAGTAGTTACTGTTTGGTCTTGTAATAATGTAGCACCTTGCTCGGCATAAAATTCTAAAGTCATAGCACATTTATCAACTTCAGCACGGCTTTGCAAAATAGGCTTCCCCATTTCTATGGTGGCAAGTTTGGATAATGTGTCACGCTCTTGGCGCAGTAGGGCAGCAATACGATTGAGCAGCGCAGCTCTTTCTTCAAAAGATGTTTTGCGCCAGTTGTCAAATGCAATTTGTGCTTGTGTTGCTGCTTGTTCAGCTTCAGCGATGGTGTTGGAGTTATAGGTTAGAAGCTGTATGCCGGTAGCAGGATTAATGGAAGTAACTTGGTTCATCTTTGGCGAATTAAAGTATATGCAAAGTGCGCAATAAAGACGCTTTGGCTTCTGTATTTTTCAAAGAAGTACTAACGGAGATTGCATCCATAAAATTGTGTTGAACATACCCAATGTCGCTGGTTGCCCGTTGTATGATGAATAGCAACAACCCTAGTAATTCGTATTTTCAAAGTTCTAAAAAAATACGAACCGACTATCTATATTGACATCAACAGTTCAAATGAACAGCAGCAACCTGTCTTTCGCTTGCAACTTTTTAACAAATATGCATAACATATGAATCAGTCCTGCATTGGCGGAGAACAGAGTACAAGAGGCAGCCCTTATTTCAATAAGAGAAATACAAGAAATCCATTGCAAAAAAATAAGAGACAATATTATTGCCTCTTATAAAATGTGATGTCTCTATGATATTATTTCTTTTCGAAGAAGAACCAATAAGACATGGGCGCAAACTGGCTGGAATCACTTTGTAGTATTGCAAAACTATTTACATCTCTAAAATGTAACTTCGTTGTTTTGGGGTTTTTGTTAATCTCAGTTACGGTCAATTCTTGTGTACGGTCATTTACAGACCAACTGAAATCTGCATTGCGACCGAAGAATGTAAGTGGATAAAGCACATTTATCCAACCACCGGATGTGGTGTAAATCCCCGTTTGATTATCCTTAAACTGAAGTGTACCTAGGTCTGTTTTAAATTCATAAGCATTTTTTATTTCATCAGCATCGAGGACGCCATTGCCATTATCGACATAAATTTTGGAAGGTTTCCAATCGGCTATTAAAGCACGAGTAGTACTTACATCATCTGTTTTGTCGCATGAGGTAAAAAGAATACTGCTTGTGAAGGCAATCAATGCGGCTAGGGGGAGCGCTTTACGTATCATATATGTTTTGTTTAGGCTTTTGTTTTGGGTTAATTAATATGTATTAAACCATTCATCTCTATGCCAAGTAAAAGCAAAAGGCATTACTAAAATAGAAACGGTAAGGTTGGAGGCTCCTTGTAATAGGTGAGTGGTTTTTCCGTTGGAACTGTTCTGTGTTTGATTGACATAAGTGAGGTTGCCAATAGTATAGATAGCACGAAGTTTAAAACAAGCTCCGGCATACACCCCTACTTCTCCTTTTACATACGGAGCAACACTAAATTGCGGTGTAATGTCGTTGAGATCATCCAGCGTAGTCATAGAAAATGAAGGCAATGCTCCTACTCCCAAAGTGGCACAAAAACGATGATTTTTTAAGGTCATAGCATCACAGCCAAATTTTAAATCTAAGCCGGTAGGGAGCGCCATTTGCACGGTAGCACCAGAAAAAGGCGCATCATAAAGCTTGCCGTCATTGTCGAATCTCTTTGTTTTGGTATCCCATAGCATCATGTTATACATGTAGTCAATACCCCAAGACAAGTTACTCTTTCTGCCCAGCCTTTTAATGGGCACATACGTACCCATGGTAGCCCCAAACGAGCCGGATGTTTTCATATCGTAGTTAAAGGTGCTATCTAGTGTATTGCCGTTCAGAGTTAGCTTTTGCTTTATTTCATAATTGGCTTTGTTGGAAACAAATGAATACCCTAGTTGGTAACGCTGTAGAATACCGGGGAATTTTGCCTCAGAGATAAAAGGAAGTGCAATCAACATTACAATGATGGCAATTAGTATCTTGGAATTGTTTTTCATGCTTGCCGTAAAAAATATTTTTGTGAAAATATAAAAATACCGTTAAAAGTCAAGGTTGCTATTCAAATCATTTCAAGGGCAACCTGAATGTACAAACTTGCAGAAAATACACCAAGCATCTTGCCTTATTAAGGTGTTAAGGCCTTTTTGTGATGCATATCATAACACTTATTGCAGTTGATCCAAACATTACAATGGTTATCCGGAATATTCACCCCATACGTCCCGCAGGGCATTCGATATTTCGCCGAGGGTACAATAGTTTTCTACTGCATCGATCACATAGGGCATCAAGTTTTCGGAGGTAAGGGCTACTTGTTTTATTTTTTCGATACAGGCAGCTGCCTTTCCTGCATCACGACGGGCTCTGAGTTGGGCAAGCTTATCCGACTGTACTTGACGTATCGAATCATCAATTTTTAACACCGGCGCCGATTCTGTTTCTACGGACGTAAACTTATTGATACCTACAATTATTTTCTCACCTTCTTCTATTTGCTTGTTGTAGGTATAGGCTGCATGAGCTATTTCATCTTGCATAAAGTGTTGTTCAATGGCTCTTACAGCGCCTCCCATGGCATCTATTTTATCCATCAGTTTTTGTGCTTCGGCTTCCACTCTGTCGGTAAGTTCTTCTACAAAATAAGAGCCGGCAAGCGGATCGGGCGTTTGGGTAACACCACTTTCAAAAGCGATGATTTGTTGGGTGCGCAATGCCAACGTAGCAGCAGTGGCTGTAGGCAAAGAAAGGGCTTCGTCGTAGCCATTGGTGTGCAAAGATTGTGTACCGCCCAAAACGGCACTTAATGCTTGTAGGGTGACACGGGCTATGTTATTGCTGGGTTGTTGTGCGGTGAGCGTGCTGCCTCCGGTTTGTGTATGGAAGCGCAACATCTGTGCTTTGGGTTCGGTAGCTCCTAAATCTTTTGTAATGTTTGCCCACATTCTTCGTGCAGCACGAAACTTAGCTACTTCTTCAAACAGATTATTATGAGCATTAAAAAAGAAGGATAATCGCTGGGCAAAAACATTGATGTCAAGTCCTTTTTCGAGTGCCGCTTTCAAATAGGCTTTGCCATTGGCTAACGTGAATGCCAACTCTTGAACAGCAGTAGATCCGGCTTCACGAATATGATAGCCGGAAATGGATATAGTATTCCACTTGGGTACTTCTTTGCTGCAATACTCAAAGATGTCGGTTATCAATCGCATGGAGGGTTGTGGCGGATAGATATAAGTACCGCGAGCAGCGTATTCTTTAAGAATGTCATTTTGTATCGTACCCGATATCTTGCGAAGGTTCGCTCCTTGCTTTTTTGCCAAGGCAATATAGAGCGCCAATAAGATAAACCCGGTAGCATTAATGGTCATCGAGGTAGATACTTCTTCTAATCGAATACCTTGAAACAGGAGTTCCATATCCTCTAACGAATCGATGGCAACGCCCACCTTTCCTACTTCTCCCTCCGACATGGCGTGGTCTGAATCGTATCCTATTTGGGTGGGCAGGTCAAAGGCTACGGAGAGTCCCATTACCCCTTGAGACAATAAATAATGATAACGTTTGTTGCTTTCTTCTGCCGTACTAAACCCTGCATACTGGCGCATGGTCCACAGCCTGTCACGATACATAGATGCATGCACTCCTCGTGTAAAGGGAAACGAGCCGGGCGTTTCTTGCATGTTGCTGGGCGTGTTGTAGAGTTCTTTTATTTCTATTCCTGAATCGGTAGTGATTTTCTTTTCAGACATGGCAGCAAGGTAATTTGCAAAAATGGAAACGGCAAAAGTTTTTGATACAAGAAGACTCTTGTTGATTCATTAGTGAGCCGCTATTGCACAATTATTCTATTCAATAAAATGCGTTCGTTATGCCAACATAACTAAGGCTGTCGTCATTCCATGTCTTGAAAAAATTACCTTTGCTTCAAATTGCTCCGTATGAAACTTTGGAAAAAGCGCAGTGAACAAGAGATAGAACAATATATTGATGAGGCACTGAGCCAAAACATAGATTATAAAAATAGGATTAGTTTAGGTGTTCCAGCATCTAAGTTGGATAACTTGGTGTTTAATGACCAAGCTGGCTTTTTAAAAGAGGCACCTTTCCTTCGTTCAATTGTTCAAAATCCTAACCATATCGGATGCCACACGCTCTCCGAATCTGAAATGTTTTTTAAAGGTACCCAAAATATAGAGCGGGAGGTCATGGAGTTATTAGCAGTAGATGTGTTTCAAGCTGCAGCGGGGCAAACAGATGGTTACGTTGCTACGGGCGGTACAGAAGCCAATTTGCAAGCCATCTGGATGTATCGAAATTATTTTATTCAAGAATGCCAAGCTACTCATAAAGAGATAGTGATACTAGCCTCAGAGGATACGCATTACTCCGTTGTAAAGGGTGCCAACCTCATGTATATTGATTATATTAAAGTGCCTGTAGATGACGAAACTAGAGCTATTTTAGAGCCAGAGCTAGATACCATCATTGCAACTGCCAAGAATAATGGTAAGAAATATTTTATTGTGTTGAATAATGTGGGCACTACCATGTTTGGTTCGGTGGATAATCCGGATGTATTTGTACGGCTATTAAACAAACATAACTTGCCTTTTAAAATGCATTTAGATGCTGCATTCGGTGGGTTTATTTATCCCATTTCACAACCGGAGAACAACACCAATTTCTCCAACGAGCATGTAAGTTCTATCACTTTAGACGCCCATAAAATGCTACAAGCACCTTATGGTACCGGTATTTTCCTGGCTCGAAAAGGCTTGATGCAATATGTTTTTACCAAAGAGGCCAGCTATGTACATGGTATGGATATAACGCTATCGGGTAGCCGCTCCGGAGCCAATGCCATTGCTATTTGGATGATACTCTCGGCATACGGACCGTATGGTTGGTACGAAAAAATAAACACCTTATTGTATCGTACTAGTTGGGTTTGCAAGCAACTCAATGAAATGGGGGTTCGTTATTTCAGACATCCATCCATGAACATTATCACCATTCGTGCGGCTCACATCCCCAAGTCGCTAGCCGGTACTTATGGTCTTGTGCCCGATGCACATGATGATAGTGTGCGATGGTATAAAATTGTCGTAATGGATCATGTGGAGGTAGAGCAATTACAACCTTTCTTGGAAGACCTGCACAAGCATCTCCAGTTGAGTCAGGGGTAACCAAGACACAAGTATCATTCTTTAAAATAAAAATAAAAAGGAATCATTCACTTTCTACTCCATTATTCATGAATGGTATCAAGCATAAAAAACGCACTTCTATCTTTCGATGGAAGTGCGTTTTTATATAGTACAACGACGATTCGGTCATCGCTATCTGTCATTATTACTCAGCGGATACTTTCACATTGTCTAACTCCCAACTAGAAGCAGCGCTGGTGGTAGAGGTGTATTTAAAGGCGATGTACACCGTTTTGTTTTTGTAAGCAGTCAAATCAATCACGCCTGAATTGGTGAATACGAAGCCTGAAGCGGCGTCATAAATAGCCGGTAGCAAGGTCCATGTAGCGGCGCTTGGCAAGCCGGTACCGCTGTAGTCGGTAGAAATATAACATTCCAATGGATTGCCGCTATAGTTGCCGGCATTATCAAATTGAAAACTGATTTTGTTATACCCACTCAAGCTAAGCGGTTTGGAGATAAGCCAGTCTTCGTTGGCATAGCTCGTTCCACCTTCAAAACCATTCATGATACCACATGGCTTTGGATTGCCATAATCAGCTATACTCCATGTTTGCGTACCGCTAACATTTTGTATTGTCCAGTTGTTAAGGTTATCAAATGGGTCGTTCAACAAGAATTTGGCATTGGGGGAAGAGCCATCGCAGCGGTTGCCGTATAGTTGCAGGTCAGACGTATCGCGAATGACTAACTGAGGCGTAGCATTGTATGTAGTGTACAAAGCTGTGATTTTTCCTTTGCCTGAAGGCACGGTATAGCTTTGGAAATTGGCGTAAGCACTATTGCGCAAAACAATTGTTTTACCATTGCAATCTTTGATGGTAATGCTGGTACCGCTGGAAATGGTAGAAGGTTGTGCATAGGTTTTGCCCAAGTCACCTGTAATGATTTCCACACTATCTATTTCTACCAATCGGTTGAGCATTCCGTTGTTTACTGCTTGCAACGCCACCAATCCATTGAATTTGGTAACCGGTACCGGATTGGGGTAGTTGGCACGAACTACAAAATTATCCAACATAGCATAGGGGATACCGCTGGTGCTACCCGATGTGCCCAAGGCATAACCCACTTGTGGCAACTTATTGTAAAAACCATAGTACAGCCCTTTCAACTTCACATATACTTTCCGTCCAACGGGTAGTTTGGTATAAAGGCTGTTGCCGTCTATTTGAATGGTGATACCACCCGTAGAGTCTTCGATAGTGATTTGTTTGTAAAAATTTCCTGAACGATCATCCGCAGTAATAATACCATATATCGTCCAGTTGCTATCAATTTGTACCGCACTAACTGCACCAGCATACGCTTTCTTCAGTTGTGCAATGGTGAGGTTCACCGGTAGTGCAGGGTCGTTTTTAGAGTTGTCCGGTGGTGGGTTGTATTCTTTCTTTAAGCAGGCTACCAAAAGTACGGAAGCACTCAGTGAAAGTAACGAGAGGAAAAACAGTTTTTTCATTATTGATTATATTAAAATTTTAAAGACAAGTTGATAAAATAGTTTCTGCCGAATCCATAAAAATACTTGGAAGCATATTTAGAAGCGTCAAAGCCCGTATAGTCAAATCGGGTGTTTTCGAAACCTCCGGTAGGAATGTTTTTGTTGTTCAACAAATTGTTGATACCGACATTCAAATAGAGGTATGTGCCTCGTGGAAGGAATTTCAGCGACTTGGATAGTAAGAAGGATTTACCACCATAAATATCTATTGTAAAGATTTGCTTCAATTGTTGTTGGTCTAATATAGCATGCCAGGTAGCAGAGCCTTGCTCGATGCCTTCTACAGCTTGTTCCGTACGTCTTGGAGCGGCGGGATCTACATAGTTTCTTTCGAGATAATTAAAGTTGGCATTTAGGTACCAATATTTTTTCGAGCGATAGTTGATGCCTAAAGTATAAGCACTTTGCGGACCAACGCCGAGATACATATTGTTGAGGTAAGCTGTTTCTTTTATTACAGGACTATCTATCGCGTTTTCTTGGTGGATGGTTACATCCGGGTTGTTGGTATAAAAGGCTTGTCCAATCGCCGCCACGGCAGTAGCAGATAAGCTGGAGCTGAACTTATAATCAATAGCCATTTCCAAACCCGTATATCTTGTATTTACATGCTGCATAACATAGGCTACCATGCTGTTGGAGCTACCGGTACCTTGGTAAAAGAAGCGTTGTATTTCTACCGCATCTTTTCGGTCAGTGGCATAGCCCACCAATCTTATATTGGTTTTAGGTGCACGATGCAAGTAACCCCCTTCTATGCTGGCAGTCTTTTGTACCGTAGGGTTATCAACGGTAGTATTGCGAATTCTTGAAGAGAAATAGGTATTGTCAACCGTAGGTGCATCGGTATTGTAAGCCGCATTTACAAACAAGTAATGACGCCCATTGAGCTTGTATGTAACGCCGCCTTTTACCCCATATATCGTAAAGCTTTGGCGTTTTCCCTTGCCATACGAATCGTCTTGGAATAAGCCATTTCTATACAGCCCTTCTCGTTGAAAAGAGTTGACACCATAGTTGGCAGCAAGAAAGAAGTCTACTTTGTTGTAGGTAAAGATACCTTGTCCCCACCACCACGCTTTCAAGAAATCTATGTTATAGTTGTAATAGTATTTGTCGCCTTCTTTCACTATTGTATTGGGGTTGTTCATATCATTCAGGCTACGAACCGCAGTGCTTCCAAAGTTTCGTTCCGTAAAGGAATTGATGTTTAAGAAATAATCACCACCCAATAAATCCAACATCTGGCGGTAGCTTTCTGTTTTCTGTTTTAGTACTGTAATGCCGGTTTGAACATTGATATGCTCGTTCACTACTTTTTGAAGATTCGTATTGAACATCCATTTACGGATATCATCCACATCATTTCCTAACACATATACCGAGCGACCATTGTTGAGCATATTAGCAGCATACAAGGCATCCCAATTGATTTGTGCGTTAGAGGTAAAGCCCGAAATAATCTGTGCTTTTTGTTCATCGGTTAAGTTGGCGTAGTCGGTATTGTTAGCAAAATAGTTGCTGGGTAAGTATTTGTAATAATCGGGTCGTGGGTCGGCAGCGTTGTACCAATCCAGTGTCGAGTTTTTATTTTTACCAAACTGATATCCAAGGGTGGTATTCCACTTCAACGATTCAGATGGGTTTCTTTCATAGTTGAGCAAGATGACAGGCTGGTGGATATCGCCCACTTTGGCATTTCTTTTTTTGCCATTGAGGTAGCCCCAGTTGGGGTTGTAAAAATTAGTACCGGTCAGGTCATATGCTTCTTGATACGAAGGAGCCGACTTGCCTCGCTGTGTTGGAGCACCAAAAATGGTTAAGTTGAGCAGGTGTTTGTCACGTATTCTTTTTGAAACCGCCGCATAATAGGAGTAGCCATCATAAAAAGTGCCGGGTACATAACCTTCATTTGCCCATCTTTTAGAAAAAGACAAAGAATAAGCCCAACCGTTTTTATTGAAACCGCTGCTGTGTGTCAGCATGAGGCGATGTGTGTACTGCCGGTTGGCTAAGGAATACGAAACACGCGTTTGCTTACGTTGATTGGCAGCCGTTGCATCTATCGATACCAGTCCGTTGATGCCGCCAAAGGCATATTCGGAGGGTTGTAAGCCATAGCTGTTGCTACGTCCACGGAATACATCATTGAGTCCGCCCCACTGCCCCCAGTAAGCATCTCCGGTTTCTATATCATTCATTGGCGCACCGTTTATCAACACTTGTTGTTGGTTGCGGTCGTATCCTCTGGTTTGAAAACGATAGGTGCCGAATACAAAAGAAGCCGTATTCAAAAATGGATCACGCGATGCAGTAAGCAAGCTGCTCACAGTGGCTATTTTGCCCGATTCATCATCGCCGTCATCGCTGTCTTCCATTACCATCGTTGGTAGTTGCGACTCTTTCGAATTTACAACGGCATCATTGTAGTCAATAGAAATGCTGCCAATGTCCACAAGTGCTTTATCAATTTTAACGGCAATGGTATCGGTGTTTACGGTATTGCCACCTACTACCAATCGTTGCACGCCATAAGGCACTTGGCTAAAGGTAAATTCCCCTTCTTCATTGGTAACGGTAAGCATCTTCAAATACGGTATGCTTACTTGTACATCGCTGGCGGGTGTATTATTGGCCGTGTTTTTCAACTTGCCTTTCAATAAGGCATTTTGTCGCTCTTGGGCTTGTAGTTGCCACCCAAAAACCAAGGTCAGAATAATGCCCGCTAGTAATTTTTTTCTCATAAAAAATACTGCTGTGGTTTAGAAAACGATTGCAAAAATAACGGTTGACAGGAATATATTTTCGATTAATTCTTAATAACTATCTGTACCTTGCGAAACGATTTTCATAAAATAAATTTTTCATCTACAATACTCTGCAACGTGCGTTCATTCAAGACTTTTCTCTCCGTAGGTTTGCTCTGGGCTTCTTTTGCTCATGCACAAAAAACTGTACAAGTAAGTGCCATTGCTTTTTACAATTTTGAAAATTTATTTGATACCGAAGATGACCCCAAAAACTATGGAGATGATGAATTTCTGCCTAACGGTACTTACAATTATACCCCAGAAGTATATCATCAAAAACTCTCCAACTTGGCGTGGGTGCTTCATGAGTTGGGTACAACTTATACTCCCGATGGTCCAGCTATAATCGGTACGGCTGAAATAGAGAATGAAGTAGTATTAAAAGACTTGGTACAGCAGCCGGCAATAAAAAATCGCCAGTATCAATACGTACATTTTGATAGTCGCGACTCTCGTGGCATTGACGTAGCGATGTTGTATAACCCCAAGTATTTTAAGTTGCTTAGTGCCCGTGCGCTATATGTAGATATCAGCAAGATGGGCGAAATAAAAGGCGGCAAAACCAGAGATGTATTGTATGTGAGCGGCATCCTCGCCGGAGATACAGTGCATGTGTTGGTGAACCACTGGCCATCACGTAGAGGCGGTGAGGCAGCTTCGGCTCCATTGCGGGCGGCAGCTGCAGGCGTGGGAAGAGCTGTTATTGATTCGCTCATGGCATTGAACCCTCACGCTAAAATCATCCTCATGGGCGACTTGAATGATGACCCCATTAATGAAAGCCTTACCAAAGTGATAGGCGCTACCGGCGATATGAGAAAAGTAAAATCAACCGGTATGTATAATCCTTGGATGAGCTATTTCAGAAAGGGTTATGGTACGTTGGGTTTTAATGACAGTTGGAATTTGTTTGACCAAATCTTGCTATCCGGAGCCTTTTTAAAACAAAATCGTCGCAGTGAAAATGAATGGACGTATTACCAATCAGAAGTTTTTAAACGGGATAATATGATTGAGAAGTTTGGACAATACAAAGGGTATCCTAAACGTTCCTTTACCAATAATCAATGGAACAATGGTTATAGCGATCACTTCCCCACTATTGTTTATTTAGTGAAAGCGATTCAATAGGCGATTACCATTCGCATTACTGCACCACCAGTTTCCGTACTATTTTCTCCGAACCCGCATCCAGCGTAACGATATACACTCCCTTGGGCATTGCCGATAGGTCTATGGTTTCTTTGAGTTCATTTCCTACATATGGTTGCAAGAAAGACTTTTCGTACACACTAGTACCGATGATGTTGGTAACAGTGAGGTGCATCGCATCCACTTTTGAATGAGCCATCATGGTGCAGTTAACTTGTCCATCAGAAGGATTCGGATATAAGGAAAGTGCAGCCACAGAAGTGGCTTCCGCTACTCCCGTAGTAGAGGGTTTTTCGAATATGATAACACCGTAATCTTCTGTCTCTCCGGAATAATAGATACCGCAAGCATCATCAGAAGGAGCATTGGGTCCCACATCGTTGTTCAAAATGAGTCGCATACCGGTGTATGTATTGGTAACGGCAGATGCAGGTACCAAAATACTCGTGTTGATGAAGGTATGAGTGGCATCGGTGTAGCCTGTCCATACACGCTCAGACGGGATATCGTAAACGAGGTTGTTATTGAAATCAATGAACAAGGTCACTTTAGCATCTTGTTGATTCGCATCTTTGATGATGTGGTACACAGATACATTGAAACTACTATCTCTATATAGTTGCGCGATGCTGTTGTTGGCCGTATATGGCTTTACCGCAGCCGGATTGGAAAGGTGCGGGCCACCACCATTTACGACAAACGTACCAATAGAGAAGGCTCCAATATCGGATAAGTCGCCACTGCTGCCACCATTGGCATAACTGGGACAATAACAAAAGTGTGGTAACCGTATTTTTAATAACACAGCATTGGAGAATGAAGCCGTATTATTAGAGGTGCAAATCACCTTCAATCGATAATAGGTGCTTTGATTGGGTGCTGCCAACGAAAACGTATCAAGGTCTTGAGAGTTGGCAATATCTGTCCAGGTTTGATTATTTGTGGAGGATTGCCATGTGCGGGTATAGCTGGCTATTGACTTGTCGTAGCCGGTATCGATGAGCGAAAAAATCTCCGTAGGACAAAGTAGCGTGTCGGTAATGCTAGCCACACCGGGGTTCACAGCTGTGCTACATGCAGGCAGCCCGATGATGACCAGATAGTCTTCTACCTCGCCGGAGTACGGTTGGAAGCAAGGATCAGGAGTGCCAAGGCTGGCGTCATACACAACGCGCAATCCGGTAATGCCGTATTGGGCTGTCATTGGTATTTTGTAAGAGCCTCCATAGATGTGGGATATCTGATTGACCGTACCGGTAACTACTCGTTCGGATGTTGAATTGAAAATACCATCTCGGTTTAAATCGATGTACACCGAAACGGGACTACCAAAAATGCCCACATCGCTTGTTATGGCAGTTGTTTTAAAATTGTATGTACTGTTTTTATTCAAGGTAGGTGCCGGCAAGTAGCTATAGTCAGTATAGGTATTGGTCGCATTGGCATTGTTGGATAATGGGGCTGCATTCCCGTTGTTTAATACAATCTGAATGGGAGACGTGCGTGTAATGGAGAAGTTCCCGATATCTCCTCCGGTAGATACCGTAGCCGCATTTTCGCAATAACAATGATAAAAGGGTGCAATAGGAAAATACTGACTGACAGAAGTGTCTGACGTGCTAGAATTCGCACAGGTTACAATGGCTCTAAAGTAGGTGGGAGCTGTAATGTTGGTTGTTACTATAGGTGTATTGCCTCCGGGTAAGTTGGTCCAAGTAATATTATCAGGAGATGACTGCCATGTGTAGGTTAGCCCGCCGGATGAAGATGTACCCGAAAGAGACAGGTCAAAATTTCTTCCTGAACATACTTTAAACGAATCCACCGTACCGGCTACCGGCACACCACCACAAGGTGGTAATATTCGCACCAAGTCGATGCCTAAGTCATCTAAATACATTGCCTCGCCCACACCTTGAAAGCGGATGATGGTTTGTGTAGAAGCACTGGTAATGGGCACTTGCTGCATGGACCAAGTAGCCGAGCTGCCATAGGCGGCTAGTCTTGTGAATGTGGCTCCATTGTCGGTAGAGATAAGTATGCGTAGTGAATCGGTAAAGCTGGTAGGGTTGATATAAAAAAATTGAAGCTCTTTAGTACCGGGGCTGCTACAGTCCACAAACAATTCTAAATTGCCGATACCACCGGTAATAGAAGAGTGAAAACGGGCAGAGTGGCTTTGGTGTTTAGAAGCCGGACTATAGTCGCCATAGTTAAATCCCCAAGCTGTAGTTCCTTGATCATCGCGTCGCCAGGAAGGGTCGCCTGTAGCTGGCGCATTTGTCCAATTGAGCGAAGGGCGGTCTGAATTGCTGCAACTACTCATCCACGATTCAAAGCTTTCTGTATAGGGTACGGAAGCAAATATGGGAGTTGCGATATTGAGTAGAATGGCATTGGTGGTATCAGATAAGGCACTTCCACCACAGGTTACCACCATTCTGTAACGTATCGAATCATACAACGTTGGCGTAACATAAGTTGTGGTGGTAGCACCGGGTATCACCGTCCAGTTCAAGCCTCCATTGGTGCTTTCTTGCCAAACATAAGATAGGTTCCCACCCATAGTAGTGCCTTGTACATTCAGGGTATAGCTGCTACCCGGGCATCCTGCCCCAACGGATGCAATGGTGCCTGCAAAGGGCATTCCACTACAAGGTGAGGCAATGTACAGACTGTCTATCCCGATATCCGAATAGTCACCATTGGCATTCACATAACCCGTAAAACGTAAGATGGTTTGATTGGAATTGGAAACGATAGGTACCGATACTCTTTTCCATACATTGGCTGAGTCGAAGGTGCTAAGGTGAGTAAAATTCAACCCACCGTCGGTAGATAGATACACCTTCAAGCTGTCGTTGCAGAACCAATTTGTAACTCGGTTAATAAAATAAAAATAGGCTTGTTTATTTCCGGTAACAGCGCTGCAATCTAAGTGCAAATCCAAATTTCCGGAGTTATTGTTGGGAAGTCCTCCATTGCTCACAGAGCCGCTGGAAAAACGAGCACTGCGGGTGCCACTTTTGGAAGAAGGTGTGTAAGAGCCACCGAAGTATCCCCAGCCTGCTGTGCTGCCTTGGTCGTTGCGTCTCCAAGCATTATTGCCGCTTGCGGGATTCCCTTTCCAATGTACATTACTGCCACTCGGTATGTCGCTGGTAGCACAATAATTTACCCAGGTTTCAAAGTCTTGAAAATAGGGAATGCCCACATAATTGGGAGCAGTAGAATTAACGACTACAGCAGTGCTTGAATTAGTTTGACTACTAGCAGTACAAATAGTGGTTAAACGATAGTAAGTAGTTGGCAAGGTTGGGGTCACTGTTACAGTAGTAGTGGTGGCACCGCTAATGGCGGTCCATGGTCCTGTACTTGCAGCAGCAGACTCCCATTGATACGTAACGCCCGTAGCACCGGATGATAATGTGCCTGAAAAAGTAATGCTGTTGCCCACACAGGTATTGATAACACCAGCAGGACTTACAAGCGCTACCGGAGGCAATGCCGAACAAGGCGGCGGTGGGGTAAATTGGTATATCTGTCCACTTGCCGGGCGGGTATTAATATTCGTTGTAAATAGAGTAGAAGAAGCAATGGGCGAAGTGCCGGAATTATTTAAGGAAAGGTAGGTGGGTATAGTATTGCCATCACAAATGCCTATAGATGCGGTTGTGCTTCCAGTGAGGCTGCCAGCCTCCGGACGATATACAAACTGAATGATATCGGTACCTTCAAACAGTTTTACTTGAAAGGAGATATTGCCGGTAGTAGCCGTGTTGCTCCATCCCCAATTATTACATTCAAAAGTGAATACACGATTGGGAGCCGTACCACTGTTTTGAAATACAGCCGTAGCACCCAGTGTGGTGGCGCCGGTGAGGTTGTCCCACAAGGGCATCAATGCAGGCTTAATAAAATTGAGTTGCGAAGTACTATTGTTGAAAGAAGTAGAAGCCGAATTGCTTTCGAAAGTGACCCATCCATTGGAACAAACTTTGATGCCGTTATAACTGCTGCCACAATAGTTGAAAGTAAAAGGAAAGGGTAAGATGCCATTGCTAATCATATCATCGCCATAAATGGCCGGAACCGCTACCGAGCCTGGTTGTCCCACAATACTGGTAAAGGTGCCGCTGAATGCTGAAAAACTGTAATGACTGGCGTTTTGCGCCTTTACTGTATGGATGCTTACATGCAATAGGGCAACAGCAAGCCATACAAATGCTTTAGCAAAGGGAGTAACAATAGGTCTCTTCATATCAAACGGTTGTAACAGTGTAGAATTAATGCTTTTAAAGTTATTGAGATTTCACTAATTCAAAAACAATTGACAAAATGTTTTTTAGATAAGAAGCATATTATCACTATTAACACACTCGCATGGATAACAAAACTTCCTTTATGGCAATATTATAAAGCAAGATAAAATGGAGCCATAAGGTCTTTGAAAGCCTGTGCATATTGATGCTTCTCGTCGCGGATGTTCAATGTAATTTCCTCGTATTTGCTCTTTTCTTGGGTGGTGCAAATTGCAATCAGTCTATTGGGTGCGGCGTTCGCTCGAGGCGCGATGTGGAGTTCTTGTTGAATGAAAATACCCTGCTTTTTTGCGCATCGGTGCCAAGTTTCGCGCCCGGCTTGCCAAGGTAGCAATATGGAAGCATAACCCTCATCAGAAAGGTGTTGGGTAATAGATTGGATCAGGTCGTCATACGTGTATAGCAAGGTGTGACGAGCATGATTTCTTGCGGTGTGGTCTCCCAACAAACTATTATTAAAAAAGGGTGGATTGCAGATAATCAAATCATATCGGTGAGGAGCACAATAACTTTTCGCGTCGGTATGTATCAATCTCAATCTGTCTGACCAAGGGGAGGCTTCAAAGTTTTCTTTGGCTTGTTGTGCCGCTGCGGTATCTATTTCAAGTGCATCTATCGAAATACTAGGGTGCCTTTGCGCCAACATGAGCGATAATAATCCGGTACCGGCGCCAATGTCCAGCACGTTTTTAATTTCGGTGCGAAGAGGCGTCCATGCGCCTTGCAGGCAAGCATCGGTAGATACCTTCATGGCGCAATTAGCTTGCTCTATTCTGAATTGTTTAAACTGGAAATAGGTATTAGGCATTACCAAACAGCTCTTGCAGTGGGTACCGTTGAAAGGTCAGCGAAGGAAGTACCTTCAATATATTTGTAGTGTGCCGTTATGGCTATCATAGCAGCATTGTCCGTACAATACTCAAATTTTGGGATGAATGTTTGCCACCCATTTCGTTCGCCTGCGGCTTGTAGCGCAGCACGCAAAGCACTATTGGCAGAAACTCCGCCCGCAATACCTACATTTTTTATCCCCAATTCCTTGGCGGCTTTTTCTAGTTTTTTCATCAACGAGCGGATGATGGTATCTTGTACAGAGGCACAGATATCGGGAAGGTTTTGTGCAATAAAATCCGGTTGTTTCTTTTGCTCTTTTTGTAAGAAATATAAGATGGATGTTTTGATACCGCTAAAGCTAAAATCATATCCTTTCATATCGCTGATAGGAAAAGAGAAACGTTTGGCATTGCCCTCTTTAGCGTATTTATCTATTAAAGGCCCACCCGGATACGGGAGTCCCAACATTTTTGCCGTTTTATCGAAAGCCTCGCCGGCTGCGTCGTCTATGGTTTCGCCCAACACACGCATGGAGTGGTAATTTTCCATTAACACAATCTGAGTATGCCCCCCCGAAACCGTAAGGCAGAGAAAAGGAAAACTAGGCTTGGGGTCTTCAATAAAATGAGACATGACGTGGGCTTGCATATGGTGCACTGCTATCAAAGGCAGTTGTAATGATTGCGCCAATCCTTTTGCAAAACAGGCACCTACTAATAACGAGCCTATTAGTCCGGGGGCTTGAGTAAAAGCTATTGCAGATAAATCGTTGAGAGTAATGCCCGCCTGCTGCAACGCTACGGATACTACCGGTACGATGTTTTGCATGTGTGCCCGTGAAGCCATCTCCGGCACCACGCCTCCGTATTGTTCATGCACTTTTTGGGTGGCTATGAGATTGCTCAGCACCACGCCCTCCTTTATGACAGCGGCGCTGGTATCGTCACAAGAACTTTCAATTGCCAATATGATGAGAGGTGTTGCCATGGATAGGCAAAAATAGTTTTTTTATAGCAGGCGGAAGGGAATTAAACAACTGCATCAGCCCCAATGCTTTCAACCTCCCATTAATGAAGAAACGGTTCTACTTCGTTGCGTTATTTATAATTCTTTTTATAAAACTCTAAGTAGGAAGTGATGTCTCTATCGGCTTTTAGTTTTAACAGATTGTCGTTGGAGATTATCAAAGTCTGGTATTCTGCCGGTTTAAATTCAGACAATAATTTCTTTTGACCATTTACAGCAGTACGATAATTCTTTGCTGCTGTGGCATTGGGGAATCCTTCTACATAAATAATACCTTGATCCGGTCGAAGCATTTCCATCTGTGTTTTTAACTTCATTTGGGAATAGGTAAAAGAATTAAAGTCCTGTAGCCCAACTTTCAATCCCATTACCTTCGATTCAGCCTGATAATAGTAAAAGATAAAAGCATGCGCACTTTGCGGTTTGTAGGTATAGGCTGTGGGCGCGGTTGCTACGGGCTTTGGAGCTATGGCTGCGGCTTCTTTTAGCGAAGTAGTATCGTTTTTAGCTATCGGTTTAGGTTGGGTCAATACATTTACTTTCATTGCCGAGGTGCTATCTTTAGGTAGGAGTGCTGCACGGCTGCGTTTTATGTAATTGGAAACGGCAATAGCCCAAGTAAGGAGTGAATCGTTGGGGTGCGCTACTACATATTTTGCAATGATGGTATCGGCTTCATCCAGTTTTCCGGTGCCTGCCAATGCAATAGCCTCCATGATTTTAAACCTGTTGGTATAAGCCGGCATAGCATATTGTCGTTGCCCTTCTTGTGCCCGATACAATAGATTCGGGTAATCGCGTTGCATCATCACCTCGTATGTTTGCTCATAAAAGATAGCAGCGGCAGCGCTGTTAGTCGGTGTGACGGTGGTATCCTTATTTGTTTTTGGGCTTACTAATGTTGCCCATTTTGTTTTCGAAAATTCTTTTTGTAATCGCTTGCTGTATGATTGTGCTAACGACAAGTTGTTTTGCTGCATTGCCAGCAGGTATCGCTGGTACAAGACTTCTGCCTGGTAATCGTTTTCAGGGAATCGCTTATCGAAGGTGTCCAGTGTTTGTTGGGCACTGGGATAGTCTGCAAGATCGTTAATGTATGCATCACTCAAGGATATATAGGCTTTTTGAATTTTTGCTTTCGCTGCATCTTTTTGTGCAGGTGTGCTCGGTATTTGTGCCAATAAGCTCAGTTCTGTAGGGATGCCGTTTTCATCAAATCCTATGATGGACTCATCCTGGTCGGGAGACTGGCTATTGCCCCCAGATAATTGTGCTCCGGCTTTAGATAACAGCCGCCAGTTGTCCACATTAGAACGATTGCCCCATTTCCGTTTAAATTCATTAAATCCTTGTTGCATGAGGGTAGTGTTGGTAAAATACCAAGCAGTTGTTCCACCGCCATTGTTATCCGGTTCTTGTGGTGTGGGGGCACCGGAAAGAGGTTGGTTTTCGGCACGAACGATACTGTCAGTACGAGCTTTTTCAAGGCTTTTGATGTATCGACGGATGATTTCTCGTTGTTCTTTTTCTGTTTTTTGAGAGAGTGCTAGCAAGCTGTCTTGTTCACGAATCACTTGACTGGGATAAGCTACTTTGTCTAACACACCTGCGCGTCTTATGGCTACAGCCACCAAGGGATCGTTCAAAGCATGTTTGGAAAAAACGGCGGCACTGTCATAAGCTATTTTAGCGTTGCGGTAGTCGCCCTTGGTATAATACACATTGCCGAGACTGCTGAACGAAATAGCTTTTTGCTTCTTTGTTGATTTGGGGCTGCTGGTGCTTTTCTGCAAATAAGTGATGGCTGTTTCCAAGTCGTTTGAGTTTGCTGCCAATTGCCCTAACACGTAATACACTTGCTCATAGTACGGAGCATACTTCCCATCCGAGAGAAGTGCTTTGAAGTCATGTAGCGCTTCTGCGCTGTTGTCGGGCTGTTGTAGTTTGCTATAGGCTAAGTTTTTTCGAGCATAAAAATCCATTTCAATCTTTGGCTTCAGGTCTATCACTTTTTGAAATGCTGTTGCTGCATCAACGTAGTTTTTTTGTGCGTATTGCAATTGCCCGTTCAGGTATGCCGCCCTCTGACGAATCCATTTTTGCAATTGGTCGTCTTCCATAATAATGGTAAGGTATTCGCCGGCATTTCGCTCCTTGCCTTGTTTGAGGCTGAGGTATGCCTTCTCAATAGCAATGCGTCCTTTGTTTTTCTCGGTGGTGTTTTTATCGCTTTCCAATAAGTCTAAAATGGACTGGGCATCATTTTCTCTTCCGGCATCTACATAGGTTCTCGTAAGCCATAGAATAGCATCGTTGTTTACGGAGCGATGTTTGATAAAGTCAAAGAATCGGTTGTTTTCTTTTTCTACAATAGATATTTCCTTGTCAATTTTCTTTTGCTTTTTTGCCGCATTTTTCAAGGCTTCTTTCTTCCGTTGCTGGTTGATGCTGATGATGTACTTGAAGGCAGCATCGGCATTATCATAATCTCCTTTGAAATAAAATGCTTGTCCCAATAGCAGGTACAAGTCATCGCCCCATTTGGTACGTGGGTCGTGAATTTGTATGCCCAATGAGGCTTTTTGGATAATGCTATCCATATCGGCCACCATCTTGGTAGAGTCTTTGTTGGGGTCAAATAAAAACAGCGTAATGGTAGAGTCGTATTCTTCCTTTCGGGCTCGCTGCATGTTCAGCAAGGCTTCATCCATTTTTTTATTTGCATTAAAATAGTAGTTGTATCGGGTAAATGTGTTTTGAATGACCCTTCGCGGCAACGACCATTTTTTCTTCAGCATTTTTTCGTTGTTCCAAGCCTTATGTTTTTTCTCAATGCTAATCTTAATGGCTAAGTCTATTTTGTCTTGCTTTTTCTTTTCTTGTGCCTTTGCCAATTTTTCTTGTTCTGCTTTTCGCTTTGCCATTCTTTCTTCCCTTGCTTTTTTTACTACTGCAAGACTGTCGCTTCTTTTTTTACGAACCGTAGCAAGGCTGTCGTTGAGTTGTTTCCGAACAGCGGCTGCAGCGTCTATAGCTGTTTTTCGAACTGCCCTCAGACTATCATTATATACTTGCCGAACCTGTCGAATACTATCCAGTCTTGTTTGCCGGGAGATGGCCACGCTGTCTCTATATCGTTTGCTTTCTTTGTACTTGCGAATGGTCGCCAAACTGTCCGCTCTTTTTTGTTGAACGGCTTTAGCTGCGTCCATTATTATTTTCCTGCTTTGCCGCACGCTTTCAATTTGGTGCTGCCTTGCTTTTCGAATGGAATCATTATAAGCTATACGCTCTGCTTTGATGGAGTCAAGTCGTTTTTGTCGTACGTGTGCTACACTGTCTTTGTATTTTTTACTCTCCCGATAAGCGCGAAGGGCAGCTCTTTTATCAGCTTCTTTTTTGCGTACGAGTTTTAGACTATCGTTGTATTGTGCACGAGCTTTTCGAGTGCTGTCAATCGTGTGTTGATGCGCTTTTCGAAGGGCTTCGTTTTGTTTCTCCCGTGCTATTTTGAGGCTGTCATTCGTTGGTTTTTGTGCAAAGGAGGGAGTCGATAGTCCAATGGATAATAGCCAAGCAACCATGAATAGTCCAATAAAACCAATGGTGTTTTTGATGAAATGAGGCACAATAAATTAACTGATTTAAGAGGTATTTAGTATGTGTCTAATAATAAAAGATAGTATTACAAGGCTTTCAAAAATAATAAAATTGTTCCATTGCAATGGAAGATTATTTATAGCATAGGGCTCGCTTTCCGTTCTGTTGCTGGGCGTTGTTTGGAATAGGAATTGGGACAAAATTGAAATGGGCTATCTGAAATCCAGACAGCCCATTTCGGTAACGTTTGAAAATAGATGTTGTTGATTATTCGCGGATGTCCATTTCGCGGATAAGGTTTTTGGCATTACCTAATTTGTCAATCAAGAATAGAACGAAGCGAATATCAACGCTGATGGTGCGTTTATATTTTTTATCAAAAGCGATATCGCCGCTCATGGCTTCCCAGTTTCCGTCAAAGGCAAGCCCTATTAATTCGCCATTGCCATTGATAACAGGACTGCCGGAATTGCCACCGGTAATGTCGTTGTTGCTGATGAAGCAAGTATGGATTTTTCCATCGCTTTTATCGGCATAGCGACCATAGTTTTTGGTTTTGTAGAGTTCTATAAAATCACTCGGAAGGTCAAACTCGTCATCGCCTGCTTTATACTTGCTCATCAATCCGTCGATGGTCGTATAATAGTCGTATTCTACAGCATCTTGTGGAGAGTAGCTCAGCACTTGTCCGTAAGTGATACGCATGGTAGAGTTGGCATCAGGGTAAAAGAGCGTACCTTCTTTCATTTGCATCAATCCTTTCACGTATTTTTTGCTCAGCTCTTTTTTGCTCTCATTAAAAGCCGTCATTTTTTCCTGGAAATTGTTTTCAAAATTCAATACAAAGCTAGAAGCATGTACAAAAGCCGGGTCTTTTTCGAGCACCGCAAGGGATGGTTTTTTCAAGAAGCTATCGAGTTTTTGCTCGTTCAGTAAGAAGGAGTTTTTATAGAGTACTTCGGTGTAGTTGGCTATCGCTCTGTCGATATCTTTTTTGCCATATTTTTTGAAGATTACATTTTCGTAAATATCCGGCTGTTGTGTAGAAGCAACATCGGTATAGTACAAGCGGGTCATAGCTGCAAAGATTTCTTTTTCGGTAGCCATATCAAATTCGCTCATGGCGGCTTGGTAGTTTGCCTGGGCTATCTGAACATATTTTTTTAAGCTGTCTTCTTGTGTGACACCGCGTTTCAATGCTTTTGAAAGGGGAACCAAGGCAGCTCCAATACGGTTGATGGCAGGTGCTCTAAAGGCTTCTGAATAATACGTTACATGCTTGGCATAGGGCTCATAACCATTGTAAAGCTTGTTGTATTCGTCTAATAATCCTTCATATTCGTTTGCATTTTCCTCTGCCCATGCGTTAAAGCGTGCTTCTTGTTTTTCTTTTTTGGCTACTACTTTATTTCTCTTCAGTTGTTCGGTTTGCCCGATAAAATATTTCCAATAGTTGGAGATACGTTGATAGTTGGAGGTGAGTTTGAGGTAAACACTTTTATCGGCATCCATGTGCTTGCGCATAATGGCTAAGCGTTCTTCACGAATTTTCACGATAGATGGATTTACTTCATTGATGGCTTGGCTTACACCGGCAGCTACTTCATATCGGTTGGTACGGCCGGGATATCCCATGACCATCGCATAATCGCCTTCTTGTACTCCTTTGATAGAAACGGGTAATGATTTCTTGGGTGTATAAGGAACGTTGGTAGCGCTGTATGGAGCCGGTTCATTGTCGGCTCCTGCGTATATACGGAACATCGAAAAATCTGCCGTGTGGCGCGGCCACATCCAGTTGTCGGTATCGCCACCATATTTGCCCAAGGAGCGAGGAGGCGTTCCCACCAAGCGGATGTCGGTGAATTTTTTATACACGAGCAAGATAATCTGGTTGCCATTAAAGAACTCTTTTACATTGGCAACATACTTGCCGTTTTTAGAGGCTTTCTTTTCTATCTTTTTGGCAATCTCGTTAAACTTTTTTGTGTATGCTTCACCGGTAGCATTCCCAACAAATTCCATTACTTCTTCGGTAACATCTACCATGCGTTCCAAGAAAATAACATTCATGTTAGGCGCAGGCAATTCTTCTGTTTTTTTCTTTGCCCAAAAACCATTGTCTAAATAGTTTTTCTCTACGGTGCTCAATCCGGCAATTGCGCCATAACCACAGTGGTGGTTGGTCAATAAAAGCCCTTCATCAGAAATTACCTCTGCGGTACAACCGCCATTAAACTGCACAATAGCATCTTTTAGACTACTGTTGTTAATACTATATAGGTCTTCTTTAGTCAGTTTCAACCCAAGGCGTTTCATCTCTTCGTAATTCTTACCAATGAGGTAGGGCAGCCACATACCCTCATCTGCACGTACCGAAATCAGGGTGCAGGCGGCAATAAAGGATAACAACAGTTTCTTCATCTGAATGGTGTTTTGATTTGTTATTATGATTCACTTTTCGTTCCTAATTTGCGTTGTGTTATTTAGGAACTTTGATGGTGATACTTTTTATTGGTTTGAATGGGTTTTGTAATGGAGGGCAAAGGTAAATAATATAACTGTCAGAAACGATAGTGGGTCGGTTTCAACCCTAAAGCATGAGTAACGACAAGAGGTAATCTGCCAATAAAATTAGTATGCAACTCACCACCACAGAGGTAGTAGAAGCCCTGCCTATTTCTAATGCACCTCCCTTAACATGATAGCCGTAATACGCCGGTACTGCTGATAATATAAATGCAAAAGCAACAGATTTGGTTAAGGCAAAAAAGATATTGTAGGGCAAGAAGCCCGATATCAACCCTTGCTGGAATTGCTCTTTAGACAAAATACTTGAAAACATGCCGGCAATATAGCCACCTAAAATAGTGATGGCGATGGACAGAATAATAAGACATGGAACCATGATAAGAGCCGCCACTATTTTAGGCATTACCAAATAGGTCTTTGTATTGATACCCATTATTTCTAAGGCATCTATCTGCTCACTCACACGCATATTACCCAATTCTGATGCAATCTTTGAGCCGACTACCCCTGCCAACACAATGCAGACCACAGTAGGCGAAAGTTCCAATATGGCAGAGTCTCTCACAATACTGGCAATAACGGGCTTGGGCACGAGAGGACTGACCAGTTGATACGCCGTTTGGATGGTTAACACCATACCCAAGAACATAGATATTATCAGCACTATCGGTAAGGATCGAATGCCAATGTCATTGCATTGTTCCATGAATTCTTTCCAATATACCTTTAGGTTTTCGGGTTTCGAAAAGCCATCCTTGATCATCAGAGAAAATGAACCTAAGTGCTCTAGAAACTTTTTTATCATGGACATGTGGTAGAAGGTGTGTGGGTTCTATTATGCAAAATTGTTTTTACAACTTATGGATGGGTAGCTGCCCCTTCTAAAAACATATGAAAGGTGTCGCCACGAAGCCCATAGCGCATACACTCCAATGGCAAAACTTCTGCCGGTGCTAAATTGCCCAAATTTACATTTGCACCTAATAATTGTAAGAAGTACACTTGTTGCGATTTTTGTGGAGCTTCCCAAATGATATTTTCAGATGGAATTTTTGTAAGAATTTCTTGCACGAGACCTTGCCGTACTTCTCCACTATCTCTGTAAATGCCTACATTGCCGGCTTCGCGAGCTTCTGCAATTACATATTGGGAGCCGGCTTCCAATTCCGAGTGCATCAGCTCAATCCATTTATAAGGGGGCATGATGTTCGTAGCATCCTTACTGCCTACTTCAGAAAGCACGTTGGTATGTTTTGCCAATTTCTCGATATAGCCGCACTTTTCAATATGAGGGATGGTAATAGAACCGTCTGAAACCTCTACATACGTTAGGTTGTAGTCTTTGATGATTTGGAGGTAGTCATCAAATTGGTTGCGGATTAAAAAAGCCTCAAACAGTGTTCCTCCAAAATACACGGGCACTCCGGCGTCTTGGTATAGGGCAATTTTTTCTTTTAATTGTGGTGTAACGAAGGAGGTACCAAAGCCCAGTTTTACGAAATCAATATAAGGGGCGGCAACCGATAAAAAATCACTGACACTGTTCAAACCCATCCCTTTGTCCATCACCATGGTTACCCCATTTTTACGAGGCTTTTGCGTACGTTCCGGTAGATTTTTCAGAGCAAAGTTCATGACTGGCTATTTCTATTTTTGCGAACAAAAGTAAATCATTCATGGCAGCAGTAAAAAATTGCCTTAGGAATTTGTATTTTAGCTCACTAATAGTCAATTTTTATGAATCGTGACAACGCTCCTTTAGGTTTGTTATTAGGTCTTATCTTTCCGGTTATCGGACTATTTGTGGTGTACTTAGTAAAGTTTTCCAGCACGGGTATCGGCGATTTTTTTCAGACGCTCTTTCACAACTTTAAAGCAGCAGCGTTGATTATAGCCTTCAGTCTTTTTGCTAACCTGATTCCATTTATCTATTATACCAATAAGCGCCTTGACCAATCAGCAAAAGGAATTTTGATAGCAACCATGTTGTATGCAGTCTTGATCATTTTATTAAAATACGTGTGGTAAATTAATCTTCATTTACACATTTGGATTGCGGCAGTATTAACCGACTCGATTGTTCTCTTTATTTTTACAAAAGCATACCCACTTTAGTAAACACCACTTATAATTTTTGTGCGTTATTATATCATAGCCGGAGAGGCCAGTGGAGACCTGCATGGTAGCAACCTCATCAAGCAATTGCACCAACAGGATGTGACTGCCAGCATTCGCGCTTGGGGTGGCGATAAGATGGAGGCCGCCGGTGCAACTATAGTTAAGCACTACAGAGACCTGGCTTTTATGGGGTTTGTGGAGGTTGTCAAACATTTGGGCACTATCCTTCGGAATATTTCGTTTTGCAAGCAAGATATACTACAGTTTCAACCTGATGTATTGGTGCTCATTGATTACCCGGGTTTCAATATGCGCATAGCAGCATGGGCAAAAAAAAAGGGTATCAAAGTAGTTTGGTACATCTCACCACAAGTATGGGCTTGGAAAGCGGGACGGGTAAAGCAGTTAAAAAGAGATGTAGATAAGATGCTGGTCATTCTACCTTTTGAAGTGGATTTTTATCGGCAGAAAGCATACGAAGTAACCTATGTAGGACATCCGCTGATCGAAGTTGTGGCTGAGGCAAGAAAGCAGCCTATTTCCCAAAACTTTTCCCACAAGCCCGTTATTGCCCTACTGCCAGGCAGCCGCAAGCAAGAAATAGCACAAAAGCTACCGGAAATGCTGAAGATGGTTCGCCTCTTCCCCGATTTTCAATTCGTCATCGCACAGGCGCCATCAATGCCGGAAGAAGAATATAGGCAATGGATAAAAGACGAAAATGTGCTATTGGTTTGGGGGCAAACCTATAACCTACTTCAACAAGCTACTGCTGCATTGGTAACAAGTGGTACGGCTACTTTGGAAACAGCTTTGTTCGGAGTGCCGCAAGTAGTTTGTTACCGTGGCAATCCTGTTTCTTATTGGTTGGCTAAAAAAATAATCCATATCCGATTTATCTCTTTAGTAAACCTGATAATGGACAAGGAAATTGTCAAGGAGTTGATACAAGATGATTTGAATGAAACAGCTTTAAGAGAGGAATTAGACAAGATATTGCGTCAAGCAACTTATAGAAATGAAATGAAGGAGCAATACGAAAAGCTTTGGAATTTGTTAGGCAGTCAACCCACTTCATTGTTGGTAGCCCAAGAGGTCATTGCAATAGCTCGACGGTAAGACAATTTTGATTTTTTTATAGACAGCATTATACAAGAGAAACGGGCAAGTGTGAACACTTGCCCGTTTCTCTTGTACAAGGAAGCATTAATTATTGCTTCACAAACGATTTGTAGTGTTTTACTCCTTGTGATGTTTCTATCTCAACCATATACATGCCGGCTGCTAATGTGCTTATATCTATCTTACATTGTTTTTCATTTAGCTTCGTAAGGCTCTTTAAGATAGCACCATTTACGGATAATATATTGATGTGCTTTATATCCTCTCCCGATTGTAGGTTAATAACCGTTTCTGCAGGATTAGGAGCGAGGGTGATGGAAGTTCTTCCGTTGCAATTGGGTAGTACAGTGCGAATGTCGGAATAGGTGAAGCCTCCATTGAGGTCAACCATTTTTAGTCGATAATACACTTTGTTTTCAATGGCAGCAGAAGCATAATCAGTATATTGATATGTGGTTTTATTCGCTTCTATGGGTTGCTTTGCAACGGCTGTAAAGTTGCGTCCTTCTTCAACGCTTCTCTCAATATCGAAATGACTGAAGTTTTTTACATCATCTACCGACCATTGCAAGTAGTTATTACAATTTCTGGCGGTTGCATTCCATGTGATTAACTCAATTGGCAGGGGTGTTATACATTCTACCTTTAACACAAACCCGCTATCATTTATCGTAGCATCCGGTTCAAACAACAGTAATAGTTTGTTGGATGTAGTGATGACAGGAGATAAAGCACCTGGGTTTAGGCTACCCACATACCAATTATAACTTGAGGTCAAACTATCCCCATTCATCACATAGAAGTAATCAGCATTGTTTTCTGTTTTGAAGCGGAGTATGGTTACTTTATACTGGTTTACGGCCGGGTTATTAAATAATAAATAGGTAGCGCTATCGTTACCGTACTTGCCATTGATACCGCCATCATCCGTAACGATCACATTACAGAGTGTGGTGCTTTGTGTGGGTTTATTCATTCGTATCGTATCACAGAAAGGGGTTGTGTTGCTAATAGTTACGGCAGCGTTTACCGTTACCGAATCTTTTTGGTTGTTGCAATGAGTGACTACAAGTTTCACGTTGTAAGTACCCGGTTGGGTATAGGTATGGGTAGGATTATTGACGGTAGAAGTGTCGCCATCTCCAAAATACCAAAGCGATGATTGTACGGAGGGAGAAGTGTTGTCAAATTTTACCGTAAGGTAATTATTACAAGTGCTGGTGGGCGTGTTAGTAAAAGAGGCTCCAGAAGCGGCTGTATTACCTCCTACACCAACGGCATACCAAGCAGCAGTAGTTTGCGTAACTTCATTAGAACACGCGCCGTATAAATCACGCGCACTTTGTATGGCAAATTGACGCGCTATTTTATAGTCGGCAGCAGGTGTTAAGTAAACACTCAGGTTTCGATAAGCAACCTTTGCGGCTTTATGCATGCCAATGCCGGTTACGCTATACGAATTGCTGATATCGTTGGTACCACTTCCGCCAATGGATAATAAGTAGAACCAATAGTTCTGCACACCAGAGTTGGTATGTACGCCAAAGTTGTCGGTCTTTGTAGTAACCCAAAAGGTACCTTGATACGTATTCGGGTCACCTTTTGCTTTGGGGTTGGACATATTGCGCAATCCACCACTAATTAAGTCTTCACCTAATGCCCAACTGGCAGTTGCCGGTTTGTTGATAAATTCGATGCAGTTGCCAAAGATATCGCTAAACGATTCGTTTAAGGCTCCACTCTCACCATTGTAATACAACTTTGCTGTGTATTGGGTTACGCCATGCGAAAATTCATGACCGGCTACATCTAAAGAAGTGAGAGGAGAATATGTGCTTCCGTCACCAAAGCTGATGGTTCGATTGCTCCAAAATGCATTATCGTAATTGGTGCCATATCGAGTTCTGAGCAGCAAGGCGCCACCGAGCCCATCGTAGCTGTTTCGAGAAAAACTGTCATTGAAATAATCATACGTGAGAGCAAGCCCCCAGTGTGCATCATAGATGGCTTTCACATAATTGGAGCCGGAAGTAAAGCTTTTGGTCGTACTGGTGACATCCGAGCCGGTTCCGGATGTTGCATTGTTCAAATTGGTCGTACGAATGCCATTGCCTCTGGTAAAATCATGGAGTTTATAAGAAGAAGCACTGATGGAGTCGATAGTGATATTTTGCGTACCACTGTACAATGTAGTGGCATTACCGGTTACGTTTATTTCATGAATCTTGGAAACCTTCCACAAATAGTCACCGTTCATAGCATCAATAAAAATATCGTATTGCTGCATGGGCTCGGCGGCGTAAATGTCAAATTTGTAAGCTAGTCGAAATGTATTTTGGCTAAAGTCGCCGTCTTTAGGCACATATACCAGTTCTCCTTTAGGGGCTTGACCATATAATACCGAGTCGTCACCAAGTTGCGATTTGGGCAATTGCCACATATAGACGGCTGCTTGTATGTGCTTGAGCGCTTTCTTTAGTGCTGCTTCTTCCGATAGGTTGGGCTGCACGTCATTCGATTTGATATTAAAAACATCCCCATTTACAGATGCTACATGATGGTTTCTTTCGTGTAAGATCCACATACTACCTTCTACAGGAATACCATTACAGTATTGTTGATATCGTGTGTGGGTAAATCCCAATTCATCATTGAGTCGGCTGATAACATTAAAGCTGTAGCGACTATCTAACTGAAAGTAGGATTGTAATTTTTCAAGAGCCGCTGATGACTCAATGGTGATACCCTGTTCTTCAAAATTGGTGTAAACAGGAGTGCTTCGCCCGGGCAATATTTCGGATAATTGTGCCCAAGCGCTTAGGCTGTATAACAGCATGGCAAAGGAGGTAAATAGTTTTTTCATAAGTTATATATGTTATTGGTTCATTGGTTAATTATTTAAAAATACAGCAATATTTAATATATCAAAAATAATATTTACTCCAAATATGAATGATGTACTATTAAGTTGAAACAATCAGACGGCAAAAAAACTATTTCGAGTTGGTGTATCCGGCTGCTTTTAGGATTTCTACTATTTTTTCTTTCGTATTGCCTTGGATGATAATCTCTCCATCTTTGGTGCTGCCACCGGTTCCGCATTTTGTTTTTAAGAGCTTTCCGAGTGTTTCCAAATCAGCATCCGAGCCTACAAAGCCTGTAACAAGAGTAGCGGTTTTGCCACCACGATGTTTGGTTTCAATGTGCACTCGCAGTTTCTGTTGTGAAGGAGGGAGTGTTTCCACAGATTCCTCATCCGCATGCAAAGGGAGGTCTCGGTTGGTAGAAAAGACCAATCCTCCCATACGTTCTTGTTGTTTTTTAGGCATAAGTACATCAAAGATAATGAACACAAATGGACAATGGGGTTGATGATATAAAATTCGTTAAGGAATATGGAAGGGTTGTTGGTTAATAATTACTGAAGCGCTATAAAGAGCCCTATGGTTTTATGATTATCCTGCTATATTTGCTGCCATGCAAAAAATTCTTGTTGCCAATCGGGGCGAAATCGCATTAAGAGTCATGCGAACTGCAAAAGAAATGGGGATCAAAACTGTTGCCGTATTTTCGGAAGCGGATAGAGAAATGCCCTTTGTTCGCTTTGCCGACGAAGCAGTTTGCATAGGCCCTGCATTGTCTGCACAGTCGTACTTGCGAGCCGAAAAAATCATTCAAGTAGCCAAAGAATTAGGTGCCGATGGTATTCATCCGGGTTATGGATTTTTAAGTGAAAATGCCAGCTTCTCAAAAGCATGTGCCGATGCGGGCATCACCTTTATTGGTCCCAGTGCCTACAGTATCGAAATGATGGGCAGCAAAATTGCAGCAAAGCAAGCCGCAAAGAAATTTGAAGTACCTATGGTGCCGGGCACCGAAGACCCGATTACTTCTTTAGATGAAGCACGCACTATAGCTCAGCGTATCGGATTTCCCATATTGATAAAAGCCTCTGCCGGTGGTGGAGGAAAAGGAATGCGAGTAGTAAATAGTGATGACCAACTGGAAGAGCAGATACGCACCGCCAAAAGTGAAGCCATGAGTGCCTTTGGCGATGACGCTGTTTTTATGGAAAAGTATGTAGCCGCACCCAAGCATATCGAAATACAATTGTTGGGCGATCAACACGGCAATTATGTTTATCTATTCGAACGAGAATGCTCTATACAGCGTCGCCATCAAAAGCTCATTGAAGAAGCACCATCCAGTTGCCTGACTCCCGATATCCGCAAGGCTATGGGGGAGAGTGCTGTAAACGTTGCACGCAGTTGTAAGTATCATGGTGCGGGTACGGTAGAGTTTTTGGTGGACGAGCAATTGAATTTTTATTTTCTCGAAATGAATACCCGTTTACAAGTAGAGCACTGTGTAACGGAGATGATTACCGGAATCGATTTAGTAAAAGAACAAATACGCATTGCCCGTGGTGAAGCCCTCTCTTTCACACAAGAAGATCTTGAAATAAGAGGCCACGCTATAGAATTACGAATTTGTACCGAAGACCCTCATAATAATTTCTTGCCCGACACCGGTAAACTGGAAATGTATATACCACCTAAAGGCCCCGGTATTCGTGTGGATGATGGCTATGAGCAAGGTCAGGAAATTCCTATTTTTTATGATTCGATGATAGCCAAATTGGTGGCACATGCTCCTACGCGTCAAGAAGCAATAGAGCGCTTGTGTAGAGCAATGGAGGAATATCAGATAAAAGGTATTAAAACAACCTTACCATTTGGCAAATGGGCGGTCAAGCAGCCGGCATTCATGGAAGGAAAATTCGATACCAAGTTTATCGAACAATATTTTAAACCGGAGTATTTATCCATAGAAGACAACCCATCAGAACAAATAGCAGCATTGCTGGCAGGCTATATTTGGACGAAAGAAAAAAATACCGGAAATCCTATATCGACCCAAACAACAGCTGGTAGAAACAATTGGAAGCTGCGTAGAGGATAATGTGTACGTTCTGAATGACAGACTGCAAACGGTTTTCAAATAACTATTGATAATTACAAAACAAAATTGTTTTTTGTGATACAATAATTCGTACCCATGCAAGACCCGATAGATTTTAGTTATCTGGAAAATATGGCAGAAGGCAATGAAGCTTTTTTTAAGCAAGTACTTGTCATATTCATGGAAAATGCCCCCAAAGACTTGAAGCAATTAAAACGCTTAATTTTAGACCAAGCCGAATATGATGCTATAAAAAAACAAGCACACGGATTAAAATCAAGTTTCGGAATTGTAAGGGTAAAAGATGTCTTGCCCTGTCTTCAACAAATAGAAGACCTTGCAGCTACCGAAGGAGACAGAGATAAGATAGAAGAATTACTGCGTCAGATTATCGATAATTACAACCAAGCTAAAAGTATCATTAGAGCCTTGATTGCGGATGCTTCATAGTCCTCAACTAAAAGGTGATTCTGAAAAATTTATTAACTAAAAGAGGTCTGCAGCAAATGCGACCTCTTTTAGCTTTAACGCGAACTATAGCCCCGAAATGCAAATACCGATAGAGTAGGGTGTCACGTCAGGACCTTTAGTGTCTTTGAAAACTCCACCCAAGTTATAGGCTCCAATGACGGAGAAATTGCCCCAGCCCAGTCTTACGGTAGCAGCATAGCGCCACGTATTATAAAACCGTTTCGTATTGATCTTGTCTGCAAATTTTGAGCCCTCCATTGTATATTTCCCTTTGGTGTGAGCCGCAATCAACGTACCTACGCGGATGCCTATGGCTGCTTTGAAACCTACATTTCTATTGTCTTTGTTTCCGAAATAGCGAATTTCGAAAGGGGCTTCTACAAACGCACTGGAAAACTTGAAGGTCTTATAATCTTTTGTTTCTGCAATAAATCTTGCGGTGGCAGCTGCACCGGTATCTGTTAACACAAGCTCTTGGTTTTTGAGATACAGCGACGTGGTACCGATACCGATACCGGCAGCAAAACTAAAATTCGACTTGTTAATGGGAAAGTCGTAGCAGACATAAGCATTAGCCCCATGTCCAAACCCGGTAAGGTTGATGCTATCCGGTTTGTTCAACCAACTATCGTAGGTTAGTTGCAACATCACAAAGTCCCTTGAAGGCTTTTGAATAATGGATTTGTTGGTGCTACCGTTATCTTGTGCTGATGTAGTAGAGGCTGATAAAAATAGGATTGATAAAAATACCAAAATGCGAGTATGCATAAGTTGAAATTATTTGATGGAGATTAGCCAAGTGCTAATGGGCAGCAAATATAAGCTCAGGGTCAGGTATATTTTTGTTAAATAAAAAATATTTGTTTGGTAGGATTGCATGTAGGCAACTTATACCTGAAAGGTTGATGACTGCTGTAGTGTAGCAATATGACATCAAAACAAAAAACATTTATAAAGGAAATTTGAGAATTTGGAATTCGCACTTATCTTTGCAGTCCTTTAAAAACAAACGGAGGCATTAGCTCAGTTGGTTAGAGCGTCGGATTGTGGTTCCGAAGGTCGTGGGTTCGACCCCCATATGCCTCCCTTCTTTACAAATAGTTCCTTTTTTATTCTTTCAGACATAACGCTGCGCTGCATTTACGAAGGCAACATTCGTCCTGTATCCTACAAGAATATGCCTCTACAGGCCGAGTTTTATGATTGGGTGATACCAATGGGAAATTCGATACAGCCTAAAAATAAAAATCTGAATAGAATTTGGAAAATTGATAGTCGCAATTATATATTTGCACTCCCAAAAGTTCTTAAACAGTATGCGGAAGTAGCTCAGTTGGTAGAGCATCACCTTGCCAAGGTGAGGGTCGCGGGTTCGAGTCTCGTCTTCCGCTCTAAGAGATTCCATCCAATGCTACCGGATGGAATTTTTTGTTTTTGCAGTGTCGGTTGTTTTGTTTTGAGAAAACTTCATTGTTTTTCTATAAAACATAAACGGATAAAGCATAGTTGCCCTGGTGGCGAAATTGGTAGACGCGCAGGACTTAAAATCCTGTTGGCAGCAATGTCAGTGCGGGTTCAAGTCCCGCCTGGGGCACACAAAAAAGCCACTTCGAGAGAAGTGGCTTTTTTTTTAGTTACTTACATCACTCACCTTACCACCGTCACATCCCCTTTTTTGTAAAAGAAATCTTTATCCACACCTTTTATGCGGTATTTCAATGCCCAAAAATATACACCTATTTCTACCGGCTTGCTATTGAAGGTGCCGTCCCATCCTACATTTTCGTTGGTGCCATGGTAAATGCGTTGCCCCCAGCGGTTATAAACCGATAAGCTGTACAACAGAAAATTCGGGTTGTCTGTGAGTACGCTAAATGTTTCATTCTTGCCATCGCCATTGGGGCTAAAAGCCGTAGGCAAATACACGTCACTTGGGATATCATAAACAGATACTTTGTAAATACAAGTATCGCTGCAAACACCATCTGCATTTTCGGCTACACAATAGTAAACGCTTTTCCAATCCTTCGCTTGAAAACGATACACCGGACAATCGTTACAAACAATACTATCTCCGCGATACCAATATACATGTTGCGCATCTGCACAGGCTTTTAAGTTTAGTGTTGTTTTGTACGGAACGTTGATGGTTGTGTCTGCAAATCTTCCTATTGGTATGGGCAATACGTGCACAGATGAAGTGAAGGTATCATTGCCACCATTATTTGAAGCAACGAGTGTAATATCAAAATCACCGACATTGTTGTAGCAAACAGACGGCGGATTTTCACCCGTGTAGGTATTTGGCGTAGCACCTTCAAACGTCCAATGCCACACCTGCGGATAGTTCGTGGTTTGTGCAGCTATAGTAATGCATTCTCCTACACAAATAGTTTGGGAAGAAAGATGGATATTGTTGATTACAGGACTGCAAAAACTTACACGAATAGTATCGGATAGTGTACCACACGGACTTTCGGCAGTTACATAGTATAGCCCGGGCGCCGTGATAGTTATGGAGGTAGTTGTTGCTCCGGTACTCCATACGATATGGGTAAGTGATGAGGGTATGGATAGTTGCACGCTCATCGTTTCATTGCACACAGTTGTATCATTACCCAAATTGATTTCGGTTACCGCATCGAAGGCTTCAAAGGTATCTCTGTAAATAGCTCCACAATTATCCAGAACTTCTAAAGTATATAAACCGGGAGTTGAGACTAAAATTGTAGCTGATGTCTGACCTGTGTTCCAGAGATAGCTTATATAACCAGAGTCTGCTGTCACAAATGTTCCATTGGTGTTGCAAATATAAATATCAGGTAATGGCGTTAGCGGTTTACTTGTGTCGTTTATTGCAATAACCGTAATAGTATCGGCATAGGTATTGCATCCAAAATCTACTGTACACCAATAGGTTCCAGGTTGAGTAATATTAATAAATCGTGTAGTGTCACCCGTATTCCACCAATAATGAAAAAAATCAGGTTGCCCGCCTATGGTAAGTGTTTGATCGTAACAAAGTGTTACGGTATCATTTCCTAAACTAAACTCCGTAAGACTAATTGTAGGCTGTAAGGTATCTTTTACTACAACAATATCATCAATCCAGATGTCAGAAATAATACCAAAAAAAGTTGTATTGGGTGAAAGTGCCGCAAAATTCATCTTAGTGAAATAATCGAAGTTCCCAATTGTGAGGAATAGTTCTCCACCTGTTGCTATAAAGTTTCCTGATAGTTTTTGATAATAAAAGGTGTCAAAAGTATTCAGTTGCCATGATGGAAAATTTACTTGAGGAGTAAGGTTAAGTCTGCCTCTGTTATTATAATCCCGTATTTGGCTATTAGAGAAATAGGCACCTATATTAGCAATAACAAAATTGTTAGTCCAATTTGAATGCTTATATGAGGCAACATTCATTGAATAATAGTAGCGAGTGTTTGGTAATAGCGGCTCTAATAACTTTGTTTGGTAGTAACTCCTAGCTACATTTTCTGTGTCACTAAAACCGACATTTGGCTTATAAACTCCAAATACATCTTGCACCGTAACTACACCAAAAGATTTGCCTGTTTTAGCTATTAAATTTAGAGGGTTATATACAGGTGTTGGATTTTCATGATAGATAGCTGAAGCAATACCATTTGCTTTAATCCAACAAAGCTTACTATTGGCAAAGCTTGTATCTAAAAAACTAAAACGGTTATGTTCAAAACTTGGATTAGGTACTAAATTAAAATTAGCAGGCAATTGTGCTTTTGCATTAAAATAGATAGAAAAAATAACTAAGAACAATGCTAAGGTTTTCATAGAATATTATTTCAATAAGAACGAAAAATGTAGCGATGGGTGTCCTAACCACATCGCTACAAATTAAAGATTAGAAATCAGTTTTTTATCAGCTTACCGTCATATTTAATACCATCTATAGTGATATGGTAGATGTACACACCAGAAGCAAGTTTACTAATATCAAAACTGAGCTTATCCGATTGTATTAGTTGCTTAATGATAACTTGTCCAACACTATTCGTTACAACAATATCTCCTTCACTCCAATCAAAAGGAATAGAAATTTCAAACCTATCCATTACAGGATTAGGATACAATAAGACTTTCTTACTCAATTCTTCATTCATGCCTTCTTCACCATCACTACTGTATCTAGCATTTGCTCCATTATTAACTCCACTACAAATTCCATTATTCGCTATTCTAAAATAACTTTTATTGGTAGCTACACAATTAAATGGAGAAGGTGTTGTTACTTCAAAGTCAACACAATATACTCTGCTGCTGTAGTCTGACAATTGACTGTTATTACAAGCCCAAGTGTAAAAATATCGAAAGTAATCTACGTCATCTCCTGCCACACCAGATGCATAGAATGGAGGTGCAGTAGGGTCGAAGATTACAGTAAAATTATTAAAATCCAAATTACCTGATGCAGAACCGCTACCGCTTGCTGTAAAAAGATCTGGAGCAGAGACGCTCGAAATAACTATTCGTTCACCTGTATTTGGATCAACTTGATATACCTTTATTTGATACGTTCCATAAGTAATAATAGCTCTTATTCCCATTGTAGAATTCGCCCCATACCAACCAACGGCATTATCAATAGATGTGCGAAAAGCAGCCAGCGTGCTACCTGAAGGCATAGTAGATGTTATAGGTAAAGTTGTTTGTAAATTTTTATCACTAGGTACTCCGGGAGAATTTAATTTTATTGCCTTATAATTTGCCAAGGTCGTTGTTGAACCTGCTACATTAAAAAGCATAGGACTTGGCACATTGCTACAACCATTTACAGTTATAGTAACTCGGATTGCCCCTGTATAAGTATCTAACCATGGAAAAGAACTTATCAAATTTGTAGAATTGGTTGTAGCAGACCCGTTTATAGTTAACGGACTTGGGCTAAATTGAGTACCGCTTGCTGTAAACGTATAAAAAGGTGGGGTGATTGTACCATTCTCAACTATAATACTAAAAGACGTGTGGTAACTATTTATTAATGCATTGAGCATTAATACACCGTCACAAATGTAGAGATTGTTTATCGTTGACCAATTGGGTTGTATCACCCCTTCAATATCCCACTGCGCCGCCGAAACAGAATAATCCGTTACATCATAATTCTCTCCATCAATCTGCCTTTGAATATAATACCCCCAATTATAATAGGTGGATACTTCTCCGCCGCTTGCTGCTTGTACCGGGGAAGAACTGCTTGGCAACGACGGGTCAAAATAATATAAATTTCCCGCCCCGCTTACAAAGCCTGAAGAATAACTCGGATTGTAAGCAAAATATAATAAGCCATTTTTTGCAAGTTCTATTTCGGTGAAGCCAAATACAGACGGTACACCATACGTATAAGGTGTAGTAGGACCAGATCCTGAATGAAAATCATAGTATGTAATACCGCCTGCGTAAGGTGAGGTGGCATTATGGCTGCTTACATACAAGCGGTCATTGCTACCTGTAATACTGGCGGGTACATATTCATAGCCGGCTATGATTTTTCCAACAGATATCAACCTCACATTAGGAGCACCATGCATTGGGAAAAGGTCGTATATCATCACACCTTGGTATCCACAGGGGTTCATCAGAACATGATTGCCATCTGATGTAACCTCCATACGCACCTGATGATTGACTGGATAAGGCAGCGTAGCCAATAATCCGTTATACACTACGTTTCCGTAAGGGTCTATTGTCCAGCTTATCAGTCCACTACCCCATACTGCATATATAGTTCTTGAGCCATCACTTGCCAAAGGTGCTACTGCCACATCCCAACTTCCTGTAGCACCACACCCGCCTTCCGGTATATCGCTAGGGTTTGGAGTTAGGTCAACCTCCTCAATAAACTCCATATTTTCTGGATTTTCTCCATTATATTTTACTATACTAAGCTTTACGGAATGGGGCTTTCCCCCAACGTATTTCCATGACACCTCCCAGTAGTCATTGCAAAGACCGGGTACGGTAAATAAAATATCTGCTCCTGCATTACTAGGATTAATGTTTGTGCCATTAGCATCATAAATGCTACAAAGGTTAAAAGCTTTATAAATGGAGCCTCCACCGGTAGAAAGTACGCCTTGTTGCGAGCCGGCAGTTGTGCAGAATGTGATGTCCGCTCCTCCGGAGAAATTGGAGAAAGCCCCGCTGTTGGCATTCATCTTAATGTTGGGTGGAAAATACCAATCGTTAGCTTGAGCGAATGAGGAGGTAACCTTTAGCAGCAGGCAAGCTGATACTACCAAACCGCATATAAATTTTTTAAACAATAGTGGTTTTTTCATGTTGCATTTTTATGTTGTTAAGAAAATTGATGTCTCGCTACTTTCGGCATAATAGAAAACCATCAATAGCGGATTCATCAAAAATATCTTGACATTGGAGCTATTCTTACCGTTATAAACGGCAAATGCTACCGTTTAAAAACGGTGCGTAATACCAGATGATATTTGTATAGATTGGAAATACTCTTAGTGCGTGTACAAGCCCATGTTGATAGCAAAAACCACCAAGCCCGAACGGCTGCGAACCTTTAGTTTATCAAGCAATGCGTCACGATAACCTTCTACAGTTCTTTGGCTGAGTTCCATCTTCACACCAATTTCTTTGTAGGTCATATCGGTGCAGCAATAGGAAAGGAATTCCATCTCCTTTTGAGATAGATTAAATTCATTTTTTTTATTGGTATGTATGGCATTGAATAATCTGCCGGAGACGAAGTTAGAATGATAGTATTGTTGTTGCGAAACTTGTTGCAAAGCATCCTTTAATTCTTCTGGTTCCATGCCCTTCAAAATATAGCCATGTGCCCCATTGCGCAGCATCTTGATGATACTGTATTCATGGTCATGCATAGAAAGCGCAAGCATTTTTATATCCGACCACTCTCTCTTTATGATTGCAGCCGTTTCAAAGCCGTTTAATTCCGGCATGTTTATATCCAACAAAACAATGTTAGGGAGTTGTTCAGCAGTTGTTATTTTCTCAATCAATTCTTGTCCATTAGCCGCTTCTATTATTACTTTGAAATTTCCAAAATTGTTTATCAGTTCGATAATTCCTTTTCGAACGATTGCATGGTCATCAGCTACTGCAACTAATATAGTTTTATCAGCCATTGGAGGGTGGTTTTTTAGGTATATGCAACAAGATTTCTGTCCCATTACCTATTGTAGAGGATATCTTCAATTCGCCTTTTAAGAGCTTTGCACGATGCAGCATATTCCTCAATCCTAAACTATTGTAATTTAGTTTTTCTATTTCAAATCCCTTCCCGTCATCTGTAATTTTTACATCCACAGTGTCCGTACTATTATTTAGTATGATGCTTACCTCTGTAGCTTGTGCATGTTTCAATACATTTTGAATGCTTTCTTGAATAACACGATACACCAATAAATTTTGTTCTTGTGTTAATGGCAATTCATCATCACCTATCACTTGAAGGTCAAATTTTAAACCCAAGGAATTTGTAATGTGTTCAAAATCTTTTTCTAAAAATGAGATAAGACCCATTTCAGAAATCATCTTGCCGTTTAGGCTATGGCTTATGTGTCGCAAGTCTGTTACGGCTTGCGATATCATTGTAAACGAACGGTCAATCAAGCTTTGACTGCTTTCATTGTTATCCTGCTTTTTCAATATGGATAGATATGTCCGCGACATGGTAAGTAGTTGCCCTACATTATCATGTATCTCTTCAGAAATTAAAGCCATTGATTGTTCCTGCACTTCCAATCTTGTAGAAAGCAAATCGTTTTGATAGCTGATTTCTAAATTTTTTTTCTCAAATTGATGATTGAGTTGCCTGCGTCTTTGTAGAATTAAAACGCCGGTTAATGAAACCGCAAATAGTACTAATACTATAGAGCCAAACAAAAACAGTGGAAGTAAATATTCATTCACGTATGGCAGCTATTTTTTTATAGAATAAGAAAATTATGGCAAATCCTAAATACGCCAAAATATTCACCATCCATAGCATGTATGTTGCAGGACGCATATAGCTAAATAGCTCCTTCAACAACACATTATACATACCCCAGTATGAATATAAACACGACCAATAAATAAGAAAAATTGTCGTAACCCAAAAATGAACATTAGAAACAATAGGTTGTCTATGCAGCATGAGCTGATAGTATGAAAACACACATAAGCTGATTATTATAAAGCCCTCAAAAAGAAGAAAGATAGAGTTAATAGTATGTATGGGTTGCAAAAAAGCAATGTTGCATACGGCAAAAACGGCACCTATGATGCCGATATACACACCCATTTTTCTTCTTTGCAGCCAGTCTATTCGCTTTTGAAAATATAATACCACTAAGAAAAGTTCAATAGGGCTGAAAACATTGTACACGTACATGTTGTTTTTATAAATATTCATAAAATATACCGCAGTAAGTTCTACTATTATATTACCAAGCAATAAATAACGTAAGTATTTATCTGCAGGATGTAAGAATTTTCGATTTACAATTCCACCAATTAATCCACATGCAACAAGACATATATATATACTAAGTGCTGAAAGAATATTCATTTTCTAATGGCTTAATGTTGCATTTCCTAAACAGGTAGTAGGACAAGGATTCATATAATCATACACTTGGTTGTTCCTATTGTAAACGTAGTTATTCTGCTCGTCTAAACCAACCACCACCAACGTAATAGCTGCTGCATGCAATCCGGCATTGATTCCGAAGTTTCCATTTGCAAGATAATTAGGTGTGTGAGCTAACATGAATTTGAGGGTAACAATTTTTCCATGTGATGTGTCATTAAGATAGGCGCGTAATGTATCTGCATCAAAAGTAAGAGAACGTAATGTAGTATCATTTTCTGCATAGTTGATGCTGGATAGGTAGCTGCCAATCATTTGATTTGCTTCCGATATGGATATCGCCTACGAATAATCTGATTCGCTATATCGCACCATTGATGAGATGTTGCTTTTGGACGAGATTGTTGGAAGTGATGGTGTGGAAATGCCTTCAATTGTTTTTTCTTTTTTGCAAGCAAGCAGGAATACACTGAAAACGATGCTAAAGATTGTTCTCTTCATAAAATAGTTTTTTAGCGGTTATTTGATGCGCCAAAACTATTTTTGAGTAGGTGGGTTGCTTAACGTTTTAAAACTGTATCAGCAACCGTTTTTCACTCGTGAGAATTTCCATTTTTAATCGGTATTTATGCCCGTTTTTTAACGATAATGTTTATCGTTTTTAGCCCCAACTACTATATCCGGTGCAGCATCTACATCTTTATGAAAAAATGTTGCCAGATATCCTAGTGGTAGAGATATGGTGGTGCCTATACAACGTTTACACAAGTAGTATCGGTGTCTTTTCACATGAAATATTACCGAACGGGATGTTTCGCAACACCCTATAGAGATAATATGGCTAAATGCCTTTTGTGCTGCATCGTGATTTTGTTTGAACATCAGAGCGCTCACTACACGATAAAAAAAGAAGTGCTAACTTGAAATAACATCTGATTACCGTAAGTTTTTTCTTTCTTTGCAGTTGAAACAACAGTTCATCTCAACATGCTTCCAAAATACAATCGAGTTCTACTAAAACTATCCGGCGAATCGCTCATGGGTGACCGCAATTTCGGTATTGACCCTAAAATGTTGGAGCAATATGCCATAGAAATAAAGTCTATTACGGATATAGGCGTACAAGTAGCAATCGTCATTGGAGGAGGAAATATTTATCGCGGGATGAACGAGTCGGAAACCGGTATAGAAAGGGCGCAGGGAGATTATATGGGTATGCTTGCCACCGTTATCAATGGTATGGCACTACAGGCAGCCTTAGAAAAAGTGGGTGTGAAAACCCGCTTGCAAAGCGCCATTGAAATGGAGCAAGTAGCCGAGCCTTACATTCGCAGACGCGCTATTCGCCACCTCGAAAAAGGACGTGTGGTTATTTTTGGAGCAGGCACCGGCAACCCCTATTTCACCACCGATACTGCCGGCTCGTTACGTGCCATTGAAACCAATGCGCAAGTGATATTAAAAGGTACAAGGGTAGATGGCATTTATTCTGCCGACCCTGAAATTGACAAATCGGCACAGCGCTATGATAAACTTGGATTCAGCGAAGTGATTGCAAAAGGGTTGAAGGTGATGGATATGACGGCTTTCACATTGTGCCAGGAAAACAACCTCCCCATTATTGTATTTGATATGAATAAACCGGGCAATCTGCTTGAAGTGATTTCCGGTAAGCCTATTGGTACTTTGGTCAGTTGATGATGACGAGAAACGTATCATCTTTTTACCCCATTGATGAGGCATTGAAAAGCTATCCGAATCGATTTCCACGGTATATCACTCACCTTACCACCGTCACATCCCCTTTTTTCGTATAAGCATCCATCCTATTTTGGGTAGGTTGCTCTCTAGCAGAGCCTACGTCCTCTTCGGATTGGCAAAGCCATTGTGCAAATTAAAACGGAGAAATCCGCCAACCATTTTTGATTACATTACCGAAAAAAAATTAGGTACTATGCTAAGTTTTTCATAGAAGATCAATTCAATAAAAATGAAAAATGTAGCGATGGGTATCTTAACCACATCGCTACAAGTTAAAGATAATAGATTAGTTTTTTATCAGTTTACCGTCATATTTACACCATCTACAGTAATGTGGTAGATATACATACCAGAAGCCAATTTTTTAATATCGAAACTAAGTTTATCAGGTTGTATGGGCTGTTTAATAATAGCTTGTCCTACACTATTCGTTACAACAATATGCCCTTCATTCCAATCAAAAGGAATAGAAATTTCAAACCTGTCCATTACAGGATTAGGGTACAATAACAGTTTTTTGCTCAATTCTTAGATAGTTGCTGAAGAAGTAGCCTCACAACTAGCACCACCGGCAATTATTTTATAATAAGAATAATTGCTTACATCGTCGCAACCAGCCCCTGCATTCGGTACGAAAAGCGTAGTGAATGGCGGTTTTTTTATAGAAAAACAAAAAAATGAAAAAGAATGGGGGTAAAACGAGATTGAGTTGTATTAGTATAAAATATAGATAGCAAGCGATTATTTTTGATACTAATTATCAATACCCTATGGCAGAAATATCGGTCATTTCAAAAAATGAAACCGTAGAAGCTCAGTTTGAAAATATTTTTAAATCTCATTTTAAGAGACTGCATCTCTATGCACTCACTATTGTAAAAGAAGAAATGGTAGCAGAAGAAATGGTGCAAAATGTGTTTTACAAATTATGGGACAAAAACAGAGATGTCTTGAGTGGACAACCGATAACTTCTTACTTATATAGAGCTGTGCACAACGAAAGTTTGAATTATTTAAAACATCTGAAAGTGAAAGAAGCGTATCAAAAACATGCTATGACAAAAGGGGAAGCAGCTACTAATGGTTCTCAAGAAATGAGGTATAAAGAATTAGAGAAAAAATTAGAAGATAGCTTACGGGAATTACCGGAACAATGCCGAACTATTTTTCAGATGAGCCGTTTTGAGGGGCTGAAGTACAGGGAAATTGCGGATCAGATGAATCTTTCTGTGAAAACAATAGAAAAACAAATGAGTAAAGCATTAGGAATACTTCGGTTGAAACTGGCAGATTATTTACCCACTGCATTGTTCATGTTATTACTAACGTATTAAATTAAGAGGCGATGATGAATGAAAAGTACATTGTAGAAGATTTGTTGGTGAAATACCTTTTGGGTGAGGCAAACCCGGAAGAAGAGCAAAAAGTGTTGCACTGGATCAGCCAAAGTGAACAGAATAAAAAACATTTTGAGCAGCTTAAACTTATTTGGGAAACCAGCCAAAACCTTAACATCAAAACAGCTATCAGTGAAGAAGATGCATGGCGCAGATTGCAGCAACGAATACAACAAGAACAGGCTATTCAACAAAAGAAAAGCATTCTTTTACCTTCCTCCCTAAGAATTGCGGCAGGGGTTCTTTTATTCATCAGTTTAGGCGTATTTTATTTTTTATGGAGCCGTTCTTCGCAATTAATCACCATGGCTTCTGCTGACACGGTGCTTGTTGATACGCTTTCTGATGGAACTGTCGTTACCTTAAATAAGCACGCTACCTTAAAATATCCTGAACATTTTTCAGGAGCAACACGTAAGGTGGTGTTACATGGCGAAGCTTTTTTTGAAGTAGCTCCTAACAAACAAACCCCCTTTGTTATTACTACTCAACAATCTAAGATAAAGGTTGTAGGAACTTCATTTAATGTCAAAAGCTTTACAAAAACTACAGAAGTAATAGTGGCTACAGGCATAGTTGAAGTTTCTAAAAATAATAAAGCGGTACTGTTACATCCTAACGAGATGGCAGTAGTGCATAACAATGAAGCAGGAATTGTAAAGCAAACTATAACCGATAAATTGTACAACTACTATCAATCGAAAGAGTTTGTTTGCAATGGTACTCCTCTAAATAGATTGGTAGATGTACTAAATCAGGTTTACGATAAAGAAATTATTATAGAAAACCCTCAACTAAAAAACCTCCCTCTAACAGTTACTTTTCGTAACGAATCGTTAGACAATATTTTGCTTGTTATCAGTGAAACATTCAATATCAATATAACGAGAGAGGATAAGAAAATAATTTTAAGATAATAAGTATGACACGTTATTACGCTTCTCTTCTTCTAATCCTTAGTGTTTATTTCGCCCCTGCTGTTTCTGCACAAAATTATCTCAATAAGCCGGTAACGCTCAGCGTGCAACAACAACCATTGGAATCTGTTTTAGCAAGTATCAGCAAACAAACGGGAGTTGTTTTTTCGTACCATACAAACATCATTTCGAAAGACAGTTTAGTAACGATAATCGCAAATAGGAAAACACTAAAAGCAGTGCTGAATCAGTTGTTGGGTAGCAAATGTACTTTTAAAGAAAAGGGGCATTATCTTATCATTCAGTCGTCAGAAAATGCTCGCTATTGGTATGTGAGTGGTTATGTGCGAGACGGTGCAACGGGGGAATTGTTGAGTAATGTTAGTATTTACGAAACAGAACAGTTGGTAGCAACTCTTACAAATGAGGATGGCTATTTTAAGATTCGTTTTAAAGAATCTAAACCCTCTATGAATATCAACGTGAGCAGAATGGCTTATAATGATCTTACCTTTTATATTAAGCCGGGACAAGATCAGGAAGTAAATATAAAAATCACCTCTAAAGACTATGGTTTAGATACGGTGGTGGTTACAAATCGTCAGGGTATTGAAAATTCTCTTTTGGGACGTTTGTTCTTGTCTTCTAAGCAAAAATTACAAAGCATGAATGTGGGTAAGTTTTTTGTAAATAAACCCTTTCAAGTATCGTTGGTGCCGGCATTAGGTACTCATGGGAGTATGAGTTCGCAGGTTGTGAATAAAGTGTCACTTAATGTTCTGGGAGGATATAATGCAGGTGTGGATGGCGCAGAAGTGGGAGGTCTTGTCAATTTGATAAAGAATGACATAAGCGGAGTGCAACTTGGTGGCATATATAACATGGCGGGGGGCAATGTGAAAGGCGTTCAAATAGGCGGTATTTCAAATTTTGTAAGCAACAACACAGAAGGGGTGCAAATAGCCGGTATTCATTCTCATGTCGGTGGTGCGCTGGAAGGCACTCAAATAAGTGGCATCAGTAGTTATACCGATAGCAGTTTGCTGGGATGGCAAGTGGCGGGTATTGCTAATTTTACAAAGGGTAATACCAATGGAATGCAAATATCCGGTGTTGCAAATGTGGTGGGTGGAGAGATGAATGGTGCGCAAATAAGTGGCATATTTAATTACGCTAAAAAACTGAAAGGCGTGCAAATAGGATTGATTAATATTTGCGATACTTCTGACGGGTATAGCATTGGCTTGATCAATATTTCAAAAAACGGGTATCATAAATTTTCAATTTTCAATACAGATATAGCACATGTCAATGTCGGACTCAAAACAGGAAGCAAGAAGATTTACACCATTCTTTTCGCAGGTATGAATGCGGGTGTTTCGCAACCCCTATGGACATTTGGTGGCGGTATCGGTGCTGCTTATACGCTTGGTAAAAAACTCACCATAAATCCTGAATTAACGATGCAACATTTGTATTTGGGTGATTGGGACCATTATAATTTGTTGAATCGAATTAGCGTGCAATTAGAGTATCAGTTTGCGCCGTTTATTGCGGCATTTGCAGGTCCTGTTTATAATGTTTACACGTCTAACCAAACCGTTTTCAAACAACATTTTCATTCCCCTATTCCCAATAGCGGTGTAACTAATTATGGACAAGAAACCAACGGCTGGTTAGGATGGAGTATTGGGGTTAGTCTATTTTAGAAAAAAATAGAGAATGAAGGTAGGGTAAAGCCTAAGGAAGGTGTATTAGTAGTATCAACAAAAAAATACACTTTTCAATGAAACTAAACTATTGGCTTTTTTTCTTACTTCTCGCATTTTCAAAAATAGCCGTATCGCAAACAGCGTTAACACAAAATGTAAAAGGTCGCGTGTTGGATGCCGCATCTAACCAACCACTTGCAGGCGTGGTGGTGCTTATCGAAGGAAACAATCAACTGGGAGCTACCACCGATGAAAATGGTTATTACCTGATTGAAAATGTACCTATCGGAAGACAAACAGTTTTGTACACGTACACCGGTTATGAAAATCAAACAGCATCGCAAGTGATGGTCATTTCCGGTAAAGAATCAGAGTTGAATATATGGATGAGAGAAGACTTACACTCGCTCAATGAAATAGTAGTAAGTGCCAATAAAGACCGAGCGAAGCCATTGAATGAAATGGCTAACGTGAGTGCCCGTTCTTTTTCAGTAGAAGAAACAAGAAGGTATGCGGCATCGTTTGCAGATCCGGCACGAATGGTTATGAATTTTCCCGGTGTGTCTAATGGTGGTGATCAAAGCAACGGTATTGTTGTTCGTGGCAATTCGCCTATGGGGGTTTTGTGGCGATTAGAAGGTATTGAGATTCCTAACCCTAATCACTTTGGTGGATTAGGATCAACGGGAGGTGCCATCAGCATGATTAATGCCAACGTCTTAGGTACCTCTGATTTTTACACAGGAGCATTTCCGGCAGAAATGGGTAATGCTTTATCGGGTGTTTTCGACTTGAATTTTAGAAACGGTAATTCGGATAAACGAGAGCATGTTTTTCAAATAGGGGCATTGGGCATAGAAGCCGCAACAGAAGGGTATTTCAAAAAAGGAAGTAAGGCTTCGTATCTGATCAACTATCGCTATTCTACCTTGGCGTTATTAGGTAATTTTTTAGATATTGGTGGCGCGCATCCGGCGTATCAAGATGCTTCATTCAAACTTTTTTTCCCTACTAAAAAAGCTGGCATATTCTCTGTCTTTGGGTTAGGCGGGTATAATACGGTAACGCGAGAAACCAAAAAAGACAGCACCGTTTGGAATAGTGAAACAGATTATAACCTAGATTTTAAAAATAGTGCAATGATGGGCGTTGTGGGGCTGTCACATCAGTATAGTCTTAGTAAAAAATCGTACATCAAAACTGTTTTATCTGCTTCTTATGACGATTCAAAAGAGCAGGCAGACACACTCAACAACAGCGATGGATACAAGAAAATCCCTGTTAGTAATTCGCAATTTTCAAACACTGCCTACCGATTGTCTGTATTGTACAATAATAAAATAAATAGCAGCAATACGATACGAACAGGTGTCGTTGCTCAAAATTTAAGTTACAATCTTGGCTATAATTATTTTGATGACAATGAAGATGTTTGGAAAAATGTTTACTCCAGCAACGGAGAGACGCAATTTTACCAGGCATATATTCAATGGAAGAAACGACTTTCCGAAAAGCTTACACTTAATACAGGTTTGCATGGATCCTACTTGGCTTTAAACAATACTTACAGCATCGAACCTCGCGCTGCCATCAATTATGAAGTAGGGCGTAATAGTTTTTCTTTAGCAGCAGGATTGCACAGCAAACCGCAACAACTTTCCACGTATTTCTATCAGTTAAAAGACCAAAATACCGTTGCTGCCTACTCCAATAAAAATCTTGATTTACAAAAAGCATTTCATGGAGTGTTAGGATATACTACCGTATTGCCGTTAAAACTTCGTTTTAAAACTGAGTTGTATTATCAGTGGCTATATAACATAGCTGTTGAGCAAGACAATACATCCGGTTTTTCAATGCTGAACGCAGATGCCGCCTATTCTCTTTTGGATACTAAAAAACCATTAGCAAGTACCGGAACAGGAGAAAATTTTGGTATAGATGTGAGTATTGAACGACCCTTTAATGATGGCTATTATTTTCTAATTACAGGTTCTGTTTTCAAATCTACTTATAAAGACTATGCGGGCAATGTTTATAACACGCGTTACAACAGAGGTTACCAGCTCAATGTGATCAGTGGTAAAGAATTTAAATTGAACACCAACGGAAGAAAAACTATAGGTCTTAACGGGAAAATAATGACAAGCGGGGGCATGAGGGAAACGCCGATTAATCTGCAAGCATCCATAGCAGCTAATGAAACCGTATATATGCCCAACAGTTTTTATTCAGTAAAAAACAAACCGTATTTCAGGTTAGATATGAGTGTGTATTACAAATGGAACAGAAGAAAATCGACACAAAGTATATTGTTTGAAGTACAAAACTTAACGAACAATAAAAACCCGTACAGTTCCTATTTCGATGCAAGAAATGCAACAGTTAAAACCGCATATCAACTTGGATTTTTTCCCAACATAAGTTATAGAATAGAATTTCATTAATCAACCTTAAAAACATAAATACAATGATCGCTAGAATCTTAATTTTCATTACTACTATTGGCTGCTTCTTGTTCTCAGCTTGTTCTAAACACTTGATACAGGGCGAAGGGCGTGTTTTAACCGAAAAGAGAGCCTTACCTCACTTTGACGCAGTCGAACTGAATGGAAGCGAAAACATAGAAATCGTTTCTTCAACAGAAAATAAAGTAGAAATTACCGGTTATCAAAATCTAATAATAATTTATAGAACGGATGTCATAGATGGGAAGTTAGTCTTGGAAATGGATAAAGAGTATTACAACATTAAGAACAATAATTTGCGTATTAAGCTTTTTACAACAGGTATAAATGCCTTGCAAATGAACGGTTCGGGTAATGCTGTTGTAAGAGAAAATATAGGTATAAGGATGAACTCTTCAATAAATGGTAGCGGATCAATTACGATTGGAGAAAATTATTTTTCTGAATTTAAAGCTACTATTAACGGCTCAGGGAACATTAATGCCCGATCGGCTCAGGCTGAAATAGCCGACACAAAAATTAACGGCTCAGGCAATATAAGTGTTACCGTAAAAAATTATTTGAGCGTGAAAATTTATGGATCGGGGATTATAGATTATTGGGGAGAACCAATCAATGGAGTTTCTATCAAAATAGAAGGTTCAGGGAAAGTGAGAAAGCATTAATGTTTACTCTTGTAAAGGTACTTTCAAGAGTCCAAATAGTATTGCTATGGCACTACAGGCAGCCTTAGAAAAGCAGGTGTGAAACCCCGTCTGCTACGTGCCATTGAGATCAATGCACAAGTGATATTAAAAGGTACAAGGGTAGATGGCATTTATTCTGCCGACCCTGAAATTGATAAAACTGCCCAGCGCTATGATAAGCTTGGCTTCAGCGAAGTGATTGCAAAAGGGTTGAAGGTAATGGATATGACGGCTTTCACCTTGTGTCAAGAAAACAACCTCCCCATTATTGTATTTGATATGAATAAACCGGGGGCAATCTGCTTGAAGTGATTTCCGGTAAGCCTATTGGTACTTTGGTCAGTTGATGATGACGAGAAACGTATCATCTTTTTACCCCATTGATGAGCCATTGATAAAGTAATCCGAATAGATTACGGCATAATAGTCTGTGAAAAATAAAGCCTGTAATTTCTTTTGAAAGAGTTTACAGGCTTTTGGATATGTGTTGTTTTTGTTTATGCCGTCACTGAGTCGCTGTCCGTTTCTGTCAAGGCATTCCATAGCATATCTTTCAATGCGGTAATACCCATATTGCTTACTGAAGAGATGAATAGATGAGGTATATCGGTTGGTAGTGATTGTGCAATTTCTTGTTTTAAATCATCATCCAGCATATCGCTTTTTGAAATGGCTATCAGCATTTTTTTGTCCAGCAATTCTTCGTTATATGCAGCCAATTCATCCAAGAGTATTTGGAGTTCTTTAGCGTGGTCGTTGCTATCGGCAGGTATCAAGAATAAGAGTACAGGGTTTCTTTCGATATGGCGAAGGAAACGATGCCCTAATCCCCTGCCTTCAGCAGCACCTTCTATGATGCCGGGCAAATCGGCAACAGCAAACGAGCGGTTGTCACGATAGGGCACCATGCCCAGTTGTGGGGTAAGGGTGGTGAAAGCGTAATCGGCAATCTTGGGTTTAGCCGCACTAATCACGGACAACAACGTCGATTTGCCGGCATTGGGGAAGCCCACCAATCCTACATCTGCGAGTATTTTTAGTTCTAAATATTTATACCCTTCTACACCCATTTCGCCGGGCTGTGCATATTCGGGAGCTTGGTTGGTAGGGGTAGCAAAATTGCTATTGCCTAAACCGCCACGCCCACCCGCCAGCCAAATCACTTCTTGCCCATCGTGCAGTACCTCAGCTTCTATATCGCCACTCACCTCGTCTCTGGCAATGGTACCCAGCGGTACTTCGATGATGACATCTTTGCCAAAGCGCCCGGTACATTTGTTTTTGCTGCCGTTCTCTCCGTTTTCTGCCAATACATTCTTGTGATAGCGAAGGTGCAAGAGCGTCCATAGTTGGGAGTTTCCTTTTAGGATTATGTGTCCGCCACGCCCACCATCACCGCCATCGGGTCCGGCTTTGGCATTAAACTTTGTACGAGCAAAATGTGAACTGCCCGCACCGCCCTTGCCACTGCGACAAAATATTCGAATGTAATCAACAAAGTTTCCTTTCTCCACTATGCTGGTTGTATATATTTTTCGATGCTTTTTCCTAAGGTATTAAAGATATCTTCAATGCTACCAATGCCTTTAATGCGTTCTAATTTTCCTAAGGCATCATAGTGAGCAGCTACGGCTTCTGTTTTAGCATAGTACTCTTTGATGCGCTTGGCTATTACTTCTTCATTGTCGTCGCTTCTGCCACTGGTGGCACCGCGGTGCAGCAATCGTTTTACCAATTCTTCTTCGGGTACCTCCATTGCCAGCACTTGGTGTATCTCGGTATGTTTAGCTTTTAGCATGGCATCTAGTGCCACTGCTTGTCCTTGTGTACGGGGAAAGCCATCAAAGATAAACCCACGCGCATTGGGGTTTTCGTCTATTTTGCCACTAATCATACCTATTACTACAGCATCCGGTACCAATTGTCCTGCATCCATATATTGTTGTGCTTCTAAACCCAAGGGCGATTTTTTACCAACTTCTTCACGTAGCAGGTCGCCAGTAGAGATGTGGTGCAGTTGGTACTTGCGGGTAATATTGGCAGATTGCGTACCCTTTCCACTGCCCGGTGGGCCAAATAAAATAAGATTATACATAAAGGAAAATGCGTTAAACCAAACAAAGATAATCATCCGGCAATATCTAATGATAAATAATAAAAGATAATTGCCTCGACTCATTGATAGGCGTTATCTATTCAAAAGCGATGCCCAATAAGGAGCGAATAGCCACCGATGCCGATACAGCACCGAAGGTGGCCGGCAGGTAAGAAATAGTGCCATAGGCAGATTTTTTATAATTGCGTCCATCGGTGTGCATTAATGATTCTTTGATAATGTTTTCCGGAGAGAAAACTGTTGTGATGCCTTTGTAGATTCCATAAGCTTTCAAATTTTTACGAATCTGTTGTGCAAAAGGACAATTGTAGGTCTTGCTGATATCCACTACACGCAGGCGGGTAGGATCTAGTTTGGCACCTGCTCCCATACTGCTCACCATCGGAATTTGCAGGGCATAAGCCTGCACCAAAAATTGTACTTTGGGAGTAATGCTATCAATGGCGTCAATGATAAAGTCGTGTTGCGAAGCAAGACATTGAGCAACCATTTCGGGTTCTATAAAAGCCTGTACCGCCGTAAGGTCTATTTCCGGATTGATTGCTCGCAATCGTTCTGCCATTATTTGCACTTTTGGCTCACCTATATTGGTACTCAACGCTGGCAATTGTCGGTTACGGTTGGTAGTATCTACTACATCACCATCTATAATAGTCATTTTGCCCACACCGCTACGGGCAATAAATTCGGCAGCAAATGAGCCCACACCTCCCATGCCTACGATTAATACATGTTTACGGCTTAGTGCTTTCAATGGTGCTTCGCCTATTAGCAATGCGGTGCGAGACAACCAGCTAAAATCATTCATGATATAAAAATGCTTCTGAAGTTTTGGGTTATTTCTTGTATGGTTTGATCGATAGATTGGCACCGATAAGTTGCAGCAACGGCATATATTTCTTGAATGGTGACGGTAGCATCATCATCTGTTTCTAAAAAATAACTGTCGGCAGCAACATGCTGAATGGCTTTGCTGGCTTCGCTCTTGGGGTTTAATAAGGCTTTCCCGAAAGAGACGAAATGCCCGGCACTCCATAACGAGTCAATTCCTTTATGATTGACACCGTGAAAAATAACCGCTTGTTGATGATGGTACTTGCGAAGCCATTGTAATACCTCTTGATGACTGCGTACAGCATGTATCAATAGCGGCTTTTTTAATTCGTTGGAAAGGGCAATATGCATTTGAAAGGCTTTTTGTTGCAGCGACCATTCGGTTTCACACACACGGTCTAAACCACACTCTCCAATAGCCCACACGTATGGCATAGCCGCCACTTGACGCACGGCAGCCATTGCTTCTTCCAGTGTATGAGCATCTAAGTGCCAAGGATGCAGCCCGACGCTATAATGCTTGGAAGAAATAGGTATAATCGTTGCAGGGTTGGCGTTGACCAACGACCATACCTCCTTACTTTCTATTTCAGAATGCGTATGGATATTATAATACATCGTTGGTAAAGATAGCTTGTGGAGGGATTTTTTGAAAAGTATTAATTCACCACTCGCTTTTGTCTGCATGAAAAGCCAATTTCCCCCTCTAAGGGGGAGCAGTATAAATAGCTATACCGATTTTTGAAAGGGTATTATGGCTATTTTTGAAGCATTAATTCAGGTTATGAAAAAACTACGCAACAGCTTAACTGCCGCCTTGCTCATTAGTATGACAACCCAAGCACAACAATTCAATGGAGTTTATCCTGAGACCCGTAAAATGGACCAAGTTGATGAATTCTTTGGTACCAAAGTAGTAGATCCCTATCGTTGGTTGGAAGACGACAGAAGTGATGAAACTCAAAATTGGGTAACTCGTGAAAATGAAGTAACAACAACATACCTATCCCAAATTCCTTTTCGTGATGCCATCAAAAAACGATTAACAGAATTGTGGAATTATGAGAAGTATGGGGCGCCCTTCAAAGAAGGTGGGTACACGTATTTCTATAAAAATAACGGACTGCAAAACCAATCGGTATTATACAGACAAAAAGTAGGAGGTGCACCGGAGGTGTTTTTAGATCCGAATACATTTTCTGAAGATGGTACAACTTCACTTTCGGGAGTAGAGTTTTCGAAAGATGGCTCACGCTGTGCGTATCAGATATCGGAAGGTGGCAGCGACTGGACCAAAATTATCATCATCGACACCCGAACTAAAAAACAACTCGACCAAACGCTGTTGGATATTAAGTTCAGCGGTATGTCTTGGAAAGGAAATGAGGGCTTTTATTACAGTAGTTACGACAAGCCCGATGGCAGCCAGCTTACTGCAAAAACATCAGTGCACAAATTGTATTATCATAAAATTGGTACCCCACAATCAGAAGATGCATTGATTTTTGGAGGCGACGATATGCCACGTCGTTATGTAAGCGGCTATGTTACCGAAGACCAAAACTTCTTAGTTATCACTGCTGCCAATGCTACTTACGGTAACGAATTGTACATTCAAAACCTGACCATGAGCAAGGCACCGCTAATACCTATTGTAACCGGATTTGAAACCGAACAAAACATTGTATATGCTCAAAAAGGAAAGCTCTATATCCAAACCAATAAAAACGCACCCAATGGCAAACTGGTCGTAGTAGATGCTGCCAACCCAAAGCCTGAAAATTGGAAAGATCTTATTCCCGAAACGATGTTCCCGCTATCGGTATCAACATGTGGTAAAAAATTCTTTGCAAAATATTTAAAAGATGCCGTTTCAGAAGTGATTCAATATAGCTTGGAAGGTAAGCAAGAAAAGAAAATCAGTTTACCAGGACTGGGTACTGCCTCCGGCTTTGGTGGCAAAACTACTGAGTTGGCAACTTACTATTCTTACACTGCTTACAATTATCCGGCTACCATCTTCAAATATGATATTGCAACCGGTAAATCAACGGTGCACAAAAAGCCTAATGTGAAATTTAATCCTGATGATTTTGAGAGCAAGCAAGTATTCTTTCCTTCTTTAGATGGTACCATGATACCAATGATTATTACTTATAAAAAAGGAATGATGCAAGATGGACGGAATGCTACTATGCTGTATGGTTATGGTGGTTTCTCCGTTAGTATAACCCCTACTTTTAGTGTCAGCAATCTGGTGTTTATGGAAAATGGTGGTGTATTGGCAGTGCCAAATATCCGCGGTGGTGGCGAGTATGGAGACAATTGGCACAATGGCGGTATTAAAACCAATAAGCAGAATGTATTTGATGACTTTATTGCAGCAGCAGAATACCTGATTAAAGAGCACTACACCACAAGAGAGTTTTTAGCTATCTCCGGTGGATCTAATGGCGGATTGTTGGTGGGTGCTTGTATGACACAACGACCCGATTTGTTTCAAGTGTGTTTCCCTGCGGTAGGTGTACTGGATATGCTGCGCTATCATAAGTTTACGGCAGGTGCCGGTTGGGCATATGATTATGGTACGGCTGATGATAGCAAAGAAATGTTTGATTATCTCTACAAATATTCACCGGTACACAATGTAAAAAAACAGTGTTATCCTGCTACTATGATTACCACCGGTGATCATGACGACCGTGTGGTGCCGGCGCACTCATTCAAATTTGCAGCCGCACTACAAGCCGCTCAAAGTTGTAAGAGTCCTACGCTAATAAGAATAGAAACCAAAGCGGGGCATGGTGCCGGAAAACCTACGACAATGGTTATCGATGAGCAAGCCGATAAATGGTCCTTTATGCTTTTCAATATGGGGCTGACATATCCCCAAACACCTTAATAAAAAAGAAAGTCCAATCATGTATTCGGGAAGGTGTTACTCCACTTTCCCGAATTTTCGTTCAAGGGTTTCCCTTCTGTATTCAAAGATATGTCCGAGTTTGTTTCGGATAAAAGCAGCATTGGCAATACTGCCTAAGAAGCCGTAAGGTGGCTGGTAAGTTACCACATCGCTCATCAATACATAGTCATCGCATGGAGTGAGCTTGTGCAAATGATGCCATAATTTGTAGGGCCCGGCACGTTGTTCATCTACAAAATATTCATTCTCCTTCAAGTGTTTTACTTCGGTAAGCCACAAGGTATTGATGCCCCACACCGGGCGAATGGTATAGCTGATGATTAAACCCGGATGTATGACAGGAGGTAAATTTTTGGAGATGATTTCCATGTGCAAGTCGGGTGGGGTAATCAACCGAAGGTTGCGCGGGTCGGCAATAAAATCCCAAATGACCTCGACGGGCTGCGGAATTTTTTGTTCGAAAAACAAATTGTAAATGGCCATCAACAAAGGTATTTATTCAACGGAATCAAGTACCAATTAATATCATAAAAATAACAGATAGTAATCATCTGCTTACAAGGGGTGTTCGTATGGAAATGCCCCTCATTTTTTCCTACCTTTAGCCTCTAAAATAGTACTCATAATGCCACATTATCATTCTCTTGGTCAGATACCTCATAAGCGCCACACGCAATTTCGCAAGCCGGACGGTGGCTTATATGCCGAAGAGCTTTTTAGTACCGAAGGCTTTTCTTCCAATTACTCATTGCTTTATCACATCCACCCGCCAACGCAAATTATTCGTTGTGATGAGCCCATAGATGTGTCGCCCAAACCAGCCAATGATAATATTTTGAAACACAGGAGCTTTGAAGGTTTTCAAGTGAAGCCTGAAGCTGATTATCTGAAAAGTCGCAAGATTATCTTGTACAATAACGACGTAAACTTGTCGTTGGCAGCACCACAAAAAAGCATGACCGATTATTTTTATAGAAACTCGGATGCCGATGAAGTTCTGTTTGTGCACGAAGGAAACGGTATCTTGCGCACCCCCTATGGTCAGTTGGAGTTTGGTTATGGCGACTACTTAATTATTCCCAGAGGCACCGTTTATCAAATACAATTTAGTACCGAACAAAACCGCCTGTTGGTAGTAGAAAGTTTTAGCCCCGTTCGTTTCCCCAAAAGATACCAAAGTCGCTATGGGCAATTGTTAGAGCATTCTCCTTTTTGTGAAAGAGATATTCGCAAACCGCAGAATTTGGAAACGATAGACCAAACCGGAGAGTTTTTAATCAAGTCCAAAAAGAAAGGGCTGATGTATGATATTTGGTATGCTAATCATCCATTTGATTTGATTGGTTGGGATGGTTATGAATATCCATTTGCTTTCAGCATTCATGATTTTGAACCCATCACCGGAAGAGTGCACATGCCGCCACCGATTCATCAAAATTTTGAAGGCAACAACTTTGTGATTTGCTCTTTCGTACCAAGAATGTATGACTACCACCCCGATGCTATACCTGCGCCCTACCACCATAGCAATATTGATAGCGATGAACTGTTGTATTATGTAGATGGTGAATTTATGAGCCGCAAGCATGTGACCCGTGGCATGATTACACTGCATCCGGCGGGTATTCCGCACGGTCCACATCCCGGTGCGGTGGAAAAAAGCATTGGTCAAAAAGAAACCAAAGAATTGGCCGTGATGGTAGATACCTTCCATCCGCTCATCATGACACAAGAGGCAGCGGATATCGAAAATCCTAATTACGTAATGAGTTGGGCGGAATGATCCGATATGTATTGGAAGTGATGTATGATGGTACCCATTTTCATGGATCACAGCTACAAGGCAATACTCCTACCGTGCAGTTGGCGCTCAATAAGGCGTTGAGTACGCTGCTGCGAGAGCCCATCGTTACCTTTGGTGCCAGCCGCACGGACGAGGGAGTACACGCACTTGCCAATTATTACCATTTTGATACTGCTACGCCCATTAGTGCTACCTTTTGCTATAACCTTAATGCTTTGCTGCCGGCTGCACTTGCCGTAAAGCAGCTATACCAGTCGGTTCAGCCGGAGTTTAATGCTCGCTTTGATGCCATTAGCCGAACGTACCGCTATAAAATTTACAAAGGCAAAAATCCCTTTTATCACCAAAGAGCGTTGTATTATCCCTTTGCCTTACAGGAAGACCTATTGCACCAAACGGCAGATTTGCTAAAACAATACACCGACTTTGAAAGCTTTAGCAAAAGGAATACGCAAACCTATACCTTCAAATGCACCCTTTGGGATAGTTATTGGGAGCATCAAGGCGACCAATTGCATTATGTAGTACGTGCCAATAGATTTTTGAGAGGCATGGTACGTGGCTTGGTAAGTACACAATTGCAAACAGCAAGAGGGCGTTTTTCATTGGATGATTTCAAAGCTATTATCGAAGCGAAAAACTGTACCCGTGCCGATTTCAGCGTTACAGGGCACGGTTTGTATTTAGAGCAAATTGCTTATCCCGAAGGCAGTTTGTTGCCGTTATAATCCACCTCATCATTTCTATAAAAACCATTAGGGTATTTTCAAAGGAGTGTTTTTACGTTTTTTTCGTTGCTCTTCTAATGCCCATGCCGTGTATCCCACTTTGGTATAGCTGTGGATGCCTTCGTGTTGCTGGTGTAGTTTTAAATACTCATCATATACATCCGATGAGTAATCTCCGATGGCAGATGAATACTGCTCCCGCAATCGCTTCAACGTATCCACATGAGCTATCGTAATGGGGTTTAAAGCAGCCTTCAATTGATTGGCTAACAATGAATCTTTCCTTCGTAGTTTTCGATGTGTGTAAAGCCATACATTAAAATAGGCAGCGTATCGAAAAGCTGTATCTGTACAAGAAGTACTGACAGCATAGGCTAAGAGATTGGCGTCGTCTTCGGCGGCAATACCTTGCTGGTGCGCCATTTCATGACAGACTACAAAAGGTAGCAGAAAGTTCGGTAGCTGCTTGTTTACTTGTGCCTCGCCGGTAAAGGGATTGTAATATCCTTGAATGCCGGCGTACTGCAAACTATTGCCTAAAAGCGAAGGTTTGGTGTAGGGTATGGGTATGCCCTGTGGAAGGTATATTTTGTAATACTGTTGCGCCCGATGATTGATAATTGTAAATGAATAGGTATTCTGTTGGGATACGTATTTGTTCAATTGCTGAATAAGGAAAGAGTCAAATTGGTATAAAGTGGAATCGCTCATGCCGTTGGAGTCGAGCGGTAATGCCCAATATCGGCTCAATGTTGGCTTGTAATAATTGCCGCCCCAGCCTGCAAAGAAAAGTATATATAATATACCGATACAGGACAAGGTGCGCATTATGGATATTACGAAGGAGTGGTAATTTGTTTTGATTTTTATTAGATAATAAACCCATTTACCCAGCAGAACCCCAACGCCAATAACGCCCACAACGTAGAGTACATCACCCAGGCTGAAAGGCAACAAATTCATCAACCTGTTTCGCAGTTGTTGGAAGGGACGAAATACATACTGCCCGTAGTAAGTAGTGAGCAAAGAATGATCAAAAAACAATACTTGTAAGGCTACTAATAGGATTACCAACAGCCCCACCACTATTAACTTATTTCTATAGCATCTTAGCAACTTTCCATCCTCGTTCATGACGGCTGTCTATTTCTTTATAGGTATCTTTGCCCTTTCTAAAGTAAATCATTTACCAATATCATGCTCAATAGCAGAATGCGTTTTATTATATTATTTGGGTTAATGGCAGTGGCTGCCGGTTGTGGTTCCGATAATAAAGAAATGGCAAAAGGCGGGGGAGGAAGACCGAAAGACATAAAAGCAGAGGGTTATGTCTTGACTCCTGCTTCATTTCAACAAGACTACTTAGCATCGGGTACATTATTGCCCAATGAAGAAATAGAAATTCATCCTGAGATGACGGGGCGTGTTACGAAAATTCATTTCAAGGAAGGTAGTTTTATCAAGAAGGGTCAGCTCTTGATTTCTTTATATGATGCCGACATTCTTGCTCAAATTCAAAAACTGAAAAAGCAAAAAGCATTGCAACAAAAATTGCAAGAGCGGCAAAAAGAATTACTATCTATTGGGGGTATTAGCCAACAAGATTTTGAAAGCACAGAGACCACTATTGCTACATTGGAAGCCGATATCGCTACCCAAGAAGCACAGTTGCGTCGCACTAAAATACTAGCTCCCTTTGATGGAGTTGTGGGTATTCGTAACATCAGCGAAGGGGCGGTGGTTTCCCCCACTACCACCATTGCCTTGCTCAAACAGGTACATCCCTTAAAGATTGATTTCACCCTTCCGGAACAATATTATTCGTACGCAAAACCGGGACTGGAAGTTACCTTCAAGGTTGCCGGAATCGAAGGTCGCCACTCCGGAAAGATAAGCACCATTGAGCCCGGTGCCGATGTGACTACGCGCACCATTCGTGTACGTGCCATTGTACCCAATACCGACCGCTCCTTAGTTGCCGGTACCTTTGCCGAAGTGACCCTTCCTCTTCAAAGTAGCAGCCAAGCCTTGCTCATCCCTACGCAATCGGTTATACCTACTACGCGCGATAAAAAAGTAGTGTTAGTAGCAAAGGGTAAGGCATCTTTGATAACTGTAAAACTGGGTATGCGCAGCGAGGACAAAGTAGAAGTAATTAGTGGATTGAAAAGCGGGGATACTATCTTGACCACCGGACTCATGCAAGTGAAGGAAGGAATGGACGTGACCATCACAAAAACAAACGGATAAAAGTTCCTGAAACATGAAATCATTTAACGTACCGCTGCAATATACCAGTCCACTTGTTACCGCTATCAAACAACAACGAAAAGCGGCAGACAACTTAAAAAAAGATTTCTCGCCCACGATATTATCCATAGGCAATTTAGAAGTGATATTGGCAAGACATTTCGGATTTTGCTATGGAGTGCAAAATGCTATTGAAATTGCCTTTAGAGCCGTAGCAGAAAATGAAGGGAAGCGTATTTTTTTATTGAGCGAAATGATACACAACCCCGGTGTGAATGCCGACTTGCAAGCGTTAGGAGTACAATTTCTCATGGATACTTCGGGGAAATGGTTGATTGATTGGGATGAACTGCGTGAAGATGATATCGTAATCGTTCCGGCATTCGGCACAACCTTAGAGATGGAAGCAAAGCTAAGAGCCAAAAATATAGAGCCATCACACTACGAAACCACTTGTCCGTTTGTAGAAAAAGTATGGAACCGGGCAGAGAAGATAGGCAAAGAAGGCTACACCGTTATTGTCCACGGCAAGCCCAAACATGAAGAAACTCGTGCTACCTTTTCACATAGCAGAGCGCATACGCCCACCGTTGTAGTGAAAGACATGGAGCAGACCATACTCTTAGCGCAATACATGACCGGTACGCTACCCGCACAAAATTTTTACAACGATTTCAAAGGGCAGTATTCGGATGGTTTTGATGTCGAAAAAGATTTGCAACGCATTGGTGTGGTCAATCAAACGACTATGCTTGCCAGCGAAACGCAAGGCATTTCAGACTACCTAAAGTCGGTTATGATTACACATTACCAACTCACTGCTGACACACTGTCCACGCGCTTTGCGGATACCCGCGATACGTTGTGTTATGCTACCAACGACAATCAAAGCGCAGTTCAAAAAATGCTGCAAGTAGATGCGGATTTGGCGATGGTGATAGGCGGTTACAATAGCTCCAATACTTCGCATTTGGTGGAGTTGTGTGAAGAGAAATTACCCACTTATTTCATCAAAAACGAAGAATGTCTTTTGTCGAGAGAGCGTATTTCGCATTTCGATTTGAAATCCCACAAAGAGTTAATCACAAAGGGGTATCTGCCCAATAAAGAACCCTTAAAAATCATTATTACCTCCGGGGCTTCTTGTCCGGATGCTTTGGTAGAAAGGCTTATAGAGCGCCTCGTACTATTTACCGGCAATGAAAAAGAATTGCTGGCATTAAAAAACAACTGGGAAGAAGAAGCCTAACGTTGCGTATCGGAAAATCATTTTTAGAATCGGTACACGGCATCGGCAAATAGGGGTTGCACCAGGTCTTTCTCAGATACTAATGCTTTTGATATATCTATTTTCCAATCTATTGCCAGTGCCGGGTCGTTGTATAATACGCCACCTTCGTCTTGCTTGCTGTAAAAATTATCGCATTTGTAAAACACTTCAGCTGTTTCGCTTAATACCGAATAGCCGTGTGCAAAGCCGCGGGGTATCAGAAATTGCCTTTTGTTTTCAGCAGATAACTCTACTCCATACCATTGCCCAAACGTTTTGCTGTGGATGCGCAAGTCCACCACTACATCCCATATCGCACCTTCTAAGGCGCGGATAAGTTTTGTTTGTGCGTTGGGAGCATTTTGATAGTGCAGTCCTCGCAACACACCATAGGTTGAACGGGCTTGGTTGTCTTGCACAAAACGATTATTAAAGCCGGTTGCGCTTTCAAAGTTGCGTTCGTTGAAGCTTTCAAAGAAATAACCCCTATCATCATTAAATACTCGAGGTTCTATTATCATCAACCCTTCAAAAGGGGTTTCAATCACATTCATCTTATTTAGTGCGCAGGTTTTCTATGACTTCAATAAAGTTGGTCGCAATGAATGATAATTCTTCTTCTGTAAACTCGGTGTGTATGGGTAAGGAAATAACACATGGGTTTAAGAAGTCCGTTACCGGCAAGGATAAGTTGCCCAGGTCAATACCGTTAAACATATTTTGCTTATGGCAAGGTACCGGGTAATAAATCATGGATGGAATACCGCGTTCTGCCAATGCCGACACAACAGCATCTCTATCTACATTTTTTAGCTGCAAGGTGTATTGGTGAAACACATGTTTGCTATACGGGGCACGGTAGGGGGTTACAATATTTGCATGATTGGCAAAAGCCTTATCATAATAGTCAGCAACCGCAATGCGTGCGGCACAATATGCATCCAATTCGCACAATTTGATACGAAGAATAGCTGCTTGGATAGTGTCGAGGCGACTGTTGCAACCTACCATCTCATGATAGTAACGAACTTTTTGTCCGTGGTTGGCAATCATTTTCATTTTATCGGCAAGGGCATCATCGTTGGTAAACATGGCACCGCCATCGCCATAACATCCCAAGTTTTTGGAAGGGAAGAAGGAGGTACATCCGGCAGTTGCCATCGAGCCGGTTTTTACTGTTTGTCCGTTGGAGAAAGTATAAGTACCGCCAATGGCTTGGGCATTATCTTCAATGATGGGAATATTGTATTCTTTGCCTATAGCTAAAAGCTCTTCCATGGGAGCGCATTGCCCGTATAAGTGAACGGGGATAATAGCCTTTGTTTTGGGAGTTATAGCTTTCTTCAAGCTATCCAGATTCATGGTATAGGTATCCGGATCTACATCTACAAAAACAGGTTTTAACCTTAGCAAAGCAACCACTTCTACAGTGGCAATATATGTAAAAGAAGGTGTGATGACTTCATCGCCGGGTTGCAGCCCGAGTGCCATGAGGGTTATTTGCAAAGCATCGGTACCATTCGCACATGGGATGACATGCTTAACACCAAGATATTCTGCCAGCTCTTGTGCAAAGGCTTGTACATCGGGTCCGTTGATGAAAGCGGTTGAGTCGATTACTTGTTGTATAGCTGCGTCAACGGCTGGTTTTATACGGTTGTACTGGCGTTTCAAGTCCACCATTTGTATCTTCTGCATGGCAAATTTTTTTCGGCTGCAAACCTACACTTTCAAGTGCATTCTGCAAAGTTATATATGAGCCTATTCAAAGAAAATAATAAACACTTACCTTCGACGTTCTTTCCTTTTGATTCCGTTTTATGAAGCAGTTATTATTGTTGTTGCTGGCAGGATGTTGCATTTGTACAACAGCCTTCGCACAAGATGATTTGTTTGGCACCGCAAAGAAACCACCTAAAAAAGGTTTGATAATAGCCGCTAATGGCAGTGTGGATTTTCCAATGGCATCCATGGCAAAGCGCTTTGGACAAAGCTTTCGACTGGGTCCATCTTTGGAATATAAAACAGCTTCTAATTGGATATTGGGTATCAAAGGAGATTTTATCCTTGGTGGAAAAATAAAAGAAGATTCTTTGATGATTAATCTGTCTTCGAATGGTCAGGGCATGATTGGTCTCAATGAACAACGCAATTCTATTTACATCTACGAACGTGGATACCTGCTGGGGGTACAAGCAGGCAAGATTATTAACCTTTCAAAATACAATAGCGACAACGGCTTGTACCTAAAGATGGCAGCGGGTTTTATGCAGCACAAAATATTAATACAAGATAAGTCGGAACAAGTGCCACAAGTAGCCGGTGCATACAAAAAAGGCTATGATCGTCTTGCTAATGGCTTGTTCATAGAGCCGTATGTGGGGTATGTTTATTTTGCTAAAAACAATCTGCTCAATTTTCATATTGGTATAGATGCCGTTTTGGGCTTTACGCAAGGACGTCGCACCTATTTGTATGATGTACGTCGGTCGGGCGAAGACAAACGTTTTGATGTATTGTTTGGATTGCAAGGCGGCTGGTTCATTCCGGCTTTCAAAAAGAAATCGGAAGAATACATTTTTGAATAATTTCAATTCTGCTTCGGCGAAAGGTCTTCCTCATGTACCTCAAACACGAATACGATGAAAACGAAGGCGCCATTATTGGAATGCGTACCCAACTTTAGTGAAGGGCGCGATGCCACTACCATCAATGCGATTGCTGCTGCTATTCGCAAGACACCCCATGTAGATCTATTGCATATCGATACCAGTCCGGCTGCAAACCGCACGGTAATGACTTTTGCCGGTGCTCCGGAAGCTGTAGTTGAAGCTGCTTTTAAAGCCATCGCAACGGCATCCGAACGCATTGATATGTCGCAGCAAGAAGGGGTGCATCCGCGTATTGGCGCTACGGATGTATGCCCCTTAGTGCCTTTACATGAAGTGACGATGGATAGTGCGGTACAGTACTCCCAACTACTGGGAGAGCGTGTAGGAACTGAGTTGGGGATACCGGTGTTTTTGTACGAACACAGCGCTACCGAACCACATCGGAAATCGCTTCCGCAAATACGGAAAGGACAATACGAAGGCATGGCAGAAAAGATGAAGGACAATCGTTGGCAGCCCGACTTTGGACCACATACTTTTAATAAACAAACCGGTGCTACTGTCATCGGTGCACGCGATATATTGGTAGCTTTCAATATTGCATTGCGTACAAAAGACGTTTCTATTGCACATGAAATAGCACAAGCCATTAGAGAAAGCGGCTATCGAAAACAAGAATGTGATAGGGTAGTGAAGGTGCCCGGCAGCTTGCCCAAACTGAGGGCTATTGGTTGGTATATGCAAGATTATGAGTTGGCGCAAGTGTCTTTTAACTTATTGGATTATCGAATTACCTCACCACTGAAAGTATGGCTGGAGTGTCAACGGCTGGCGCAAGAGCGAGGTGTGGATTTAGTAGGCAGTGAAGTCATTGGGCTGTTGCCGGAGCAATGCTTGTTGGAAGCTGGTGCTTATGCTATGAATCTTGAGCCGATTGCCTCTACGGGACAGCCACCCAAACAGTTGCTCCTTCAACGAGCTATATCATTCATGGGATTGGAGGCTTTAAAGTTATTTGACCCTCAAGAAAAGGTATTGGAATATGCCTTGCAAAAAGTGGGTTGGGAATAATAAATTAAGAATAGGTTGCCGGGTTCATCTATTGGGTACATGCCCTGACGATTCTAATTTTTATCCCCTACTTTTGAACTTCTTTCAACGAAACAGATGTCGGAACGTAACGGAATTTACTATGCTTTTGCAGTGGTGAGAATATTGTTGTATCCCCTTACACTTATTTATGGTGCTGTAGTGTGGATGCGCAATCGGCTTTACGATAGCGGCTTTTTTTCTACTATTTCATTTAGTGTACCAGTTATTTCAGTAGGCAATTTATCCGTCGGAGGTACCGGCAAGACTCCTCATGTGGAATACCTCATACGCTTGTTGCAATACCAATATCAAGTAGCTACCATGAGCAGGGGTTATAAAAGACGTACACAAGGATTTCAACTGGCAGATGAGCAAACGAATGCCTTACGTATTGGAGATGAGCCCATGCAGTACCACCTCAAATACCCGGATGTTACGGTATGTGTAGCTGAAGAGCGTATTACCGGCATTCCACGTTTGTTGCAACTGCGCCCGGAGGTAGATGTAGTATTGCTCGATGATGCCTACCAGCACCGCTCGGTAAAACCGGGGGTGAATATTTTGATTACCGATTTCAATCATCCTTTTTACGAAGACTACATCTTGCCCTACGGACGGTTGAGAGAGGGAAGAAGTGCCTATAAACGAGCGGACATTATTATTGTTTCTAAATGCACTCCTCAATTATCCGAGCAGGAAAAAGCTACAACAATTCAAAAGATAAATCCGGCTAAGTGTCAATCGATTTTCTTTACCACCATTCAATACGATGCTCCGAGAATGATGTTTACGGATGAAGCTGTGAATTTGAATGGGAAACAGGTAATATTAGTTTGTGGTATTGCAAAGCCGGATACCTTAATTGCCCAAATAAAACAACAGGCATCTGCCGTACATGTGCTATCGTATCCCGATCACCATTATTTTATCACCAAAGATTTGGAAGAGATAAAAGCGGCATTTGCTCATTGGAATAATGCTGACACGATATTGGTAACTACCGAAAAGGATGCTGCCAGATTGCACCTTCATGCAGATAAAATAAAAGAATGGCAATTACCCATTGCTATACAACCTATAAAAATAGAATTCTTATTTAACGAAGCCCCTCGCTTTGACACCATCATTCAACAATATGTTTCGGAGGCTATTCAAGAGCATTGGGACATCCATCATCCGGCACCACCCGATGATATGCAGTTTGAGGAACTGTAACTAGGTTATTTGAGGGATACTGTTACCGGTTATTAGGTAGAAAAACTATTCCATTAGTGTATCTATTTACAATTCCCTTTTTGGGATAGCACCTTTATTTGTTCTCATGTCTTTAGCTCAAAAATAATAACGCTAATTTTCTATAGCGTACAGATGTTGTTTTCAGTATGAAAAACTAAAGCGTTTTTTTATCTTTATTTCTCATCCTAAAAAATACCAATTATGAAACGACTTATTTTAGCAATCGCCTTGCTAAACCTCTTTCCATTTATGAATATGCAGGCGACTGTTTGGTATGTTAATCAAGCGGCAACTGGTAACTCGCTCGGCACTAGTTGGAACAATGCATTTAAAGACTTACAAGCCGCTATAATGGCAGCCGGTAGTGGAGATACTATTTGGGTAGCTAAAGGAAACTATATGCCCACACAACCGGCAGATGGCAGTAGTGCCAATAATAGAGATAAGGCATTTGTGCTAAAAAATAATGTACATCTTTACGGTGGGTTTGCAGGGACGGAGACTGCACTATCTGCGAGACTTAACGATTCTACATCTTTATTTGTTACAAATGCTACTGTACTCAATGGAGATTTGGGTACACCGAATGACTCTACCGATAATGCGTACCATGTGGTAATCTCTAGCACTTTATCCGCATTTACAATGGACGGTTTTTCCATTACCAATGGGAATGCGAATGGTACTACACCAATCACCGTAAATGGACGAACGATATATAGACATTACGCCGGAGGTGTGTACAACGATTCTACAACAGGGGTTTATAAAAATGTTTTGATATTGAAAAACGCTGTACGAAGTTTTGATGACGAAGAAGGTGGAGGCGGTGGAATGTATAATTACAAGGGAAGTGTGACGGTTCAACAAGCTACATTTAGGAATAATCATGCAGAAGATTGTAATGGAGGTGCACTAAAAAACTACAATAGCAGCGCTGTTATTGCACAATCTACTTTTGTTGGTAATACCTGTATTAGCGATGATGAAGGGGGAGGTGCTGTTAATAATAAGGAGCAAAGCAATGGCTCTTTTATAGATATTCTTTTTGACGGGAATTACACTAATGCTTCTGGTGGTGCCATTTATAATGACAATAGTAGTGCTCAGTTTACGAATGTGGTATTTAATAACAATACTGCTGAAGGCTCCGGTGGTGGTATGGATACCGATAATTTTAGCCACGCAACACTTACCCATGTAGTTTTTTCAAACAATCATTCTGGTGATGATGGTGGTGGGCTATTTGGTTGGAAGAGCAATGTGACTCTTACTGATGTTTCGTTTCATAATAATTATGCTGCAAACAACGGTGGAGGGATGTATAACTATAACACCTGTAATCCCAAAATTACTGATGCCCAATTTTATTATAATAGTGCTGGCAATCACTATGGTGGATTTGGCTTAGAGCGCAATGGAACGGCAACGCTCACCAATGTCGTTTTTGCAAGAAATATTGCAGTAAATAATGGAGGCGGTATGGGCTGTCATGACAATCATGGATCAGCAGCCACTGCCATCCTTACCAATGTAACTATTGTGAATAATAAAGCCTCTAATGCAGGTGGTAATTATGATTTGGGAACTACATCGCAATTACGCAACTCTATTATCATTGGCAATTATCCAAATGATGTTGCTATTAGTACGTCACTTGTTTCCAATACCAGACGATTGATTACCACGAATGCTTCTGCGGCTCCTATATGGATTGTCAGCGGCAATACGGCTCCTGCCGGCACCCCAGTGTCTTGGCCGTTTTTCATTGATACGGCTACTTCCAATTATCAATTGATAACCGGCAGCCCTGCTATTGATGCCGGAGATAGTAGTTTTTATGCGGTTACTGCAATGCCGAACCTATCAATGGTCACCACAGACATTCGAAAAGCTAAGCGTATCATGGGGAACAATGTGGACTTGGGTGCTTTTGAGTATTGTACACAAACTGTTTTCCCTAGTGCTTCTTTGATAGCATTACCGGGCACAACAGTCTCCAATGGGACGTCGATAACCTTTACCGTTCAATCCAATAATGTAGGCAATGCCCCACGCATTGAATGGTATAAAAATACCACGAAGATTATGGGCGCCGGTGGTGTATCATATACAGGAGTTGCCGGAACTGATTTTGTTAATAATGATACTATTTACGCTATCGTATATGCTTCAGAGGCGTGCGCCAGTCCGGATAGTGTCATTTCCAACAAACTGACTATTCACATAACCGTTACCGGAGTGCCGTCCATTGGCAACGACCCTTATCAATTGTCGTTATATCCGAATCCCAACAAAGGAACCTTTGTAGTAAGTGGAAAACTGGAGAATAACCAAAAATATGAAGTGACCATTACAAGCATCACCGGGCAGCGTTTGATGCAGGATATACGGACGCCTCAAAACAATGTTATAGGGCTGCAAATGCCTGCAGCAATTAGCTCAGGACTGTACATCTTATCGGTGAAAGAAGAAGGTCGTATCTCACAAATTCTCCGCTTTATGGTAGAAGAATAGGATGTCCTATAAATAGTAGAAAAAATAAAACACTCCGTCTGTATTGCAATCAGGCGGAGTGTTTTTGTTACGGTTATATAGATAATGTAGAGTGCAAATTGGTATAAGCAGCAATTACAGTGTGTAACGTTCTTACATAAAAAGGTGGTAGATAAAATATATCAGTGCGGCAAAGCAACCACTTACCGGTATCGTTAATACCCAAGCCCATACTAAACTTACGGTGACACCCCAACGAACGGCTGATAAACGTTTAGTTGCCCCTACACCCACTATAGAGCCGGTGATGGTATGCGTGGTACTCACCGGTATCTTCAACTGTTCGGTAATAAATAGGGTAATAGCACCGGCGGTTTCGGCAGCTACTCCTTCAAATGGGGTTACTTTGGTAATGCGGGTGCCCATTGTTTTAATAATTTTCCAACCGCCACTAAGCGTGCCTGCTGCAATGGCAGAATAGCAAGCCAAGGGTACCCAAACTGGCATCTGGTCAAAATGCTCAATCTGTTTTCCGGCAATCAATGCTGCCGTAATAATTCCCATTACTTTTTGAGCATCATTGCCACCATGTCCTAAGCTGAAGGCGGCAGAAGATACCAGCTGTAAGCGTTTAAACCATCGTGTGGCAGGCTCTGCGGCGAGGTTGCTCAGAAATATGGTGAACACCGCCATCACTAATACTATAAATGACAGGAGTATCCATTTGAAATTTTCACCGTAGAAAAAGACATCCCAAAAATCAGACTTGTGGCGGGTGATAAAGGTTTGAGAGAGGCTTTCAAAACTGTCTTTTCTAAGAAGGGTGTATTTGATATTGTCGTTAGATTTGTGATGAAGCAATATTTTATCCAACTCTTTTATGTTGTTTACCTTCATGCCATCTACTTCCAAGATAATATCGTTTTTCTTTAGCCCCATTTTCTGAGCCGGTGAATTATTAAATACATCGGTTATCAGCACTCCTTCTTTTACGCCATCAGTAGTTACTTTCAACCCATTGATACGAGAGGTTTCCGTTACGATGACGCTGGCCAAGAGTACAACGTTTAAGGAAATAACAATAAAAGCGATGATTTTGGGTATCCATCCTTTCCGGAAGGCATTAATAAACCAGATAGAAATGATGAAAGCAGCCACCATACCTACCAAGGGTGCCAGTACAATAAAGCTCACTGTTTTAATAACCGGTTCGGGGTTGATACTATTAAAACCCGCATGTGCAATAGCTGCTCCTGCAAAGCCACCGATAAGGGTATGCGATGAGGAAGAGGGGATGCCAAACCACCATGTCAGCAAGTTCCATCCGATGGCAGCCAATAGTCCGGAAGTGATAACGGGTAATGTAATAAACTCTTCTTTAACCGTTTTGGCAATCGTATTGGCCACACCATGGTCTTTGAAAATAAAAAAGGCAGCAAAGTTGAAAACAGCCGCCCATACTACTGCTTGGAAAGGAGTTAATACTTTGGTGGATACAATCGTTGCAATGGAATTTGCAGCATCATGAAATCCATTAATATAATCAAAAATGAGTGCTAAGATGATAATCGTAATAAGCAGCCCCGTCATAAGCTAATATTGTCGTTGGATTATGAATACTTGATAATAATGGTCTCGATAACATTCGAAGCATCTTCACATTTATCGGTGACTATCTCGAGTACTTCATACAAGTCTTTTTTCTTTATCAATTCTTTGGGGTCAATGGATGAAGAGAACATATTCACCATCGCTTTGTCTAGTAATTCATCACCTTCATTTTCCACACTGTTTATTACCACGCAGGCATCCGTGATGGATTGCAAGTCTTTCATATCGCGCAAGCCATGAACCGCCTTATCCAGTGCTTTTACGGCTTTAAGAATGATGTGCCCATACTCTGTGGTGACGACATCATCATGCTCAATATTGTACATCACAATACGCTTTCCCGCAGCCCACATATAGTCAGCCACATCATCCAGCGCTGTTGCTAAGGAGTGAATGTCTTCTCTGTCAAACGGGGTGATGAAGTTCTTGCCTAATTCAACAAATATCTTGTGCGTTGTATCATCGTTTTTGTGCTCCAAATCTTCTAGTTTTTTAAGAAGATTATCTGCTTTTTCGCTTTCTGCTTTTAAAGTAGCTTTTTCAAAAATCTTTGCCATCTCCAATAAGGTACCGGATACTTCTTCAAAAAGATTGTAAAACACCTTGTCTTTGGGTAGAAAAAGTTTTATAAACGATGCAAACGCCATGATGCTAATGTTTAAAATTTTGACAAATGTATTTTTATCTTTTGACAAATTGGACAACTTCAACCCGATGTAATAAATTTAATATAGCCTATATGAAATCTGTTTTTTTTTGAAAATGGATGATAGTGCATAAGCAGGATGGCATCACTCAATGCAATTGAATGGTAAGTGGACTTTTGTTGTTAAGATGATTGATAAATCTGTTTTCATGAAAAAGAGGTTTTTATGAAAGGGTTATCATATGAACTGCATCGCCGGCATACTATCTTTGTTATTATTGACATTTATGAAAGATGCAACTTCAGATAAAAAATATGGTTTGCGATCGTTGTATTGCTGCCGTACAAGCCATATTAACACATAACGGATGGCATCCTTTGCAGGTTACGCTTGGCGAAGCTATCATTCAAGAAGAAGAAATGAGTGTAGCAGATGCCGATCGTCTGAGAAAAGCGCTGCAATTGCAAGGTTTTGAATGGATATTAGACCGACATGCCATGTTGGTGGAAAAAATAAAGAACATCATCATTACACAAATTCATCATCGTAATACGCGAAGCAACAAAAACTTCAGTACTCTTATCAGCGAAGCTCTACATTTGGATTATACCTACCTCAGCAAGTTGTTTTCCGAAGCGGAAGGCATCACTATAGAGCAATACATTATTCTTCAAAAAATTGAACGGGTAAAGGAGTTGATAGTGTATGATGAACTGTCGCTGACACAAATTGCTGACGAACTGCATTACAGCAGCATTGCTCATTTGTCCAATCAGTTTAAGAAAGTAACCGGTATAGCGCCCTCTGCTTATAAGAAAGAGCAACACAAACAACGAAAACCTTTGGATAAAATTGGATAGTCTGAGCTCCCCTTCCCATAGTGAGTATTATACCCAAGATTGCATTAGTGTTAATAATGAAATGAGGCTGCCGGAACATCACCGACAGCCTCACTCTCTATTTTTGATATGCTAAGAGCTATTCTTTAAGCTCGTTACCTATTGCATATTGATTGCATCTTTGGTGTTAGCGGGAGTAGCTTCCGTTTGGTGGCTCACTGTTTCTTCAGTCCCAAAGTTGGAAAGCATTTCGATTTTATTTTTTCTATCTTCTTCTATTTGATCTTTGAATATATCACTCAATGTAGGTGCAATTACTAATGATACGATTGACATTAGTTTGATAAGAATGTTCATAGAAGGTCCTGAAGTATCCTTAAATGGATCGCCCACGGTATCGCCGGTTACAGAGGCTTTGTGCGGCTCTGATTTTTTATAGTAAGTTTCACCGTTTATTTCAACCCCTTTTTCAAAAGATTTTTTAGCATTATCCCATGCACCTCCTGCATTGTTTTGGAACATCCCCATCAACACACCACTTACGGTAGCACCGGCTAAGAAACCTCCCAACACTTCCGGTCCGAATAAGAAACCGATGATCACGGGAGTAATGATGGCTATAGCACCCGGCAACATCATCTTTTTAATAGATGCTTGTGTTGAGATGGCTACACATTTGTCGTATTCCGGTTTGGCTTTCCCTTCCATAATACCGGGTATTTCACGAAACTGGCGACGCACTTCCTCTACCATGGACATTGCGGCTTTCCCTACGGCAGTAATAGCCAATGAAGAGAAGATAAAAGGTATCATCCCTCCGATAAATAAACCTGCCAATACATCAGCTTTGTAAATGTCTATGCCGTCTATTTTGGCAATGCCCACAAAGGCAGCAAATAAAGCTAATGCGGTTAATGCGGCAGAGGCAATGGCAAATCCTTTTCCGGTGGCAGCGGTAGTATTGCCTACTGCATCCAGAATATCTGTTTTTTCACGTACTTCTTTGGGTAGTTCGCTCATCTCTGCAATACCACCGGCATTGTCAGCAATAGGTCCAAAAGCATCGATAGCTAATTGCATAGCGGTAGTTGCCATCATACCGGCAGCTGCAATTGCCACACCGTATAATCCGGCACAAAGGTAAGAGCCATAAATACCCGAAGCTAAGATGATGATAGGTATCAAGGTACTTTCCATACCTACAGATAGCCCACCAATGATATTGGTAGCATGACCGGTAGAAGATTGGCGAACGATAGATAACACCGGACGCTTGCCCATAGCCGTATAATATTCGGTAATGATGCTCATTAGTGTACCTACAACCAGCCCTACTATAATAGCTCCGAATACACCACCTTTGGTAAACTCAAGTCCACGTAGTGTCATGGTATCAGGTAGTATGTAGTTCACTAAAAAGTAAGAGGCAACAGCCGTCAAAACGATAGAACCCCAGTTGCCCATGTTTAGTGCAGATTGTACTTTGGCAGTGCTTAATCCTGCACTTTCACTAATGCGTACGAACCATGTACCCATAATGGAGAAAATAATACCGGTGCCTGCTATCAGCATCGGTAATAATATGGGCGCCATTCCGCCAAATGCGTCTGTAGAAAGCGTTTCGCGACCGAGTACCATAGTTGCCAATACAGTTGCTACATACGAGCCGAATAAGTCGGCACCCATACCGGCTACGTCACCCACATTGTCGCCCACATTATCAGCAATGGTAGCCGGGTTGCGAGGGTCATCTTCCGGAATACCGGCTTCTACCTTTCCTACTAAGTCGGCACCTACGTCTGCTGCTTTGGTGTATATACCGCCACCCACACGAGCAAACAGCGCTATGCTTTCTGCTCCCAATGAGAAACCGGTCAATACTTCAATCACGCGTTCCATTTCGAGCGAGCTAACACTGCCCGGTGCAAAAGCAGTATATAATATGATGAATACGGCGCCCAGACCCAATACGGCTAAACCGGCAACGCCCATTCCCATTACAGAGCCTCCTGTAAAGGAAACTTTCAATGCTTTGCTTAGGCTTGTTTTTGCTGCTTCTGCGGTACGTACATTAGCTTTGGTGGCAATGCGCATCCCAATAAAACCGGCTAATGCTGAGAATACGGCACCCACCACAAAGGCTAAGGCAATAGACCAATGGGAGTTTTGATGAGTACTGCCCATGATGCCTAATAAGATGGCGGCAATAATCACAAAGTAGGTCAGGATTTTGTATTCTGCCTTCAGAAAGGCCATGGCACCTTCCGCAATGTATTTTGAAATTTCTTTCATCCGGTCGTTACCGGCATCTTGCTTGCCTACCCAAGAGCCTTTGATAAAGGTGTAAAGCAATGCTACGATTCCAAAGCATGGAACCAAGTAGAATAATGAATTCATATAAATGATGCTATTAAAAAAGTGGCGCAAATATAGGAGTTTCGCTTTAAAAAGTTAAAGAATGTAAAAAGGAGATTCACACCTATTAAAGGTTTGCGTACAAGGGGGCTGTGTAATTAATTCACACGCATCCATTGCGAAAATATGAATCATAGCGATACAGCACATTGGTAGAATACTACACCGATACTCATGCATCAGCCGGATATATGATGAAAATTACTGCTTGCATCTAATGTGCTACTCGTGCTATCTTTACGCACATGTTGCAAAGCGTTTTACAAGAAGATAATTATAAGCACAAGGGGCTTCGTGAAAAGCTCGTGGACTTGCTCGCAGAGAAAGGCATCAAAGACAAAAAAGTATTAGAAGCCATTGGTAAAATACCCCGTCACTTCTTTTTAGACACAGCTTTTGAGCATCGTGCTTATGAAAATACGGCTTTCCCGATAGCTGCTGGGCAAACCATTTCACAGCCCTACACCGTAGCATTCCAAACTGAATTGTTGCAGGTGAAAAAATTTGATAAAGTATTGGAGATTGGTACCGGTAGCGCCTACCAGTCTTGTGTGTTAGCAGAGATGGGTGCTTCTGTTTTTTCTATAGAACTGCAGCGCCCTTTATACGATTATATCAATACCTTTTTCTTCATAAAAAAATACCCCAGCATTCGTCGTTTTTGGGGAGATGGTTATCAGGGGTTGCCTACCTATGCACCTTTTGACAAGATATTAGTAACGGCAGGTGCCCCATATCTTCCCCCCAAATTAGTAGAGCAACTTAAACCTGGTGGCATTGCGGTTATTCCGGTGGGTGGTGGTGAAGGGCAAAAAATGCTTCGTATTCGCAAAAATGAAGATGGCAGCATTACCGAAGAAACATTTGGTGATTTTATGTTCGTTCCCATGCTCGAAGGAAAAAGATAAATATTCTATCGATATTCCGGTAGCATAAAAAAATATGTTCAGATTGTTGCAATCTCTAGATTGCTTTTTTTATCTTACGGGGGAAAATTAACTGCATGGCAGGAGTGTAGGTTTTTGCCTAACCACATTGCTGCTGATTTGAAAAAAATTAGTCATTAAAAATTGAAACGCTTTTATGAACAAAAATGAAATCTTCTCTGAACAGCCATCCGAAGAAATACTGCCGAAAGGGCATTCTCGTCGCAGTTTTCTAGGACTTGCGGGAGGGCTTCTGGCAGTAGGCTCTTTATTCAATGCCTCTTGCGATAATAAAGATAACAACCCCAATCCCGAAGGTGTGCTATTGACGCAAGATGATATCGGTATTTTGAATTATGCATATGCACTCAAGCAACTGGAAGCCGCCTTCTATCAAAAAATATTTGACACAGGAGTGTACAATACAGCTACATCAGAAGAAATAGCTTTGCTGACGGATATTCGCGACCATGAAGTAGCGCACAGAGAATTGTTGAAAGCTATTTTGGGATCAAAAGCTATTGATGCTTTAAGTTTCAATTTTGCCGGCATCAATTTTAAAGATAAAAAAGCCGTATTGGATACAGCAAAATTGCTGGAAGATATTGGGGTCTCCGGTATCAATGGAGTAGCGGTACATGTTGTAAACACCGATTATCTGAAATTGTTAGGAAAGATAGCATCTGTAGAAGCGCGCCATGCAGCGTATATAAGAGATTTGTTGATTGATGGCACCTTTGCCAGTGGCGATGCGCAAGTAGGAATGAATGGTTTAGAAATGTCTAAAAATCCATCCGTAGTATTAGCTGCCGCCAGCACATTTATCACTACTCAAATCATCAATCGATTGCCATAATCCAAAAAAGAAACTAACATGAATCTCAAACATATATTACAAGAATTATCCCAAACGGACAACACCGATTTTGATAAAAGCGAACAGCGTCGCGATTTGTTGAAAAGCGTAACACGCAAGCTTGCCTTAACAGCCATACCATTTGCTGTAGGTGCCAGCACCGAAAAAGCCGCAGCGAAAACAACCAACACCAGTTTGGATACGCTTAATTTTTTATTAGCCTTTCAACACATGGTGGCAGCCTATTATAAAGCCGCCGTTACTGCCGGTATTAATAATAGCTTGTTCCCTTCTACGGATGCACAACGAGCATTTGAAACCATTCGTGATTATGAAGCCGCTCACGCTGCATTCTTGACGCAAACCATTAATGCCGCCAGCCCCAATGCTGCCGTGCTTCCCAATGCCAATGGGTATGACTATACATTAGACGGTGCTTTGCTTACCTTTAATGATTATAAAACCATGTTGGCAGTAGCGCAAGTGTTAGAAGATACAGCCATTCGGGTTTTTAAAGGACAATTGGATAGCTTCGTAAGAAACAATATCGTTACTGATTTGCTCAACATTCAGTCGGTGAAAGCCAGATGTGCTGCACATATTCGACAAATGCGTACCACAATAGCCGGTGGAAGTGCAAAGGTAAAACCTTGGGTTACGTTGAATCAAAGTGGCGTTGCCAATACCGTATTTGCCGCTGGCTATGCCGGAGAAGAAGCAACCATGCAATACGGTATTAACATTACAGGTATTGGCGGACAAGCCGTATCGGCTACTGCTGCCAGTGAAGCCTTTGATGAACCACTGACCCAACAGCAATCGATGGATATTTTGAACATGTTCCTTTACCAATCACAATCACGATCGTAAGGAAGATACCCCTAGACTACCTAATATTTCCATTTTGGATAATAGCGGTCAAGATGGTTTGGAAGGAAACAGTTGCTAAAAAATAGAGAGTAGTTGTCTGCTCTCTTTTTTCGTAATAAACAATACAAAGATAAAATAGCTCCTATTGTTTGGGCTGTATGATACGGATGCCAATACTAAGAATTGCATATGGGTTTCATGGAGCAGTTGTAGGCTTGCATCTAGTATATTTTCTATTGGCGTTGCATTACGGACATATTTATAATGGAGATAGCTTTGAGTATATTCATGAAGCAATAAATATTAAAGACCATTTCTTTTTTTATAGCGGCAATCCGGCATTACCCATTACGGAAGAGTATATGACACTGCGCCCGCCCGGTTATCCTTTGTTTTTATTGCTTACGTATATATGGGGCATCAATAATTGGATGGTATTGGCTTGGCAGAGTGCTATTTCGGTACTCAATATCTTCTTGTGCAGAAACACTTTTATGCTATTGGGGTATGATAAAAAGTATGATGGTTGGCTGTTTTTATGCTTGCTGTTTTATCCCAGTCAATTGATTTATGCCCACCTCATGGCGCCCGATATTTTGTTGCAAACATTTACCCTGCTATACATTAGGTATATGGTGCTCTTCTTACTTAAAAAGGATAGCCGATACGTGTGGTGGATGTCTTTGGCACTAATAGGCGGTTTGTTTATGAAGCCGGTATTATATCCTTATGCCTTTATTCATTTCCCATTGATAGCGATATTGAGCCTGCGGCAAAAAACAATGACACATACCTTTGCAGCATTGCTACCATTGCTATGTATTGTAGCCTATAGTTTGGTCAATAAAGCTAGAACCGGGAAATATCATTTCTCCAGTATTCAATCTTTTAATGCTATCTATTATTATCAACGATATTATACCGACAAGGTAAGCAAGGAAAAGGGACAAACATATATTCAACTAGAACGAGCCGCCATTGTAGCCCTTCCTACCTTTGCGCAACGGTATGATAAAGCGAATGAGCGTGGAATAGAAATATTGAAAGAAAATTTCTTTAGTTATATGCCCTACCATTTGGGAAAGAGCGTTTTATTTTTTTTGGAAACAGGACGTGGTGAATTAGAAGAGTTTACCGGTAGGCTCACCCTTAGAAGCATATATGCCGGAGAGGCAAGGAAATTTTCTACAGTGCTAAGAGAAAGTAGCTGGAAGGAATTGGGTGCGTATATTAAAGTAAATATTACAGTAGTGATTGCACTTATCACACTGCTTACAAATGTGCTGAAGTTGATAGGGTTGTTTCTTTTTGCTCGTTATGCATCGGTGCCTTCATTAGTAAAATGGTTTTTGTTTTTGTTCTTTGCTTACTTTGCTTTGCTCACCGGACCTATATCCAATGCGCATTATGTGATGCCGGTATCGTTAGCTATTATGTGTGGAGGTATCACCGGCTATATCGTAACCTTCAAAAGAAGAACGTATCTTGCCCACTAATAAGAAGGCTGTGAAGCATTCGTCATTATACATTATCATATTGCCGTTGCTCCTGTTGCTTGTAGCAACCCTATCGGTCTTTCCTTTTTATCAGTATTATATAGACCCGGACGCTGTTGGTTACTTGTCAGTGGCAGAGCGCTATGCAAAAGGAGATGGGTATCATGCCATTAATGGTTACTGGAGTCCTTGGAGCTGTTGGCTCACAGCTGTATTAATAAAAGGTGGCATGGCTTCTTTTAAAGCCGGCATATTGATTAATACCCTTGGTGCCTCGGGTTTTCTCATTGCTTCTCATTTTCTATTTCGTAAGTTTTTATCGAATACGACACTAATAGGATTGCTTAATGCCACCCTGGCGTTGTTCTTAGTATATGCTATTTTCAAGCAGAGTTTTGCCGACTTGTGGAGTTTCTTTTTTCTATTAGTAATTGTTTTGAGTTTGATGCACCCTCGTTTCTTCCAAAGAACGTGGTTGTGGTGCTGTGTTGGCATTTTGGGAGCTTTGGCTTTTATGGCAAAGGCTTATGCGTTCCCTTATGTTATACTATTGGTATCTACTATTACAATAGTAATCATCCGGAAAGAACAGCCGGCTTTTGCCCTAAAGACTGGGTTGAAAGTGGTGGCTACCACATTGGGCACAATGCTGCTTTTCAGCCTCCCCTGGTTGGTGGCGTTGCATCAAAAGTATGGAATGTGGACTACAGGCACTGCCGGTACGCTGAACCTTTCTTGGTATTTAATTGGTCATCCGTATTATAAAGAAGGCATCCAACTATTAGTGCCTCCTAATTCTGTAGATGCCCTTATGTATTGGGAAGACCCTTATTTATCTAATGGGGCTACACCGCATTTTTGGAATTCCCCATCCTTGTTCTTTCTGCAGATAGTACGAGTGGGTTACAATGTTCTGAAAGCATTTATGAGCATGAATGAAATCAGTGCTTTCTTTTTGCCTACAGCCTTGATGTATGTTTTTGTGCTAAGCAAAAAGCATCAAAGCGACAGCATTTGGTCGCCACTCATCATTCCTGCATGGGCATTCGTATTATTTCCCTTGGGTTATATTCTCATCCATTTCGAATCACGATACTTGTGGTTCTTGCTTCCATTCAGCTTGTTGATGGTGGGTATAGTGTATGAGTACTATGGGCATCAATGCTCACGATTATTGCGGAATGTATTTCTCTTGGTGGTCTGTCTTAGTTATTGGTCGTTTCCTGTTTGGGAGATGAAAGCACTTTACCGCTCCGGTGAGCCGGAATACCAACTATCCAAACAGTTGCGTGAGGCGGCTATCAATGGCAGTTTTGCTACGAATATTTCACAAAGCAAAGACATGCAAAAAGTAATGCGGCTGGCTTGGTTTTCAAAAAATCCCTATTACTATATGCCCACACAGCCTTTGCATTCAGAGCTATTGCTACAAGAGTTAGAACGCTACCATATCAAGTACTACTTTCATTTTGACGCACCTGGTACTATTGCCAACTATCAGTTGTGCGATAGACAAGGGAAACCTTTCCCTACCGTATTCATAGATAGCACTAAAATGGGTTTGCAAGTCTTTCAATTGCATGATGAGCCCCGTTAGTGATTATTTCAAAAGTATGTGGAACGACATAGTTGATGGCAAAATATGCCCATCATTTTTGCTGCCATAAGATGTAGTATAGAAAAAGCCGACTTTTTTGTAAGCCGGCTTGGTTGCATTGTAACTTTTATTGCTATTTAGAATTGGTACTTCAATCCTATTTGAAGCCCCACATTCATATTGTAAGTTTTGGCTCTGTTGGTTGGGTAGAAGATATAATCTTCATCTTCTGCATTAGTGAAGTCGGTATCAAAATAGATTCCTGTTTGTAAAGAAAGGTTGTCAATTAATCTGAATTGAGCACCTACATTAGCCATCATACCAAAGGTAGTAGATTGGTACTTGTCTTTATTCTCGATTGTTTTCCCATTGGTAGTTGCTTCAGATTTTGATAAGAAACTCAGTTGAGGTCCTATTTTACCATATAATCCCACAGCGTTTGATACATCGCTGCTGTAAGACAAGTACAATGGAACCTTTACGTAGCCTAGCTTTTGGTCAACATCTCCTAATAAAATCACGTTCATTTTTTGTCCCTGTAAGCTATAAAGCACATCAATACCTACACCTACATTGTCGGTAAAGTTGTACCCAACACCGGCGCCAATGTTGGTGCGGAAAGTGGTTTCTTTATCAATTGCTTTATTGTCTTTGTCGTCTGCGTTTTGTAGTGAGCTAAATTGAGGAGTCACTTTCACGCTTACATTTAATCCTTTTTGAGCGTTGGCTTGGGTTGTTGTTCCGATCAATAGTGCTACAACGGCGGCACTCATAAGATACTTTTTCATTTTGTATACTTTTTTTGTTTCTGAAATGTTCACTCGTATTGAGTGATGATTAACGATGCAAAATTCTATACAAAATATTCAGTTGAATAAGTCAGTTTTGGAACATTATATGTCTAAATGGTATGAACTTGCCCGGCACGTTTCCGAAATTGAGAGGGTGTTTGTTGCAATGTTTTTTTGAAAAATTTAGAGAAAATAAACTGGTCGGCAAATCCAAGATCAAAAGCAATATTGGCAATGCTGTTTTCGTAAATCATCAGTCGTTTACAAGCTTCTTCTACTAATAATTGTTGTAGAAAAAATGTAGGAGTGTTGCCGGTTATTTCTTTTACGCAAATAGAAAGGTATTTGATGGATATGAATAGTTTTTCAGCGTAAAATTTTAGCTCTCTTTCCTTCAAATAATGTTGGGCGGCAAGTTCTAAAAATCGCACTGAAATAAATTCTTTGCGCGAATTGACCGTCAGTGTGGGAGTATTGGATTTGAACTGTGCCTCCAGAAAGCTGACAATGGTATAGGCAACGGCGCTAAATGAATACTTGATTATTTCCTTTTGATAAGTAGTTTTTGTTTTCTGGTGAATGGTGTGATGTATATGTTGTAACACGCCCCAGACGCTATTAAAGTCATCTTTAGGAATAGGGACGCTGTTATTGGCACCGGCTTTGAGTGCTTGATATACATTGAATCGATTGAAATTGTAGTTGAAAAAATTTTTACTATCGGGCAAGAGTACTGCAATAAATATTTCTACTGAAGCAGATATGGACTTCATTTCATAAATGTTCCTTGGCGAAATAAATAGAATACTATTGGACGTGTAATGATGCAATTGCCCATTCACGAGAAAATCAGCTTTCCCTTTTTTTATAAAAATAATAGCAAACTCCTTTGCATGGAATGCTTGGGTATCTTTCATCAGCGCCAAAAGATATTGCTCGTCAAAAAGTAATAAAGGGACTTCTTGCATAATAGAAAAGGTAATAACAATTTGTGCCGGATACCATTGGCGTTCTCAACTGGAAAACTAAAACGTACAGCAAGTTTATAAAAAATTTTTATTGGCAAACAGGCAAAACATATAAATGCAACTGTAAATGCATTACCTTTGCCCAACTTTTTTAAAAATAGTACCCATCATGGCATCAAACAAAATACAAGAGTTACTGGGTGACCAAGCCGAATTTTATCTGGGTCATCAGTGTAAAACAATTGACAAATCTGCTCTTCACACCCCTACGGCAGAAACTGTAAACAACGTGTGGATGCAAACGAACCGTAACACGCAAACATTACGTAGCATTCAAACCATTTTAGGCAACGGGCGTCTTGCCAATACCGGTTATGTATCTATTCTTCCGGTGGATCAAGGTATCGAACACAGTGGCGGTGCTTCTTTTGCTCCTAATCCTATATATTTTGATCCGGAAAACATTGTGAAATTGGCAATAGAAGGTGGTTGCAATGCTGTTGCTTCTACATATGGAGTATTAGGTGCTACTGCTCGCAAATACGCACACAAGATTCCTTATATCGTAAAAATTAACCACAACGAATTTATTTCATATCCCAATCGTTTTGACCAAATCATGTTTGGAACCATCAAAGACGCGTGGAATATGGGTGCTGCCGCTGTAGGTGCTACTATCTACTTTGGTTCGGATGAAAGTGCTCGTCAAATTGTTGAAGTTGCTAAAGCTTTTGAATACGCACACGAATTAGGTATGGCTACTGTATTGTGGTGCTACCTTCGTAATAGTTCCTTCAAGAAAGATGGTGTAGATTACCACACTGCTGCCGATCTTACCGGACAAGCCAATCATCTTGGTGTGACCATCCAAGCCGATATTATCAAGCAAAAATTACCTACGAACAATGGAGGATACAATGCTTTGAATTTCGGTAAAACACATAAAAAAGTGTATGAAGAACTAACCACCGACCACCCTATTGATTTGTGCCGCTACCAAGTAGCAAACTGCTATATGGGTAGAGTAGGGTTGATAAACTCCGGTGGAGAATCCAAAGGAGCCTCCGACTTATCAGAAGCCGTAATGACTGCTGTAGTAAACAAACGCGCTGGCGGTATGGGGCTTATCAGTGGACGTAAAGCTTTCCAAAAAGATATGAAAGTGGGTGTGGAATTATTAAACACCATTCAAGATGTTTACTTAGACGACACGATTACATTAGCGTAATCCATCAAACTTGATTAATCAGCAAAGGCTGCCTTATTCGGGCAGCCTTTGTTTGTTTTCCTACTTCGTTAAACGAGTAACGCAAAGGTATTTTTCCTATACTTAATCGCTTTGTACACCTAACTTTTGTCGATAAAGGGCTGTCTATAATAAGGATTAAAGTTTTACATTTACGTATCTAAACTGATGATTTCGAAAATGCGGTATTTCTATTCCTTTTTATTCCTTTTGGGTGGCTTGTTTTTCTCATGGAACTCATTTGCACAGTATAAGACGCTAGAGTTTATAGAAAATAAAGGACAGTGGGAAGGCCCGCATCAATACCTCGCCTCCACAGAAATTGAAAACATCTATTTAGAAAAAAATGCCATTACCTATTCTTTGTCCGATGCGAAAAACCTGGAATATATAAAAAAACTGAAAGATGGCGGACTCAAAGACGGTACGGTTTTTAAATACCATACATACAAAGTGACCTTTACCGGTGCCAATACGCAATGCGAAATTACCCCCGGGAAGAAAGAACGACATTACTATAACTATTTCCTCGGCAGTAATCCTGAAAAATGGCAAACCGAAATACACCCCGCTCGTGTATTGGATTATAAGGCAATCTACCCCGGAGTGGACATGCACATCTCATCCGAAAAGCAACAATTAAAATATGAATTTATATTGGCTGCCGGTGCTGACCCGAGTCAAATAATCATGCGGTATGATGGGCAAGAGCAATTGTTGCTTAGTAAAGGGAATTTGATCATTAAAACATCTGTAGGAGAAGTAAAAGAGCTAAAACCATATACGTATCAACTCATTAACGGAGAAAAAAAAGAAATTGCTTGCCACTACCAAGTAAAGGGGAATGAAGTAAGTTTTTTTTTCCCGAAAGGTTATGATAAGAGCAGCCTTTTAGTCATCGACCCAACCGTAGTCTTTGCCACATTCACCGGTGCCACGGCCGACAACTGGGGCTTTACCGCCACGTATGACCAGTCCGGAAATTTTTATGCCGGAGGTATTGTCAGCTATATCCAACCGACCAACAGTTTTCCCACTTCGCTAGGTGCTTTTCAAACAGTGTATAACGGAGGCAGCACTACTACCAATACACAGTACCCATGCGATATTGTTGTGTTTAAATATAATGCAGTGGGCAATGCCTACTTGTTTGCAACCTTTTTAGGAGGCACCAACAACGAGCAGCCTCATAGTTTGGTGGTGGATGCCGCCAATAACCTCATTGTTGCTGGCCGCACTTACTCTGCCAACTATCCTGTAAAGTCAGACTCTTATGATACCTCCTATAATGGTGGTGCCGACATTATAATAACCAAACTGAATGCTACCGGTACCGCCCTGTTAGGTTCTACTTATATTGGTGGCTCCGGCGATGATGGGGTGAACGAAAATGCAGGGGCTTTTGTACAAGGCGTATTAAAACACAACTTTGGCGATGATGCACGTAGTGAAGTAATAATTGACAATGCTGCCAATGTGTATATGGCTGCTTCTACTGTTTCTGCCAATTTCCCCATTACATCTAATGCTTTTCAATCATCCTTACAAGGAGGGCAAGATGGTGTAGTAATAAAATTAAACAACAATCTCTCCAACCTAATATGGAGCACCTATTTGGGAGGCTCTAGTAACGATGGTGCTTATGTGCTGGCGCTTAATAAGCAACAGTCACATTTGTATGTAGGAGGTGGTACTCGCAGTGCTAATTTCCCAATTACATTGGGCACCCTCAACTCTACGTACATTGGTGGCACGGTGGATGGATTTATTTGCCGTTTTAATAACAGTGGTACTTATGGGCTAGATAAAACTACCTTTATAGGCACCACCAATTACGACCAATGTTATGGGCTGCAAATAGATGATGAGAATAGTGTGTATGCGATGGGACAGACATTGGGTGGCACCTTTCCGGTTACACCTGGAGTATATAGTAATGCGGGCTCCAGCCAGTTTGTAATAAAACTTGACAGTTTGTTAGCTACTAATGTTTACTCAACCGTCTTTGGCTCTAGCAATAGTACACAAACCAATATATCTCCTGTTGCCTTCTTGGTGGATACTTGCCAAAACGTATATATTTCCGGTTGGGGAGGTAATTTGGGAGGTGCTACTTTTACCGGTATCGGCACAACTTTAGGCATGTACACTAGCAGTGGAGCTATACAAACGGTAACCGACGGAAGTGATTTTTACTTTTTTGTATTGGCGAAAAATGCCATCTCGCCACTATACGCAACCTTTTATGGAGGTAATGGAGCCGGCGAGCACGTAGATGGAGGTACCAGTCGATTTGATAAAAATGGTGTCGTTTATCAAGCTATCTGCGGTGGCTGTGGTGGCAATTCTAATTTTCCAACCACGGCAGGGTCTGTAAGTACCATCAATGGTAGTGCTAACTGTAATATCGCAGCTATTAAGATGGCGTTTGAATTAGGTGTCGTAAATGCGTTGGCTATAGCCAATCCGGATACGGTGGGTTGTGCGCCCTTTCTTGTCAATTTTAGCAACGGCTCTACCAATGCCACAAGCTATAGTTGGGATTTTGGTGACGGTGGCAGCAGTACACTTGCTACACCCTCACATACCTATCTCAATCCGGGAAATTATACCGTACGCATGATTGCTAACAACCCCAATGCCTGCAAAGTAAGCGATACTGTGTACCTGCAAGTAGTTGTTATCAACAATTCCATTGTGCCGGCATTCCAGTTTTCTAAAGTAGATAGTTGCTCTCCTTATAGTGCATTACTTACAAACACGTCTATCATTCCACCTGTAGGCACCACTACTTTTCACTGGGACTTTGGTGATGGCACTACCTCAACGCTTCAAAACCCGCCACTGCATACCTTTCCGGATACCGGATGTTATACCGTTCGTTTGATATTGACCAACCCTCAAGCTTGTAAATCACCGGATACGATTATTCATAAAATCTGCTATCAGGTGACTACTGTAACAGCCGCTATGACTGTACCGGATACGCTTTGTATCAATATGCCCGGACAGTTTAGCAGCAACGCTATTAATGCACAATCCATTCAATGGGATTTTGGCGATGGTACTTCAGGCACTATGCCCAACACGTCGCATACCTATAGTGCTCCCGGGCTTTATACGGTTCGGTTAATAGCTACTAATTTGCAGGCTTGTATTCCTAAAGACACCGTAACCAAACAAATTTATGTATCCAACAATATCATCCATGCCGATTTTCAATTCACGAAAATAGATACCTGCAAACCGTTTACGGCAACTTTCCAAAATACTTCTTCTTTTGGTACTACCACCGGTGCGCAAGTATTCACTAAGTTTTACTGGGATTTTGGCGATGGCACCACCTCAACGTTGCAGCATCCACCATTTCATGCGTTTCCGGATAGTGGCTGTTATGACGTACGGTTGATCATGGTGGATACTACTGCTTGTAATACACCAGATACCGTCATTAAACGAATTTGCTTCGATGCTACGATTGTGGTCGCTGACTTCTTAGCACCCGACACGATTTGTCAAAACAATGGTGTACTGTTTGCCGATAGATCAAAAAATGCAACTTCTTATCAATGGATTTTTGGCGACGGTCAAACATCCAATGCTACATCCCCCGTTCATGCATTTCAAGCTGCAGGTACTTACTTGGTTACTTTGATAGTGGGTAATCCGAATAGCTGCAATAAATTTGATACCATTACCTATAGCATTACCGTAAGAAAGTTGCCGGTAGCAGATTTCATTCATCGCCCCTTGGTGCCGGTGGGTAATGAACTGACTGTGTTTACCAACCGATCTAAAGATGCCATATCGTATATATGGGATTTTGGCGATGGTACCGGCAGTAATGAAAAAGATCCTTCTCATCAATATAAGAGAACAAAAACCTATTTGGTATGCCTTACAGCAATAGACGACAAAGGCTGTGCGGATACCATTTGCAAAAGTGTAGATGCCTTGGTAATACCGGCCATTGGTGTTCCTACTGCCTTTAGCCCCAATGGTGATGGTGCCAATGATATACTATATGTATATGGAGCCGCAGTAGAGTCCTTTACATTCAAGCTATACAATCGTTGGGGTCAGTTGTTATTCGAAACGACTGACCTTACCAAAGGTTGGGATGGGTTATACAAAGGAAAACCGCAAGAGATGGATAGCTATGCCTATACGCTGCAAGCCAATTTCTATGATGGAACTACTGCCAGCAAAGAGGGAAATGTAACCTTGCTACGGTAACAAATGCTTTTTTGCAGGAAGTAAAAACAATGATTCTTTATGAAAAAATTATTCTTCTATATAGTTGTCCTTTTGACCTTCATCACTGTTTCTACTAGGCAGCAGATTTGGGCGCAAGGCATTCATTTCTCGCAATATTATCATGCACCTTTGTTGTTGAATCCGGCTAATACCGGATTGTCGCCGGAAAATGACTATCGGGTAGGTGTGAATTATCGTAAGCAATGGGCTTCCATTCCCGTGCCTTATAACACCTTCTCGCTTTACGGCGATTTTCAACTCATGCGAAATAGAAATGAAACCAACTGGATGGGAGTAGGTTTTTCTTTTTGGAATGACAAAGTCGGTGACGGCGATTTAAAGCTCACTAAGTTTGATGTTCAGCTGGCCTATCATGTACAAATGGGTGAATACAGCATGTTGTCGGGTGGTGTATCGGTGGGCTATGCAGAGCGCTCGGTGGATTTTAGCAAGTTCTCCTTTGGGCAACAATGGGATGGCTTTATTTTTAATCAATCCATACCCAGTGGTGAGAGTGGTTATTTTGCTAAAAGCCGGTATGCAGATATATCAGTGGGTATCAATTATGCCATCTTTCCCAATGAAAATTTATACTTGAAAATAGGATTAGGAATGGCGCATATTAATCAACCCAAAGAAAGTTTTTATGGACAGCAAAATAAAGTAGGCGCCCGCCCCACGGCTAATATTGACGCCTTGATAAAGCTGAGTGAATATGTGGTGTTAAATCCTTCGTTGTATTATACGACACAGTCGGGTGCTTCCGAATTATTGTATGGCACCTTGTTTGGCGTTTCTATTGGTGGCGGACAAGAGAAGAACGCTAAGTTATTAGTAGGTGCCTTTCATCGATATGGAGATGCTGCAGTGGCTGCTTTGGGGCTAAAATATCAACAATGGAAACTGATGACGAGCTACGATATTACCATGTCAACATTAGCACAAGCCAACAAAGGACGTGGCGCTTTTGAAATGGGATTTGTATTTGAGGCACTATACAACAGCTTTTCTAAAGACCGAAGAACCTATAACTGTCCTCGCTTTTAACAAACATTTGTTGCCGCCGTCTTTATTAATCGGTTACTTTTGAAATACATATCAATATTATATGGAAAAAGAAAAATTGAAAGTATTACTTGTAGAAGATGATAGCAACTTCGGGCAAGTACTTAAAAACTATTTAGAACTCAACGATTACATTGTCGAATTGGCGCGTGATGGCATCTTAGGATTAGCCGCTTTCCGCAGAGAAAAGTTTGACATCTGTTTGTTGGATGTCATGATGCCTAATATGGACGGCTTTACCTTGGCGGAAGAAATACGCAATGTCGATTTAGATGTTCCCTTGTTTTTCCTTACAGCAAAGAGTACAAAAGAAGATATTCTACAAGGGTACAAGTTGGGTGCCGATGACTACATCAACAAGCCTTTTGACAGCGAAATTCTTTTGCAAAAAATAAAAGCTATTCTGAAACGCAATCAGGATATGCAAGAGAAGCAACATGCGCAAATCGAGTTTAATATTGGCAAGTACCATTTTAATAGCAAACTGCGCATTTTGGAGCATGAAGGAGAGTCCATCACTCTTTCACCCAAGGAGAACGAACTATTGACGATGTTGGCGGAGTATAAAAATGATTTGCTGCCTCGCGAAACAGCACTGAAGCGCATTTGGGGCAGTGATACCTACTTTAACGGACGGAGTATGGATGTGTACATTGCCAAGCTACGCAAATATTTAAAAGCCGATAGCAGTGTGGAAATTGTGAATATTCACGGAAATGGTTTCAGACTGGTAGTGCCGGAATAGGAAGTAAAGGGAATAAGTTATTATAGTTACTATTACGGTCGCGGTGAAGCCGCGACCGTAATAGTAACTATTCAATATGACCTACTTGGCGCTCCGTCAAAAGGGCTTCTACTTCTTCTTAATACTTAACAGACTCCAATCCGTTTGCTCTGCAACAATCGTATTGGTGAGAGTCCCCAATCCGTCTATCGTCATTTCTACCACATCATTGGGTTGCAGCCATTGCGGACGGTAATTGGCATCATGCAACAATCCGGTGCCGTTTAATTCTAAGAAACAACCGGTGCCCACTGTGCCGCTACCTATCACTTCGCCTGGGTGAACCTCTACACCATAGGCGCAGCGCTCAATGATTTCGGCAAAGGTCCAGTCCATATCGCCCATGTTGCCCTCGCTCACTTGAATACCGTTTACTTTACAGGTCATTTTTAATTGGAAATTATTACCTGTATGCCCTTGTTTGGGAGCCGTTTTGTAAGCTTCTAATTCGTCCGGTGTCACCAGCATTGGGCCAATAACGGTACTAAAATCTTTTCCTTTAGCTGGTCCAAGATTGAGCAACATCTCTTCCATTTGCAAGGTGCGTGCACTCATGTCATTCATTATCATGTATCCGGCTATGTAGTCATCCGCATGTTCTGCTTTAATGTTCTTTCCTTTTTTTGATGTAATGATGGCGGCTTCCAATTCAAAGTCCAATTTATTGAAATGATCCGGCATGCAATGCACTGCTCCTGGACCTTGAACGGCTAAATGGTTGGTGAAATAAAATATTGGATACTGATCGAACTCGGGTATCATATCTACTTTTCTATTACGACGTGCTGCAGCTACATGCTGACGAAAAGCGTAGCCATCACGACAAGAAACAGGACGTGGCAATGGAGCCAAAATGGTTGCTTGCTGGTAAGGAGTAGGTTGTGGAATGGATATTTTTCCGGAGCGCAACGCTTCTTCTGCATTTCGGGCAATATCAGCATATCGATCCCAATCTTGCAGCATCTCCAACAGCGTTGTAGGGAGGCTTGCATGAAGTTCGTTGGTGGGGTATAAATAGTCGTTGTGCAACAAAGCGAGTTGCTCTTTCCCATTATTCGAATAAGTGACTAGTTTCATCTTTATTAGATTGTGTTAATGAATAATTCTTGTTGTAGAATGATACAGTCCAAATTCCTTCTTCAGTGTGGATACACACCAAAAAAGTAGTTCGGCGTTGCAAATGTAAAAGAAATAATTAGTGCTGTGAAGTAGGCACTATCATTGACGTGATTGAATGCTTTTCACGTTGCCAATATAGTATAAGCGTTGTAGATTGTCGGGTAGGTTAAGGGCCACTGTTTTCAACGTGCTGCCTTCGTAATATAATGACACTTGGTTTTTCTTGCGCTCCTGATGTTTGTACCAATAGCGTTCCCCATCAATGGTAATAAATTTCTTGTTGACGAAAAGAATGCCGGTTTCTTCTGTGGTGCTTACTTGTTCCTGCCCATCAGGACGGTACGATATGGTGCTTACCTTCGTATAGCCATAAGGTTTCTCTTGGCTATTAAGCATTTTGAACAGAATGATACTTAAAGCAAAAATTACTATAATAAAGACAATACCCATTTCGTAAAATCTTTCAAATGTGTACGGTCAGATATCCTGACTCGATTTCCAGATAAAAAAGATGTTTAGCTGATAAAGATAGGTTTTATAGATTAGTATTACAAGCCCGAAAAAAAATGCTTCGAAGAAGCTAAATATCGTCATCATCTTTCGACACTATTTCCAACTCTACTGTTTCAGCAGAATTGCGGTACATCTTCTTAATGCGTACCAAATAAGGGTCTACATTAACTATATCTCCTTCTTGTAATTCTTGAGGATACATAAAGGCTATCAAGCCGGATAGTGTCTCGTATTCTTCACTTTCATCCAACCGGTAAGGCAAATATTTGTTGATGTCCGACAGTTTTCGATGGGCACTAACCAAAAATGTATTCGTTCCAATTTTTTCTACATAGGGTTTCTCGTTGTCGTATTCATCTTGTATCTCGCCTACCAGCTCTTCCAAAATATCTTCCATGCTCACGATGCCGGATACTTCGCCAATCTCATTAGTCACTATTGCCATTTGCATCCGTTTTTTCTGAAATTCTTTTAAGACATCTTTTATTTTTTTACTCTCCGGAATAAAGTAAGTTTTACGAATCAGTGGCTCTAATGTATCCGGTTTTTTAACTGCCATCATCGTGCGCATCAAATCCTTTGTGTAAATCACGCCAATGATTTCGTCCAAAGAAGTAGTATAAACCGGATAGCGAGAATAACCTTCTGAAATAGCGAAGTTGATAGCTTGCTGCAACGTGAAATCCGCTCGCATAGCTGTAATGTTTTTCCGTAAGGTTTGAATATCGCTTACGCGCCGATCGTCAAAGTCGAATACATTTCGTATCAAATCTCTTTCGGTTTCCTCAATAGCGCCACCCTCATGGCTTTCAGAGATTATCATTTTCAATTCCTCCTCAGAATGTATTTCACTGCCATGCAATGATTGGATGCCGATAAGACGAAGAATGAAATTGGCAAAACCATTGAGTAACCAAATAAAGGGACGAAAAACAAAGTAAAACATTCGTAGTGGCAACGACACTGCAAAGGTGGTGCTGGTAGGATAACGAATAGCGAGCGACTTAGGCGCCAATTCACCAAAAGTGATATGCAAAACCGTAATTAACGCAAAGGCAATGGGCACCGCTAAGGCGTGTGCTGTTTCCTCGGTCAGGTTAAAATTGAAAAACTCAAAGAATTGCAGTAGCAGATTGGTAACCACGCCTTCACCTACCCAACCTAATCCAAGACTGGCGAGGGTAATGCCTAATTGCGTTGCTGCTAAGTATGCGTCTAAGTTGTTGACAATATTTTTTGCTGTATTAGAGAGGGTTTTATTCACGTCATCGCGGACTTCGATTTGCGATGTACGCACTTTTACAATTGCGAATTCTGCTGCTACAAAAAATCCATTCAGCAATACAAGAAACAGTGTTATAAATAGATCAAATGCCATGGTGGCGGGGCATCAAAACTAAAACCCCAATTAGTATTTTTTTGTTTAGGGTGGAAAGATACAGTATTATTTTTTTATAAGAGTAAGAGACAGTGCAATATTTCGCTCCGGCATAGGGCGATAGGCTACTACGGTATAGCTTTCTGAAAGGATATTGTTCACCCCTATTGCCGCCCGAAAACAATAGTCGCCACAATAAAAATCTTTTCCTAAACGTGCACTCCCAAGGGTAAAGGAGGGTAAATAACCCGTTTCGTCCGTATTGTAATATCGAGCTCCGGTAAAAGTATGGGTATAGTGTAGGCTATAGCCGCAATAGGTTATGCTGGCTTGCGCAATGTTTATCCACTGTGGGGTATAGGGTATTTGTTTGCCAATACTTCCATCATTGGGTAAATAACTTTTCGTAGTAACGGCACTTGTATAGGCTCCTTTCCATCCAAGTTCAGCACGTAGATTGCCTTTCCGGTATATGAGACGACAATCGGTTTCGGCACCGGTACTGCGTACAGTGGCAAGATTATGCGGTGTCCATATTGCACCACCAAACCAAGCAATCCAGTCGTTTATTTCTCGGTAATAATAAGCCAAGTCACAGGAAAAAAGTAGCTGCTTTGAAATGGGGATGTTTAGATTCCATCCCATATCAACCGCCCAACCTATTTCCGGTTTTAAAGTGAGATTGCCACCCGGTTCAAAATACTGCTCATTCAATGTGGGGTTACGATACGTTCGTTGGGCATTGGCACGTAGTTGTAAGTCTTTCGTAAGAGAATAATCGATACCCATGCCGGGTAAGAACACGAACTTACCATCAATCACCTCTTCTCTCGTATGAAGGCTGAGGTGTCCATTGTTGTTATTAAGGGTGTAAGTATATGCTACCGCCAGTGCATATTTCGTTTGCCTTGCCATGCCGTTACGAAGGGGCATTTGTGCTACTTGAATGGGTGCAAATACCAATATCTTACGATGGGGCGATAAGGATTGTCGCCACCCGGCTTCTGCAAAATATTGCTGGGAGGTATTGGTAGTAAACATATGAATGGCGCTGTCTTGATAGTCTAGTATATCTTTCAGATAAGCTATGCGGAAATATTGTTTTTGCAATTGAGCATCTCTGTTCCATTCTGCCATGATTCTGGTAGCTCTATCTTTTCTTTTCTTAGTTGATATATTTTCAAACAATGCAGGAGGTATGTCCCTTTGATATTGCTGGTGCCAAGCCACTACACGCAATGTGTTTTTATTATTTACTTGATAAGCGGTTTGCAACATGCTCGAAGCACCGGATAGTTGCGCATGTTCATTGGTGCGCTGCGTACCGTTTTGATGGTAGGTAAAATTATTCGCTGCAGTTTGCGCCATGCCATTGACTTGAATAAAAAACTTTTTGTGCGAAAGTGCTACTTGCGCTATTCCCTGATATTGACGATAACTACCCATGCCTATTGCTGCTTCTGCCATCCAGTGGGTTGCCGTATCAAAGCGGGGCTTTAGGCTTTCTAACAGCAAGGCACCACCCACATTACCACTTCCCAGTAGGGCAGCTGAGCTTCCATAAAGTATTTGCAGTTGGTGAATAGCAGATACAGGTAGGTTTGAAATATCCGTAATACCTAAAGCCGCATTTTGAATAGGGATACCATTCCAATACACTTGCGATTGTGCCGCAGAGGAGCCTCTGAAATTTAACGTAGCCATACTATTAATACCTGATGACCTTATGAACACAGGAAACTGTTCTTGTAGTAATTGCGTGACTTGTTGGGTTTGGTATTGACGCAAGAGGGCACTGTCGATGGTCACGAGGCGTTGCCCTGTTGCAAATTCTTTAATGCGCAGGTCTTGCGAAATATTCTTTTCTTTTTTGTCTTGGATATTTATTTCACGAAGTGTATCGGCAATAGGCTGGGCAAGCCCCATTTGCGTTTCTATTGATAGTGCGACTATCAGCATCATCAGAAAGAATGAAATGGAAAAACAGGGAAGCCTCATGTTGATTGGTTTCATTACAATACCGCAAAGGAATAGGCTACTCAGCAAAGTGAAATTGCGCAGGTCCCACACCGGTTTTAAACTCCTGTAGTTTTTGTCCGTCTTGACGATATACCGATACGGTTCCCTTTTGCGTAAAACCTTTGGGATCCCCTATCCAAAGATGCCCGGTTGTGGGCTCAATACCTATCGCCCAAAAGTATTGAAATTTTTCAGCGGCAAGGAATGGCTGAGTAGGAATATCGGAAGCTGTAGTGCTCATGCGATAGATGCCGTTGTTTTGAATGCTGCCGTCATACTGCACTTCTATAAAATAAATGCTGTCTTTGTTTTTAGTGCAAATCGGTTTGATGACTTCTGTTCGCGGAGGTAAGTTATAGGTTTTTATCACTTGCCCGGTTGTAGGATTGAGCTTAGTGAATACGGCATCAATGTTATTATACGCATCACCGGAGAGAACCCAAAGCAAACCTTCTTTGTCCATAAAACTTTCTTGGGGCGCTTTGCCCGCAACCGGCACCGATTTTATAACCATATCAGTTTGTGTATCGATGTAAAAAATATGGCTGTTGGTAGTGTCCCAACCACAAGCAATCACTTGATTGTTCCAAAGGGTCATTACTTCCGCGTTTTTGGCTGGCAAAGTGATTTCTCCCAGAATGCTCCTTGTTTGTGGGTGGATAATGACAATCTTATTGCTGAAGAGCGTAGATACATATGCCTTTTGGTCGTTGATGGGTAAAATGTATCGAGGCTTTGTAATAGAGATGCTGCCGGCAATTTTGAAATCAGTTTTTTGCAACACCCATACTTTATCCGAATTGTTGACACACAAAAAATAGTAATTACCCATTGGGGTGATACTCTGAAAAATATCACCCAAGGGTTGTCCGTTTACGTTCATAAAAACATCATCGTACACCTTATTGCTATCTCTGTCATAAAGGGTAAGTGCAGCATTGCCGTTTCCTAAACTGCCTTCGCAAACCACTATAGTTTTTTTGCTCTGCGGAAATAGCGGCGTGTTGACGTGCTTATGTTCTTTTTTACATTGGGTAAAAAGCAAACAAAGAAACAGTGATGCTACGGTGTTTTTACAAATTGTCCAGCCCATAGGTTGCCCATTTTGTTGCTAATAGTGATGAAATACATTCCTTGTTGCCATTGGGAAACATCTATTCTTTCAATGCGCTTATTTTCGGAATAAAATACGTTTCTCCCCAAAGCGTCAACAATACTAATGGATGATAGTTCGTTGTTTTCAATCGTGAGTATATCCGCAACCGGATTGGGATAGATAACCACTTTTGCCAAATTGGTATGGGGTACTGCGGTACTCAATTGGTGGAGTACGGCTACAGCATCCAAATCAAAACCACCTGTAGGGAATGGCGTTGGGTAAGGGTCATTGATATAATGATTGTTGGAGTCAAGCGAACCTCGTGATCCCAAATCGCCGATGACATCTACCAACCGCACATGGGTGATGCGCTGAATATCCAGCCCTTCTATGCCTTGCAGGTCTTCTAAGTCGAATGGAGTTCCGTTATTGGCAATATATTTTCCGGCGAGATGATGGATGTGCCGTGCATTTATATAATCACCGGTTCCGGGAGCGCCGGTACCGGTGATTTGTTGGGTGTCTTGTGTATATGATATGGCCGGGAATCTGAAAAAATGAACACCATCCGAGCTTACTTCTACAAACGCTAATTCCAGAAAGGCTTCTTCACTGTTAGCAGCATTTAAAAAACCATTTTCGAAAACGGCAAAATCGGCTCCGGGGCCATTGGTAATAGGTGCTGGAAAGGTTAGGACAGCAATACCGCTATCTCCCAAGCTGACGGTGAGGTTATCGGCGGCTCCCATTGCCAAACTGCTATCTCCCGAATATACTCTTCCCAAAGAAGGATTGGCAATATCCATCCATCCTCTTTGTAGCGTACAATAATTAGCCCATCCTACTATTTGTGTGCTACTTTTATGAAGCGCACTACTACCCGAAATACCTGCCTGCGGCGCATATTGGGCAATTGACGGAAGTGCTGTCAGGAAATAGGAAAGAAATATTGCCAGCCGTTTCATGGGTAGAAAAATTAGTGCTTATAAAATTTTTGTGTTGCTGTTTGTTTGCCGTTGGATACTTGCAGTAAGTACATGCCGGATGGTAAGTGGGCAATCGAAACAACATTCGTAGCATCCGTAACTATTTGTTGTGACAGTTGTTTTCCGGTCATGTCTGTAACGGTTAATGTTTTTACTTGTTTGGGGTCAACGTTTACGAATATCTCCGTAGATGCAGGATTGGGGTACAATTTAGCAATATAGTTTTCGGTAGTAGCAACCGTTGTAGGCAAGGTTATTTGTACATCCAAATTATCCATACAGAAATATGCCGGTGTGTTCATGCCATATATCGGATGGTTGTCAGATGAAGTTAATGAAAACTCAAGGCTGTCAATGTAGTTTCCGAAGCTGGTTAAATCTACCCACTGCCAATCTCTTACGATATAGTCACTGTCATTATCATTAAAACGAAAATCCGCCAGATAAAAATCTACGCTATCGTTCAGCTTGCTTCCATTGTAATAGGCATGAATGGTCAGTTTGAACCAATCAGGATAGGCCCCTTGTGCAAGCCCTGAGTTAGTGCCTGTGGTGTCGCCAAATTTTCTTGAAGCAAAGTTGCCCTCTTTCATGGCACGATAAGCATAGGTGCTGTTGTTGATGTAAAAGCCATTTATCTTTTTCAAAGAAGTAGGCGTGCCCGCACCGGAAAATAGGATTCTTTTCTTGCTGACATAACCTTCAAAATATACAGCATAATTAGAAGAGCCATTGTATCCATTGCCTGCAATGGTGGCGTACTCATTGAGGTACGTTCCATCAACGGTGTCTGTTCTGTTTGAATTGGCAAAACCACCGGACCATACACCGCCCCAAGCAGTGTCATACACACAAGAGAAATGGATAGGCCCCACATCTTGCCCTACATCTTGTCCGGGTTGCGAGTAGTTCAGGTAGAAGGTATCTTGTTTGGGTAATACTAGTTCTTCAAAAGTGATTACCTGTGCTTGTGCTGTGCTGACTGTCGCTGCAGTCAAAAGTGAAAATAGAATCTTACGCATGAATATATGTTTAAATAAAAAAAACTACTTCATCCCGCTAAGACTATTGGTATAATGGATAAGAAAAGCAAAGTAGCCGTCACTTACCTGCGCCTTTAGTCCCGAAAGCGGATAAAAAATGGTACAAAGGCAGGTCTTCTGACTCGCTTCTTTTCTTTTGCGCCTTCCCACTCTTATTATAGAGCAGTGGCAATAGATAGCAAAAGAAATAGTACTTGAAGCATACAGCATCGGGTAATGTCAAGGATTTGCACCTTGTTCCCTTTTCATTTCACAACACTAGATTGTGAAAAACCTTTGCGACGCAAAAGTAGGGGTATTGGGCTTAGAAAAAAAATAATCTACCGGCAGTTTGCCAACCGGTAGATTATTGATGTAAAAACGAAAAGTAAGTATAGCGTGATGTACTTTACAACTATTATTTCCCGAATCGTTCAAAATAGGCTTTCTCCAAGGCTTCCCTATGATCGGGATGTGCAATGCTGATGAGTAATTGTGCACGTTGCTTCAGGCTTTTGCCATACAGATTTACCACTCCATGCTCCGTCACGATGTAGTGCACATGTCCTCTTGTAGTGACCACTCCAGCACCGGGATTTAATTGGGGTACTATGCGTGAAATACCTTTTCCGGTAATGGATGGAAGCGCTATGATGGGCTTACCACCTTCCGAAAGAGAAGCACCGCGCATAAAATCCATTTGACCGCCAATACCCGAAAACTGATACATGCCCAACGAGTCGGAGCATATTTGCCCGGTGAGGTCTATTTCAATGGCACTATTAATGGCTACCACTTTTTTGTTTTTACGAATGATGGCAGTATCGTTTACGAAGGATACATCTTTGAACTCCACAGTGGGGTTGTCGTTCACGAAATCATACACTCTTTTTGTACCTACTATGAAGGAGGTAACGGTTTTGCCCGGTAATACGTTTTTATAAGCATTCGTTATCACGCCTTTTTCTACTAAAGGCACCATGCCATCCGAAAACATTTCGGTGTGTACTCCCAAGTCTTTGTGGTGAGTGAGGTAGCGCAACGTAGCATCGGGTATAGCGCCAATGCCCATTTGCAAGGTCGACCGGTCTTCGATCAATCCGGCTACCAGTGCCCCGATTTTCTGTGATGCGGCTGTTGTTTTTTCGGCATACACCACTTCTTGCAAAGGGGCATCTTCCCATGTCATGGCGTCAAAGCGACTGAAGTGTATTTGTCCATCGCCATGTGTGCGCGGCATATTGGGGTTTATTTGTGCAATCACCTTTCGAGCTGTTTTTACTGCAGCTAATGCAGCATCTACAGAAGTGCCCAACGTGCAATATCCATGCGCATCAGGAGGCGATACTTGTACCATAGCTACATCAATGGGCAGGTAACCATCCAGAAATAAGCGTGGAGTTTCGCTGAGGAAAACCGGAACATAATCGCCATAAGCGCTATTCGCCCACTCCCGCACATTTGCCGATACAAATAGTGAGTTGAGAAAAAAACTTTTTTTAACAGCGTCATTATTCCATTCAAAATTGCCAAAGGTGCTAATGGCTAACAGTTCTACATCGTTCACTTCGCCGGCGCGACGCAGCAAACTGTTTACTAAAGTAACCGGAGTAGCTGCACTCCCATGAATAAAAACGCGATTGCCGCTGGAGATCAATTTTACAGCGTCTTCGGCAGTACTATATGCAATGTTCATAGTAATGGATTGGATTAATTTTTTGCGTGGCAAATATACAGGGACAATGTTTAGCGTTTTGTGAAAGGATTTTATTCTTGAAGGACAAAGTTGTAGCTTGCCTTTACCAATAGGAAGTGAAACTATTGGCATGCTATTACGATATGAAAACACTCAATGAAGCCGCTTTCAGTAAGCGATACCAAGAACTGAACCCTCAACAAAAAGAAGCTGTAGATACGATATATGGCCCGGTGATGGTAATAGCCGGTCCGGGAACCGGAAAGACCGAAGTGCTTGCCATGCGCATTGCCAACCTGCTGCGTAGTGATGTACAAGTAAAGCCGCATGAAATACTTTGCCTCACTTTTACCGATGAAGGTGCCGTAGCTATGCGTACGCGTTTGTTGAGCATCGTGGGTGAGCAAGCACATAAAATAAACATCTACACTTTTCACTCTTTTTGCAATAGTATTATACAATCCCAAACCGAATACTTTGGTTGGAGGGATTTGCAGCCGATATCCGATTTAGAGAAAATGGATTTGGTATATGATATCATTGAAAACTTAGAGCAAGGACATTTGCTTCGGAAATTGAAAGGCAATCTGCACCAAGATGCTAAGAGTTTAATTAAATTTTTTAGCTTGATGAAAACAGAAGATTGGTCTCCACAACGTGTAAACGATGCAATAGACAGTTATTTGAAAAGTTTGCCCGAAAATGAGAAGTATAAATACAAGAGAGGAAATGCTAAGGCCGGAATAAAAGCCGGTGACCCGAAAACAAATGATATTGAACTGGAAACAAAGCGCATGGAGCGTACACGTGCGGCTTCTATGCTTTTCCAACGGTATGAAGAGTGCATGAAATCCGCCGGTTGGTATGACTTTGACGATATGATATTATGGGTGTTGAAGGCATTTAAAGACCGTCCCGAATTTTTACAATCACAACAAGAGCGCTTTCAGTTTTTTTTGGTTGATGAGTTTCAAGATACTAATGGAGCACAGTACGAATTACTCTGCCGGCTTGCAGATTATTGGCAAGACCCCAATGTATTTATTGTAGGAGATGACGACCAGTCTATTTTTGAATTTCAAGGAGCACGACTGGGGAATATCATAGACTATGTCAATAAATACGAGTCGAGCATTAAAGTCATTACCCTCACTGAAAACTATCGATCATCCCAATTGATACTGGATAAAGCAAAGGCAACGATTGATAATAACCTTTTGCGATTGGTCAATCAGACACCGAAGTTGCAGTTACAAAAAATTATTACATCCGCGAATATACGCTTCCAAACCGAAGATTGCCCGAAGCCTCAGGTTACTTGCTATACCAATACGTTGCAAGAAGAGTTGCAAGTTGTAAAAGCGATAGAAGCATTGCATCAGTCCGGTGTGCCACTACATCAAGTAGCCGTATTATATGCACAGCATAAGCAAGTCGATAATATCATTGCATTAATGGAGCGCAAAAAGTTGCCGTATTGGGTGCGCAAGCCGGTCAATATTATAACCCTCCCCATCATACGGCAACTCATCAACCTACTTCAGTATCTGCAAGCCGAATATCAAGCACCACTTAGTGGAGAAGAATGGATATTTTCTGTACTGCATAGCCCCTTCTTTGAGGTCTCTCCCATTGATATTGCCACATTATGTTTGTACCTGCAAGAAAAACAAGCCAAGCACAGCCGCTGGCGTTTCTTGCTACAAGACGCCTTATTGCTGGAGACCCTTCCATTAGAGCGAAGTAGTGCACTCCGAAAACTTGGGGAAAACTTGGAGCGTTGGATCAAAGAACTACCGACACTTACGCTTCCGATGCTCATTCAAAAGCTTCTGTATGATGGAGGAGTTGTGCCTTGGGTGATGAAAGGGGAAAACTCTATTTGGGAAATGCAAGTTCTGCATACCTTCTTTGAATTTATCAAAACGGAATGTGAAAAGAAGCCGCGCATCAGCATTAAAGATTTGTTGGACATCTTTAGTCGCATGGAGAAAGAAGGTATCCCGCTTTCTATTCAACGTACGGTTCAGCAAAACGACGGCGTTCGTTTTTATACCGTGTATAGTGCCAAGGGACATGAGTTTGAGCATGTATTCATGATAGGTCTTACCAAGAATTTTTGGGAGAAAAAAAATGGCGACAATAAAGGATTTTCTTTGCCCGATACCCTTACGATGACCGCCGATGTAACGCAAGATGTTGAAAACTCAGTGGAAGTGGCTCGACGACTGTTTTATGTAGCCATGACAAGGGCGAAAAAATATTTATACGTATCATATTCCAAGCAAGACAACAAATCCAAACCTTTGGAAGCAACGATGTTTATTGATGAAATCAGTTCAAGCGAGGAAAGAACTTTTGTAGAAACCGAAGATGCAGCCATCGCAGAACATATAGCAGCCATACTGTCGCCGGCGCCCACCATCAATAATGTATTAGCCAAAAAAGAACTAATTGATAAGCGGCTGGAAAATTTTTCGCTCAGTGTTTCTACGATGAACAAATATTTGAAATGCCCCTTATCCTTTTATTTTGAACAAATACTTCGTGTTCCCGAAGCCAAGTCAGATGCTTTGGCCTTTGGTATTGCTATTCACTTTGCCTTAGAGCAATTATTTAAAAAAATGTCGGCTGATGCACAGCAGCAATTTCCTTCAAAAGAGATAGTCATAAAAGATTTTGAATACTCGATGAGGCGCCAGGAAGGAGCTTTCACCCCTTTGCAATACCAGCGTAGAGTAGAGTTGGGTGCCCAGGTACTATCTGAGTATTACGACCGGTACATTACAGAATTCAACAAGATTGCCATCACAGAGTACAATATTAGTTCGGTCACTATAAACGGTGTACCGGCAAAAGGAAAGGTAGATAAAATTGAATTTGATGGACACAATTGTGTAGTGGTAGATTATAAAACAGGCAATTCCGATTACAGTAAGAAGAAAGAATTGAATGGTCCAAATGACGCCAATCCGAACGGTGGTGATTATTGGCGGCAAATGATTTTCTACAAACTATTATTAGAAAACTATCCTGCTGCAAGCGGTTGGCACATGACTGCCGGCATTTTTGACTTTGTTGAAAAAAACAAATCGGATAATTACACCCGCTTAGCCATCCCTATTCAAGAGCAAGATGTCACCTTTGTAAAGCATCAAATAAAAGATGTGTACACACGCATCCAACAACACGAATTTGAGGAGGGGTGCAATGACGAGAATTGCAGATGGTGTAAATTTGCCAAGACATACCAGCTAACGGCAGCGCCGGAAATGGATATCCTAATTTAATCCCCTTTGAGCGATCATTACAAGACACTAAGAGTACCGCCTAGAGCCACTTTGGAGGAAATAAAAAAAGCCTATAGAAAGTTGGCAAAAGAGTACCATCCGGATAAAAATGCACATCATGCAGCGCCGATATTATTTCGGGAAGTGCAGCATGCCTACTCCGTTTTGTCGGATAGTAAAGCCCGAAAGAAGTATGATGCAGAGCGCTATTATTCGGGCAGGTATGCAAAAGAAGACAGTGTCAAAAAAGATACCTCGTGGGTATTGCAACAGTCTGCTCAACTACAGGCGCATGTTAGTAAATTGTATTCTGCCGATATTCATCAACAAATGCTTCACGACTATATCATGGCATTACTTTCTGAGGAGCATTTGGCAATGATGCAACTAGAAAATAATACCACAGAGATAGAAGCTATCGTTCGTCATCTGATGGCAGCGACAGAAAAAATGGAGTATCGTTTTTTAGTACGGGTTTATGATAAACTAAAGGTGCTTGCATCAGACAACGAAGCTTTGCAACCCATGATTCTTGAAAGATGGCAGTATATAACCCAACAACATCGTTATCGGAAGTGGCAACCCATCGGTATTATTTGCATTGCCATTGTGCTTTGCCTGTTTATGTACTTGTTGTATAAACGGTAAGTTTACTTCTTAAATATGGTATAAACCAACGTGGCAACCGTAGTGAGGGCAGTAGTTATCGCTACGACTTCGGTAGTTGAAAGTCTATTCTTGTTTTCGGGTTTTAAAGGCACAAAAATCTCTGAACCCGGTTTTACTTTGGGGTACGTACGGAAGAAAAGAAAATTCTTGGTTCCTTGCACAGAGCCATTGGCGTAGGTGATATACGTGCGCTTTTTATGGGCATTACTTGTAAATCCTCCTGCTTTCAAAATGTAATTTTTCAGACTATTACCAGGGTAGTACACCACTGCGGAAGAAGACAACACTTCGCCACTCACTCTTACGGTCTGCAATTGTTTTGGGATGCTGATAACATCGCCGTCTTCCAGTAAAAGGTCGTTTCTTTGATGTGGTTTTTTTAATATTCTGTTGAGGTCAATACCCACAAACTTATTGCTCACGATCAATGTGTTTATTTCGTCTTCCACACGGGTTGAGTCAGTGGCTTTTTTCTGAATGGTTTTAAATTTCTTAGCTTTCAACTCCTCTTGTTCCAATTCCAACTGTGTTTTATTCCTTCGTTCTCTTTTTAAGGATGCACCGTCCTTATAAGCACTGGCAGTAAGCCCCCCGGCGCGTTTGATGATGTCGGAGATGCGATCGTTTTTGGAAGATAAAATATATGTGCCGGGAAAGAGCACCTCGCCTTCTATGCGTATTGTTTTCTGTACTTGATACCCAGGTGCAGGAAATACAGAAATAATATCAAAAGGTTTCAAAATAAAGTTGGAAGCATCCTTTAAATTTCGGTCGGTTGAAACGGTAAATATTTGTGCAATGGTGCTGGTGTCAGAAGTGAGATTGGAAATACGCACCCGTCGTGCAATTTCAATTCTTTTGGCAGTAGCACCTTCTTTTAATCCTCCGGACTGAATGATGACGTCTTCTAAAGATAAGTTTTCAGAATAGGGCAACACTCCGGGGTTTCGTACTTCACCCGTCACATGGATGTTGTATTCTTCTTTTAAGTCAAAGGAAGAAGGGATGGAAATAATATCTTCTCTTTTCAGCACGATGTCTTCTACATTTCCGGATACAATATCTGCTGTATTAAATGAAATAACCTCACGCGTTAAGTCGTCTTTCAATCGGGTGATATAACCTCTATTGGGGAAAGCGTCTTCCTTCAGCCCATCAGCGCGTGCAATCAGTTGTTTTAACGATAGCCCGCTGCTCAACTCAAACTGTCCGGGACGAAACACGGCACCATTGATGGTAACCCTGTTGGTGAATCGATTCAATAGTTCATCAACAAAAAATTTATCTCCCGAAACGGGTACATAACTTTCCACTTCATCGCTGGTAACGTCGTGCATGGAGCGCTCTGTTTCCGTATTTCTAATGTTTTTTATTCTCGCTTTGTAGGCATTGTCATCGTATCCGCCTGCAAAACGAATCAGGTCACCCAGCGTTTCATTAAACTTCATTTCGTATATCGCAGGGCGCTTCACTTTACCATTGATTTCTACCCTTGTTTTATAAGGCGGAATGCGAATGACATCTTGGTCTTGTAAACGAATATTGTTTTTTAAGGTGCCATAAAGTAAGAAGTCGTATATATCGAGTATCGCAATGATTTCAGCTCCTCTAATAATTTGCACTTGTCTAAAAGAGCCATTTTCATTTGGTCCACCTGAGGCATATAGTGCGTTGAAAACATTCGCTACAGAGGGCAGTGTGTATGTGCCGGGCTTTACGATTTCTCCGGTGAGCACTACTTTAATGCTACGGATATTACCCAGCGAAATACCCACCTTGGTATTCCCTGTTTTGATGCCGGGATATAAAGTAGTGAGCTTAGCACGAATGCGGGAAGACGCTTGTTCAATAGTGGCACCGGCTACTTGAACCACTCCGGCCATGGGGATATTGATGCTGCCTTCGGGAGATACAGTGAGGCTGTAATTGGCTTCCGAAAACCCATAAATATCCAACAAAATTTGATCGTCAGGACCGATTAAGTAATCAACGGGAGTGGCAATGCGCAAATTGGGTTCGAAAGTCAGATTGGTTTTTGAAAAAAGCTCGGATCCAAAAACTCGGGATGGAATTGTTACAGGGACATCAAATGCTTTTTCCTCTTCCGTAGCAGCTGTTTCATCGGTGAGTGCACCTTCTTCCGTAACTACTTTTCTGCTTTGAGTTTTTTTACGAGTAGCAGGTGTTGCAGTTTGTTGTCTTTTGATGATATCTACACGAGTACGCAACTTGCCTACTTCTTCCGAAGACATTCCTTTAGCAGCGGCTATCTGCTCCAGTTGGGCGTCATCTACTCCGGATGCTTGCATTTGTGCTAATAATTGACGAATCTGTGCGTCTGACAGTTCATCTACTTTGATGCTGGAAAGTGATTGTGGTGCGGCTACTTGTGCCTGTGCGGAAATGACACAGCAAAAAAAGAAACTGACTAGTATCGATAATAGAACCTTTTGAACCATCTATACGCTATATAAAAGATAAGAAAGTAATAATGTTAGCAGAAGGCAAAAATATATTTTTTGAATTAGTATTCTGTCATTTCTGATCGGCTGTCATCTTTCCCGAATAGAATAAACGAATTGTACAAGGCAGTAGATAATAATTCCGTTAGACTACAATAATACTTATTTATTTCAATTGCCTTTCCAATGATACTCGCTTATGCAACCGTTGTCAACTATATCATTAACGTGAGCCCCATCAGCAACCAGCCGATAACAATAAACGGAGCCGGTATTTTGGTAAAGGTTAGAATACAAAATGTAATGACCACCACTACCACATTCAGCCACTCAAAAGGAATCGCTTCAAACAACACAATGCCCGAGGCCCAAATGATGCCCACAATGGCGGCTAATATGCCCTCTAAGGCACGGTAAATAATAACATACTTTTTGAGGTTTTGGTATAAAGGAAACAGGAATAAAAGCAATAAGGTGCTGGGAAGAAAAACGGCGATGGTGGCAATGAGGCTACCAATAATTTGCCAATGGCTTCCCCAAGAGCTCATGATTAACCCTCCCACAAAACTACTCAGAGAGAAAACCGGCCCGGGTACGGCTTGCACCATTCCATAACCTGTAAGCAATTGCGACGAGGTAAGTAGGGGAGCCTGTCCCATTTCGATAGGATGGTTTACAAACTGGTATAGCATCATGGGTATTAAGGCTTGGCTACCGCCAAATACAATAGATCCAAAACGATAAAAGTTTTCAAACAAATTAAAGACTCGCTTGTATTCCCAATCATGCAATCGTGCTAGCTCTGAAAGCATACCGGCAACTATGAACAACAAGAGAAATAACCACAAGTTCATCCATCGCATGGGCTTTGGCTTTTCCGATTTCTTGGGTATTCGCTTATTGCTAAAATTGCTAATAAAACCGGCTACTAGTAAGATAATCGGAAAGACCCAAGGAGTACGAATAAAATAAGTAGTGATGCCGGCACCTATCATTATGAGTACCGTAGCATAATGAGTGATGCTGGTTTTCATCATGCGTAATGCCGCATACGCCATAAAACCTACCGACATGGGCAATACGTACTTAAAGAGATGAGATTGGAGGTCGCGGGCATTGATGTACAACAACAAAAATGAAAACGCCCCCATGATAACCGAAGCCGGCAATATCCAACACAGCAACGTGGCAATTGCCAAAGGAATACCGCCCCGCTTGAAGCCTATTAATACCACAGTTTGCGTAGAAGAGGGACCGGGAAGCATCTGGCAAAACGCATTATACTCCATGAGCTCTTCTTCTGTAACGTCTTTTCGCTTCTGAACAAACGTTCGTACCATCATTCCCAAATGCCCTTGAGGTCCTCCAAATGCAGTAATAGAATAGAGGAGTACGTCCCTTAAAAACGGTATATGACGCAGCATTTTCACAGCAGCAATAAAAGTAAAGACTATGCCGTAAAAAAATCCTAAAAAGAAGTAGGCAATCTTTACTATCTTGCGACTCAAATTATCTATTTCATGAAAGGCTTAGTACTTAGTTCCTTGTATGATTCTATGCAATATGGCACCGGCTGGGTTATTAGTTACGTGTTTATGTTTCTGATGCTTATCGGAATCATTTATGCCATGTCGCAATACTTGGCTCCTCACAAGCGTAAAAAATAATTTCCATCGTGTCTCAGTTGGCGAATATTAGTGCCTTACGTACCGATTACCGAAAAGCAGCTTTAGACGAAGCATCCGTTGGGCAGCATCCCATTCCTTTTTTTGAAAAATGGTTTCTCGAAGCATGTGCCGCAGAAGTGGCAGAGGCGAATGCAATGACCCTTGCCACCGCCAGCAAAGAGGGTATTCCTCATGCTCGAATGGTACTGCTGAAAGGTGTCGAAAACAACGGCTTTACTTTTTTTACCAACTACGATAGCAACAAAGGGCACGACTTGCAAGAAAACCCACACGCCGCGTTAGTATTTTATTGGAAGGAACTGGAACGCCAAGTGCGTATCGAAGGTCGTATCGAAAGATTATCAGATGCCGCCAGTGATGAGTATTTTCACTCACGTCCCGAAGGCAGTCGTTTGGGTGCATGGGCTAGCCCGCAAAGTAAAATCATTCCCAACCGGGATGTTTTAGAAGCAAACTATAATAAATACCAACAACAGTTTGCGGGTCATATTCCTCGCCCCGCACATTGGGGAGGTTTTATACTGCTTCCTTCTTGTATCGAATTTTGGCAAGGCCGAAGCAATCGTATGCATGATAGAGTCGTTTTTATCAACGAAAGCGGTGCGTGGAAAAAACATCGCTTAGCTCCATAATTTATAGCGTTTCCTTGATTCCTTCTTTTTTGTCTTTAAACATCCTTTATTGACAACTGAAAAACCTTTTTTATTTCATAAAAAGCACCCATGAACATCAACACTGCTCTATTCGATATGGATGGACTGCTTCTCGATACCGAACCGCTATGGGGTGAAAGCATGTTGCGAATAGCGCAAAAGCACCACATTCCCATCACCCAAGGGTTGTTCAAAGAAACGACCGGTTTGCGTATTTGTGAAGTCACCGATTATTGGGCTGTAAAATATCCGTGGAAAGGTGCGCCGGCAGCAGTTGTTGCCGATGAGATAGTGGAAGACATTATTGCATTAGCCAAGCAGAAAGGTCGGGTGATGCCCGGTGTGCTGGCTTCTTTAGGTATGCTAAAAGAACAAGGATTCAAAATAGGATTGGCATCATCATCGCCCACCCAAATGATACATGCATTGGTTGATTTCTTTCAATTAACATCTTACTTTGATTGTATGACTTCTGCAGACGAAGTAGCCTTGGGAAAACCGCATCCTGCTGTGTTTATGAAATGTGCGGAACAACTCAATAGCCATTCCATGGAATGTGTAGTGCTGGAAGACAGTGTGAATGGCGTCATTGCCGGCAAGGCGGCTCGAATGAAAGTGATTGCCATCCCCGATGCAGCGCATTACAACAAGCCCCAATTTACCCTTGCAGATGCCAAGTTGAAAAGCATGGAGGAGTTGACCATTAGCCTCATTCATCAGCTATAATAGATTATGTCCCGATGGGCTTACGTGGTATGGATAAACTTTGCCATTCGGCTCCCTTCCGCATCTTAGCAATAAACACTATTTGCCCCACATGATAGGCGTAATGCGCTATTTGACGGTTGATAGCTTCCAACACCGTATGGGCTTCTTGACGGATATATATGGTTTTGCTGAGGTCGGCTTCTGTTAATTCGTGTAGAGTGGTCATCAGGTATTGCCAGCCTTCATTCCATTTTTCCATTACAGCAGCACGAGTAGCTTCAGTTTGTTCAAACTCTGTATCACGCTCTCGCCAAGGCTTTTCGCCATCCTCTGTCAGAAAGTTGGTCCAGCGGCTGCGCATATTACCCCAAAGGTGTTTTACGATGATGGCAATGCTGTTGCTCTCTTCATGAGCCTGATAAAACAGTGCGGCATCATCCAACTGCAACAGGGCTTTCTCACCCAACTGGCGGTAATAATCAAATTGGCGAATACTGCTTTTGAGATAGTTTAATGACATAGTTTTGTGTTTGTTATTACCATCATCATTTATCATGAATTGGCTCCTGCTTATCCTCGCCGGATTTTTTGAAGTGGGTTTCACCACCTGTCTTAGCAAGGCAAAAGAAGCGCAAGGTACCACTGCGGTGTATTGGTTATTGGGCTTTTTGGTAAGCCTCATTTGCAGTATGTATTTACTTTACAAAGCTACGCAAACCCTGCCAATGGGTACTGCTTATGCTGTGTGGACGGGCATCGGAGCCGTGGGCACCGTCATCATGGGCATCTTATTTTTCAAAGAACCCGCTACTTTTTACCGCCTGTTTTTTATAGCCACCCTCATTGGCTCTATCATCGGACTGAAGTTCGTAAGCAACCATTGATACAAGTATTTTTTTATTGGCTTCGCCGTATGTACTACTATGTAGCAAGAGTGGCGATGGCACCGTTCATCTGCCCATATCTATAGAGCACTATTCTCACGGTGTAGTAGCTTCACTTCAAAACACTACGGCACAATATTCAATGGAGTTTTTGACAAGTGAGTTGCAAAAAATTACGCCTTTTTTACAAATTCCGATTTTAAAGACATTGCACCGAAGCCGTCAATTTTACAGTCAATATTATGGTCGCCATCTACTAAACGAATATTGCGCACTTTGGTACCGGCTTTTATACTTTGCGTAGCACCTTTCACCGGCAGGTTTTTTATCACCACTACCGAGTCACCATTTTGAAGGATGTTGCCATTACAGTCTTTTACTACCAAGCCTTCTTCTACGGGTTCTTGTTCCTCCGGATTCCATTCATGCCCACATTCAGGGCATACCAACAAGTTGTCTAATTCGTACGTATAAGATGATTGACACTGTGGGCAAGGAGCTAATTCAGGCATTTTTCTGTCGTGTTTTATTGCCCGCAAAGATAAGATTTATTGTCCGTGTACTCTGCGCAGATTTGTATGGACAATATAGCTCACTTAGCAACTGTCACTTGCCAGTGCGAATAAAATATTGCAGTGCGAGTTCATAACCCAACAATCCCAAGCCGCTGATGGAGCCCACACATTTGCTAGCTATAAATGATGTTTTTCGAAAGTCTTCTCTTGCTAATATGTTAGAAATATGCACTTCCACCACCGGAGTGCGAATAGCGGCAATGGTATCAGCAAGGGCAATGCTAGTGTGCGTGTATCCACCGGCATTGAGTATGATGCCTTCTACGCCGTTGTGGCAGCTTTGCAGAAAATCAATTAATTCCCCTTCTATATTTGACTGAAAAAACAAGAACGATATCTCCGGATAAGAGGTGGGTAAGCTGTCAAGAAAGCTTTGTAACGAAGCGGTGCCATATACTTCCGGCTCTCGCGTACCCACAAGATTCAGATTCGGTCCGTTGACAATAGCTATTGTTGGCATGGTGTAAAATATTTAGTACCAAGATAAGAAACAGCTCCTAAATTTGATTGCATAATGGCATTGTGGGATTCGTATATTAAAGGGTTCGTTGCATACTTGCAATTAGAGCGTTCCTTGTCGGAGAACACCGTTGCGGCTTATGTTCACGATGTTCAATTGTTAGCGCATTATTTTCAAGAGCAGCCTGACGCGCCTTCGCTGGATACGATAACATTACAAGACCTGCAAACCTTTTTGCAAGCTATACACGAAATGGATTTAGCAGCAGGCACACAAGCACGTGTACTCAGTGGTATCAAATCGTTTTTTCGTTTCCTTCGTTTAGAAGATATCATACCTACCAATCCCAGTGAGTTGTTGCAAACCCCCAAACTACATCGCAAGCTCCCTGATTTTCTTTCGATAGCAGAGATAGAACAACTGATGGCGGTAATAGACCATAGCACTCCCGAAGGTCAGCGCAATCGTGCTATGCTCGAAACCCTTTACAGTTGCGGACTTCGGGTAAGTGAGTTGATCGCACTGCGCCTTTCAATGCTTTATTTAGATGCCGGTTTTATACGAGTGATTGGCAAGGGGAATAAAGAGCGATTAGTACCCATCGGTAGCGAAGCCGTCAAACAAATACGCTTCTATACCGACCATGTACGTGCTATGATGAATATAAAACTGGGCAGTGAAGACATCTTGTTTCTCAATCGTCGGGGCAGCTCCTTGTCAAGGGTAATGGTATTTATCATCATCAAAGACCTTACGAAAAAAGCAGGTATTCAAAAGAACATTCACCCGCACGTATTACGGCATTCGTTTGCTACTCATTTGGTAGAAGCCGGAGCTGACCTTCGCGCTGTACAAGAAATGCTGGGGCACAAAAGCATTATCACTACGGAAATATACACCCACTTAGACAGATCGTACCTGCGAAACACATTGGAAAAATTCCACCCAAGATTTAAGTAAACGGTAGCAAGAGCGAATGTATTACCGTAGTAACGTGAGATGCATTTTGAAACTATAAACAGTTGCTTGTGTGTGATAAACTAGCCCTGTTGTCAGCGATACTCCTCGTCAAGTAAAACAAATTTTGCCCTTTATTTTTTGAAAGTTATTTTTGAGGTATGCCTTTATTACGTTTTCGAGTTTATTGGGAAGATGATGACCAGATTTATCGCGATGTAGAGATTCGCTCTGGTAGCTGTTTTTTGGATTTGCATCAAATTATTCTGAAGGCATTTGAATTCGACAGCGTACATGCGGCTTCTTTTTATGAAAGCAATGATCGCTGGCAACGACACCGCGAGATAAGCAGTGATGTTTTGGTGAACAAGAAAGATGCCCCCGCTCTTTCCATGATAAAAACACCCGTTACCGCCTTGGTACAAAAGCCCGATCAAAAATTTGTGTACGTGTATGACCGCGCTCGCCAATGGACATTTCTAGTAGAGCTTATCGGAGTTGAAAAAGAAGAAAACCCCAAACGAGACTATCCATTTGTATTGCGCAAAGAAGGAATTGCTCCTTCTCAATACGGTGTGAAAGGTCCGGGTAGCGATGCTATTATGGAGATAGAAGAAAAGTATGATTTGAGCTCCGAAGACATGGCGGATGGCTATGGAAACGAAGGGGAAGAGGATGGTGAGTCTTATGCAGATGAAGGCGGCGAGGATGCCTACTAAAAAACTATACATTATTGCCGGCCCTACAGCAGTAGGCAAAACGGATATCGCTATTCGCTTGGCGCAACGGCTTCATACCTCTATCATATCTGCAGACAGTCGCCAATGTTATAAAGAAATGACCATCGGCACAGCAAAGCCTACAGGCGAAGAACTTCAAACCGTTCCGCATTTTTTTATCAACGACTTTTCTATCGAGGAAGCCATCACTGCTGCCGATTATGAGCGATTGGCATTGGCACATCTTGAGGAACTTTTTAGCAAGAATGATACAGCCGTCGTTTGTGGCGGCACCGGGCTATACCTCAAAGCACTTTGCGAAGGATTGGATGAAATGCCGGAGGTAGATAAAGAAATAGAAACAGAGGTGAACAATGAGTACTTGCAAGATGGGCTGCCTTGGTTGCAAGAAACCCTGCAAAAAGAAGATGCACTCTTTTATGCTCAGGGAGAAATACATAATCCTGCGCGCTTGCTACGCGCGTTGATCTTTAAACGCTCCACCGGAAAGAGTATTCTTGCCTATCGAAGTGGACAGCAAAAAGAGCGTCCTTTTGAAATGGTGTATATGGTTTTGGAATTGCCACGCCGACAATTGTATGAGCGCATTCATCAACGGGTAGATAAGATGATGCACGATGGTTTGTTGGAAGAAGTAAAAGGGCTTTACCCTTACAGGCACTTAAAAAACCTGCAAACGGTAGGTTATGTAGAGTTGTTTGATTATTTAGAAAATCGATGCACCTTAACTGAAGCTATAGAAAAAATAAAACAGCATACCCGCAATTATGCGAAGCGACAAATTACTTGGTTTAAAAAAGTAAAAGGAGCTGTTATTGTTCCGGCGGATGCACCGGATGTCATTGAGCGAATATTAGCGAATTAGATTTTGGACACTCTCTTTTCGTGACGCCCTCCTTCAAAAGCTGTACTCATAAAGGTTTTTACCATGTCTTCAGCCAATGGAAGGTCGATAAAGCGAGCCGGAATGCAAAGCACATTAGCATTGTTGTGTTGTCGCGCAAGGGCAGCTAATTCGGTATTCCAGCAGAGCGCAGCTCTTACCTGCGCATGTTTATTGGCGGTTATGCAAACACCATTACCACTTCCGCAAATCAATATGCCAAACGAAGCTTCCCCGTTGGCTACCATAGCAGCAACCGGATGCGCATAGTCAGGGTAGTCAACGCTGTCGGTGGAATGAGCGCCCTTGTCATCGGTAGTTTTTCCCATGGCAACGAGCATTTTTTTAATGGATTCTTTGTAGTCGTACCCAGCATGGTCAGCCCCAATCGCTATGGGCAACGTATTGTCAAAAGTCGTTTGCATGATTAATAGCTTTGAATATCGGTTATTTCTTTTTGCTTTTTTTCTTTTAAGACGCGAGCACTGATAAAAATACCCACTTCATACAATATTAACAACGGGATGGCCACCAACCAAATGCTGAACCAATCCGGAGGGGTAATGACCGCTGCTAATACCAATATGATAACAATTGCTACCCGTCTTTTTTCGCGCATAAACTGGGGCGTTAATACGCCGATACGAGATAAAAAGAATACAATCACGGGAAGCTCAAACACCAGTCCCATGCCTAGCACGAGGTCATTCATTGTATCGTAATAATTGGATATGGTGATGATGTTTTCGAACGATGGACTGAGTTGGTAGTTGGCAAAGAAGTTAATAGTAAAGGGTGCGATGATATAATAGGCAAACAAAACCCCCATAAAAAATAAGAGTGAGCACCAGAAAACAATGCCTCTTGCATATTTCAACTCTGTAGGTTTTAATGCCGGTTTGATAAATTTCCACAGCTCCCAAAAAATGAAAGGGAAGGAGACGATAAACCCAATCATAAAGGACACGGAAAACGACATCATAAACTGACCGCTCAACTGCGTGTTTTGAAACTTGAGTTTCATATCGCCTAGGCAGAGAACATCTACATGAATGAGCTGCCCTAATTGACAGAGCCATTTGTACGAAACAAAATCCGCTTTGGTGGGTCCCAGCAAGATGCGGTCGAATATCCACTCGATATTGAAGAAGACAACAATAGAAGCGATAATCAATACTGCCAGCGAGCGAATAATATGCCAGCGCAACTCTTCGATGTGATCTACAAAGCTCATTTCGGCACCATTACTGCCTTTACGAGTTTTAATAAATGTATCTAACCAACTCAATGATTTGCTGAATTTGAGGGGCAAAGTAAAAGAATAACAACCGAAACTTGGTGTTTCATACGCAAATAGTTTTGTTCGTGCTTGGTAGGAATAGGTTATACACTTTTCAAGCGAGGCTAATTTGCCGCTTAGGGCAACACTTCTGCATTACTTTGCGATGGGGTGCGGCTTTTGCGATCGAGGATTACCAATAACGCTAATGAAAGGTAAAAGAGGGCTCCGACTTTGTGGGTTTCTATCAGTTCCGAAAAAAAGTTGTTGATAAATCCGGCTGCAAACATCATGATTGCTGCCATCGTTACCTGTTTATAAAATTTATCTTGGAAACGATAGTAGATTTTTTGAGCTTGGTGAAAAGCCACCACCACGAGTATAGCGTAGAGGATGGTAGCCGGCCAGCCTTGCCCCACTAGCATGAAAATATAGTAATTGTGTGTGGTCGATTTTTCTTTGTTTCGGCTCACATAGGTGCGAAACATAGAAACCGCATGTGGCTTATAGTAATAGTAAAAAGAGTTGGGGCCGTAGCCGGTAATAGGGCGTTCTTGACTCATGCGCGCAGCGGCTATCCATCGGTACACACGCTCCATGGAAGACATATCCCTACCCCGAAAAGTTGCAATCATGTGGTCGGAAAAACTATTGTGCATATACGTCCGCTCATAGTTGGGGCGAAACTCGATATACTTGTTGTTGTTCACCATGAAAACCACCAAAGCAATCATTGAAGCATAGAATACGGGCATCACCCAATTCACCATTTTTAACCGAATGGCTACGTAGATACCGGCGGCAAAGATCACAGCAAGCATGGCGGCTCTAGCATAGGTAAGATAGATGGTGGGAAGAAAAAATAGGATGGTCAGAAACAGCCCTGCTTTTAGCCATACGTTTATCCGGCGGGTAAGCAAAAAAGCCATACACACTACCGGAAAAAACATCGAAATAACGGTAGAGTACTCTACGTGGTTGTAGTAAATAGGATGAATGGATTGTTCTATTTTTCTGAAATTGAAACTATATCCCTTGTGGCGATACATGATGATGAGCATCGTTACCAACATCGGAACCAGTAAAATCCAAAAGGCTTTTTTGAAATCTTTCTTCTCTCTAAAAACGAAAATAGGCAGAATGAAGAAGGCTACTAAAAACCAACTTTTAGCAATTAAAAACTTAATAGAGAAAAGGGTTTCATTGGAAAATATTACCGGCACCAACAACCATAAAAACTGCAATACTACCACCAATACTATCGGGTTTCGCCACCACCACTCGGGCAGTATCTTTGGGTTGTGTGCATACAGAAGTATAAACATCAACAAGAACATCCACATGATTGGCTCATCCGGCAATGAGGTGGAAAATGAAGTGCCTAAAAGGTATAAATGTATGGAGATGGGAATGCTAAATAAGAAAATCCAATACGTCAATTTCCAATTCAGTAAGGTAATAGCACCCATTAATGCTACAAAAGGTAAGAGTAAGAAAGCATAATTATAGGTAATAAAGTATCCGAGCAAGCTACCAAACAAGATGGTTAGTGCCCCAATAGTACCTACTTTAGATGTCAACAATGCTTCCTTCATCTGATGCCTTATCTTTCTACGGATGTGAGCATTTTGAAGTACGAACGGATAAGCACCCATACCGAGCTAAAGAAAGCTCCTATCAACATGCAAGCAATAAGCGTGTAAGTTAGTCCCAGCCCTTTGGGTTCTGTAGCCGGTGATGCGGAGCTGATAACACGGAGCAAACTCATTTCGCCATTGCCCAAACCGGTGTTGAATTCGTTGAGTAAGGATACATCTTTAGAGCGGTCAATGATTAGCTGGTCTTTAGTAGCCGTAATGGTTTGTGCCTGTACACTTCCGGCAGGTGCTGTAGTGAGCGTGCCGGACAAGGCGTTGATTGCGCTGTCGGTTTCGGTTATCTTTTTGTTTAATGATTGTACAACGTTTTTCTTTAGTTGATTGTAAAAGTCTTTATACATTGACTCGGTAACAGCAACGGCTTCATTGGCTACATTGGCGGCAATGACAGGGTCTTTATCGGTATAAGACATGCGCATCCCTTGGTATTCGGTTCGGGTTACTTTGAATCCTTTTTTGAAGATGCCTGCCAATTTCATTCGGTCTTCTTTTTTAGAAGTATCCAGCCCATACACTTTGGCAAGGTCTTGTTTGTCTAAAATAGTTTTGCGAGCCAGGTCTGATTCGGCCATGGCGATGACCTTATCAATATCATCTTCGTTGCCGAAATAATTGATGAACTCAGCATTTCTATTTCTGAAAATATTACTACGGTCGGTATAGAGAGGGTTGGCTACAAAGAGCTCAGTGGTGGCTTCGTATTTTTTAGGTAGTGCAAAATGCAATACTGCACCAACGATAGTGCTAGCAAGGGTCGTTATCAGTATAAAACGGCTTCTTTTTTGAAGTACTTTGGCGATATCTACCAAATCAAAGCGGGGAGTGTTGTTGGACATTTTTGAGAATGCTTTTTATTTTTATATGAATTATATCACCGTTTCGCCGGCTTGCATTTTTTCTGCATTTTCTGCAAACTGAAGTGCCTCTATCACTTCACCAATGTTACCATTCATAAAGTCATCCAGATTATAAATGGTCATATTGATTCGATGGTCGGTAATGCGTCCTTGCGGATAGTTGTAGGTTCTAATTTTGGCAGAGCGGTCGCCGGTGCTTACCAAGCTTTTTCTTCTGCGTGCTATCTCGTCTTCGTGTTTACGCACTTGCTCTTCATACAATTTGGTACGCATCATTTGCGTTGCTTTTTCACGGTTGCCCAACTGTGTGCGCTCCGTTTGACAAGTGATGACGGTTCCTGTGGGTACGTGTGTTAATATCACTTTTGTTTCCACCTTGTTTACGTTTTGTCCTCCGGCACCACCGCTTCGTGCGGTTTCCATTTTCAAATCACTTTCTTTGAGTTCAAAATCTATTTCATCCGCCTCGGGCATTACGGCTACAGTAGCGGCAGAGGTATGCACCCGTCCGCTGGCTTCGGTAGCCGGTACTCGTTGTACCCGATGTACACCGCTTTCAAACTTTAATATGCCGTACACATCTTCACCTTGCACTTCCATTTGTACTTCTTTGTATCCGCCCACAGTACCTTCTGTTTCTGAAAGGATGGCAATTTTCCACCCTTTGCGTTCGCAAAAACGCATATACATCCGTAGCAAATCACCCGCAAAAATGCTTGCCTCATCACCGCCAGTTCCGGCACGCACTTCAATGATAGCGTTCTTTTCATCTTCCGGCTCTTTGGGAATCAGTAATTGTTTGATAGATTCTTCTAAAGCTAACTTTTGCGCTTCTAATGTTTCTAAATCCTCTTTAGCCATATCGCGCAACTCCTCATCACTTTCGGTACGGAGTACTTCTTTGCCAAAGTCGATACCTTCCAAACAGGCTCGGTATTTTTTATAACTGCTGACAATCGGTTCCAGTTTTTTATACTCTTTGCTGATCGTAGAAAAACGCTTGTTGTCGTTTACTACTTCCGGATTGGTAAGCGCTATTTCCAAGTCGTTATATCGGGCATTCATTGCCTCCAACTTGTCAATCATAGATGCTGTATTAAATATTAGGGCGCGAAAATAGCACTTTGTAGCCGGAGATAGCGAATTTATTTGATGTAATACAACCGTGTTACCTCTTTTTTAAGACATTGTTTTCATTCTTCCCTTCATCCTTTGGGAGCAGAATGTATTGCTCATTTTCGGATGACGAGCATCTGATGTCTTTATCATTGAAAAAGCTATTCCTTTTTGTAGCGCATAATAAAACTACATACAGGAATAGCTAGTGGCAAAGGCTGCGTTGAGGGAAACGCTTAGTTGATGCCGCTGGTTACGGCATCTTTAGAAATCTTTTTTACCAATCCTTGCAAAACACTGCCGGGACCTACTTCGGTAAATTGGGTAGCGCCATTATCCACCATTTTTCGGATAGTTTGCGTCCAGCGAACCGGGGCTGTGAGTTGGTTGATGAGGTTTTGTTTGATCATCTCCGGATTGATATAGGGGTGCGCATCTACGTTTTGATAGATAGGGCAAGTGGGATTGTTGAAATGGGTTTGTAAGATGGCTTCTTGCAATTCTTCTTTAGCAGGTGCCATCAGCGGCGAGTGGAAGGCGCCACCCACCGGCAATACCAATGCTCTCTTGGCACCGGCGGCTTTTAATGCTTCACATGCTTTGTTGATGCCTTCAATGCTGCCACTGATGACCAGCTGTCCGGGGCTGTTATAGTTTGCCGGCACTACGATCTCATCAGTAATTTTTTCAAGCACTTCTTCGATTACGGCATCTTCCAAACCGAGCACGGCTGCCATGGTGGATGGATTTTTCTCACAGGCTTTTTGCATGGCAGTAGCGCGTTTGGCTACTAATTTCAATCCATCTTCGAAGGACAAAACACGATTGGCAACTAAGGCAGAAAACTCACCCAATGAATGCCCCGCCACCATATCGGGAATCAAGTAGTCCGATGTTTCGAATAAGACAACCGAATGAATAAAGATGGCCGGTTGTGTTACTTTGGTTTGCTTGAGGTCTTCATCGGTGCCGGAAAACATGGTGTCTGTAATGCGGAAGCCTAAGATGTCATTGGCTTTTTCAAACAACTCTTTGGCTTTGGGGTTTTGCTCATATAGTGCCTTGCCCATACCGGAAAACTGCGAACCTTGTCCCGGAAAAATATATGCGTGTTTCATGCGCTTGTTATTTTTTTATTTTTTGAATAATAGTGCTGAAGCCATTTATCGGCAATATTAAAGGCTGCTATAGCCTTGGTGATATTGACCTTCTTGTTGCAAATGTATTAAAGTGTCTTTCAAAAGCAATATGGGGAAAAGAAGTACATGTTCTTAATAAAAGAAGGTTGCAATGGCTTTACCGATAATAGCATTAGCTCCACATCAAGTTGTTTGCTTGAATGGCGAACAACGATTCTATACAGCCATAAATAAAAAGTCCTTTTGTGTGCAACCGCTTATTTTAGTTTTGTGGCATGGAATGGAAATCACTAAACGACTTTCAACAACTCAACGAGATTATTGAGCAAAGTCATAACGCCCCGCAAGTTATCTTCAAACATAGTACTCGCTGTTCTATCAGCCACATGGCAAAGTCGAGGTTGGATAAGCACGAAGCACCGCAGGCGATTCCTTTTTATTACCTTGATTTATTACAATTTCGCTCCTTGTCAAATAAAGTGGCAGAGGTATTTGAAATAGCGCATGAATCGCCACAAATATTATTGATAAGAAATGGTGTATGCATTTATGACGAAAGTCACAATGGTATTGACTTTAGCGATATCATGGAACAGGTGCACAGAAATTAAATAACCTTACCGCGCCATTTACCATACTTCAAATAGGCCGAAGAGATGATGAGCAAAGTACCCCAGTAGATAAACTCGGAGCCCCAAGCCCACTGCAAAGGCAGTCGCATTCGTTGGATGACGATGTAACAATAAATGAGGTACACCAACACACAAGTTATCTCTATCGACAAGTTGACCAGTGTATTGCCCGTGCCCACTACTCCATTGAAGGCTACCGTAGCTAAAGACATCACCAGCGTACCGAGGATAATGACCCTCAAGCTGGGCAGTGCGAGCGCTATGAGTTGTGGGTCGTTTCTGTAGAGCGACAAAAACTCAACGGAGAATATAAATATTAGTGAGCAGACAATTATTACATAGCCCAAGCTCATCTTGCCAATACGTTTTATCAACGGGAAGACTTCCTGTTCTCTGCCCTCTCCAATAGCATGGCTTACCATCGTGTTGCAAGTAGTAGCCAGTGCCCAAGTGCCAATACTAACGATGCCAAAAATGCTTCTTAATATCTGCGAAGCTGCCAACTCTTTATTGCCAAGATGCTCTACAAAAATGAAGAATACCTGCCACCCTCCGATGCTGAAAAGAAATTGTACAATCAACGGTGCCGCTACTTTTAGGGAATTCAAAGAGAGTTCTATATTGAAGCGGAAGTATTTTTTTATGGGGTAATCTCGGTTGAACTTATGTATCAGAAATAATGAAACAATCGTTATGAGCCCTGACAACTCCCCTAAGATAGATGCAATAGCAGAGCCTTTCAACCCCATTGTCGGGAAGCCAAACTTGCCAAATATGAGCAGGTAGTCAAACACAATGGTAGCGAGTGTAGCAGCTAATGAAGCATACGTAATAAAACGAGATTTATTGATGGAAATAAAAAAGGAATTAAAGAGTTGTGACAGCAAGAGCAACGGCAATCCCCACATTCGAATAAACAGATAATTGATATTGATGATGAAGTTTTCATTGTCGTGGAGGGTAAGTCCGAAAATAACAGGAGCGAGCCAAAGGGTCAGCAGCATTAAGCTCAATGAAAACAGCATGGAAAGCATCATACCGTTCGAAAAGGTTTGTGCCAGCGCATCCTTTCTGCCTTCTCCGGCACGGCGAGCCATTTGAATTTGTATGCCGATGCTTAGCCCATAACCCACCATCGATAGGATCATGTAAAAAATGCCGGCGATACCGTTTACTATTAGTTCTCTTTCGCCCAACTTTCCGAGGAATGCAGTGTTGGTAAGGAAGTTTAGTTGCGGAAATGCTATTGCCAAGGAGATAGGCAATGCCATTTTTATTATATCTTTATTTCTTCTTAAAAAACCCATAGAATATTTTAAACGGCACAGCCATTTTGGGAAATGCGTTGCAAATTTATTCTAATATTGTGTGGAATCTATGACAGACACATCAAATAGCTCAACAACCCAATACACCTATATTGTTCACCCGGGCTTGAACCTGAAAACACAAGTGGATCATGTGGTTATTGCGCTGCTTCCCAGGGGAATGTTGATTGCCGGCTTTAATGCTCCCGGCGACATCTTGGCGGCAGCATATACGGCTTACAATAAAGCAATGCCGCAATGGATATACGATTTCTTTGAACATCGATTTACGGAAGAGCCACTATTGTCAGTGCCGGCAAAAGTGAAAGCCATTTTTGTTGCTTCAGAGAAGTATCTATTAGTACCACATGAGCTGTTTGATGAGCAAGAAGCAAGTAGTTGGTTGAAGGAATTGTTTTTTGTAGAGTCCAACGACACAACCGATATTTATACCCTCGACAGTGGTGAAGCTCATTATGTATATGCGTTCCCATCCGGGGTAAGAAGCCTTGCCAATCGCTACTTTCCTCAAGCAGCCATACTGCCATTATCCGCCTATCAATTTTTTAAACCTTTCAAATCGGATATTGCTATTCAATGCTGCATCACATCCGAAACTGCCGTTGCTACCTTGTACAACAACAAAGCCATATTGTGGCATCAGACATTTGGCTACGATACCGCAGAAGATATTGCATACCAATTACGCTTAGCACTCAACCAATATCGTTTAGACCATGAGCAAGCGTCATTGACGACATTCGTAGTCAGCAAAGATCAAAACAAGGTGCTTGCCGAGCTCAGTCAGTATTTCCCTCAATTGCAGTACCGCAGCAACGCTATTAATCGGGAAGACGTACAAGAATGGACGCCTACTATTTCTTTAATACAACAACTGTTCTCATGCGTATCGTAGGTGGTTCTTTTGGGGGAAGACGGTTTAACCCTCCGGCAAAAATTCCGGCACGACCGACTACAGAAGTGGCAAAAGAAGGACTCTTTAATGTGCTGAATAATATGCTCGATTTCGAAGGGCTTAAAACCTGTGATATCTTCGGAGGAACCGGCAGCATCAGTTACGAATTAGCTTCACGTGGTGCTACAGATCTTACCCTTATTGAACGTGACCCAACGTCGATACGCTTTATAAAAGAAACAGCAAAAGCACTGGGAATATTAGCCCAAATGCGTATTATTCAGGGGGATGTTTTTTCATTTATCAAACAATCTACTGAAGCCTATGACTTTATTTTTGCCGGTCCACCCTATGCGCTAGAAACCATAGACGACTTGCCTATCTTGGTTTTTGAGAAAAAAATGCTTTCAGAGGGGGGGATATTTGTATTGGAACATACCCCACGCAACGACTACCAAAGCCACCCTCATTTCATAAAGATGAAAAACTATGGTACCACCGTCTTTAGTTTTTTTCAACAACCTTGATTCCTTTTATACTAATCTTTACCTCTATGCAACAACGGATCTGTTTATTCCCCGGCACTTTTGACCCCATTACTTTGGGGCATGTGGATATAATAAAGCGAGCAGTTTCTTTGTTTGATAAATTATATATTGGCATTGGGTTAAACACATCGAAACAGCCCATGTTTTCGATAGAGCAACGGAAGGAATGGATTGAAAAAATTTTCTCAGACTACCCACAAATAGCGGTAGTGAGTTACGAAGGACTGACGATTAATTACTGCAAAGAACTGCAAGCCCAATACATCCTTCGTGGCATCCGCTCCATTGTTGACTTTGAATACGAAAAAGCCATTGGCGATATGAATCGCATGTTGGCCCCTGAGGTAGAAACCTTTTTTTTGGCATGTGCACCGGAGTACTCTACCATATCATCTACGGTAGTCCGCGATGTTATTCGCAACAAAGGAAATGTAAAATCTTTTCTGCCGCCTGAGCTAAACTTGTAAGATGGATGACGATACGAATGGGTAGAAAATAATGCTATAACTATTCTTCGCTATACGCCGGCAACTGATATTTCTTTGATACCATTTTGCTCAATACGCACTACCCTTGCCGGGTACTTTTGTATGATTGAATAATCGTGTGTGGCCATGATGAAAGCCGTATGGTAATCGCGACAAATACTAAAGAGTAATTGCATGATTTCATCCGTTGTATCAGGGTCTAAGTTTCCGGTAGGTTCATCGGCTAAAATAAGTTTGGGGTTGTTGAGGAGTGCCCGTGCAATATCAACGCGCTGCTGCTCTCCGCCACTCATTTCATAAGGCATCTTAAAGCCTTTATTTTTCAATCCTACTTTGGTCAGTACGTTCTCAATCTTTTCTTTCATGAGCAACTTGTCTTTCCAGCCGGTGGCTTTTAATACAAATTCTAAATTTTCTCGTACCGAACGGTCGGTCAACAAACGAAAGTCTTGAAAGACGATGCCTAAGTTTCTTCTAAGCAACGGAATTGTTTGCCATTTTAATTGTTTCAAATCAAAGCCGGCTACACTGCCACTCCCTTCTTTCAGGTACAAGTCACCATAGAGCGTTTTTAGCAAACTAGACTTGCCCGTGCCTGTTTTACCGATAAGGTACACAAACTCGCCCTTCTCTACCGTAAAGTTTACTTTCTCTAATATTAGATTGTCGCCTTGATAGATATTGACATCTTCTAAGGAAACAATGCTACGACCGTTCATCATATGCATCCTGATTTACGACAAACATACAGGAAAAAAAGTATCTGCCATAATCCCTACTGCTATACGAACGTTAATTCATGGATGAGGTAATGACCACATAATATTTGGTATAGCTACTGAAGAAATGAGATGCTAAAAACGAAACGCTAATTATGATGCAAAAGTTAGAAGTCGTTATATGGGATGCTTGTATATTGTCTTAGCTTAGAAATGCAAAAGCGTCTTAAAAAATGCCTTCAAATTAGTTGCCCCGAATGTTTTGGTTATATTTGTTGCCATCCACCAATATGATGGGAATGCGATTTATTTTATTAACCATATTGCTATTATCCGGTCTTTGCTCAATAGCGCAACAACCGTCCGGTTCTTCTCGTTCTGAGTTAGAGAATCGGAGAAAAAGCATCTTGAATAATATTCAAGAAACACAACAACAATTAGAGGCTACTCGTAACGATAAAAAGGCATCCATTACGGAGCTAAGAGCCTTGCAAGCAAAGTTGAATGAACGCCAAAAACTAATCACCAATATCAATCAAGAAATTAGTGCCATTGACCATAATATTCAATACTCCAACCAAGAGATAACGCAGCTAAGAGAAAAATTGAACCTACTCAAGATGCGGTATGCACAGTCGGTACGGTACGAGTATATGAATAAAAGTACGTACAATATGCTGGCATTTATTTTTTCTTCGAAAGATTATAATACTGCCATGAGGCGCATGCGGTATCTTAGAAAATACCGTGAGTTTAGAAAGTATCAAGCGGAGCAAATTAAAAAAACGAACAGCGATATAGAGCAAAAAATCAATGTGCTGAACTTTGCTAAATCGCAAAAAAACATTTTACGTACAGCAGAGGAGCAACAAAAGCAAGTCATACAAAAAGAAACCAACGAGAAAGATAGGGTGGTGGTTTCTTTGAAAGGACGAGAACACGAACTGACTCGTCAAATAAACGAAAACCAGCGCTCGTTAAAACAATTAGAGAGAGCCATTAGCGTTGCCATTCGCAAAGAAATAGAATTGGCACGCAAAAAAGCGGAGGAAGAAAGGCGTAGAGAAGAAGCCCGAAGAAAAGCAGAAGAGGAAAAGCGCTTAGCGGCTGAGCGGGCTGCAGCAGAGGCGCACCAATCGCAAGGTGTAAAGGTAGTAACCGGATCCGGTACCAGAAATGCAGTACCGGGCAATCCTCGTTACAACAACCCTTCCACGTCTAATAATACAACTATTACTAATAACAACGCTCCTTCTCCTGCTGCTTCTACCGCTGCGACTCCTCGCCCATCTCAACCCAAGGCTACAAACTACAATCTGAGCCTTACCCCGGAGGTGGCAGCACTATCTGATAATTTTGAAAACAATAGAGGAAAACTCCCCTGGCCGGTTGAAAAAGGATTTATTACCGAACGATTCGGTCGCCAAAAACACCCTGTATATAACATCGAAACGGAGAATAGTGGGATCGAAATACAAACGAGCCCTAACGCTGGTGTGCGTGCTGTTTTTAGAGGTGTGGTGAAAAATGTATTCTATGTACCGGGTATGGGACAGTGTGTGTTGATTGACCATGGGCGATTTTTTACCGTGTACTCGCGCTTGGGTAGTGTAAGCGTGGGTAAAGGAGCTACTGTAAGCATGAAACAACAAATAGGCACAGTAGGTACTAATGATAATGGGGAGTATTTAATGCACTTTGAATTATGGAAAGTAGCTTCAAATGATAAGTCTTCTCCTCAAGATCCAAGTGGCTGGATAGCACGATGAGTCGCCGCTTCATCTTAGAAATGTTCATTAGATAAAGTCAAAAAAAATAAGCCGTTCATTGAACGGCTTATTTTTTGTTATGTCTCCTTGTGTTATAAAATTAACATGGCATCACCATAGCCAAAGAAGCGGTATTTTTCTTTGATAGCCGTATGGTAGGCTTCCATCATCAGGTCATATCCCGCAAAGGCGCAAGCCATAATCATGAGGCTGGTTTTGGGCAAGTGAAAGTTGGTGATGAGTGAAGTAGCAATAGAAAATTCGTGTGGAGGATGAATAAATAAGTTGCTCCATCCTTCCGCCGGCTTCAATAAACCTTGTGCGGTCACAGAACTCTCTAGTGCTCTCATGGTAGTCGTGCCAATAGAACAAATTTGCCTGTTCTCAGCTTTTGCTTTGTTCACAATCGCAGCAGCGTTTTCATCCACTTTAAAGTACTCTGCATCCATTTTATGTTTCGAAAGGTCTTCCACTTCAATCGGACGGAAGGTACCCAAACCTGTGTGCAAGGTTGCTTCTGCAAAGTTAACCCCTACGATTTCCAAACGCTTTATCAACTCTCGGCTAAAGTGTAGTCCGGCAGTTGGAGCCGCTACAGCCCCTTCATATTTAGCATACACTGTTTGGTAGCGTTCTTTGTCTTCTTCGTCCGGTTTACGCTTAATGTAACGGGGCAATGGGGTTTCGCCTAATAGCTCCAACATGCCACGAAAAGCATTGTCGTCTCCATCGAAAAGGAACCGAATGGTACGTCCGCGAGAAGTGGTATTGTCGATTACTTCAGCTACCAATTCATCGTTATCGCCAAAGTATAATTTGTTGCCCACACGGATTTTTCGAGCAGGGTCCACAATTACGTCCCAAAGACGATTGGGTTTGTTGAGTTCACGCAACAAAAACACTTCAATCTTGGCACCGGTTTTTTCCTTTTTGCCATATAAGCGTGCCGGAAATACTTTGGTGTTGTTGACAATCATCACATCTTTATCGTTAAAGTAAGTGAGAACGTCGCGGAATACTTTGTGTTCTATCTTGCCGGTATCCTTGTAAATCACCATCAGACGGCTGTCTTCGCGCGACTTGGTGGGGTGTTGGGCAATAAGGTTTAGGGGGAGGTCAAACTTGAACTGAGAAAGTTTCATATTACGGTATGATAAAGAAATGTATAAAAGCGTGCGAAGTTAGCAAAAAAACGATTGGAAGGTAAAAATATTTTATTATGAAGAAAAATGCCAGCTCTCATTCTGTTTTTATCTTGCCAAAATAATAGTTGTATCTTGCGAAGTAATGATTCCTCAATGGCAAAAAGGCATTGTAGTTAAAATAGCAACGGCTACGTATAATACCCGACGCTATTGGATTCAACTGCCTGAAACAGATTCGTTTCAATTCAACCCAGGACAATTTGTAACCTTGGATCTGCCGATTCATCAACAAAAAAATAAGCGATGGAGAAGCTACAGCATTGCGTCCGCACCCGATGGTGGCAATGTTATTGAACTGCTGATAGTGTTGTTGGAAGGTGGTGCCGGTACTGAATATTTATTTCACTCTATTCAAGAAGGTTCAGAACTTACGCTTCGAGGGCCACATGGGGTTTTTGTATTACCAGAAGTATTACATAAAGATCTTTTTCTTATCTGTACCGGTACCGGTATTGCGCCCTTCCGTAGCATGATGCAGTATATTCACCAACAAGCAATACCCCACCGAAATATCTATTTAATTTTTGGTTGCCGTACACAAGCAGACTTGCTATATGCAGATGAATTGAAATTGTTAGAAACTCAACATGAGCATTTTCATTTCATCCCAACCTTATCAAGAGAGCAATGGGATGGAAAAAACGGTTATGTACATTCCGTATATGAAGCCTTATTGAAAGACAGACAGGAAGCCTGTTTTATGCTTTGTGGCTGGCGCAACATGATCGACGAAGCAAAACAAAACCTATTGTCGATGGGCTATGATAAAAAAGACATCCACCTTGAGTTGTATGGATAATACTCAAAATGGATGTCCTTTATTAAAGCGCTTCGGCTTTATTTGATGCCCGTATTATTAATTAGCCGGGCGCTCATCATGGTTAGGTCTTTGATGATAGAAACGGTTTCTGAAATGTAAATATCTTTTTTAATGCTCTTTAACCACTCGGCATTTTTGGCTACTGTGGTTGTGTCCATATTTACTTTAGGTAGATCGGCTTTTATATTTACCACGGTAAGTGGAGATGCCTTCTTTTCCAACTCTTCCATTTTTTTTGATATTGCTGCTGCATCGTCCAACTCTTTACGGTAGCGCATTTCACCTAGTTGATAGAAGTTATTGTTTTCTTTTTCTTTTAAAATTTTAGCATTGGATTTTATCAAGTTGAAGGTGCTATTGGCATTTATCCGCGCTTGGCTTAATGCCGATAGTCTTGCTACATCTACCGGGTGAGGTACAGGGCTATAAGAGGCAGCCGGTATCTCATCCCATTTTAGCGATGCTTTATCCCGTCGCTCGCCCATATCAATATCTTGATAAGGATCTGGGAGAATGATGTCCGGTGTAACACCTTTTAGTTGAGTGGAGCCACCATTAATTCTATAGAATTTTTGTACGGTTATTTTAATAGAACCGATACCGTTACCTTCCGTATCTGTGGTTTGGATACCGGTATATCTTGCCACGTCATCCAATGAAATAAGTCGCTGCACGGTACCCTTGCCAAAACTGGTAGAGCCCACAATGACGGCACGTTTATAATCTTGCATAGCGGCTGCCAATATCTCGGAGGCGGAGGCACTGCCTTGGTTAATCATGATGGCTAGTGGTCCGTCGTAGAGAGTAGATTTGTTCCGGTCATACAGTTTTTCTGCTGCTCCTGCATTTGTCTTTACTTGCACTATAGGCCCGGCATCTACAAATAATCCGGCCATATCTACTACATCTTGCAAGGAGCCTCCACCGTTATTTCTTAGATCCAAAATAATACCGGATACCTTTTCGTTTTTTAGTTTTTGAACTTCTTCGGCGATATCTACAGCACATCTTCTGCCGTTTGCTTTATTAAAATCGGCATAAAACTCGGGCAAGTAGATGTAGCCAATTTTGTCGGATTTATCCATTATGATAGCTGACTTGGCAAATACTTCTTCGCGAAGCACTTCGCCTCTGACAATGGGTATCACTCGTATCGATCCATCTACTTTTTTTACGGTTAGTTTTACGGTTGTACCCTTTGGTCCGCGAATCAATTTTACCACTTCATCAATATCCATTCCGGTTACGTCTGTTGGCTCAGCATTCCCTTGGGCTACTTTTTGAATGACATCATTTACTTTGAGTTCTCCTTGTTTCCAACAGGGGCTGCCGGCAATCACTGAAACTATCTTCACGTTTCCTTCGTTTTCTTGCAACTGTGCTCCTATGCCGAAGAAACTGCCGCTCATGCTTTCATCAAATCTTGCTTTGTCATCAGGAGGTAAATAATCGGTATGAGGGTCTTCGCTGTTGGTTATGGCATTCATGTATAAAGCAAAACGCTCATTGTTTTTTAGTTTTCTGAGGCGTTTGAAAAACAGATCTTGGTTCTTCAAAACGGATTGTCGGGCATCCGCTTCCAACTCTGCATCCGATTTTTTCTTGGCATCTTTTTCTTTGTTGTTTTCTTGCCCTTTCTTCAAGTCAACATATTTGGAAAGGGTCAAGTATTTCAAGTATTGGCGCCACCGTTCCTTTAAGGCTGTTTCGTCTGCTGCATAAGGGATATCATCTCCACCTAACTTTACAGAATCATTGGTGTTAAATTGAAAAGCTGTTTGAAGAATGCTCTTGTAATATCCTTCTGCACTATCTATACGCCGAGTGAAAACGTTATCAACCGTGTCAAAAAACAAAGTAGTCTTATTGCGTATCTCGTCATCAATATCATACTGGAAGGCGGATAGATGATCCACATCTTGCTGCGTAAAGAAGTTTTTTCGATAATCGAGTGTATGGAGAGTTTTGTTAAACACGGCAAGGGAAAAGGAGTCGTCTAACACACGAGGACTAAAATGACCTTGTTCAATAGCGGTCATGACAGTTTCTAATATTGCGGTATTTCGATTGGTTTCCTTTGATTCGAAAGCACTGTACCGAAATGAGAAAAATGCAGCCAAGGCGCCAAGTATCAATAGAGGTATGAGAATCTTGTTCTTCATGAATGCTAACATATCGCACATTAAGATAAAGTTCAAATGTAGTTTGTTTGCTGTAAACAATACGTCAAAGTGTTGCTATCCGCATTTGATTTAAGAAGATTTTACAACAATCTTGCCGAGTTAAGTATGACAAGGAAGTGGTTTGTTTGTATTTTGTAAAAATACGGAACCATAAACACAAACTGAAAGGAGTGAAGAGTACAAGAGTGATTGACGTTTGTTTTGTTCCTGATGTGCGCTATATGGCGAAGCCCTAAACAAATCCGGAATGGCAAGGAAGAATCTGTAATTTGCAGCACTTATTTTTTTTGAACATGAATCAAATTCACTTCAAAGACCTTGAATGGATTGAATATGGCGATGCTTGGCAAAAACAAGAAGCCTTGATGCAGCAAAACCTTGCCTTGAAAGCCGCTTATTACAACGATAATAATCACGCCAAGCCGAAAGACACCGGTACACAAAACTACTTGCTCTTTTGCACGCACCCACACGTGATTACCTTGGGGAAAAGTGGTCATTTGGAACATTTGCTTTTAAATGACAGCCGACTAAAAGAATTGCACATCTCTTTTTATAAAACAAACAGAGGAGGCGACATTACCTACCACGGTCCGGGACAAATAGTTGGGTATCCCATTTTAGATTTGGAACTTTTCTTTACAGATTTAGGAAAGTACATGCGCAGTTTAGAAGAGGTTATCATCCGCACTTTAGCCCATTTCGGTATTGCTGGCGAGCGTTTGCCGGGGGCAACCGGCGTGTGGTTGGATGCTGCTGTGCCGGGCAAAGCCCGAAAGATATGCGCGATGGGAGTGCGTTGCAGCCGCTGGGTGACACTTCATGGGTTTGCCTTAAATGTCAATACCGACTTGCAATATTTTAATTATATTGTACCTTGTGGAATAGGAGATAAGTCCGTTACTTCGATGCAACAAGAGTTAGGAAGGGCTATTGAGGAGCCAGTAGTGAAAGCACTCCTCAAGAAAGAATTTGAAGCAGTTTTTGAAGCGACTTTAGTTGATAATGATTTGCTTTAACTGACAAAGTTTGAAACAAGACATTCAATATTACTGGGGAGAAGACCGATTAGAAATCAACTTAGGTAATCGGGTCACACCGCGCATACGAATGGTATTGTGTGTAGAGTTTCTGATTACTACTTCCATTGCCGTCTTATTCTTCATTCGCTCGTTTCATATCCTCACTTGGGAGCTGCGTTTGGTATTTGCTACGGGTGCATTTCTGCTTTTTGTTTTGGCAGCTTATCGCCTATTATCCCGTTTTCGCTATCATGAAAAGATAATTGCCACCCAACAAAATTTTATGCTTCAACACAAAACCATGATATCGAGCCAAACATTAGTGTACGACTGGCGGTACATGGGGTTGCTGCATTATCTGGGAAAAGAAGTTAAAAAACTACATACTGCCAAACAATACGACTACCTCAATTTTAGTCATCAAGAATTACTGTTGCAGGATTTACACCAATCAGGCAATCTGTTTTTTACCTATAAGGATACAGAGCTCGTGCGTTTTGCCAGAGGCGTATATTCTTGGGATGCCGAAGAAATAGTTCGAATGATTCAACTATTTGCAGGGGGTAATATTCAACTAGGTTCCGAATGGGAGCGTCTTTTAGAGAGTTCCGAATGGGAAGAATAATACGTTGTTTACTTTTCTTTTCTCTTCTCTTCCTTTATTTTATTAGGCTTTTCTTGAATTGTTTTTTGTTGGTTCTTGAATTGTTATCACTTGGTTTTTTTGTACGTATGTGATATTGTTAGGGTTGATTTTATAAACTTTTTTGTTTAACTATTAATCCCATATTTATGAACCTTTTATACTTACTGCTGTCGCAGCACTTGCCACTTTTTGTAGCGGAACTGCTCAAGCGACCAAGTATTACCCCGTAACCGGTTCTACTAACCTTCACGACCCCAACAACTGGACGGTCAATGTAGGTGGGGCACCGATGATGACACCGCCCTTTGATTTTAAAAACCCCACCGACAGTTTTTATGTCAATAACAATGTTCCTAATCCAACATTTATCAGCACTTGGGACATCGCCAATGGTGCCAAAGTATTTGTGACCAACAACAACGGTATTGTAGCACAGCCCGGTGCCTATCTAAAAGTAGGGGTGAGCAGTGTGTTTGATATGGGTGGTAAACCATTTATCCTAAAATCTGATGCCACCGGCACCGCTGCTATCGGCAGGACGGATGGTACCATCTTGAATGCTACCAATGTAACGGTAGAACGTCATATGACTGCTACAAGAGCTTGGCGCATTGTAGCTGCCCCGTTAGCACCTACCGGAGCTCCCACCATATTAAATTCATGGCAGGAGGGTAATGCCGGAGGAAACCCCAATAGCGGATATGGTACATGGATTACCAGCCCTTATGTAGGTTTGGGATATGACGGACCTTCTGTTACCGCTTCTATTAAGTATTGGAATGGTACTGCATTTGACACCATTGCCAATACAAGCACTACTAAAGTAACGGATCATGGTGGTGTATATTACCTCTTTGTACGGGGTGATAAATCGGTAACGGATTATGTAACGCCGCCTAATAGTACTGTGTTGCGCATGAAAGGTACTCCTAATATGGGTAGTATGAGCAATGTAGGCACAGTAGGCACTACGAACCTAACCTTAGTTCCGAATCCGTATCCTTCGTCTATTGACTATCAGGCGGTATATAACGGAAATCCGGGAGCAGCAACATCCGACATTTATGTAATGGATGCGAGCCTCGGCTCGAACGGTGCCTTCCGTACGGTGACACGCGTAGCCAACAATATTTACCAAACCACCCCTAGCGGGTCTAATGCTGACAACGTTTCTTCACGCTATATTAGAAGTGGGCAAGCCTTTTTTATACCGGCTCAAAATACCCTCAACTTTACGGAGAGTATGAAAATCGCTGTGGTGCCTTCCTTTAATATATTCAAAGGCACTGCTGATGATACAACTATCCAAGATTTATTGGTCAATATGAGTATCGTTGACAACAACAAAGATGTACTTACAGATGGGGTGCGTATAAAGTTCAATAAAGCCTATAACAAACAAGCCGATAAAGAGGACGTAGCCAAATTGGAAAACCCTTATGAAAACCTTTCGATTTTGAATAATGGTAATAACCATGTTATCGACAAGCGTGGATTGGTAACTGCCACCGAAACCG
>JAKQGX010000018.1 GCA_029573235.1 Bacteroidota bacterium
TCTTTCTTTGCATTTAGTTTTCCAAATCCTTTTAAGACATCAATCTTATTTTTTTTCATTAAGAATTGAATTCCTTTGCTCATTTTATCGGCTACGCCTCTACTGCGCTTGATGATAGCGGGAAAATCAGCTTTAACATCCCCTACTTCGATACCGTAATCTTTAGAGTGACCGAGATATTCTAATACTTGTGCCGATTTTAATAAGGCTTTTGTAGGGATACAACCCCAGTTTAAACAAATACCACCCAAACTTTCACGTTCAACAATTGCAGTCTTGAAACCTAATTGTGCAGAGCGGATCGCCGCCACATAACCACCCGGACCACTACCAATGACGATGATATCGTATGCCATAATCTAAGTTGTTTTTGATAAAAATTTTCGCAACAAACCTACACAAAAAACATCAGATGTTTCTACTCTGCTGATTTTTTATGTAGGCTCATCAACCTTTGCCATCTATGTGCAAAATATTTTTTCAACAAAAAAGTACTTCAACTAAATAGTTGTTGTATTTTAACGTCCGATTTTAAACCGCAACTTAAACGCACCGTAAAAATTCTACTTCACTCAGACGAGCACATGATATCTTAGATAACAATTCGTCATTTTGAAGTATGCATAAAAACCAAGTAGATGAAAAAACAATTTCTATTTTTTCTGAGCATTGCCGCTGCAACGGTATTCTATTCTTGCAACAAGGCTGAAAACCTCACCAGCAACGGAACGGATGGTCCAAAAAACGATTTTTCAGATGATTTATCCGGGCAATTTCTAAGCCGCTACTACTTCTTTGACTCGACCTATCCCAGCAACCCCGGCTTTAGCGAAGCGCAAGATGCAGAGGTACGGTTTGTAAAATCCAGACAACAAAATGCGTTGGTATTAGCCGATAAAGTTTTTGTGAATAGTTTGGAAATGCAAAAAGACCCTGGAAATTTTCACACGCTCAATTCTGGTAGTACTTTAGATATGAAAGATAGTTGTCTTTGGCGTGTAGAAAGTACTTCAGTCCCTGAGATACCGAGTTTCTCGTATAACTTTAGAATGCCGTTCCCAAGTATCAAAGCTAACGTTCCGGATACTATTGTGAAGAAAGACGGAATCACCTTACAAATACAAGTAGCCGGCGCAGATTCATTAGTGATTGGTATTAGCGGTGACAGTACCAATTTTGAAGGGTATATATACAAATCCTTCTTACCGCAGCAAGGAAGTTTTAACTGCACCTTTACCGCAAAAGAAATTGGTAAAATAAGACGTTCCGAATATGTAGGTGCCAGCCAAGCAGTAGCCATTGTTGCTTACAAAAGAGCCATCACAACGGTACAAAACAAGCATATGAGCTTTACTAAAATTAGCTCCCACTTGGCCGGTGTATGGGTGAAACAAAAGTAAAATCTCAAGGATATTGCAACGAGGCTACTTGATATGAAAGCAGGTAGCCTCGTTGTATTTTAGGCATTACCACCATCGAATCATTGTCTTGCAAATGAGCAAGAATGTCTTCGAAATAAATCGTTGATTTGCACAAAAGATATGAATAAAAAAAGACCTTCGTTGCCTTTAATAATTGGACGAAAACCTTTACTGGAAGCCTTGTTGACAGGAGCCGCCATTGAAAAAGTTTTTGTTCAAAAAAATACAACAGGTGATGAAATCAATCAAATAAAACGATTGTCCAAAGAACGAGATATACCCATGAGTATGGTGCCTGTAGAAAAGCTGAACAGTTTGACAAAGGCCCAACACCAAGGAGTAGTGGCGTGGACAAGTGTTATTCAATATATTGAATTGCAAGAGGCTATTTCTTTTGTGATTGAGAAAGGGAACACGCCATTATTCATGATGCTAGACGGTGTCACTGATGTGCGAAATGTGGGTGCTATTGCTCGTTCGGCATTATGCTGTGGTGCTCAAGTATTAATATTGCCTACATCTTCTACCGCATCTATTACAGAAGAAGCAATAAAAACCTCTGCGGGTGCATTAAGACAAATATTACTCTGTCGGGTTCCATCAACTTCACAAGCAATAGATACCCTCCGATTAAATGGCATCCAAGTATTTGCCACCCAGATGCAAGGCAGCATTCCGGTATTTGAAGCTCCTCTTACCCTCCCTACATGCATTGTTATGGGGGCAGAAGACAAAGGCATTGGTAACGAAGTAAAGAAAATGGCGGATGGTTTTATCAGAATACCCATGGCGGGTAGTTTCGACTCGCTTAATGTATCCGTAGCTGCCGGAATGGTCTTGTATGAAGCCCTTCGACAAAGATCATTCAATTCTTAGTATAAAAGCTTATTATAACATCGAGGATAGCTGCTTTTATTCTTTCGATAAAAATGGAAGAACAATTCTTTTTGCTTTCATCCAACGAAACATCTTTTCAGAAAAAGTAGCGACAAGCGAATAATAAAGCAAAAAAAATACTGTTACCTAAAAGGTATCAGTATTAAAAAGCCGTAATATCTCTAATAATTGAAATGCAACTATCGAATGGTAATCCCTGCCCATCCGATATGATTTGGGCAACCATACTTCTTGCTAGATGCGCAAGAAGCCATCAAAAAGAGCATGAATGCTAGTGTTACAGGAATAAAGATACGTTTTGATGAAAATCTGTTCATGATTATAGAAAATTCTAAAAAAACAAAAAAGCAAAGTTACTTTTGTCAAAGATAAGAAAAATACACAAATGAATATTCATTTTATTGCGGTTGGTGGGGCAATTATGCACCAACTGGCATTAGCCCTATCCAGAAAAGGAAATACTGTAACCGGAAGCGATGATGAAATAAACGACCCAGCCCGTACCAATCTTAAAAATGCCGGAATCTTACCTATAGCAACAGGATGGTTTCCAGAAAAAATAACCTCGAACATTGATGCTGTTGTATTGGGTATGCATGCAAAAGCAGACAATCCCGAACTATTGCGTGCGCAAGAATTACAAATCCCTATTTACTCCTTTCCGGAATATGTATATGAAATCAGCAAAGAGAAGCAGCGAATAGTAGTAGCCGGTAGCCACGGAAAAACTACCATTACTTCAATGATCATGCATATTTTAAAGGCTGCAAACAAAAGTTTTGATTATTTAGTTGGTGCTAAAGTATCAGGGTTTGACCAAAGTGTACAATTGTCTGATGCACCCATCATTGTTTTGGAAGGGGACGAATACCCCGCTTCTGTGATTGAGAAGAAACCCAAAATTTTCTTTTACCATCCGCACATTAGTGTATTGAGCGGCATTGCTTGGGATCATATCAATGTGTTTCCTACTTATGAAAATTATTGCAGCCAATTTGAACAATACCTCAAAGGGATGAACGATGGTGCTACCCTATTTTACAATGCTACTGATGACGCTGTTGTATCTCTCGTTGCAAAAGCCGGCAAACACTTGAACGCCATCCCTTACCAACTGCCTCGCTTCCACTACGAATCGGGTATTGCAGTGGTAGACACGCCGGATGGAGCTGTTTCGTTGTCGTTATTTGGCAGACATAATATTTTAAATATGGAAGCTGCCATTGCTGTTTGCGAAGCATTGGGTGTTTCCAGGGCAGACGGGTATCAGGCTATTCGTAGTTTTACCGGGGCTGCAAAAAGACTGGAAAAAATAACGGAAACGGCCAACTTGGTAGCTTATCGCGATTTTGCACATGCTCCTTCCAAGTTGAAAGCCACCCTAAGTGCTGTACGTGAAGCATATCCTCTGCACCGATTAATCGCCTGTTTTGAGCTGCATACATATAGTAGCTTGAACGAAGTTTTTTTGTCGGAGTACCAGCAAAGCATGTTACCTGCTGATGATGCTATCGTTTATTATAGTCATCATGCTTTGTCGCTCAAAGGGCTTCCGAATTTAGACAAGGAGCAAGTTGCGGCTTATTTTGACCAACAAGGGCTGTTGGTGATTTCTGAAAAAGAAGTACTACAACAATGCTTGGAAGAAAAATTAAAGAACAACACAAAACCCACATGCTTATTGTTGATGAGCTCCGGCACTTTTGATGGAATTGACTGGAATGATGTATGTTCGCAATCCTAATTGCAATGACGAGCATTTCTACTGATAATTTATTAATCGCACTTTGATTTATGGCGCAGCTTGCCTTAGTTAAACCAATTATTTTCTTTGACCTAGAGACAACCGGTGTGGATCCTGCCAAAGACAGGGTTGTAGAGATTGCCATGATAAAACTGCACCCCGACGGTGCAAGAAGTAGTTATATCAAAAGAGTTAATCCCGGAATGCCTATTCCTAAAGAAGCTTCAGACATACACGGGATATCTGATGATGATGTGAAAGACGCACCACTGTTTAAGCATATAGCCCATGAGTTGTATCAATGGATGCAAGGCTGTGATTTGGGAGGGTATAATTCCAGCAAGTTTGATGTACCGGTATTGGCTGAAGAGTTTTTGCGTTGCAATATTGACGTGGATTTTACAGAGCGTAAAATGATAGATGTGCAGCAAATATTTTTCAAAATGGAAAGTCGTTCTTTAAGCGCTGCCTATAAGTTTTATTGCCAAAAAACACTGGAGAATGCCCACAGTGCCGAAGCAGATGTAAATGCCACTATAGATGTATTAGAAGCTCAATTGGAACGCTACACCGACTTGTCGCATGAAGTAGCTGCGCTGCATAAATTTACCGGTGGAGAACAATTTGTGGACTATGCACGACGTTTAGTCATGAAAGACGGTCATCCTATTTTTAACTTCGGTAAATACAAAGGAATGCGAGTAGAAGACGTATTTAGTAAAGAACCACAATACTATGATTGGATGATGCAAGCCGATTTTGCGTTACACACCAAACAAAAAATTTCTGAGATACTCAACAAAATGAAGTTGAAAAAACTCGGTCTTAAATCTTAACACCAACAGCTGCCCACAATCAATATTTTTCGTTATTTTCCCCTTTTTAAACTTGAAATACCTCCTTGGATAAGCTCGTTATCATACCTACTTATAAAGAAAGAGAAAACATTGAGAAGATTATTCGAAAGGTATTCTCACTACCCGGCAATTTCCATATACTGATTGTAGATGATGGCTCACCGGATGGTACTGCCGACATCGTAAAAAAACTACAACTCGAATTTTCTGAAGCGTTACATATCGTGGAGCGTAGTGGCAAACAAGGGCTGGGTACGGCTTATATATTGGGTTTTAAATGGGCATTAGCACGCTCCTATCAGTACGTATTTGAAATGGATGCGGATTTCTCTCATAACCCCGATGATTTGCTACGCTTGTTAGATGCCTGCGAAAATGGAGCAGATGTAGCGGTAGGCTCACGGTATGTAAGAGGAGGAAAAGTAGTTAACTGGCCGGCAGATAGAATTTTTATTTCTAAAGGTGGGGCACTATACACCCGTATAATCACCTTCATGCCGGTAAAAGACCCAACAGCAGGTTTTGTATGTTATAACCGAAAAGTGCTGGAGGCTATACCGCTAGATAAAGTACGCTTTATTGGGTATGCATTTCAAATAGAAATGAAGTATCGCTCTTGGAAACTTGGGTTTAAAATAAAAGAAGTACCCATCACCTTTGTTGATAGAAAAGAAGGCGTTTCTAAAATGACAAAAGGTATTGTTGAAGAAGCTATTTATGGTGTTTGGAAGATGAGGAATTTTGACAAAGAGCATAGCTAGTTTTACTGTGCAATTCTCACCATACTCTTCGTGTTAAGTACTCAACAAATTAATAGACAGGCGTAGCCCTTGAAAGAAAATATCTAAAACATCAAAGCCGCATCCATGGATGCGGCCTTGATATTGGTACATACTACAAGAGAAGTATTAAGATTTCTTCTGTGTAGATTTTGCGTCTTCTTTTTTTGCTTGAGCATCGCTCTTACATTCTTTTGAATTCTTTTTGCTGCAGCAAGCTGTTTTTTCTTCTTTTTTGCAGCAAGCTTTTTTGCTTTTACCACCATCGCAAGCGAAAGTAACACCAGCAATCATTAAGGCTCCGAGGAATAATGTAAGTTTTTTCATGGCTGTTATGTATAGTTTTAAGTTCTTTGAGAGAATGAATAAAAACAAACTTATGAAAGTTCAGCTATAACCGACATTCCATTTTGTACTTTTTCTCCAATTTTAACATTTACTTTCGTTCCAATAGGCAAATAAATATCTACTCTGGAACCAAAACGTATAAACCCAAATTCATCGTTTTGTTTGGCGGTATCCCCTTCTTTTACATAATAACAAATCCTTCTTGCCAATGCTCCCGCAATCTGGCGCATTAAAATTTCTATTTTCTCATTGCCAATAACAACAGTCGTTCGCTCGTTTTCAGTAGAAGATTTTGGGTGCCAAGCTACCAAGTATTTACCCGGATGGTATTTCATATACTTTACAATACCACTGATGGGATTTCGGTTCACATGCACATTTAATGGCGACATGAAAATAGATACTTGTAACCGCTTGTCTTTAAAATACTCCGTTTCTGTGGTTTCTTCAATCACAACAACCTTCCCATCTGCAGGTGCTATCAACTTGGTTTCATCGTATAAAAATTGGCGGCTGGGGATTCTGAAAAACCATAGCACCCAAAACCAAAGCAAAAAGCAAACTAGGTGTATTATCACATACAAAATCGGCAGCGTTTGAAGTAACGTATGGCTGATCCACAATAACACTGCCCACACAAGACTGGCAATAATAATGTATCGATATCCTTCTCTATGAATAGTCATATTTTGATGTTGAGTCGCAAAGGTAGTTTTTAAAAAACAACAATGAGTATGGGAGGCATAAAGTTGATAGCGTAAGCAAAAGCAAACGGCGTAGCTATTAATAAAGAGTCAAAACGGTCGAGTGCCCCACCATGCCCAGGCATCATAGTGCCACTGTCTTTTACATCTGCCATGCGCTTTAGTTTCGACTCAAATAAGTCGCCGATAGTACCGGCAATAGCAGCACACAATGCCAATGCCATCCAATCTATCATACGGTAATGTGGAGAAAAATATCCCCAAACAGCAGCACCTATTAGTGTCAGCAAAACACCGCCCACGGTGCCTTCCCAAGTTTTCTTCGGTGATATTTTTGAAAAAGGCGTTTTGCCAATAAAAGAGCCTACCAAGTAAGCCATTGTATCATTCATCCAAATCATCAATATCAACGCAACAGGAATAACAAGGCTTATTTTTCGAAGCCACAACAACAATACCATCGGCAAGAGAATATATACGATGGCTGACACATACTTAGCCCACATCCCAAAGCAAGCCTGTTGTGATAACATGGAGGCAAGAAATCCGATTACAACTAAAACCACCGCTATTGAACAACAAGCCACCGCCCAAGCCATTTGCTCCGGTACAAATAAGAAAATTGACATGGCAGTTAAAGCTAAGATGGATGGTATCAAAATGGTGTAAGATGCCCATGTTGCGAGGACTTTTTCCGGTAAGAATATTTTTTTTAAAATGATAAAATATTCCCTCATGCATAATATCATGATAAACCCTGTCAATAGCACGAATGCACTATTGTGCCACAAAAGACCCGCCATCATAATAAGGCTAAAGACAATAGCGCTTCCCAAGCGAGTGAAGAATGTAGGTAGGTGTAATGCCACTTAATGATTATTGAATGTTAGTTTGTAAAAAATTGAGTTAAGCTAGTTCTTGTTTGTCAACACCATTAGCGATCTCATCAGGAGTATAATCGGCTGCCCAACCGGGCACTAATGGAGTGCGTTGTTTCCATAGTGCATAAAAGGCTGCAACGCTCAGTAAAGTACCTATTACTACCCAGGTTATCGGTACCTGATTGCGTTCATTCATATCGGTAAGCGTATCACTACTACCGGCAAAGAATATTAAAGCTACTTGAAGCCCATTATAAACAATATGCGCCGCTATGCTATTCCACAAAGAACCGGTGAGATAATAAAAGCTGCCTAATAGCAAGCCTGCAATAAAGATAGAGGGAAGCCCGTAGATATTGCTGTGCATCATCGCAAACAAAAGAGCTGATATAACGATGGGAGGAATTGCACGGTGCATTCGTTTGGCAGAAAAACGCATTAGTAGTCCTCTGAAAAATAACTCTTCACCCAATCCTGCCAATACTGCTATGACAAAAAATGTGGCAATAAACTCTCCCATCGTGCGCATGCTCAAGAAGGCTTTCATCAATCGATCATTTTCTTCTTGTGCTTTTCTTGCGGCTTCTATATTCAAGCTGCTTACCCACTCTGCTATAGACAACAACAAGGGAGTAGCACAAATGATGATGACCAAACAATAAAAAAGTTGATTCCATTTTACCTTAGTTTGTAATCCCAAATAAGCCATGGGGCGCGGATGCGTGAAATAGGCAAACAACAATGGCGGTAATAGAAATAACCCCGTAGCCGTGAGGAATTGCACCCACAACCCTGCATTGATTACATTACGAGGGCTATTTTCGCTCATTGATTGAAAACTTTCAACCGACACATTCATAGCTTTCAGTAACACCGGAGTCATTCCCATTCCGAAGAAGGAAAATAATACCAACATTAATATGATAAATTGGAACAACTGAATATACCAGGGATAGGTTCGCCAGTATCGATTGAACATGAAAAAAGTTTTGGCAAATGTAGTGGATAATTGAGTTGCAGATACGGGTTCAATAATTCGTTTTGTTTATGAAGATTTGATGGCAATCCTATTCAAATAATAACCGAAAACCTACAGATCAAAAATCCGTACTAATACGTATTGCATTGATGGATGCTTGCTACTATTTTTACTGAAAATTAAAATCTTATGAAAAGGAACTTGAACCTGCTAACATTAGCGTTAGCCACACTCGTACTCACTACATTTACGCAATGTAAGAAAGAGTCTTCTGCACCGCCAGATTACTCTATCGAGACAACCAACTTCAATGAATTGTCCAAAGTATTAAAGTTTGGAAATTCCAGCACCGTATCTGGTACATTACCTACTACAGCCAGCACCAACACGGTACAGGTTACATTTGACCCAACCATGTCAGTAAGTACCGGTGGAGCAACTACATACATTCCATTAGTATTTACCGGTACTGAAAATGTGTTAAAGGCATTCATTATGGTGCAAGGTGCTACCATTCATTATTTTTCATACAGCATCCCTACCCCAATTGCAAACGGTATTGTGTATGTACCTATGACGGTTCCCAAATCGGTAAATAGTGGCTCATTTAAGTTGGAAATATTATTAGTTGGAGCAGGAAATAAGATTGTAGGAAGCAGAAAATTAGTTGTGCCGGTAAAAGTTGGAAAAGGTATTACCTGCGCTGGCAACAAAACCATTAACGGTAGTGATGGTATCACCCAAACACTGCATGTGTTGGATGGCAAAGCCGGAAACGTTACTATTGATTGGGAAACATACTCCGTACCCGATAGAGTAGATGTATTTTTGGATGGTCAATGGGTAGCCGGTACCGGAAGCACTATTGCTCCTCCGCCACCATTGTGCTATTGCTCTTCTCCACTACCTGGCTTTGTTGGTGATAATGGTACTTTTACTATCCCTGTTACTTCTTCAAATAGAAACCTTGAAGTGTATGTATCCGGTTGTTTAGGTGGAGGTACTGCATGGACGTACACTTTCAAATGCCCTAATTAATTTAATGATTTACGATTGATTCTTACAATCATTATATCATATCATACCTATTTCAACCAAAATGCTGCTCTCTAATTGGAGCAGCATTTTTACATCATTCAATTGCTATGCTTGTATTTTAGCCACTTCCGGATGATCCACATTGGCTAGTTGGCCACAAGCAGCGTCAATATCTTTTCCCCTACTGCGACGCAAACGAGCGTTCACTCTTTTGCTCTCAAGGTATTGCATAAACTGCTCTGTAGCGCTCTCATCCGGCTTAGTAAATGGTACCCCTTCTACCGTATTGTATTCAATGATATTGACCAAATCAACAGGCACCCTACGATAGAGTTTTACTAAATCTTCTGCATCTTTTAGGGTATCATTAAAGTCTTTGAAGAGAATGTATTCGAAAGTGATTTCATTCTTTGTCATTTGGTAGAAATAATTCAAGGCATCTACCAGTTCATTAATATGGTTCGTTTCGTTAATGGGCATGATTTCATTCCGCTTAAAATCTGTGGCGGCATGTAACGAAAGTGCCAACTTAAAGCGCACCGCATCGGTTCCCAGTTGTCGTATCATTTTCACCACACCGGCAGTAGATACGGTGATTCGGCGAGGGCTCATACCCAAGCATTCCGGAGAAGTGATACGTTCTATGGCTAACATCATGTTTTTATAATTGAGAAGCGGCTCGCCCATTCCCATAAACACAATATTCGTGAGCCCTTTGCCATAATGTTGCAATGCTTGTTCATTCACCGCTGTTACCTGGTCCACAATTTCATCAAAATCCAAATTTCGCTTCCGTGGCAGGTAGCCGGTAGCGCAAAACTTACATGACAACGAGCAACCTACTTGTGACGATACGCAAACCGTCATGCGCTTTTCGGTGGGTATCAAAACACTTTCAATAAAGTGCCCATCGTGCAGCACCATACGGTTTTTTATTGTACCGTCTTGGCTGTGTTGGGTGTGGTGTATGCGTACTTTCGGAATATAGTATTGCGCTTTTAGCTTTTCCCGCAAGGCTTTGGAGAGGCTGCTCATATCGTCGATACTGCCTACATGCTTCTTCCATATCCACTCATAAATTTGGGCAGCACGGTATTTGGGTTCTCCCAAGGCAATCATCAAATCATGCAACTGTTGTTGGCTCAGCCCTCTCAAATTTTTCATAATGCAAAGGTATGATTAGGAAATTGTAATCCGATAGTGGATTGCAATGATTGAGCAACATCGCACTCTATACGATATGAGTATCGTTGAATAGAATGGTTATTATTCCTGTAATTATTCCCATTTTTGCAGCACTTTTACTATAACTAAATGTTTTTATCCAACAACTAGGGCCGTAGCATAGATACCGTTACGTTCCTTTTATAAAACTGCCTCGTCCTAAAATAGGTTGACCAAAAATTAAACAACCATTGGTCGCTTATGGACAACCAGAAAAATCAACCCTGCCGAAAAAGAAACGGCAGAGA
>JAKQGX010000002.1 GCA_029573235.1 Bacteroidota bacterium
GATGTGCAAAGCGACACCGTGGCACAAGGTTTTGGCTCTTTAGGGTTGATGACCTCTGTGTTGGTAACCCCCGATGGGAAAACCTTGGAAGCAGAAGCTGCACATGGTACCGTTACGCGCCACTATCGTGAGCATCAAAAAGGAAATCCAACTTCAACCAACCCGATTGCTTCCATTTTTGCATGGACAAGAGGGTTAGAATTCAGAGGAAAATTGGACGGCAACCAAGCGTTGATAGACTTCTGTCATGCATTGGAAGCCGTTTGCATTGAAACGGTAGAAAGCGGAAAAATGACGAAAGACCTTGCAGTATGTATCTATGGCAATAAGGTCAATCACGGCGAACACTACCTTTATACCGAAGAATTTTTAGATGCTTTGGATGCCAATTTGCAAAAAAAGCTTGCGTAGATTTTTTTGCGACACTCATAATAAAACCCCGAAACTGTGATGAACGATTTCGGGGTTTTTATTTCGATTAATTGATTGCTTATTCGTTACTTTCTACGGCTTGCAAAGTATTTTTCATCAAACCGCAAATGGTCATCGGTCCTACTCCTTTGGGTACCGGTGTGATATAGCTACACAGCGGAGCAACCTCATCAAAATCTACATCGCCCACCAAACGATAACCTGATTTTCTACTGCTGTCTTCGATTCGGTTGATGCCTACATCTATTACAATAGCACCTTCTTTAACCATTTCTTTGGTGATAAATTTGGCTCTTCCGATAGCCGCCACTAATACATCTGCCTGACGAGTGATGGACGGTAAATCAGCCGTTTTGCTGTGACAGATGGTAACAGTGGCGTTTCCGGGATGGGCGTTGCGCGCCAACAATACTGACATGGGCTTGCCTACAATATTGCTCCTGCCAACTACCACACAATGCTTTCCGGATATATCAATTTGGTATTTTTCTAAAAGAAGTAAAATGCCATAAGGCGTAGCGGGAAGAAATCCTTTTTGCCCCAATATCATTTTCCCCTGACTGATTGGATGAAAACCATCCACATCTTTTTGAGGAGCAATGGTGTTGATCACAGCATCTTCGGAGATATGCGAAGGCAATGGGAGCTGCACCAATATTCCATCTACGCGTGTGTCTTGATTTAATTTTTGAACTTCATTCAATAAATCTTGCTCGGTAATACTGGTATCAAAACGCAATAAGGTTGATTCAAATCCTATTTCTTCACAAGTGCGTACTTTGGCACCTACATACGCCTCACTTGCAGGGTTGTTTCCTACTAAAATAGCCGCTAGATGCGGGATTTTCTGCCCCTTCTCTTTGCGGACATCCACAGCATTTCGTAGCTCTTTTTTTATGGAAGCGGCGGTAGCTGTACCGTCTAATATTTGCATGGCGCAAAGATAAGGGTTGTCCTTATTTTTAGCTTATTCCTTTGTAGGATTCCCAAATATTTGTGGGCACCGTACACGCTACGTTTATTGCTTTATCCAAGCAAATGAACGATGGGTTTGCCCATTTGAAATAGCGATATGATACATCCCTTGTGGAAAGGAAGACACATCAAAGGTATGTTTATACTCTTTAGCAATTACTATTTCATTCATCAAGCTTCTACCCGAAAGATCGAAAATAGCAATATCATGTCGGTCGCTTTTTGCAGTAGAAAATTGCAGGGTCAACGATTCCCTTGCAGGATTGGGAAAAATCGTTGCTTGAATTACGTTGGCTATTTCATCTACTGCATTGGGTTGGGTTTCTGCAAACGAAGCTATCGCATGTCCTTCTTTATCGCCATTAATAGAATGGTCACCATTGGCGGTAAGCATGGTGCAATAAAAAGTAATAGTGCCGGCACCGGCAGGAGGAGCTACCCAATAAAAATATGCTGTGGAAATATTGCCGTTGGTGGCGATGGGTGCATTGTGTTCGATGTATTCATAAGTATCGTGTACGGTACTTTTCAGCTTGTTGTCCACCAATACAAAAGTGCCGTCGTTGGGTGGATTGGCAGCCGTAAATTGAAGCCCGAAAACCGGATATATTCCTCCGGCTCCGTTATTGCCCTTAAGGGTTATTTTATAAGTTTTTCCCGGAATGTATTTGCCATTCGATACGTTGTTGCCTTGGTCGTCGGTGAGGGAAATACTAACCGCTATATTGGAAGTGCCGGAAACATTATGACAGCTACCACCACCACAGGTAGGGGTTGACCCATTGGCGCCCGTACAATTGAGTCCCAGTGCTATATTCCCATTTTCATAACTACTAAGAGTGGCAATGGTAAACAAGGCAGCAATGGGAATTAATACATATTTCTTCATAAACAAAACTATTAATGGTTTCTCTTGGTAAAAATACTGAATAAGGGATTGCAGAAACATTTGTTACCTCATTTATCTTTGCAGTATATGGGTCAGAAAAAACTAGTGCGCTTTGAAGCTATCAACGAGTTTACCAATGTGTTGCAGTATCCCGAAGGAATGCCCGGTAAATGGAAGGAATTTTTCAAAAATGAACATCCTATTACATTAGAGTTGGCTTGTGGAAAAGGAGAATATAGTGTGGGGCAAGGGAGGATGCACCCCGGGCGTAACTTTATCGGTGTAGATATAAAAGGGAACCGCATCTACATTGGTGCCAAAATAGCATTAGCGGAGGGAATGAAGAATGTAGCCTTTTTGCGAGCACAAATTCAGCAACTCACGAAATACTTCGATGCACAAGAGGTACAAGAGATTTGGATTATTTTCCCCGATCCCTTTTTGCGAGAATCAAAGGCTAAAAACCGACTAACTCATGCTCGATTCTTGAAAGAATACCAACAAATATTAGCCTCTGGTGGCATCATTCATCTCAAAACAGATAGTAAAGAATTGTATGATTTTACATTGGAATCTATAACAGAACAGGGTTGTACCATTCATCATCAAATAGAGGATATCTACAGTAAGGAATTGGTGCATGAAGCCTTGGCATTAAAAACCTTCTATGAACAAATGCATTTAGCAGAGGGGCGAAAAATAAATTACATTAGTTTCTCCTTGCCCAACAAGCCTATTTTCATACCCGAGAAAAAGAAAAAAAATGTTTCCGCTGAATGATAAGGACGATGATGATGTGTGGAGCTACAACACCTCAGATGATGGCAAGATCGTCTTTACGGCTGCTTATCTTTTGCAACGTGGATATTGCTGTGGTAATGGTTGTAGAAACTGCCCTTACGATTACAAAAATGTACCGGAACCCAAGCGCAGTAGGCTGTTGAAAGAACGAGAAGACAAAAAAGCATGAGTGATAAGCAACACATATATGATCAGATTTACGAAATCGTGCGACTCATTCCACCTGGGAGAGTGAGCACTTACGGTGCTATTGCCGAAGCGATAGGTGTTCGTTCGGGCGCACGTATGGTGGGTTACGCATTGGGGCATTCTATAGGAATACTGCCGGAAGTACCCGCGCATCGGGTGGTGAATAGTCAGGGATTGCTCACCGGTCGCCATCGCTTTAACCCACCGGAAAAAATGGAACAACTCTTAAAAGAGGAGCATGTAGCGGTAGTAGCACAAAGGGTAGTGGACTTTAAAAAATTATTTTGGCATCCAATAAAAGAAATCGAATTTTAAAGAGTGATTGCTGATTAAACAGTGATTGCTTTTTTAGCTACATGCGCTACGCCCAAACCCTTCTATTTTTCTTGTGCTGCCACTTATTTACTTCTTGCGATGAGGTGAAAAGCACACTGCCCGTTGCTTTTATTACAACAGAAGACAAATTCGATGTGGATGCTTTTGCTGATGAAATGAGTGCGACTTTCGATGCGCTTGCTACAGTTACAGATTCGATGTCAGTAAGGACTTCAGTTTCCGAAGCCTTGTTCAGCCTATATGCGGCAAATGATTTTCAACCACTTTGGCTACGAATAGATTCTACTTCAATGCTGGCAGACAGCCTTTGTTATGAATTGGGGGCACTACAAAGTGATGGGCTGAACCCCGAGCGCTACCATACTCAAGCATTACAACAGTGGTTGCAAGAATACAAATCTCAAAAAACTGCCCCCATTGAGGAGGTCATTCGTTTGGACACAACCCTTACGCATGGCTACTTACTGGCATCAAAGGACTTATTATTCGGAAGGATTGTTCCTAAAAAAGCAGATAGCCTTTGGTTTCATCGAAACGATTCTACTTGGGAAATTCAACCTATACTGCAACAGTTGAAACATGAAGCATATCCATCGTTATCGTTTTACAGAAGCAAGTTGATGGCTTATCCTATTTTGCAAAAAGCATGGAGGCATTATGATGCATTATGTAGCGATACAACCTTCATTAAAGTAAAAGAAACCATAGCATCCAACCCTCAAATATCAGACAGCCTCATCGAAGTAGCCATAACGATTGAGGCGCCATGGCTACAGCCTATCAGTGACACCTTAACAGGAATTGCTCAGAAGATCCAATCCTTTCAGCAATATGTTGGCATCAAGCGCACCGGCAAATTGGATAGTGTTACGCGCTCCTATTTATCGCGTCAACCATCAGATGTATTACCAATTATTACGGCTAATTTGGAGCGCTTGCGTTGGTTGCCTCAGCAGTTTGAGAAGGACCATATTGTGGTGAACATTCCCACCATGAATTTCAGTTTCAGAAGAGGAGATGAAGAAGTAATGTATATGAATGTAGTGGTGGGCAAATCTTCTCGACAAACGCCGGCATTGCATGCATTCATGTCCAATATCGTTATCAATCCTCCATGGGGCGTGCCTCCCACCATTGCAAAAAATGATGTGATGCCCGGGCTGCTACGCAGGGGAGAAAGCTATCTTCGCAAAAAAGGATTGGAAGTATTTGACCATAAAGGAAAAAAAGTGGATGCCTCTGTTGTTACCATGAGCAACTATAAACGCTATGTGTTTCGGCAACCACCCGGACATTCCAATGCATTGGGCTATGTGAAGTTTAATTTCCCCAATAAGTGGGATATATATATGCACGATACACCACATCGTGAGGATTTTGATAATTTCGACAGAGCACTGAGTAGTGGTTGTGTGCGTTTGCAAAAGCCTAAAGAATTAGCCGTTTACATATTGTCTGAGATAGAACAAAAACGGTTTCAAGATTCTAAGTTAGATAGTATGATAAAGGGACGCAAAACAACATATGAGGTACTACAACACAAGATTCCCGTACACATCATATACCTAACGGCTTGGCAGGATGTAGATGGAGAAAACTTGCGTTTGGCTAGAGATTTTTATAGAAGGGATAAGAAACTTATGGAAACGCTTTCCAAATAAGAGGGAACGGTGGGCAATATGCTTCCTTAGCCTCTTTTTTCCAATAAGAAGCAGCCACTATTTGGGCACCTTCAGGGGCTATGTCGGCAGCGCTTTCATCATATACAAACCGGAAATTTTGAGGATGTTTTTTGGCTAATAAAAACTCATCGTTTGGATTTAGTTTGGGTATATGGGTAGGCTTTTTATTTAACCAATAGGCATTGGCTAAATACTTTTTGTCGGAGGCATAAATAAATAAGCAAGTGCCCTCATGAATAGTTTGAATCAGTTTGGGCGCCAACTCTATAGAAACCGCAGGGCAACCCCAACTTCTTCCCAACCGGTTTTGCTGTTGTATGATAGACTCACATACATAATCGGCTCCATGTATCACTATGGCTCGCTGAAAGGCAGCGGTATTAAAACCTTTGTCTACGCCATATAGCCGTAAAGAAGTACCATGTTCACCTGTGTATATTTCACCGGTAACATAAAATCCCAAGCTGCTTTGGTGGGAGTTTTCGATATCTGAAAAAGAAGTAGCGAATTCCATTCCGGATCCTTGACCATGCGCCACATAATCATTGATAACTACTTTGTGTTTCTGCATATCAATGACCCACATTCTTTTTTTCGTAGAAGAAAGGGAAAAGTCCAGAATCGTCAATAGGCGCTTTTCTTCGTTCAGTTTGCCGGATTGCATTAGGTTTAAATAGCCTTTATAAGCATTTTTAAACACCTCATACGAAAGAACATTTTGTTTGAAATCAATTTTGTGATATTCATTAGAAATATAGCGCTCCAGTTGAGCATTGCTAACGGATGAAGCGGCTTGCGCCATAGGTATTGACAGCCAAGCGATGCTCCATAAAAGAACAATAGTAATAAAGCTATATGGAGTCCATTTTTTCATAATAAATTGGAGCGAGAGTTATCCCATGTGGCAATTTCCACAATAATAGGCAACCCTAATAAATCAATACAACATGCAAATATAGAATTGACACTCACAAATAGTATGATTTTTTATCAACTCTCCTGATATTTTAACATTCGTATGACTGATCCGAACTTTATCAATTGAGTCATAGAAACAAATTCTTGGTTCGTTTTCGTATTCATGAAGACAACGTGTAAGAGTAGGGTATCACCACTAAAATCCGGCACTAAAACCGACATGCAATATGCCTAAATTGCCAAAACCCAACTCGGCAAATCCGGCGTATTCCCTTCCCAATCGGATGCCCAAGGCGGTTACTTGAAAACTGAAATCAATACGCGTGTCTTCTGTTCTGTCAATATTCAAGTTGCCGGATAAATCATAACTTTTTAGTGTTATTCCCAATCCAATACCACTATACATATTCATCCATCGCGACTGCTTCCAATATTTATATGCCGTAGGAAAGATGCTAATGGCACGAACTTTATAATTAGTAGCTGCTGTGAGGCTGTCTTTTAGGCTTGTATCAAAAACTCTTTTACTAATGGATCCGCTCATATTTTCTACTGTCAGATGTAAGCCAATATTCCATTCCTTATTTACAAATCCCAAGAAGCTGAGAGCATAAACCCCTTTACTTTGGGGCTTTTCAGCCATGAATAAATCACGTTCTTTATCTTTTGCAAAACGCGTTTCCGACACTAAGGGATAGGTATAATAGCCGGCACCCAAGCGTATTTCTTGCCGAAAGGGTGTAGTAGTAGGAATCGCAGCTTTGTCTTGTGCAAAAACGCTTATAGACAACGTTATTACCAGCCATAATATAGTCGAAATACGGAGCATCATAAACATGTTTTGAAGGATACCATTCTATTTGCAGATACCTGCCATGCCTAAAAAAAATATTCTATTAACTACAAAATTTCTGAAAGCAATAAATGAAAAGCAGGAGAAATAGGTTTACACTACGGCTTCTCCATATACTTTTATGGAGTTGTATAATGTATCTCTTTCTACAGGTACTTTGCCAACAGCCGTTATCAGATCACAAAGTTCTTCGGTACTCATGGCTGGGGTTTGCTCTTCGGAGCCCGCCATCGAGTATATTTTGGTGGTGTCGTCTATGGTGCCGTCTAAATCATTAACACCGAAGGCTAATGATAATTGCGCTTGTTGTCTGCCAAGCATGGGCCAATAGGCTTTCAAGTTTTTGAAATTATCCATAAATATCCTAGAGATAGCATACAGGCGCATATCTTCAATGATAGATACTTCCGGAACATGGCTCATATCATTGTCCATATTCCTAAATTTAAGTGGTATGAAACAATTGAATCCACCGGTTTGATCTTGTAAGTTGCGCAAACGACTCATGTGATCCACTCGGTGTTGGTAGTTTTCGATATGTCCGTACAACATGGTAGCATTACTATGCATTCCCAATCGGTGAGCCGTAGCATGTATGTCCAACCATCCGGCCGCATCCACTTTATCAGCACAAATTTTTTCACGTACTTCAGGATGAAAAATCTCTGCACCACCACCGGGCAATGATTGCAATCCTGCTGCTTTCATTTTCGCTAACCCTTCTTCATTACTCAACTTGGCTTTCCGAAACATATAATCAAGCTCTACTGCCGTAAATCCTTTTATGTGCAAATCCGGTCGATGAGTATTGATATCTTGAATTAATTCACAGAAAAACTCAAGATTCATTTTTGGATGTACACCACCGACAATGTGTACTTCAGTAACGGGTTGGTCATCGTATTTTTTTACCATGTTCAGCATTTGTTCTTTAGTCAATTCCCAACCATCATCGCGGTGCTTGTATTGGCGGGAATAAGAACAAAAGTTGCACGTATAGATGCATACATTGGTAGGCTCGATATGGAAATTCCGATTGAAATAAACCGTGTTGCCGTGTAGCCGTTCGCGCACATGATTGGCAAGAGCTCCTACAAAACCAAGTTCTCCTTTTTCAAATAATAGGATACCGTCTTCTTCTGAAAGGCGTGTTTGATGAACGACTTTCTCGGCAATGGTGCGTAATTTTTTATCAAGGGTGGGGTTGGCTAATACTACTTCTATGGGAATCGGCTGATGCGTCATTGTATAATAATTTTCTTGGTCAATGTACCGTTGGCAAAGATACATTGTACCGAATAAACTCCTTTCGGCAATTCACTCAAGTCAAAGGAATGGCTTTTCGATAAAGGATCTTGGGGTGCAAGTTGGGTAACAGATTGCCCCAAAATATTGGTCACCACCATTTTCTTTAAAGGGCTGTTATCATTGTTCAATATCGTAATGACTCCTGTTGTCGGATTGGGGAAGATGGTTACATCCGACTCCTCAATTACGGTACCTACACTTGTAGGAAACTGCAATAGATGTGGGTTTTGGCTGAGTGAAAAAGCATATCCGGCAGGCGAAGAAACGTCAGCATTCATCACATTCGCTTGTCCTTTGGTAAACATTTTGTAGCAGGCATCATACACATAGTCCATATAGTTCATAAACATTTCTCCACCGGCACTATTTGTGCAATTGGCAATGGGGAATGTGGGACAATTGCTATTGTCTTTTTCTTGTTGTGGAGTGTCGGCTATACCATCGTCGTCCAAGCAATTACCACTTCCTGCAGGGGTATTACCCCATATATGGCTTAGCTCAAAGAAATGACCGAGCTCGTGTACCAACGTTCTTCCGCCGTTATATCCGGTTAAAAATCCGGTTTGGGACGGACCTTGTTTCCCAAAAGTTTTATAGTGAATGGCAGGTCCAACTTCTGCCATTGGAAAACCGCCACCAATGCCCCAACTCATCGGCGGACAAATACCCAAAATCGTTCCTTCTGAAAAATTGACAATCCAAATATTCAAATACCTTGTGGGATCCCAGGCATCAGCACCACCTGTTATGCTATACTTTGCATCACTGGCGGCTTGTTGCGACCCTACCGTGCCGGAGAGGACACTGAATCCGGATTGGGTGGTGGTAATAATTTCATAACCCGGTGTTGATGTACCATTGGGTTTGGTATGGGCTAAGCCAAATGAAATATTTACATTACCATATAGTGATTTGAAAACAGTCGGTATGCCAGCTTGGTCTAAGCTCATGCCATTGAAGTCTCGGTTTAATACAGCCATTTGAGAATCGACTCTCAGGGCAACGCCTGCAGCTCCTCCAATTTGATTGAGTTGAACGGAATTGAGCACAATATGAAATACTACCGGAATGGTTACAGCAGCAGTCGATTTTTGTGCATTGCCCTCTTCATATAGAGTATGGGTATTTATAAAAGCTTGTCGTTGCTTTTCTATTGGCATCCATTCAGGGTGTTTTGCCAAGGCTTGCTCTTTCCATTCGTCATATACACAGCGCTGCACTGTCATTTGCGAATACGAATCAATGCCACTAAACACTAATGCCATTGCTAATAATATATGTTTCATGATATCTTTTTTCCTGTTTTGACCGGTACTATTTTTCACGTTTGTTTATCTCATCTCTAATTTGTATGGCCAGTATATAGTCTTCCTTTTCGAGTACTTGTTGCAAGAGTTCTTTTAGCTCGTCAAGGTTCATGTGTTTCAATTCTTCAGAAGAATTATTGTCCGATGAATCCGCAGAAGGGGCATCGCCGGTTAGCCTGTCTGGTGATGCTTGAGTAGTGGTAGGGTCTCCTTTTTCTTCTAATATCAAATTGGCTTCTCGAATGATGTTTTCGTAGGTGAAAATTTTACAATCGGCGCGAACGGCTAAAGCTATGGCATCAGAGGAGCGAGAGTCGATTTCCAAAACATGTCCATCGGCATCTTGACAAATCAATTTGGCAAAAAAGACGCCTTCTTCTAGCTTGTAAATGAGGACTTCTGTTAATTGAATAGAAAACGAGTACATAAAAGTAACGAACAAGTCGTGTGTAAGAGGGCGTGTAGGCATTATTTTTTCTAATGCAATGGCTATAGCCTGCGCTTCGTATGCTCCTATCACAATGGCTAAGCGTCGGGTACCGTTTACTTCACCTAAAAGCATTGCATACGAATGCATCTGGGTAATGCTATTGGTAAGGGCTACAATTTCCAATTCAACTTTTTTCATCAATATATTTCTTTCAAAAAACAGATGCGTAAGATACTTAGTTTTTGAGTTTCATTAGATGAATATTTTAATGTGCACATACGAAAGTGGGTGAATGAACAAACCTGAGATACGCACTAATACTAGCTAATTACCTTCTTTCTTTGCAGTGGTAGCAGCATATTCCATGAGCGTTTTTTTCAACAGCCGTACCGCTGCTTCATCGATATAGTTGTTTTGATAGCTTTCAGAACTATGCGCAAAATAGGGATTCTTGTAAGCCATTAATGATGCGGTCGTACTTCTTAATGAAGCATGAAATTCGGTGCAACCAGTTTGCTGTGCCAAGGGTAGAAGCGTGTCTTGCCTTACTCCGCTGCCCGGCATGATGATAATCCTGTTTCGAGCGGCTACTTGTAATTGTTGTATCAATACAGCACCTGCCATTGCTTGTGGCTGTAAACCCGAAGTGAGAATACGCTCACAGCCGACTTCTATCAATTGTTCCAAAGCTAAGAAGGGATCGCAACATCGGTCAAAGGCTCGGTGAAAGGTAACTTTTAAAGGATAGGCTTTTTCTACCCAAAGAGCGACGCGTTGCGGGTCGATGTTTCCATCTTCTTGTAAACCGCCTATTACTATGCCATCGCAGCCAATTTGTTTACACATGGCAATGTCCTTTAGCATTACTTCGTGTTCTTCATCGGTGTACAAAAAATCTCCTCCACGTGGACGAATAATAGGGTAGAGAGGAGTACTGAAGGCTTCCCGACAAGTGGCTATAGTACCGTAAGAGGGTGTAGTGCCTCCTTCTCCCAAGTTCGCACAGAGTTCTATTCTATCGGCACCGCCGCGCACCGCTGCGGCTGTAGTAGCATAATCGCTGGTTGCTATTTCAATGCAAAATGCTGTTGCCATAGATTAGGGGTAATAGCTTTTAGCCTTTATGAGTAGATTGGTTTGTGGTGTGGTGACTGCAAAACTGAAACCAGGCTGAATGGCATAAGCCCCATACTGTCCATCTTTGCTGATGGCAATAAAGGCTACTTGTATGCTTTTGGCTTTATCTTTTTTTATGGATACGATTCGCTCAATCATTTTTTTGCAAGCCGCTTCGGGCGACAATCCATTGCGCATGGCTTCTACCACGGCGCTGGAGCCGGCTACTCGTATCACATCTTCTCCTTGACCTGTAGCGGTACAAGCTCCTACTTCATTATCTACATACAAACCGGCACCAATAATGGGAGAGTCGCCCACACGCCCGCGCATCTTAAAACCTAAACCACTCGTGGTACAGCTTCCGCTGAGGTTGCCGTGCTTGTCCATTGCAATCATGCCAATGGTGTCATGGTCAAATTCATTACCCTTATTTTCAATATTTATTTTGGGCTGGTATTGTGATTTTTTAAGCCACTTTTCATAGGCTTTTTGGGCGTCATCCGATAGCTTTTGTGGTTCTAAAGTAAACCCCTCTGACAAGGCAAATTGTTGCGCACCGGTACCCACCAATAATACATGTGGTGTTTTCTCCATCACCTTTCGTGCCACTGAAATGGGATGCTTTATTTGCTCCAAGGCTGCTACACCGCCGCAATTGAACGCGTCATCCATAATGCAAGCATCCAATGTGACGATTCCTTCTCTGTCGGGATTGCCTCCCAAGCCCACACAACAACTTATTTCTGCTTCGGAGACCATAACGCCTTTTTCAACCGCATCTAAAGCTTTGCCACCAGATTGCAATACTTCCCATGCTGCTTTGTTGGCAGCTACGCCAATATCCCAAGTAGAAAGCACTATGGGTAATGCAGATGAAGCAGCTTTTTCTTTAATGGCAAAAGAAGCAACCGGTAATAAACTTGCCAGTGAACTGAGCGCACCGGCTCTAATGAATTTCCGACGATGAAGCATAGCTTGATGTATTGATATTGCTGAATATTGCTGAAATGAATGTGAGTGTGAATAGGGAAGTATGAATATTATGCTTGGCTAAAATAGTTATTCAAACAATCGTTTTCCATGGCTTGCATCGTTGTCTTGTCTTTTGCAGATTTGTCTTTAAACCCGCATAAATGCAGGACACCATGAAAAATTACCCGGTGCAATTCATGCGCATACGTTGTATCAAACCGAGTAGCATTTTCCTGTATTCGTTCGATGCTGATGTATATTTCACCCTGTAGCGAAGTCTTGTTTTCGCTTAAATCGAAGGTGATGATATCGGTAAATGTATCGTGGTTCAGGTACTGTTGATTGATCTGAAGCAAGTATGCATCTTGACAAAAAATGAAATTTAGTTGAATGCTCTTAATATCCGGAAGATGCTTGTGAACCAGTGCTTCCAAAAAACTCGAAAGTCTGCGCTTGGCGGTAAGTTTCGCGTTTACCTCTTGCTCATAATACCGAATAGCCATTTTTATGTTTTTGTTTTATAGTACCTGATAAATCTTGCTTAAATTTACAACGTGAATCTACAAACGAAAGAAATTATCCAACTTTCTCACTTGCCCAAAGGGAAAAGCGCGGTTATCAATACCCATACAGAGAGCGAATTTGAACTGACATTATTAGAGATGGGATGTATCCCCGGTGAGCCTATTTTGGTAGAAATGATTGCTCCATTAGGCGACCCATTAGCAGTAAAAGTAGCGGGCTATTACCTCAGCATTCGCAAATCTGAGGCAGATAAAATAATGGTTGCCGTAAGCCAACAATAAGCCCTTCAACAGTTATCAACTTCTTCGTATTCTTTAGAAATAATCATGCACATAGGACTTTATTTTGGAAGTTTTAATCCTATTCATATCGGTCATTTAATCATTGCCAACCATATCGTAAACCATAGTGATATCGATAAAATATGGCTGGTAGTATCGCCACACAATCCGTTAAAAGAAGCTCACAGCTTATTGAATGAATATGATCGCCTACATTTGGTAGAGTTGGCCATCGCCGACAATCCGAAGTTGAGAGCGAGCAATGTTGAATTTCATTTACCCAAACCCTCCTATACGATTGATACCCTTACGTACTTAAAGGAACGTTTTCCATTGGAGCAATTTTCGGTTATCATGGGCTCCGACAGTTTTCAAAACATACATCGTTGGAAAAACTATGAACAACTAGTAAAATACTATTCCTTTTTGGTGTACAATCGCCCGGGTTTTACTGTTACTGAAACACACGGTGCCCGTATCAAGGTACTAGAAGCTCCATTGTTGGAGTTGTCTTCTTCCTATATTCGAAAACAAATTAAAGAGAATAAGTCCATCAAATATTTACTACCCGAAATTGTAGAAAAATATATTCTTCAAAACAGGTATTATAAATAATATTGGCACCTGAAAGTTGGCATAGTTTTCGTAATTTTCCGAAGTAAAAATTATTCTTCATTTTTTTATAGCAGCTATATGGCAAACACTGGAAAAACCGTTGCTACACTACTTATCGGCGCTGCCATCGGTGCCGCAGTAGGCTATGTATTAGCAACCGACAAAGACACTCGTAAAGAAAATTTTGAACGCATCAAAGAACGCATTGCGGAGTTGAAAAACAAGCTTGGCAAAAAGCTCCCTCATGATATTGAGGAAGAAATTTTTCACTCCTAGTACGTAACTGATGTTCGATTTTCTAGACCGTTGGAAGGATAAGATAACTCAGAATGTTTCGTTGCGATTAGAGTTGATGAAACTCAACTTCATTCAGCGCGCATCGGGTATTTTGAGTTATTTTATCTTCATGATCATTTGCCTGTTGTTGGCATTATGTATCCTACTGTTTTTAGGCATGGGCATGGGCGAGTTCTTTAGTTCCCTCACCGGCTCTCGTGGGTTGGGCTATATCCTTACAGCAACTATCTACATCGTATTGTTCATCGTATTGTTACTGGCTCGAAAAAACATTATCCGACGCTTTGTAAATGTCTTTATTGGCGTAATGACTGAAGACGTGGAGGAGGATGAAGAATCTGGAAACAAAAGCCCATAAAACAATATCATCCAACCATTCCAACGGGTAGTTGGCTATACCTTGCACCGATGAAAATTTACGCTAAAAAGTTGGTCAGTTTAGAGGACTTGAAGAAAGAACGATTGTTGCTGAAAGCCCAATTGAAAGAGCAAGATTTGTTTGCCAACACAACTGCTAAAGAGGCTAATCTTTCATCATCTTTATTGTCCGGTATCCTCTCCGGATTATCTCAAAAATCGCTACTGAATACGGCACTGAAGGTGGCTCCATTACTGTGGAGTACCATTAATAGCAAACAGCCGTCAAGCACTAACCAAGCTAATAATAAGACTGCAAAAAACTCCCTTACTGTAGGCACATTACTTGATATGGCAATCAAAGAATTTGTTGGTGGCTACCTCAAATGGAAAACCGGTGTGCTGCTATATAAAGGCATCAAATGGGCTATTCAATATTGGACGGAAGATAAGGTAGATGGAAAAAAGAGTAGTACAATATGAAGATCATAAAATGAGCCATTTCAATTTTCATAGTTTGAGTACGTTATCAACACATCCAACAAGCCCCACAAAGATGATACTTGCGGGGCTTGTCTATGATTCATTTTCCCAAAGGAGATAGTTACTATCGAACTTGGGTAATCTTTAGCATATTGGTGGGCAAGTGTGCATTGACCGGTGTGCTGCCGGTATTGACAATGATATCGCCACTCTGAATCAGGTTCATACCCTTTAATATTTTCACCTGGTCTTCAATAATGGTGTCCACACTTTCTTCTTTATCATAGAAGAAAGCCTGAATACCCCAACTGAGGCTCAATTGGTTGATGAGCGATTGGGTTTTGGTAAAGACATACAAGGCAGACTTGGGGCGGAAACTAGATAGCATAAACCCGGTGCGTCCCGATTGGGTCATTCCTATCAAAGCATTGGCGTTTACGTCTCTTGCCATCTCGCAAGCATTATAGCAAATTGCATCACTCAAAAAAGAAGGGGAGTGAGGCTGAGGTACCAAGTTGCGGTTATAAACAATCGCTTCTTTTTCTACTTCTTTGATGATATTAACCATGGTGCTCACCACCAATTCCGGATGTTGCCCCATGGCTGTTTCACCACTCAGCATCAGTGCATCAGCGCCTTCTAATACGGCATTGGCCACATCGGTTATTTCGCTTCTATTGGGGCGTGTGCGGTCTATCATACTCTCCATCATTTGTGTGGCAATAATCACCGGCTTAGCTCTATGGATGCACTTACGGATAATATCTTTTTGTATCATCGGTATTTGCTCCAGCGGCAACTCTACGCCCAAATCACCACGGGCTACCATCACTGCATCAGAAGCGAGAATGATTTCTCGGAGGTGCTGGAGCGCTTCGGGTTTTTCTATCTTGGCAATGATTTTGGCATTACTTTGTTTTTTAGTGATTAGCTTGCGCAGGTGTGTGATATCATCCGGCTTGCGAACGAAGGAAAGCGCCACCCAGTCTATCTTTTGCTCAATAATAAAGGACAAATCACGAAGATCTTTTTCGGATAACGAAGGCAGTGAAATTTGTGTATCCGGCAGGTTCACACCTTTTTTGGAGAGCAGTACACCGGCAGTAAGCACACGCACTTTCACTCGACCATCGTCCTCTATCTGCGACACCATTACTTCTATCTTGCCATCATCCAAGAGTATCTTTTCTCCAATACGAACATCATTATGAAAGTTGGGATATGAGATATAAATGCCGTCTTGATTGCCTATACGTTTTTCATTGGTAAAGTAAAACTCCATTCCGGGCGTTAAGGTCATGCTGCCCCCTTCTATTTCGCCCACACGCAGTTTGGGTCCTTGCAAATCCGCCAGTATAGCTATGTTCAGCGGATTGTTTTGATTGATTTGTTGAATAATGTTGATGACTTTCTGATGTTCTTCGTGTGTGCCGTGCGAAAAATTCAGTCTAAAAACATTTACACCTGCCTGTACTAATCCTAGTATTTTTTCATGGGTATTGCATGCCGGTCCAACCGTAGCAATTACTTTCGTCTTATGTAACATAGGGAGCAAAAGTAGTGACAAACAAGCAAATGAAACGTGAATTCAACAAGAGGTGACGCTGATAACTATCACTACAAAGAGGCTTGCATCTTAATTTCGTTTATCAACTCCCCAATACAATTTTTGGCGAATGGTACTGAGAAAATTATGTTCATCGGGACGCACCAACGAAATAGAAAACGATTCTTTCCGTACCGCCAATTGCACTTTGCTGGTAATGGTTTCTGTTCGAGAATCTAAGGTGCAAAGAAAATGGTCTGCCCGTCCTTCTACTTCAAACGAAATCACATTATGATCGGGCACCACAATGCTGCGTGTATTCAAGTTGTGTGGTGCTACAGCAGTAATGACAAAGCTGGAAGTATTCGGAAAAATAACCGGTCCATTACAACTCAACGAGTAACCGGTAGAGCCTGTGGGTGTGGCTACTATCAATCCATCTGCCCAATAGGTATTCAGAAACTCACCATTGAGGTAGGTATGAATTTTAATCATCGAAGAAGAATCTTTGCGATGAATCGTAAACTCATTGAGCGCAAAGGGAGCATCATCAAACAACGGAACACTGCTATCTAAATGCAATAAACTTCTTTTCTCGATAGTATAAGAACCGCGTATCAAAGCGAGAATAGCATTATCTATTTCATCTCCCGAAATAGCCGCCAGAAAACCTAATCTGCCCAAGTTTATACCTATAATAGGAATATTGGAATCCCCTACGTGTGTCACTGTATCCAGCAGTGTACCATCGCCACCCAAGCTAAACAACATCTCGGTATGGGGTGGCAAATCTTTTCTACCGGTAAAGAGTAAAGGGGTTTCTTGAAAAGGAAGGTAGGCTTTAAACTGATCGTAAAACTCTTTGAAAAACACCATTCGAATATGATGCTTGTGTAATTTATTGACGATGCCTTGCAGTAAGGGGATGTTTTCTTCTTTGAAATTTCGATTGTAAATGGCTACAAGCATACGATGCAATGGGTCTTATTCCGAATGAATATGTAAAAATAGTCCTTTTTGCCCCAAATGATTAATGACGTATTCAATTCTGATTTTAAAATCATACGCTGTGAAGAAGTCTAATCCCACACCTGCCGAATAGAGCAAGCGATTGCTTAAAAAACTATTGCCGGGCTGAGGATGATAGACATAACCGGCATCAGCAATAATTTTTGGATACACCCGAAGCGGTAGCGTGGGTAGGTATTTGAGGGGTATTTTCTTAATAGTATAATGGAGCAACTCGTACTTTAGATTGGTGCGCAATAATCCAAAGTGATACCCATCTACCACATACATTTCGTAGCCTCTTACATACTCATATTTTGTTCCCATGCCTTGCTGCAAAGCATAGGGCTGCTGTGCCGGAAAGGATAGTTTCCCTCGAAAAATAATGGATGTGTACCAAGGGCTTTGTGCTATTCTATTGAATTGTCCGGCTTCGAGTGTAAAATAGGTGTTAAAATCCATACCCTTGAAGCCCACTAATGAATAAGCATTACCTATTATTTTGGAACCTTGCAAGGGGTAGTTCCAATTATCCACTCTATTCACACTGATACGATAATTGAGTGCAGCGTAACGCATTTCTTTGCTTCCGTTGGAATAGTAATTGGGGTTTAATTGATATACCGTATCAGCAATAGCAGCTCGGTAATACGTAGCTTGCAACACATGAGTTGTAGCATACTGTGGGCGATAGTAATATGCAACGGACACATTGGCTTGTCGCAACATGGGCATACCAATAATGCGTATTTGTTTTAGTTTGTTGCTGTCGGTGGCGAAAAAAATTTCTTTATTCTCCGATATTTCAGCTTCAACCCCCAAACCATGTTTCTTACTTTTGTCTAAATATGGAACAATGTAGTTGATGCCAAACTCTTGCCGGTAGCCTATTTGAGCGATTACCCCTAATTGTTCTCTATTGCCCAAAAGGTTTTGGTGCTTGAGAGTAACACCAATGATAGAACGACGTATATCATGATTTTTTTCGGTCCACCATACATTGAAGTTGCGATCCACCACATCAAAACTAAATTCCGGAATGATGTACCAACGCTCTTTTACACGGACTTGCAATACGATGCTATGCGCCGAGAGTGTATCTATATCAACATCGACATCCGTAAACAAAGAAGTGCTATACAATCGGTCTTCATTGACCCGAATACAGTTGAAAAGGGAATCCATTTCTATTTCTTGCCCCACACGTACATTCATTTCTCGAAGCATAACCGACGATTTAGTACGTTTATTTCCCGAAAAATGAATGGCAGCAATCGAGGCTTTGTTCTTAATAAATGGAGAAGCAGAAATTGCCATAGTGCTATCAACTCCCTGCGACCAACCCACAGTAGATAGTATCATTAAACTTATCCATTGCAACAAACACTTCATGAAGAGCTGCAAGATAAGTCAGTTCCAAAACATTATTAGTGCAAAGGGAGTATGGCACTTCTCATTATTCAAGAAATAAAAAATGTATCCCTATAATATTTTTGATGGTATTATCTTTTAAATTGCAAAGTAGTCGACAGTATTACAGCACCTTTTGTCAGTTCTGGTTTTTCCTTTTTTGTTTTTACATTCCTTCATTTTCAATAGTTCATTTATGAATAAACCAATACATGAGTTTTTCTCTCAAGACCATCGTCGAATTGAGGGACTGTTAGACCAAGCCACTGCCAACCCCGATCAAATTCAAATGGATTATTACCATCAGTTTCGGGTAGGAATTCTCACGCACATCAAAATGGAAGAAACCTTATTGTTCCCGGCTGCACAAAAAGCCTATAACGGACAACCACTACCCATTGCTGGCAAGTTGCGTTTAGACCATGGTGCCATAACTGCAATGATGGCAGTGCCACCCACTCCGGAATTGATAAAAGTGATACGCTATATTTTAGACAAGCACGATATTTTGGAAGAAGAGCCCGGAGGCATGTATGATATTTGTGAAATGCTGACGAAAGACCAAACCGACAGCTTATTAGAAAAACTCCACCAAACAACAGCAGTGCCGGTGCATCCTATCAACACCTCACCATCAGTGTTTGCTGCTACAATACGTGCGTTAACTAGAGCTGGATATGATTATGACACCCTTTCTAAAGGGTAAGATTCTCGTTCGTTTCAAAAAAATCTGTGGCATCTCTGTAGGCACAGGTCAATTCACTACCTTTGCAACCATTTTACCAAAACATATATGTCCGGATTTACAGTAGCAATCGTAGGGAGACCCAATGTCGGAAAGTCCACGTTATTCAACCGTTTGTTGGAGCAACGTAAGGCAATAGTAGATGATGTGAGTGGTGTAACCCGCGACAGACAATACGGTGTTGCCGATTGGAACGGCAAAACCTTTAATGTTATTGACACCGGAGGCTTTGTAGCCAAGACGGATGACGTGTTTGAAATAGAGATAAAGAAACAGGTACGTATCGCCATGGATGAAGCGAACCTGATTGTTTTTGTTGTGGACACCATTACCGGCATCACCGGACAAGATGAAGACATGACAGTGTTGCTACGCAAATCCACCAAACCGGTATTGTTGGTAGTAAATAAAGTAGATAATTCGGAACGAGCACTGATGGCCACCGAATTTTACTCCTTAGGTTTTGAAAGCACATTTTTCATTTCGTCAATCTCTGGCAGTGGCACCGGCGATTTGCTGGATGAGATAACCCAATACATACCTGAAGAACCGGATACAACAACTGAAGAAGAAACAAAGTTGCCCAAATTCATCATTATTGGTCAGCCGAATGCGGGTAAATCAACTTTGCTCAATGCCTTGGTAGGAGAAGAGCGCACCATCGTATCGGATATTGCCGGTACTACAAGAGACACTATTCACACCCATTACAATCAGTTTGGAAAAGAGTTTATTCTTATTGATACCGCTGGGCTTCGGAAAAAGAAAAACGTACACGACGATTTAGAATTTTACTCTGTTATTCGCGCCGTACGAGCCATGGATGATGTGGATGTATGCTTTATCGTTATTGATGCAGAAAAAGGCGTTACCATGCAAGATGTCAATATCTTCAGCCTAGCTGCTAGAAAAGGGAAGGGTATAGTGCTGTTAGTAAACAAATGGGACACCGTAAAAAAAGAAACCAATACCGCTCGCGATTATGAAAATGATATTAAAAGCCGTATTGCCCCCTTTACCGATGTGCCTGTTCTGTTTATTTCTGCAAAAGAAAAACAACGCATTTTCCAAGCCATAGAAAAAGGATTGGAAGTATATGAAAACAGAAATAAAAAGATACCTACTTCTAAATTGAACGATATTATGTTGCCCGAGATAGAACGCTATCCGCCGCCAATGACCAGAGGGCACCATGTGAAGATTAAGTTTATCACTCAGTTGCCGGTGGCAGTTCCTTCATTTGCCTTTTTTGCCAACTATCCCGACTCCATCAAAGAGCCTTATAGAAATTTTTTAGAAAATAAATTACGGGAACGATTTGGCTTTACCGGCTCACCGGTGCGGGTTTTCTTCCGTAAGAAATAATATTGTGTCGCTCGAAAAAAACAGGAAAAGGTGAAAACGAAAAAACTAAAACAAGATAAGGTAAACATCATCACGTTGGGATGTTCAAAAAACATGGTAGATAGCGAAGTGCTTAGTGGTCAATTGCAAGCCAACGGCATTGATGTGTTACATGAAAATCGTAAACTAGACCATAATATTGTAGTGGTGAACACCTGCGGTTTTATTGACAAAGCCAAAGAGGAAAGCATCAACACTATAATGGAGCAAATAGCGCTCAAGCAAGCCGGCAAGCTGGATAAAGTATATGTAACCGGTTGTTTGAGCCAACGATACCGAGATGATTTAAACCAAGAAATACCGGAAGTAGATGCTTGGTTTGGCACAATGGAATTGCCGTTGATGCTCAAACAATTTAATGCAGATTATAAAAGCGAATTAGTGGGAGAGCGCTTGTTGGCAACCCCCAAACATTATGCTTACTTAAAAATATCCGAAGGATGCAATCGCACTTGCACCTTTTGTGCCATACCCTTGATGCGTGGCGGACATGTATCGAAAACGATAGAAGAAGTAGTAGCTGAAGCCAAGAAACTCGTGAGCATGGGCGTAAAAGAAATAATGCTCATCGCACAAGAACTTACCTATTACGGACTGGACATTTATAAAAAACGTGCCCTTTCCGAATTATTAAAGCATCTATCTGACGTACCCGGATTGCATTGGATACGTTTGCATTATGCCTATCCTTCCAAATTTCCGATGGATATATTGGATGTGATGAAAGAACGGGAAAACATTTGCAATTACTTAGACATGCCGCTGCAACACATCAGCAACAATATGCTGAAAGCCATGAAGCGCCAGATAGAAACACAAGAAATTTATGACTTGGTGGCGGCCATTCGAGAAAAGGTACCGGGCATTTGTTTGCGCAGTACCCTCATTGCCGGATTCCCCGGAGAAACCCGTGACGATGTTGAACAACTCAAGCAATTCTTGCAAGACGTACGATTAGATAGAGTCGGTATTTTCACCTATTCGCACGAAGAAAATACCGGTGCTTATGAGTTAGACGACAATATACCGGCAGAAGAAAAAGAAGCACGCGCGCAAGAAATAATGGAAGTGCAGCAAGAAATTTCTTTTGAAAAAAATCAAGAAAAACTTGGGCATACTTTTAAGGTAATAGTTGATAAAAAAGAAGCCGGCCGCTACTTGGCTCGTACCGAATACGATAGTGTAGAAGTAGATAACGAGGTCATCATTCATTCTAAAAAAGCCTTGCCTATTGGCGACTTTGTGCAAGTAAAGATTACCAAAGCATATGATTACGATTTGGAAGGTGAGCTGGTATAATTTTATTCTTGTTTTATTAGCAGCTTCGCCTTGTTTTTTTGTAGGTTGATACAGTATTCGAAAAACAGTTTACAATGCCTTCGTCCTTTCTACCACTAATACTTCGCAACACCGTTGAAACAGCCCTGCAAAACAAGGATGAAACAGTATTGTATGAATTGTTGGTAGAGCCGCTGCACGAAGCACTTTACAAGGAAAATGATTTTGCTTTTATGAACCGTTTGTCAGACGGACAGCAGTTGTTGCTCTCCTTTGATTATGTACGCAACCAAGTGGGGCAAGGCGGTTTCATTCAGTTACTGGTAAATGGGTATGCGCCACTTTTGTTGAATATGCCGCAGTGGCTTAGTAGTATCGGTGCTGATGAAATGGCGCAAGTAATTGACGATGCTTTGAAGGTGTATGTGCTAAACATCAATTACTTTAAGCCGGATATCAGTGTAGAGGATTTTGGAAAACTATACGAAGAGTTGAAAGAGTTTGAAGCGATAGACAAAAGATATGAAGCCCATTGTCCCGATACTATTCATAAAATAGCACAATACATCACGGGGCATCTTTCGGAATATTGCCAAATGACGGATGAATAAATAGTACCAATATTACTCCACCAATTTATTATCCAATTCCAAAACACGAGTTTCACTCAGTTTAAGATTGTATGCCGCATTATACAACCGCACCATTGCTGTTACATAACTATTTTCGGCTTCTCTTGTTTCGATGGTAGTAGCCAAACCCGCACGGAATCTGGCTTTTTGAATGTCTAAGTTTTCTTTTGCAAAGGCAATATTTTGTTGTTCCAACTGGTAGGCACTGTGGCTAATGGTGTAGGCCGACCATGCCCTACGGTATTGACGGGCTATTTCAGTATGTTGTTTTTCGTAGCGTATTTCATTTTGCAAGGCTTGCAACGATGCTATTTTAGAAGCTCGACTGAGATTGCCCGCATTGAAGATGGGAATATTCAACGTCAAGCCTGTAGTGAATCCTAAACTTTGATTGAACAAAGCAAATCCCGACTGGCTCTGGGTCTTGTTATAGTTATATCCAGTCGTCCAATCTAAAGAAGGCAACAGGCTTAGCTTTGCTGCCTTTGCTCCTAAACGTGCTACCTCCCAATCTCTTTGGGCAATACTTACAGAAAGATTGTTCTGCAATAGGATTTCTTTTTGCTGGGGTTCTATTTTTTGATGGAAACTAAGGCTGTCATCAATAAGGTATTGCTTATAGGGGTCTTCTCCCATTAAATAATTTAGGTCGGCAAACATATCTTGTGTAGTGCCTACCAACCGTAGCGAGTCCGATTGACGAGTGTTATAGTCAACCCTTGCTTGCAAAAAATCTACTTTGGCAGATAACCCCGATGCATACTTCATTTCTGAAAGCGTCATGCGGATTTTCGCCAGCGACAAAGCGGTGTCAATAGCCATTATTTGTTGGCGCTGCAATACCAATTGAGCATAGGCTTGTATTACCTGAGAGATCGTTGTTTGAATTTGTAATTTCCACTGCTCTTCACTCAAAGCTTGCAACTGTGTCAATTGCTTCTTTACGACATATGCTTTGCCGGCTGCAAAAACAGTAATGCCGGCATTGATACCGCCACCATAATTGTTGGAGATAGCACCATTGCGCTCTTGCGTAGTGCCATTTGAAAACTGGTTTTTTACATTCATAGAACTGAAATTGTAAAAACCGTTGCCTTGTACCGTAGGTAAAAAACCGGCATTCCCCAGCGTGTTGTTGGTAGTGGTTTGCGCCACGTTGTTTTGAGCTATTTGAATATCGAAATTGTGCAACAAGGCTTTGGCAATAGCTCCATCGAGTGTCAATCGCTCTTGCGCCGATGCTGAAATGCTGCTAACTATTAGCCAGCAGATGCCAAGCATGGCACTATATTTTAGTAGTCTATTTTTTATTTGAATCATCATATATCAAGATGCTTGTTCTTTATTCAATTCAAGTAATGAAAAGGTTATTTCTAGGCAGTGTACAGAATGTTATTCTCCCAGTTTTTCCATTGCTGTTGGGTGAATTTTCTTTCTACGTGAAAGCAAGCTGAACATCACCGGCACAATTACCAATGATAATATCAACGAAAACATAACACCGCCCACAATCACTATTCCCAAAGGAATACGGCTAGTAGAAGCTGCGCCCAACGAAAGAGCGATAGGTAAAGCCCCAAATGCCATTGCCAAGCTCGTCATCAAGATAGGACGTAAGCGCATGGAAGCAGCATACAAAGCAGCACTGGTTGCGGTTGCTCCTTTTTCTCGAATCTTATTTGCATACTCTACAATCAGAATACCGTTTTTGGTTACCAGTCCTATCAGCATAATCATGCCTATCTGCGAGAAGATATTCAAGGTTTGTCCGAAAAACCAAAGCGATAGCAAGGCGCCGGCAATAGCCAGAGGTACGGTGAGCATGATAATGAATGGGTCAATAAAACTTTCAAACTGCGCAGCAAGAATTAAATAGATCAACACCAGCGCCAGCACTAATGCAAACATGGTATTGGAAGAGCTTTCTTGATAATCTTTGGATGCTCCGCCCAATGAAGTGGTAAAGGACTCGTCAATAATTTTCTGCGCTTTCAGGTCGGCATAAATATTATTCATAGCCTTAATACCGTCGCCGATGGTTTTACCTGGTGCCAACCCAGCCGATATGGTTGCCGATTTATAACGGTTGTAATGGTATATCTGCGAAGGACTCACGGTTTCCTCTTTGTCAATAAGATTGTCCAACGATAGCAATTGATTGGTATTGGTGCGCACATAATAATCGTTTAGGTTGGAAGGCTTATCACGCATCGAGCGTTCTACCTGTCCGATGACCTGATATTGCTTTCCGTTTTTGGTAAAATATCCCAAGCGTCCATTGCTGAGTGCTAGTTGTAAGGTCTGTGCAACCTCTTGTACCGACACGCCCATTTGTGAGGCTTTGGCACGATTGATGGCTACTTTGATTTCAGGTTTATTGAATTTTAAATCTACATCTACACCTTGAAAAATAGGATTCTGATTAGCCGCATCAAGAAATTGTGGCAATACTTTCGATAGTTTTTCGAAGTCGATATTCTGTAAAATAAAAACCACCGGATAGGCACTACCACCACGTTGCACAGAGATGGTTTGTTCTTGAATGGCGAAGGCACGTCCAAAATTATGTTTGAGCAAGCTTTTGTTGACGAGTTGAACAATCTCATCTTGTGTGCGGGTTCGGTCTTTCGGGTCTTGTAAGCGCACATTTACAAAGCCTGTATTCACCGCGCCGGAACCGGTGAAGCTGGGAGCCGTTACGGATAGTATCACCCGTTTTTCCGGAACAGAATCAATAACGGTATTTACAACATTGTCCACGTATTTATCCATGGCATCGTACGAAGTTCCCTCCGGCGCAGAGAGTGCCATTCGGAAACGACTGCGGTCTTCCAAGGGTGCCAACTCACTTTGCATATTACTACCAATGAGATAAATTAAGACAAAGCAAACTGCAATGCCGGCAATTGACACCCACTTGCGTCGCATGAACCAAAGGAGCATTTTTTTATACCCCCTTTCCAACCCGATGAAAAATGGCTCCGACCAAATATAAAATTTGGAATGACGGTGTTCTTTTCGGGTCATGTACACATTCAACACGGGGGTAAGTGTGAGGGATACAAATGCTGAAATCAATACGGCACCGGCTACTACAATACCAAATTCTTTAAACAGTTTTCCGGTAAAGCCCTGTAAGAATACAATGGGCAAAAACACAACAGCTAGTGTCAATGAAGTGGATATTACTGCAAAGTATATTTCCTCGCTACCTTCTCTGGCGGCGCGGTGTTTATCCATTCCGCGCTCTATTCTTTTATAAATATTTTCAGTAACAACTATACCATCATCAACCACCAATCCGGTAGCCAGCACGATAGCCAATAGGGTAAGAATATTGATGGTAAAGCCCATCATATACATAATGAAGAAAGCGGCAATGAGGCTCACCGGAATATCAATAAGCGGTCGGAAGGCGATCAACCAATCTCTGAAGAATAAGTAGATAATGATGATGACCAATACAAAGGAAATAAGCAATGTTTCCTCTACTTCGGAGATAGAGTTTTTAATGAACACCGTAGTATCCATCGCAATATCCGTTTTGAAATCGGCAGGGATATCTTTTTTTATAGACTCGTATCGTTTATAAAACTCTTCGGCAATCGCTACATAGTTGGAACCCGGCTGTGGTGTCAGCGCCAGTGCTATCATCGGCACACCACTTTCCTTTAGTACAGTTTCTTCATTCTCGGGTCCCAGCACTGCCTCGCCTATATTTCGCAGTGTGATATCTGTACCATTTACATTTTTTAAAATGAGGTTGTTGAAATCATCTTCCGTTAGCAGCCTCCCAAAGGTGCGTACAGAAAGTTCTGTAGCATAGCCGGCAATTTTTCCGGAAGGCAATTCTACATTCTGTTTGCTGAGCGCTTGTTGCACATCTTGAAAAGTGATACCATATCCCGACATACGTCTTGGATCCAACCAAAGCCGCATGGCGTAACGTTTTTGCCCCCATATATTAATGCTGCTCACTCCGGGAATGGTTTGTAGTTTTTCTACCAAAACATTCTCGGCATATTCTGTCAACTCCAATTGATTTTTGGTATCACTTTGCACTGTCATCGAGATGATAGGCTGCGAATTGGCATCAGCTTTAGACACTACCGGAGGGGCATCAATATCTTGTGGCAGGCTACGAATAGATTGCGAAACTTTATCGCGAACATCATTAGCAGCTGCTTCCAGGTCAATACCCAAATCGAACTCTACGCTAATGTTACTACTACCTAAAGCGCTGGTAGATGAGATGCTTTTAATACCGGCAATACCATTGATCGACTTCTCTAATGGCTCAGTAATTTGTGTTTCTACAATATCCGGATTGGCACCGGCATACGATGTGCGCACATTAATAATAGGCGGATCGATGGAAGGAAAATCACGCACACCCAACGACTGAAAGCCAATGATACCAAATATCACAATAATGATATTCATAACGATGGCTAATACCGGGCGGCGTAAAGATATTGAAGGTAAACTCATTACGGTAGGTATAAAACAGTCGCAAAGATAGGTAGGTTGTCCGTTTCGATTCGGTTACCTTCAAACTATAACTACATTTTAAATTTCTATTAGCCGAATGATACTATTGGTAAAGCCTCTGTGTATGATTAGCTTTGTGGCTCTAAAAAATTTTTAAACTATGACACATACACTTCCGTCTTTACCGTACGACGTAGCCGCATTGGAACCACATATTGATACAACCACCATGCAAATACACCATGGCAAGCATCATCAAGCCTATGTGGACAATCTCAACAAAGCGATTGCCGGTACTGATGCTGAAAATCTTTCGTTGGAAGATTTGATGAAAAACATTACGAAATATGACGCTGCTGTTCGCAACAATGGCGGTGGGCATTATAACCACTCTTTGTTTTGGTCGGTGCTAAGCCCTAATGGAGGCGCACCTTCTGACAGCTTGATGGCGGCTATTAATGAAGCATTCGGTTCACTTGATGGCTTAAAAGAAAAATTAAATGATGCCGGTGCTAAACGATTTGGTAGTGGTTGGGCATGGTTGTGTGTTCAAAATGGTAAGCTCGTTGTATGCTCAACTGCCAATCAAGACAATCCATTGATGCCCGATTTGGGCTGCGTGGGCACGCCCATCTTCGGTGTAGATGTGTGGGAACATGCGTATTATTTAAATTATCAAAACAGACGTGCCGATTACCTCAAAGCCATTTGGAACGTAGTCAATTGGGCAGAGGTTTCAAAACGTTTTGAAGCCGCTCTCTAAGGCTATTCAACGTTTTTTACAAACCTATTCATCCCCACGATACATAGCAATCGTGGGGATTTTTCTTTGTATTTAAATACTGCAACAACGGTAAAAATATTTTAGCACTAACAACCAACCTTACTTTTCGTTGATTAAGTTTGTAGCGCTAAAAAATGAAAACAAAACATGGCAAATGAACGTATTCTTATCATTGGTGCAGGTGGACAAATAGGCGTAGAACTCACGTTGGCACTTCGCAAATTGTATGGCACCGATAATGTAGTGGCTACCGATATTCGGGAAGAACATCCCTTGCTCAAAGGTGGTCCATTTCGTCACTTGAATGCGATGGATGCATTTGGCATGTTGGAAATTGTAAAAAAAGAAAAGATTACGCAGATATATCACTTGGCAGCATTGCTATCTGCTACCGGTGAAAAAGACCCCAAACGCGCTTGGGATATCAATATGCAAAGTCTATTGCAAGTACTGGACTTGGGTGTACAAGAAAAGCTAAACAAAATTTATTGGCCCAGTTCTATTGCTGTTTTTGGAAAAACTACTCCGAAACAAGAAACCCCTCAACAAACCGTTATCGAACCGCTGACCGTGTATGGCATCAGTAAATATGCCGGTGAGTTGTGGTGTCAATATTACTACAACCGCTGGGGATTGGATGTTCGCAGCCTTCGTTACCCTGGGTTAATCAGTTGGAAATCGGAGCCTGGTGGTGGCACAACCGACTATGCTGTTGAGATATATCACGAAGCACTCAAGCACAAAAAGTACACATCCTTTTTGGATAAAGGTACTTACCTACCCATGATGTATATGGATGATGCGATACGAGGCACTATAGAGTTGATGGAAGCCCCCTCCGAAAAACTACAGACGAGAATGTCGTATAACATTTCAGCTATGAGTTTTGCCCCTGAAGAAATTGCCGCCAGCATTCAAAAAACAATTCCGGATTTTGAAATTTCGTATGCTCCTGATTTTAGACAAGAGATAGCCAATGGATGGCCGCAAAGTATTGACGATACTGCTTCTCGCGAACAATGGGGATGGAAACATGCCTTTGATTTAGATAGCATGACTCGAGAAATGCTGACTAATCTGGGCAAAAAATAATCCGACTTCATTATTGTTTTTTCGTTTCTGCAAAAGCTATTATATGTCCATCCGGGTCGGCAACATAACCGGCGATATCACCCCAATCTCGGTCTTGTAAAGGGCTAATGATCTTGGCTCCAACGGATATGGCATGATGGTAGGCTTTTGCGGCATCCTCCACCAATAGATACAACTCGCAACGAGGAATACCGCTACCCAATTGAGGATGCGGGCTATTATCGGCAATGATTTTGGCAATTCCATGATTGGGCATCAATCCAATATAGCCATTTTCAAACACCCGAAACTCCGTCATACCCGGAACATCCAGCTCCGGATTTCTATTAAATAGTTTCGTGTAAAATTCGGTACTGACCTTTTGGTCTTGTACAAATAAAATGGTTTCAATCCGTTTGATAAGCATCTTCATAAATAATTGGATGCAGAAAGTTACGGCAGGGGGTCCATATTTGAAGCCTTGTGTTGTTAGAAAAAAATTGAAACCTATAAATAAATTGTTCCAGGAAATGAGCCTTCATCAATATTATTGGCTTCTTCTGTAGTAATTACTTAAAACTAAGAATTGACTGCTACCTTTGCGAACTTATGTTAGTTTCATTACAAAATGTTTCGTTCTTTTTTGGCGCTCGACCCATTATCGAAAACGCCAGTTGGCAAATAGAACGCGGAGAAAGAATAGGATTAGTAGGACATAATGGTGCCGGCAAATCAACCGTACTGCGCATGATCACCGGAGCCTATCGAGTAGATGAAGGCGCTATCAACAAGCCTAAAGATGTTACCATCGGTTTCTTTAATCAAGATTTGCTGAGCTTTTCCTCACAGGATAGTATTCTAAAAGTAGGGATGCAAGCATTTGAAAGAGCGCATCAAATAGAACAGGAAATGGAACGTATCATCAAAACATTAGAGCTGCACCCTGACGACCCCGAATTACTGGATGAATACAGCCATACGTTACATGATTTTGAAGTAGCAGGCGGTTATGAAATGGAACACCGCACTGCCGAAGTATTGGAAGGACTGGGCTTCTCTACTGCCGATTTGCAACGCCCGTACGATCAGTTTTCCGGAGGCTGGCGCATGCGTGTACTATTGGCTAAAATGATGTTGCAAGCACCGGATTTATTATTACTGGATGAACCCACCAACCA
>JAKQGX010000004.1 GCA_029573235.1 Bacteroidota bacterium
GGGTTGCCAAAGCTGTAAGCATAGGGCTTTTGCAGCGGCAGCCGCAGCCAACTGTCCTTCCATATCGTATCCGGCAGCACAAAGAGGCTGTCGTAATATACCGTATCTAACTGGGGATGTACCATAGCTCCCGGTACAATAGGAACGGGAAACATAGAGTAGTGGCTCGACCCCATCCGCACCATCAGCCCGGGCAGGTAGGCACCCTTGGGGGTCATCCCGGCATTTCGGATATACAAGTCGGTGATGACCCCCTGGGCGGGCATGTTCGGAAAATCGGAACGATGGTACAATACCTGATAACCGCCTGACTGGTAGTGGGCTAACATAGTCCCTACAGTGTACAGTCTGGAACTGGGGGGGAAGGTATCGCATTTGTAGAGGGGGGTGCTCTGGGCAGCCGCCGTGGTGGCTGCCAGCATAAAGGCTATTATGGTTATATATGTTCTCATGATGCCTTCTATTTAGCGTTTCAAAAATTTTTGACTGGGGATGCCGGGTATTTGCAACCAATACGTACCACTGCCCAGCGAGCGGATGTCTATCTCCTTGCTCGGGGTGCTGCCCTGCAGCATTACCCGCCCGGTCATATCCATAATGGTATAGTGGTAAGGTGCCGGTGCAGAGGTAGTAAGGTGCAGCCAATCGTTTGCGGGATTGGGGTAGAGGGTAGCTGCCGGCACGGTGGCTACCTGAACGACGGTAGGTCGAAACTTCATGGTATCCGGCGAGGGGGATAACTTCATGAATATATTCCCTCCGCTGCCATTGCCTATATCACGACCATCGTACCAAGCACTCAGCAGGTAATCGCCGGAATTGCTGCAAGTACTCAACGCCAACGATTTGGAGGCATCGGCAGATGTATAGTCAGGGCTGATTGCGCCGGTAGGCGATTGATTGATTTGGTAATAACTGCCACTAAGGGGCAATCCGGAATTGGGTGCTATATCCCAAGCATAGTAGCTGAGGGAATCATATACCAAATAACCCACGGTAAATTGTTTTTTACCTATAATAGGAGAAGTAATAGGATGGGGGAATTCTAAACCACCTGCCACACAGGGTGATTTCACATCATTAAGTAAAAAAGGAGTAGTGAAATGTTGTAACGTGTTGGAGGATTGACCACTTAACCCATACCCTTGATAGCCGGAGCCGACCCTTGCAGATACTGCAACTTGCCACAATGGCTCTGGAACGTATTGTATGCTCAAGGATTCAATACGTGGGAAAAGAACTGATGCAACCGAATGATTTATTGTATCTACTATTGTTGGAGTGCCAAAAGGAGGGATTAGTAATCTAACGGCAGTCAGAATAGAGGGTGGTGCTCCAGGAGTAGCTACAGTATATGTAAATACTGCAAATTTTTGGGGATTAGACGGGTTATTTATTAGTGTATAACAAGCAACATCCGACGATTCACTATGACCGGTGTGGGATGCTACTTGTGCGGATAGGTTGGTACGTCCTTGTAACTTAAAACCCGACATGTTGTATAGGGCATAATAAATATCAGATGTCCCGATCGGGTCGAGTTCTGTCCAAGTAACAATAAGTTCATCCAAACGATGAAAGCCATCTTTGTTGTATTGGCGGGTGTCCGTCCACATATCTAAATGAGGCATTGGGTCGGTATCTGAAAACGGAGGATATGCGGAAAATGACAAAGGAGGCAATGTAATCCCGGCAGATGCTACATTAAAGGTTGGAAGCCCCACATCTATTAAATCGTAAAAATCAAGTCTCACAAAATTACCGGCATCATAGTAAGTGATGGCGGCACGGTATCGTCCCGGTTGGTCGGGGTTGTCGCCAATGACGATGTCGGGGCGGCTGCCGTCAATGTTAATAGTGTATGTATGCCCGGCATAGTCTTTAAAGAAAGCATGAGATACGTTGCTCTTGCATCCTTCATCCCATGCAATGCCAATAATGGGTTGGTCGTGCAGGGTTTTTATCATGTCGCAATTGACCACTACATCGTCCAGCTTATGATCCGGAACGCCCATATTGGTAGTCGTAACTTGGTCCACCCATACATCCGGCAGGGTGGCAGGTACTTGTGCGAGGGTGGATAGGGATAACATATTAAAAATTACCCCCCCCCCATAACATTTTTCTAAATGTGTGCTTTTGTAGCATGTTTGAGAAAGTTTAAAAGGTTAAGAATAGGTTAAAGATAAACACTATTCCACCAAAAAACAAAATATGTAAGGAGATAATTTAGAAAATAATGGAACAACAACTAGGGTCCATTACAGCACCAGCATTTCCCGATTCAGGCTCCAGGCTTCTGCCTTTGCTGCAAACAACGATTTTGTTTTCGACCAAGTATCTTTGAAAAGAGGCGAGAAACGATAATGATTTAGTTTGGCTTCGTTTTCCCAATGACTATAGGTAAAGAAAATAGTGGGATCGTGGGCATCTCGCCACAGCTCCAGATGCTTGCAACCATCCACCCGGCGGATACGTTCTTTTCGTTCTTCAAACAAGTGGAGAAACGTGACTACGTGCTCCGGCAGAAACTGCATTTTTACGATTCGTAGTATCATTCGAAGAAAATTTTAACGGTGTTGTACATCAGGTTTTTGTCTTGGCGCACTTGCAGTCCAAACAACGAAGCAGCCTTGCCTCTGTTGATGGTCAGTTCCAAATATCCGGCAGCATTAAACCGACACAGTTTTTCGCTTTCGCGCACATCAGTATAGTGTTGTTTGATGCTGGTAATGACCTCGTCTCTCATAAAACGAATGGTAAACGGACGGTTGGCTTGTACGGCTTCAAACTGTTGTCGGGTGATGTTTAATACCACATTTTCAAATCGGTCGATGTACATCACATGACATTCGAGGGTATTACCTTCCAGCTTGGGCAGCCAATGCACCGGTGTGTTTTGAGCGTCAAATAGCGGTAAACCCAAGTCGGCAGGAGAGCTTGTCTGCAAGGATTGTAAGAGCCAGCCCAGTTTTTGCATCCAAGCGCCGAATCCATCTTTAGCGTTCACCGTGGCAGCTTTCCAAAGTGTGGTAGCCGCACTGTCAAAGGTTAAGGAAAGAATACCATTGTCCGGTGCCAGAAAATAATGACCGTCTTTTTCGCACAGTACCATCACCGATTCTTTTTGATAAAAGATATCAAACAAAACAAGGTGGCAGGTGTTTTTGGGGAAACTCCGGTAGGCGGAAGCCAGTAAGTAGGCTGCTTGCGAGGTTTGATACGGCTCTACATGATGGCTGATATCCACCATAGGAACATTAGGTATATATGTCATCAATATACCCTTTGCCTTTGCCAGCGTGGCATCTTGCAATCCGAAATCTGATAATAGAGTAACCGCATTCATCAGCAGTGCAAAAGTAGCAGCCTGCGTCACAAAAGCAAAACATGATTTAGGAGAGAAAACCACCGCTCTTGGTTGCGAATAATATCCTCACTAATATTTCGTTTACATTGGTATAACTTTACGCCCCACAATCTATTGCCTTGATGAAGAACTCACGCGCTATTATCGGTATGCTTATCAGTGCCATTGTCCTTATAGGTTTCAACGCTTGTAAAAAAGAAACCTTGTTGACCAGCGGCGGAACGCTTCGATTTTCTACCGATACCCTCAGTTTTGATACGGTCTTTACCGAATATGCGAGCTTCACGATGGAGCTAAAAATATACAATCCTCAAAGCCAAAAAATATCCCTCTCCAATGTACGCTTAGAAAAAGGAACACAATCCTATTTTTCCCTCAATGTAGATGGGCAATCCGGAAACAGCATTTCTCAAATTGAGGTAGCCGCCAATGATAGTTTCTATGTATTTGCCACGGTGAAAATAGACCCCACCAACGATAATAATCCCTTCATCATTGAAGACCGATTGATAGCCACATTAAACGGAAATGAATTTTCGATACCGGTATATGCTTATGGGCAAAATGCGCATTACCTCCGCGATAGTGTCATCTCGCAAGATATGACTTGGGTTAATGACCGTCCCTATGTGATACTGCACAGTGCTGCCGTGGACGTGGGCAAAACCCTGACCATACAACCCGGCTGCCGGATATATATGCACCAGGACTCGCGCTTGTATGTGCTGGGACGACTATTGGCACAAGGAACTAAGCAAGACAGCATTATCTTTCAAGGCAATCGTTTGGATCGGGGATATTTTGGCTATCAAGGTTATCCCGGCGAATGGGGCGGCATCTATTTCGACAGCAGTAGCACGGGCAATGTACTGGACTGGGTGGTGCTGCGCAACTGTGGTAACAATGCCGGCGGCGGTCTTCCCTTTGCGATAGAAGTATTCGGAAAACAAGGCAGCCCTACCCAACTGACCTTGCAACACACCTTAGTTGAAAACAGTATCGGCTATGGATTGATTAGTTTTTCGGGAAATATTACCGCACAAAATTCCTTGTTCCATACCTGTGGGGCGCAAGCGTTGGCGCTCTTGCAAGGCGGCAATTACCGTTTCGACAATTGCGACTTTATCATTTATGGTACCAACAAAGTGAGCCATATCAATCAACCCACAGTAGCCGTGCTCAACTATTTTGACATTACCCAAACCACACGTCTGGTGGGCGATTTAACGGCTCAATTCAACAACTGTGTTATTGACGGCTCATTGGAGAACGAGCTGTTCTGCAATCGTTCGGATGCTGCCGGCTATCAGGTTTCATTTAATCATTGTTTGATAAAAAGCAAAGACCCGGTTCCGAATTATGTAACGCTGGCGCAATGCCGTATCAATGAAAATCCATTGTACAAGGATATTTCCAAATGGGATTTTCGTCCGAAAGAAGGCTCTCCGTTAATTGACAACGGCACAACGATACCGAGTATCACCAACGATTTAGATGATAAAGTGTGGGGGCTTCCCATGGGTATCGGCTGTTATAAATACTAAATCACATTACCAACCTTTACCTACAAAGCGCGATACCGTTCGATGAGGTCGGCATCTTTTTCGTCGGCAATAATCCGTGCCCGATAAGGGTCAATGATGGGTAGCCGGGCTGTGGCAACTGCCCGCAATGATTTATTAGTGGAGGCAGCGGCATGTTGGTAATATTGGTACAATCGAAACACCACTGCTCCTACATCAAAACGATACGTTTTAATGCTTTCCGTAGCTGCCATTTGTTGTAATAAATGCAAGCAACTATCCAACACCTTTGGGTCTTCGCAGCGGATGGCATACGTATATAACTGTTGCGCCAAGGCAATTTTCGAACGACCATAAAGCGTTTTAGACGTATGCGCCAACATATTGAAATCGGCATCATTACCGGCTTTCGCCAAGATAGACCATACGGCATGGCGAAGCTCCGCATGGCAATCACCACGGGCTATTCGGGATACAGCTATGCGATAGGCACTCGTGCTGTCGATGGCACTCAAGGCTTCGAGTGCGGCACCGGCAACGGCATAAGAGCTATCGCCAACGGCTTCCGAAAATGCTTCTTTCATTGAGAAAACCTTCCATGCACCCAGTACTTTAAACGCTTCTGCCCGCACAAGGTTATTACCATCGTGCCTTGCCAACAATACGATAGCATCCTTCAAGTCTTTGAAATGTTTTTGATGGGTATAATAATCGTGCAATAAAGAGAGTGCATGCGTTCTTACTTCGGGATGCGGGTCTTTTAAACCCGCTGCTACCAATAGATAGGAGGCGCTGTCGGTGGCATATTGCAGGGCGGCTGTCAGGCTTCTTCGTTTGGAGATATAATCATTTTCTGCCACCAAAAATTGTTGTAACCAAAGTGATGCCGATTTGGTTTCCTGCATCTCGCCCACCAACCCATGCTCGATATCGGGAATTATTAACGGCTTCACTCCCTGCTGATAAGGATAGGAAAACTGCTGTTGTTTTTTTTGCAAGTTCCAAACAATGGGCTGCAGCTCGCTACCATACACAAGTCCGGATTTTAAGGTTAAGGCATAAGCTGCCCCTGGTTGCAACTGTTGGATGTGCACTTGCAGCATTTGCAGCGAATCGTTGTAGTCATATTCCAACTTCAGCACCGGATGCCCTCCTTTGTAATACCATTGAAGGAAAAAAGGCGTCCAATCGGTGCCGGTAACTTGTTCTACTGCTTTTCGCCAGTCGGATACTTCTGCATTGCCCAAAGCATGAGATTGCAGGTATCGATTCATAGCCAGATAAAAAGCGCTGTCGCCCATCAAGCCATGCATATAGCGCAAGATGGCACTACCCTTTTGATACGACACACGGTCAAACATGTCTTCGTGCCGGGCATATTGGGTGCGCACCAGCGGTGGGTCGTTGTTGACAGCTTGGCGGAGATAACTGTTCAAATCGTTATATGCCAACAGGTCGTTGGACACGGCACCATAGCGATGCTTTCGCCAAAGCTGCTCGCCATAGGTGGCAAACGATTCGTTGAGGGTCAATTGCCCCCATGACTTTGCGGTAACGTAGTCGCCAAACCATTGGTGAAACAATTCGTGCGATACTACATCTTCGTTATTGCGGTCTGCCAGCTCCCGATGATTTTGATGCATAAATTCGCCAAACAAACTGGCACTGGTGTTTTCCATTGCACCGCTCACATAATCGCGCACGATAATCTGGCTGTATTTATTCCAAGGATACGGCACGCCGGTAATACCCGAAAAGAAGTCTATCATCTGCGGCGTGTGTTGAAAAATCCGTAAGGCATAAGGTGCATAAGCCGGCTCGACATAATACTGAATGGGCTTGCCTTTCCAAGGTGTATCATTGACGATTACAAAATTGCCCACAGCAAACATGATAGCATAGGGTTGTATAGGTTGCCGCATCTCCCAAGTATCCACGCGCTCTCCATTTCCTGTTTTTTGACTTTTCACCAATGCACCATTGCTGAGTGTAACAAAGGAATCCGGAACGGTGAGGCGCAATGTAAACGTAAACTTTTCGTTGGGTTGGTCGAAGGTGGGAAACCAATGAGAGTTGGCTTGTGTCTCACCTTGTGTCCACAATTGTTTGGGCTTGCCGGGTACTTCGTAATTATTGTTGATGTAATACAAACCACGGTCTTCGGAAATGGCTTTGCTGCCGCCCGGATTTGCAACATAAGGCTGTGCTACGTACTGAATAAATAGAACAATAGTATCATGGGCAGCATAGGTTTTGTCTAATTTTATCACCAGCTTTTCTTCTTTTTGATAATAGGACAACGGCTTGGTTTGTGGATGCTTCAAAGCTACTTGTTCTACCTTCATGGAGGGTGCATCCAAAAGGATAGAGTCGGAAGGATAGAAATAGGGGTGCAGGCGTATCTGCACGGTTCCTTTGGCTTCGTACAAATAGCTTCCGTGGCGCATTTGAAAGGGTTGCAAATCGATATCGGTGTGAAGTATATCCCAATAACGTGGTACTGCTGTGCGGTACTCAGATGAGGCAGTCGTAACCGTGACGGCTCCAAGAGATTTGTCTTCTGAAATGACTTTTTTAGTGCTTGTGCAAGCCATCATACCCATCACTGCAACGATAGAAGCAAACAGTTGTTTCATACAAGAATTGATAATAGAATACTAATGTAGCAGAATTGATACGGATAAAAAGGGTGATTTATTTACATTTGCCGGACTATAAAAAACAAGCTGTATTTCATGTTGCAAGCAAAGGTCAACGAAAAAAAAGAATACCGTGTAGAACAAATGGATGGGGAATGGTACGTCAATGATACTCCGGTGAAATGGGATATCCGTATGTTGCCCAATGGGCTCATCAGTATTTTGTACAATCACCAATCCTATACGGCCACCTTGGAATCGGTAAACCACAAGACCAAAGAAGTGCAACTCAATATAGGTGGAAGACCCTACCACATAGCCCTCAAAGAACCCATTGACCAACTATTGAGCAGCATGGGGCTGGATATGGCTTTGGCACAAAAAGTAGAACCGGTGAAAGCTCCAATGCCGGGAATGGTGTTGAAAATATTAGTTACGCCCGGACAACAAATCAACAAAGGCGATGGACTGCTGATATTAGAAGCCATGAAGATGGAAAACATTTTAAAAGCAACGGCTCCCGCCACCGTAAAAGCCATTAAAGTAACGGAAAAAACAGCCGTAGAAAAAGGAGCCATCCTGATAGATTTAGAATAATCATGAAATCTTTTATTAAATATTTCACCCTACTCACTGGTCTGTTGTTTTCCTTGCAGGCAGCAGCAGAGCGCTTTTCGTATGTGTATATACAAGGCGATAAGAAATTGCCATTTTATGTAAAAATGGAAGATGAGATGCTGCCCCGTTACAGCAAATACTTTTGCATCATTCCACAATTGGCGGCTGCCCCCATTCAAATACAAATACTCTTTCAGCAAAATGAATACCCTCCCCAAACCTTCAATATTTTAGTGCCTCAAGATGGGCATCGAGGTTTTCTGCTAACGCGCATCAATAACAGCTTTGCTTTATACGACCTGCAACAAAAATTTTACCTGCTGCCCGGCACCACCAATGAAGACCGCCTTCCCGCAACCAACACCCTCACTGCTACGACCGCAACCGCACTCGAAGCTCCTAAAGTAACGACCGCCCGAGTAATACGAAAAAACGAAACACCTCAAACCATACTACCTAAAACGGAGACAAACCAACCGACACAAACCAAGAAGGCTGCAGCTACGAATGAGCCGGAGTTTATGGAAGGTATCGAGCTGACTACGCCCAATGGTCGCACCCACTCTACGACAACGGAAAACACATCCACGACCAACGAAACAACCGAAAATATTCCGGTACGGCAACCCGTCTACCAGCGTCAACAAACGAACGTACCTCAGCGAGTAAACATAGCCGACGAAGTAGCCGTGGAAGAAGTGACCGAACCAACTGCTACAACAGAATCAACCGTGATGGAGGAGGCTACACCGGCAGCACCTAATCCCGCAACCACTACCCTACCGCAAGTAAATCGTGCCTGTCCGGAACCCATAGGTGATGAGAAATTTGATGATATTTACTTGGCTGCGAAAGCCAAAAACAATGACGACAAGCGAATAGGATACCTAATAAAAAAGGCAGAAGAGCACTGTTACAGTTCCCGACACGCATTTTTATTAGCTCGATTGATGCAAGCAGAGTCGTTGCGGTATTCTTTTTTGAAAGCGATATATCCTAAAATTACCGACCAACAAAACTTTCCATTACTGGCAGATGCCTTGTTTCAAACCTTGGAATGGAAAAGTTACTTCACACTGATTTACGAATAAACGATACATGTCACAGCGGCTCACCATCAGCGCTATTGCGCTAATTCTTTTTTTATCTTCTTGTACAAATTCCAAAGAAAAAAAACTCATGGGCAAATGGGTGGCGATAGCCATGGAAAGCCCTCGTTTGGAACAAGAAATTAAAGAAGCACAACGATTTATAGACACGGTAGGTAGCCACACCACACCGGATGAAAACATGGCACTGTATGGAGTGCGTGATATGGACAGCCTGAGGACACTGTTGAAAGAACAAATGGAATTGACATTAGTAGAGCAAAAGCGACTCATTGATAGCACTTGGTTAGACTTTTTAAAAGGCGGTATCATTGCATCCAATTTTGGAGCACCACAACCCGATACAATAAATTGGTATTTGGATGATGAGGGAGACTTGATATTGGATGAAATGAAAATGAAAGGCAGTGGCGATAAAGTGCGTATGGAAATAACAACCCTCACCAATGATACGCTGCGACTACGCTTCAATGAAAATGGCTACAGCAGCACCGCCACCTTTGTGCGGAAGAAATAAGCAACTACTCCTCGTGATGAAGACGGTTTGGAAAATACACGCATGGTCACAGCTTCGCTGTGACCATGCGTGATAAAAACCAAGGGTTATCCCCTATCAACTAATTCCAAACGTATTGTTTTTTGTTCATCAACAGGGCTTCGCCGGTGATGGTTTGGTCGCCGGTAGCCGCGTCATAAACAGCACATTCATAAAGCACCCTATTTTTTTCAGGGAATATTTCTTTGACTTTTACAACAGCTTCATATTCTTGATCGGTAAACATGGGCTTCATCCATTTCATAGATTGGCTCAAGTACACATGACCATCCACATACCACAAGGCGCCAAATATTTTGGTGAACACACTGGCTCCCAAAAAACCATGAATGATGTTTCTGCCAAACATGCTGTCTTTTCCGGCTTGCGCATCAATATGCAAGGGATTGGTATCTCCACTTACGCGGGCATAACCATCTACATCTGCTTGTGTGTAACTGAATTTGTGACGGAATTCGTCTCCTACTTTTAACATAATACGTTGTTTGTTTTACGATGGCAATATAGTGTTTTTTTCACCACACCAAAATGAATACTTCAAAACAACCGGCATCATGTACGGGCAATTTGTGAATGAAACTCTTGAAGAAAAAGAGGTGCTGTGCAAGGATGCTATTCTTATTTTTTGAAAACCATCTTAAAGATAACCGGCAGGGTTACGATTAGGATAATACCGATAATAATGAACTCTAAGTTTCCTCGTACCCAAGCATTTTCGCCCAATACATAACCCAGCGTAGTAAGGCTGCCCACCCACAAAATAGAGCCCAATACATTGTAAAACGAAAAACGTTTCATATCCATGCGAACAGTGCCGGCAATGATGGGGGCAAAGGTGCGTATCACGGGTAAAAAGCGAGCAATAGCAATTGTAAACCCACCTTTCTTTTCATAAAACTCATGGGCGGCTTTCACATGTTTCTGTTTTAAGAACCAAGTATCCTGTTCTCGATTTATGAGAAATTCGAACTTGTGTCCAAACCAATAGCCAAAATAATTGCCCAGCACAGTAGCCCCCATAAAGAGTACCATCCAAAAGGGAAGGTTCCAAAATTCATTACTGAAATGCAGGCTAGAACTATCTACAGAGGCGATTACCATACCCGAGATAAACAACAAAGGGTCGCCGGGCAACATAAAACCAAAAAACACTCCGGTTTCAATAAACAATATTAAGAGGACTAAGTACAGTCCTCCATTTTTCATAATCCAATCTGGATCCAGCAAATGTTGTATAGGTTCTAAGATAGCTTCCATTTCTAAATTGAGGTGGTTGATAGTATTATTCGAGCGGGTTAAATGATGGACGCAGTTGCGCTACGTTTTAAGAAGCGCAACCGTGAAAATCGGGATTTGAGTACTAACCCAATTGCTGCAATGCGGCTTCCAATTTTGTTTGCATATCCATTTCGGATATAGGCTCCTTCACGAATTTCTTGCCGGTTACTTGCTCATATAATTCGATGTATCGTTCAGAAATAGCCGTAACAACGTCCGTAGTCATTTCCGGAATTTGTTGCCCATCTTTTCCTTGAAAACCATTTTCCATCAACCATTCTCTTACAAACTCTTTGGACAATTGTTTTTGGGCTTCGCCTTTTTGTTGTCTTTCTTCAAAGCCATCTAAATAGAAATAACGAGAGCTGTCCGGCGTATGAATTTCATCAATGAGGTAAATCGTATCGCCGATGCGACCGAATTCATATTTGGTATCCACCAAAATCAGTCCGCGCTCTTTAGCTATTTGTTTTCCTCTTTCAAAAAGTGCCAGGGTATATTTTTCTAATTGTTCGTATTCGTTTTGACTTACCAACCCACGGCTGATAATTTCTTCACGAGAGATGTCTTCATCATGTCCTTCGTGTGCTTTGGTAGTAGGTGTGATAATGGGGTTTTCAAAGAAATCATTTTCCTTCAATCCTTCCGGAAGTGGCACGCCACATAGTTCCCGCTTGCCGGATTTGTAGGTACGCCAAGCATGACCGGTCAGGTTGCCACGCACAACCATTTCTACCGGATACGTTTCGCATTTATGTCCTAAGGTTGCATTGGGTAATGGAGTACTGATTTTCCAATTGGGAACGATATCTGCGGTGGCATCCAGAAACTGAGCTGCAATTTGATTTAACACTTGTCCTTTGTAGGGAATAGGCTTTGGCAACACCACATCAAAAGCAGAAATACGGTCGCTTACAATCATGGCTAGGTATTTGTCAGCAATGGTATATACATCACGTACTTTGCCTTTATAAAAATTGGTTTGGTTCGATAATTGCAACATAAAATTTTTTTGAGGAGGCAAAGGTAACGGGTTTGACATTTTTATAACGTTAAAAAACAACAGCAACTTGTATTTTTACCCCATAGCTGCAAATGAATATTTGACAAACTTGAAAACCTTGTAGCTTCCATATTAAGACGAACACCGCATGAGAAAATATTTTTTAATTGGCACCATAACTATAGCCATTGCCTTCGTATTCGGAAACTTGTATGCCTTGCCACAAAGCCCCGATGGTAAAGCTGTTTATAAACGCAAATGCGCCCGCTGTCACGGCGATAATGGAGAACCTCAGAAGAAAGGAGTGACCGACTTGAGAACTAGTGACCTCACCGATGCAGAAGCCTTGAACATTATCACCAACGGTGAAGAGAAAATGCCGGCATTCAAAAAGAAACTAACACCCGACGAAATAAAAGCCGTAGCCACTTACGCTAAAAAGTTTAGAAAATAATTTTTTTCAATGATGGTCATTACAGCCTTCTTTGATTCAAAAAAGAAGACTATGCATCATCGTAATCGGTATTCCTCATTGCTTCACACTGTTCCAAACGCCACAATCTATGATTGACCAACGGATACATGTTAGTGCTTGTAATTAGCTTTTCTGTTGTTTTGAAACTAATCCTCAAAAGTTCTGTATTACCTATTATTTTTGAGCGCTAAATATGAGGAATACCGTAGGCTATCGTACCATTGCTGTTGTAGGGCTGTTGCTATTGGCTTCCTGCGCCAATATCACTCGTCCCACCGGAGGGGATAAAGATACGCGTCCACCCAAGCTCCTTTCAGTATCTCCCAAAGACTCCTTGCTCAACACTCGCGTAACCCGAATAGAACTGCACTTTGATGAGTTTGTATCGGTAACAAATGCGACCACAGAAGTGCAAACATCCCCGCTATTGGCGGTACCTCCAGTGGTAGAAGGCAAAAACAAACATGTCGTTATCAAAATCCAAGATAGTGTATTGCGTGCCCATACCACTTATAAAATACAATTGGGAAAAGCGATTGTGGATGTTAATGAAAACAATGCCTTCAGTGGGTATGAATATGTATTCAGCACCGGCAGCTATTTTGACTCATTGCTGTTGAATGGTCAGGTTATCAATGCCGCTACCGGATTGCCCGACACAGCTGCTACAATAGTATTGTATGAAGCCCATTCATCGGACAGTATTGTTTTTAGAACCCGGCCGGAATACACCGTAAAGACTGATGGAAATGGATATTTTCGTTTTCAAGGATTGCCTCAACAATCATTCAAGATATTTGCCTTGCATGATGCCAATAACAACTTGTTGTACGATGGCACGAATGAATGGATAGCGTTTTTTGATTCATTGGTTACACCTACCGATACGATTGCTCCCTCACATTCATTGACCCTTTATATCTCTTCCGAATCGGACACTACTGATAGCAATACACCACAAGCAACAACTAAAAGAAGTGGTAGTAGTCCCACCTATAATGCGGCAGAATCCATGTCTCCCACCAAGGATCATGTGAGCAAAAACACAGCCCTTACCTATACCGCCGATATTGATACCACAGACATACGCAAGCGCACCCAAGATATCACAGCACCCATCATTATTCATTTCAGCAAACCCATAAAAACGATACAAGCACACCGCATCAACCTTAGCATAGACAGTGCCGGCACGCTCATAGAAGCACCTTTTAATGTAGTGCAAGATAGCCTCGTGAAAAACAAGGTTGGGCTACACACTTCATGGAAAAGCAACAGCCTTTATACGCTTCGGTTGTTGAAAAATTTTGCCATTGATAGCAATGAAGCAGAAGCCCTCCCTTCAAAATATCAGTTCCGAACAAAAGCGGAGGAAGACTATGCCACCTTAAAAGTGCATGTGCCCTCAGCCTACTATGGGAAAGCGTATGTAATGGTGCTGCTAAAAGACAATCAAGTTACGTATCAGCAACCGATAACCGATACGACCCTTGTATTTGCTCGCCTGCAACCGGCCACATACTCCATGCGTATCATCATGGATAAAAACCAAAATGGTAAATGGGATCCCGTTAAGTTTTTGTTACGCCAACAACCAGAAATAGTCTTGCCCCACAACCATCGTATTACATTAAAAGCAGGATGGGAAAACATTGTTGACTTCACCGCGTGGCAACCTACTAGTAACACTTCCACTCCAGCTCGATTGGATAAAAAACGATAAACAAAAGAAGACGGATATGATACCACTTGTAAGTTATTCGAGTGGAAACACTTCATTCATACCCATAATTGAAATAAGCAGGAGCGTCTCACCCTACCTTCCTTCACAACTACAATTTTCTAAACATTACTTTACCTTTATCGTCTAATCATCATTAGAATATGAGAGTAATTCTTTTTCCCTTAATGCTATTTGCATTGGCAGCAAATGCCCAAAACTCCATGACTCCGGAAATGTTATGGAGCCTAAAACGAGTAAGTGGCAATGGTGTGAGCCCCTCCGGCAAAACGCTATATTATTCCACTCGTACGGTAGATGTGAACACGCAAAAGTCAACAGCCATTCAATATGCCATGAACCTGACGACCGGTAAAAGCCGTGTATTGTCTTCCAAGAATATCTTTCAAAGGGATGCTGCCTATTGGTATGCCAAAGAAGGAAATACCCTTTATCGCAGCCATGATAATGGCAAAACATGGGAAGCATTTTATAGCCAAGCAGCCGATATGGAGCAGATTCGCGTATCTCCGGATGGCAATTATATCGCATATTCCAGAGAGGTGGCAGTAAAAGCTGTGATGGGAAATGAACTATATAAAGACCTACCCAAGACAACCGCTCGTGTATTCACCGACCTTAACTACCGCCATTGGGACACTTGGGAGGACGGTAAATATTCTCACCTGTTTTTAGTGTCATTGGCCAACAATACCATAAAGGATTTAATGCCCAATGAACCCTATGATTGTCCACAGAAACCTTTTGGCGGAACCGAAGATTTTGTTTGGAGCCCGGATAGTAAGTACCTCATTTATGTATGCAAGAAAAAGTTTGGAAAGGAATATGCACAAAGCACCAATACCGACTTGTATAAATACGACTTGCAAACCCGCAACACCATCAACCTGACAGTAGGAATGATGGGCTACGATACCAATCCTGCCTTTAGCAGTGACGGCAAATACTTAGCTTGGACCAGCATGGCTCACGATGGCTTTGAAGCCGACAAAAATGATATCTATGTGATGAACACACAAGACGACCATGCACCTAAAATGAACTTGACTGCTGCTTGGGATGGAACCGTGGAAAGTTTTGCTTGGGATCATGAAGGCAGCAAAAACATTTACTTCAATGCGGCTTGGCGTGGCACCCAACAATTGTTTGCCGTCAACAACCCGGGCTTGACACGCATCATGCCCATGGCACATCAAATAACCTCCGGCAATTTTGATATTAACGGGATCATCGGCATTACACCGGATGCTGTGATTGTTTCAAGAACCGATTTCAACCATGCCTCCGAAATCTTTTCTGTGAAGAAGATCGATGGAAGCATCCAACAATTAACACATGAAAACGATGCTGCCTATAGCCGCATTAGTATGAGCCACTCGGAGTTGAAGATGGTAACGACAACAGATGGTAAACAAATGGGTGTGTGGGTTATCTACCCACCAGACTTCAATCCGAAGAAGAAATACCCAACATTATTATACTGCCAAGGAGGTCCACAATCCGCCTTGACACAATTCTACAGCCTCCGTTGGAATTTTCAATTGATGGCAGCGCATGGCTATATCGTTGTAGCGCCTAATAGACGTGGGATGCCCGGCTGGGGAGTAAAATGGAATGAAGACATCAGCAAAGACTGGGGTGGTCAACCGATGAAAGATTACCTATCCGCTATTGATGCCATTGCCGAAGAACCCTACGTGGACAAAAACCGAATGGGATGTATCGGTGCCAGCTATGGCGGTTACAGTGTGTATATGCTTGCCGGTATGCATAACCATCGTTTTAAAACCTTTATTGCGCACAATGGTTTGTTTGATTTGAAAAGTTGGTACGGCACGACCGAAGAACTATGGTTTGCCAATTGGGATGTAGGCGGCGGATATTGGAAGAAACCCGCACCGGCTGGGTATGAAAAATTTAACCCCAGCAACTTTGTAGACAAATGGAATACACCGATGCTCATCATACAAGGCGGAATCGACTTTCGTGTACCCATTGAGCAAGGGCTGGGTGCTTTTCAAGCCGCACAACTGAAAGGTATCAAAAGCAAGTTGCTGTATTTCCCTGATGAAAACCACTGGGTATTGCAACCACAGAATGCCTTATTATGGCAACGCGAATTTTATAGTTGGCTTTCCGAAACACTTAAATAATTCAACGATCAACAACAGACGAAACATAAGCCATGATAACGTATAACGTAACCATAAAACTGGAGAAAGAAATAGAAACCCAATGGGTAACCTGGATGCGAGAAGAACACATGCCCTCATTATTTGACACCGGCTGTTTCCATAGCTATGTACTGCACAAATTGCTACAAGATGATGCCACTGATGATGGTGTAACCTACATCGCCCAATACCACTGCAACGACCTGAACGAATACCAAACTTATATTGACAAATATGCTTCGGAGATGCGCAACGCCGCCTTCGAAAAATTTGGCAATCGGTTTATTGCCTTCCGAACATTGATGGAAAAACAGTTTTAAGAACTACCTAAACCACAAAGCAATTCGGTGCAAAAGAGACAGAAACAGCAAATAAGTGTGAATAAAATGTGGAAAGCTGCAACTGTCAAGGGTTTTCAAGCAAAAAAATAATTGAAATCATTTGGAACTGTAGTAAACCTCGCTATATTTGTTGTAACTGAAATAATTTCTTCATTAAAATCAATTTTAAAAAAATGAACAAAGCAGAACTCATCGACAAAATCGCCAAAGATGCCGGAGTTACGAAAACTCAAGCTAACGATGCCATTGACTCGTTTACTGACAGCATTATTGCTACCTTAAAGAAAGGAGATCGTGTAACCTTAGTTGGATTCGGTACTTTCTCTGTTTCTGAACGTGCTGCTCGCAATGGTCGCAATCCTCAAACAGGTGAAGTGATTAAAATCAAAGCTCGTAAAGTACCTAAGTTCAAAGCTGGTAAAGAATTTTCAACGAAGATTGCTAGTAAGAAATAATTTTTTCTTGTACTTCTCAAAAAGCAGGCAAGTTTTATTGTCTGCTTTTTTATTTTTGTAATCTAAATCATTTTTTAAAAAATCTATACTATGGGTAGAGGTGACAAACGTACCAAGCGCGGAAAGATTGCTATGGGCACTTTCGGTAGAAAAAGATTAGCGCGCACCAAAAAAGCAACTGCTACTGCCGGCAAAAAAGCTTAATAAAACACCACCTGCAACGGTGGTTTTTTTATGCCTATAATTCGTTTGTCTATTCAACAACATTCATCAGCCTTTACGACAAATGGTATCAAGCATAACAACACCATAGCAATAATGTTCTTTTCAATTTATCGGTTTATAGCAGGGGCATAGTATCTTGCAAAGAGGAAGTTGTATTAACTTCTCCTTTTCATTTTATCATAGGTATTTTTTCATGAAGCGCATTATCACTATTATTTTCACGATAGTCGTATCTATCAAGACGGCATTGGCACAACAACCCTATTGGCAACAAACCGTGAATACGCAAATAGAAGTAACCCTTGATGATAAGAACCACTTCTTGCGGGGGAAGGAAATCATAACCTACCAAAACAATTCGCCCGACACCTTACGTTACCTCTACCTGCACTTGTGGCCCAATGCATATAAACATGATCATACTCCTTTTGCCGAACAACAATATGAACAAAAGAATACAACATTTTACTACGCCAAAGCATCTCAAAGAGGGTTTATCGATAGCCTCAACTTTGAAATAAATGGAAACTCTCTGGAGTATTTTAGCGCCCCCAACACACCCGACATAGCACGCATCAACCTGCTGCACCCCTTGCTACCCGGAGAAACGATAACCATTTCAACACCCTTTCGGGTAAAAATACCCGCAATGTTTTCTCGGCTGGGACACTCGGGGCAAGCCTATTATATATCCCAATGGTTTCCGAAGCCGGCAGTGTATGATCGCAAAGGATGGCACCCTATTTCGTATTTAGATCAAGGTGAATTTTATAGTGAATATGGCTCGTATGATGTACGCATTACCCTTCCCCAAAACTATATTGTAATGGCTACAGGCAACATGATGGATGCAACCGAACGCAACTGGATAGACAGCTTAGCAACACTACAACCCATCGATTCAAAGAAACCATCATCCGATTCTTTTCCACCAAGCAGTACCACTTGGAAGACCATTCGATTCTACGAAGAAAATGTACATGACTTTGCCTGGTTTGCCGATAAACGCTATCTCGTAAGAAAAGATAGTTTCCGCTATGACCAAGACACTACCCTTCCGTCAATTACTATTTATACTGCCTTCTTGCCAAAGTCCTTACATAGTTGGAGTAAAAGCACCCAGCATTTAAAAGACGCTCTAAGAGTATATGGCAACAGCGTAGGTCGCTACCCATACAAAACGATAAAAGCTGTGCAAGGTGAAATGAATGCCGGTGGAGGTATGGAATATCCTACCATTACCGTTATTGACCAATTGGTGGGGGGATCGAAAACCGTAATCGTACACGAAGCCGGTCACAACTGGTTTTATGGAATATTAGGCAGTAATGAACGACAACATGCTTGGATGGATGAAGGCATTAATAGCTATTACGAAGCGAGAACCATAGCTCAAACGAGTGATAGCGCTTTATCTAAAAAAGGAATATCAGTTAATAGTGTTGATGGCATATCTATCAGCTACCAATTGTATCACCCTTTCATTGCACAACTGGCGGCTTCTCATACCGACCAAGCCATCAACCAAACGGCAGAAAATTTCAAATCGATGAACTATGGTTTGGATGTTTATTACAAAACAGCTTGGTACCTGCAATGGTTGGAAGACTATATGGGTACTGCTAATTTTGATGCAGGCATGCAAGAGTATTTTCAATCCTGGAAATTCAAACATCCTTACCCTGAAGACTTTCGGGAGATTATGAGCCGGCACACCGAGCAACCATTAGACTGGTTTTTTGATGGGCTACTGAACACAACAGAGCGAATAGATTTTTCGATAAAGAAAGTAAAACAACAACCGAATGAAACCCTGGTACGGGTGCGCAACCATACCGGAATAGCACTGCCGGCAACCCTTGAAGTAAAGCAAAACGATAGTACCACTTCAAAAATTCATATTCCGCCCTTTGCAAAGGATACCCTCATTGCTATTGCAACACCCCACAAAGGTATCCGGTTATCGGAGGCAGTTGCTGATATGAAAACACAAAACAATCAGCCCTTTCGAGGCATACAACTGCGCCCAATTGCTGGATTAAACAATGCTGCCAAACAAAAAACATTCTGGCTACCGGCAATGGGTTACAACTTATATGATGGCTTTGGGCTTGGCTTGATTTGGCATAATATTTCTTTACCCGAAAACAAGTTTCGTTTCATTTTGATGCCTACATATAGCTTTCACAGCAAGCAACTAACCGGTGCCGGTACGATAGCTTATGTCATGCATCCGCAAAAGTATTTTCAAGAAGTAACGGCACAATTGGATGTTAAAAGCTATCATTACAACAGCAGCAAGGTGAATATACCCCAACCACTTTTTGCGCGCTATATCAAATGGGCACCATCTGTGTCCTTTCAACTAAAAGACGCCTCTATAAAAAGCACGGTGAGACGCACGCTGCAAGTAAAAGGATATGCTATTTCGGAAGATGCATTTACCTATTATCAAAACCCAATAGACAGCTTGTACCGCCCTCAAAAATCCAAGAATCAGCACTTTTATGGATTGCTGCGATATACCCATCAAAACAATCGTACTTTCAACCCTTTCAGCTATGAAGTAGCAGGGCAAGTAGGGAAAAATTTTATTAAAATGTCGGCTGCTGCTAACATCCGAATCGACTATCACTTACCCAAAAAATCGCTTTACCTGCGCGGATTTTTCGGTAAGTTTATAGCGCTACACAACACGCCCAGTTATACAAACGACCGCTATTTGCTCAATAGCACTTCAGCAAATCAATACGACTATTTGTATGACCAAACCTACTTTGGTAGAAGCGAGCAAAAAGGATGGGCTTCGCAACAAATTGCGATGCAAGAAGGTGGATTAAAAATACCTACCCCCTTCCTTTCATCACCATTGGGCAGAAGTGATAATTGGTTGGCGTCTATCAATATTAAATCAGACTTGCCGATTCGTTTACCCATCCGTCTGTTTATAGATGTTGCCACCTTTGCGGATGCTTCAAAACTAAACCCAAGTGGCAACAAAATATTGTTTGATGCAGGCGTTGAATGGCATTACGAAGATTGGATAAATATTTACATTCCCTTATTCATGAGTCGCGATTACAAAGATTATTTCAACACCATTGTTGTAAAAGACAAGTTTTTCCGCAGTATTACTTTCAGTATGCAGTTAGACAAAATTCGTTGGATAAACGCCGGTACCGAGATCATAAAATGGAACGGAAACTAAACCCAGTTGAATGATACTGGTTTCAGCAAAAGTATTTCTATATACCTAATATCGATATCCATCCATAGACTACTTATCTTTGCCCTCATTCATTTGAGAAGTGTTTTGCAGAAATCAAGCTTACATAAAGGGCTGGCGGTGCTTTTGGCATTAGTGGTGTTCTTCGGTACTACCTCGAAAGAATTTATCCACTCGTTTGCCGGACACGAAGACACTGAGTCTTGTAATCACACACATAAGGCTCATCCTTCCTTTGAAAGTAAACACCATCACTGTAGTTTTTTGAGTGATACCCTGATGCCTTTTGATGCTCCTATGAGTATTCAAATTTCAGATGGCATTGCTACTATCTTTCTTATTAAAAATGGGGCATGGATAGAAGCGTCGGTTTATCCGACGCTCCTGATTCCTACATTACGCGGACCACCATTTGCTATATAATCTCCAACGGCTCAAATACTATATTCCATTTGTTTCTGACAGGAACAAGCACACACATTGCTTACGATAACTGTTGGTAGCCATAAGGGTAGTACCCTGCCGTCTGCAATCCCACTCTCAAGCATTGATTCCAATTGATTAAAGGTTTATGATGGGATGCTTGCACCATACATATTTACAATCACTACTTCGTCCTTCATTTGTGGCATGTGACTGCAATATGCTGTAGTGAACGACCACGAATAGGATGTACTCAATATTATCATTCATTTTATGCAAAACATTATTAAAATAATGCTGCTATTTGGGGTGTTCAATATATACCTTCCCTTAGTAGCACAAACCAGCTCTACATTAAAAGGCACCATCAAAGACACGGAAGGAAAAGGAATTGCAGGTGCACTGATTACCATACCCGATATAAAAACCAGTGCCCGCACTGACACATCCGGCAGCTACCAGTTGATGCAACTACCCAAGGGTACTTTCATGGTACAATTTAGCGCTGTCGGTTTTACAACAGAAAACAACCTTATTAGCCTAAACGGTGAAACCGTGTATCATGCAGTTCTATCCGAAAACATCATAGAACGAAATGAGGTTGTCGTCACCGGAACCAGCATAGGTACCGAACGACGAAAAAGTCCAACGCCTATACAAACCATTTCGCTGAAAGAATTACAAGAAAACCCTGCTGCGACGTTAATGGAAGCCTTGACAACGGTGCCCGGTGTTTCGATAACAGGTACCGGACCTTCTATTGCCAAACCCGTGATACGTGGCTTGGGTGCCAATCGAGTGTTGGTGATTTCGCAAGGAGTACGGCAAGAAGGGCAACAATGGGGCGATGAGCATGGTATCGAAATAGATGACAACGATGTTTCAGGAGTGGAAATATTAAAAGGTCCGGCATCATTGGCCTACGGCTCTGATGCGTTAGCCGGCGTGCTGAATATATTGCCTTATGAAGCCATTCCGCAAGGAGAAAGCAAAGGGAAAATAGTATCGAGCTACCAAACCAATAATGGATTGGCAATGTTACACGCACAAGCAGGAAGCAATCGCAAGGGTATTGTTTGGCATGCTTCGGGTTCTTTAAAATACGCACATGATTATCGCAATGCTTATGACGGTACTGTTTTTAATACTCGATTTAACAACCAAAATTTTGGGGCCGCTATGGGAATTCATAAACCATGGGGATACTCCAAATTGAGTTTCACCTCATACCGACAGACCTTGGGACTTGCCGAGGGAGAACGCGACAGTATGGGGCATTTTTTGCAAACTATACGGCAGCACGACACCGAAGCAGTGATAACGGCACCAACGAATAATGGTTATGCTATTGCCATCCCTATGCAAAAAATAAATCACCAAAAATGGGTCTGGCAACACAGTCAATATTTCAAAAACCAACACCGTCTTTCAGCGACATTGGGGTACCAACAAAATACCCGTAGCGAGTATGAAGACGTGCTGGCACCGCAACATCCCGCCATCCAATTGTTGCTAAAAACTTACAGCTACGACCTCCAATACATATTACCCCAAAACCGGCAATGGAATATCAGTTGGGGTGTCAACGGTATGAAACAAGATAACTTCAATCAAGGTTCAGAGTATTTAATTCCCGATTATCAACTATTTGATATAGGCATTTTCACCTTGTTGAGTAAGCAATGGAATGACATGCTATTATCCGGAGGCATCCGCTACGACCACCGGAATTTACAAAGCCGACAACTACTGGATGAAGATGACCAAGTGCATTTTCAAGCAATAAAACGAAATTTTTCCAACCTCAGCGGTAGCATCGGGTTCAGCTATTCTTTACCCAACACGGTTTTGAAAGTAAACTTGGCATCGGGTTATCGAGCTCCCAACATTGCCGAGCTATCTGCGAATGGAATACACGAAGGTACCTTTCGTTATGAATACGGAAATCCGGGACTGAAGCCAGAAAGAAGCTTGCAAGCAGACGGAGGTATCGAGTTTAACACGGCACACACACACATCAGTGCTTCTATATTTGTGAATCGAATGTATGACTATATCTATCTTCACAAATTGACCAACGCAGCAGGAGATGATTCTATACCCGTATTGAACAATGAAGATAGTTATGCTGCTTTTAGATTTCATCAAAACCAAGCCATTACATACGGCGGAGAATTGTACATGGACATGCATCCGCATCCCTTAGACTGGTTGCATGTAGAGCAAGGATTTTCATGGGTACGCGGGGTGTTCTTACAGGCACCCGACAGTATGCGTAACATTCCTTTTATGCCCGCACCTAAATGGCATATAGGTCTTAGAGCGCAATACAAAAACGGAAAAAACAAGTGGCAAGATGCCTATCTAAGAATTTCGTTAGATAATTACTTCGCACAAAACTATATCTACAATGCCTATCATACCGAGACGCCAACACCCGGCTATAGCCTGTTACATGCTGGAGTAGGGATGACTTTAGTAAACAAAAAAGCAGCGCCGGTATGTACGTTTTCTTTTACAGTTCAAAACCTATTAAACAAAAGTTATCAAGACCATTTAAGCCGTTTAAAATACGCTCCGGAGAACTATGCAACGGGCAGACAAGGCATCTATAACATGGGGAGAAATGCCTATATCAGCCTACAATTCCCCCTAATTTTTAGTAAATAGTAATGAGTTTCTATTCCTTCTTGCAGATTTAAAATTTATCTATTACCTTCAACCGTTAAAATTTATTTAAGCTGATGAAATTTCGTTTATCCAAGGTAGGGCTAATGCTTATTACTGTAGTTACTGTAACGGTTTTTAGTTCGTGCACGCAAGAATACAGTTGCCGTTGCACGATATCCTATTCAGGGCTTCCCGGGCTGCCGGATACGTTGGTAAAGGAATATCCGGTGCGTGATACGAAAAAGAAAGCTAAGGCGGTTTGCGAAGAAAACTCCAGCCAAACGGTTACGGATGGAATTACTACAACGGAGAAATGTCTTTTGTATTAATGCCTTAAGTTTGTGCCATCATGCACAAAGCCATTAACACCGACTCAAAACAACCAATATTCATTACTATTATAGCGATACTGCTGCTACTTACCTTGGCAGCAGTATTTTTATTTTCGGGCATCAGCAAGTTGTTCGCTTTTGAGCAGCTCATGTGGAATTTCATGGATGTGGGCATCACCCACATGGCGCTTGCTGGTATCTTAGCAAGATTGTTTATTGCTTTGGAGTTACTACTCGGTTGCTTCCTGCTGTTGCAATTATATTTACGTTCTTTCACCTACCCTGCTGTTATGGCAATGTTGGTTGGCTTCAGCGTGTATCTTATGTTTCTAATCCAAACACAAGGCGACAATGGCAACTGTGGCTGCTTTGGAGAGGCTTACGCTATGCGACCATCTGCGGGTATTCTCAAAAATATTGGACTGTTGGGTATCGCTGCGTTGTTATGGAGGTACTTTCCCGGACGTAGTTATAAAAACAGTATTTACATAGCGATGATGGCTATTATGCTGTCATTGATGACACCTTTTGTGGTTATTCCCCTCAGTCGGCAATCACAACCTACTGTCACCCAAGCGGACATTAACTTGCAACCCTTGTATGAAGAAGCAGCAAAGCCTACCGTTGACCTACGCAAAGGAAAGCATATCGTTGCCTTTATGAGCTTGAGCTGCCCACATTGTAAGAAAGCCGCATTTCTTTTTCACATCCTTAAAAAACAACACCCCGAATTACCCTTATACATGGTGCTTGCCGGTGATGATGCTGATGAAAAAAACTTTTTTGAAGAAACAAAATCCATGAGTGTGCCACATCTCCGATTCAAGAATATGGATGCCTTTATGCAATACGCCAAAGAAGGGGTTCCCGCTATTTTCTACATCAACAATAGCGTGATAGAGCGTAAAGCGAATTATTTTCAATTAGACCCCGGGTATATGTCCACCTGGCTCAAGCAATAGCAACAACACTTATTACACATCACAAGACAGCTATACTACTGTATTTCTAAGAGAAATAAGAACAGGCAATACATCATCAAGCGCACCAACTTACTGCTTTGTAAGGGTAAACAACAGCGTATAGGCAGGATCGAAATTAGGTTTGAAATTGACATTTAATGTTAGTGTGTTCCCATTCAAATTGCCCGACCCGGATATTTGAATAAACTCTGCATTAAAGTCTTGTATGGTAACCGTATTATTCTTTGCAACAGTAGCGTTAAAAGAGGCATTGTTAAGTGACGAAAGCGAAATGGTATAAGCATTCCCGCTGCCATTGGCAATGATGCAAGTATAATTTTTTATCACACCACTGCTGTCTTGCTTTACGGCATACGTACCTACAAAGCGAGCCCTTGTTTCTATCTCGCAGTTAACACCTTCGTAGCCTTGATTGCAGTCGCAAGTACCGGTAGTCAAATCGCATGTGCCATTTACTTCACATAAAGGATCACAATTTTTAACCGGAGATTTTATGCATGATTGAGTAGTTAGCAACGTAGCCAATGCCAAGGTAGAAATGTAGAAATATTTTTTCATAATGTAAGAAACTTGCCTTGATGATAGTGGCAATTCGGATTATTTGTTATTGAAATAAAGTATCCAACAAATTTAGGCAATACGAAAACATAATAATAAATGAATGTTTATTGTATAACTACTCATTTTATATAAGGATAGGGATATGTTTCTTATCCATGAGTTGTAAAGCGACTACTAGTTGGGAAGCAGGTATTGGCGAAGGATTTCAATACCTTCAGTAGCCGGCTTTTCTATACGAATGACAGACCTATCGTTGATGGGTGGTATTTTTTTATCAATGACGTATTTGTCCACCATCGGTGGTACATAATCAACCAAACCAGCGGCTGGATATACGACCAACGAGCTGCCAACCAACACAAATATATCTGCAGACGCTAAAATGGGAATAGCTTCTGCTATCATGGGTACCGGCTCTTCAAACCAAACGATATTGGGTCGAAGCCTTGCACCATCCGCCGCACGATCGGTAAGTAGCATATCACGGGTAATGGGATACACCAATGTGGCATCAGCTTCACTTCTGCATTCTAATATTTTCCCGTGCAAGTGAAGCACATTTTCTGAACCGGCTCTTTCGTGCAAGTCGTCAATATTTTGAGTAATGATATGCACATCAAAATGCACTTGCAAAGCTGCCAACCCAATATGAGCTGCGTTGGGTTGAGCATTCAATACTTGTTGGCGACGCATATTGTAAAAATCGAGTACCAACTGAGGGTCGCGCCTCCATGCGCGCGGCGTTGCCACATCTTCAATACGGTGGTTTTCCCAAAGTCCATCACCATCACGAAAGGTCTGTAACCCGCTCTCCGCACTTATTCCGGCTCCTGTGAGCGCCACTAATTTTTTCATTGTCATAGGGTTTCAAAAATACTAAAGTAGCAGCTGAAAATAACCGTACCAACAAACGTAAAGTAGCAACAATACTCAACAGGCAGTATCAATGGAGCAAAAAATAAGGTTTTCCACATTTGTACAATACTTCGGGAAAACTAGACCTATCATTGTAAATTTGCCCTTATCAAAAGTAGGTACTGCACGATGAAATATACGTACTATGGGCAATCTTGTTTTGGATTAGAAATAAACGGCAAGCATTTGCTTTTCGACCCTTTTATTTCCGACAACCCATTGGCAAAACACATTGATATCCACCAAATAAAAGCGGACTATATTTTCGTATCGCATGGGCATGGCGACCATGTGGGCGATTTAGTATCGATAGCCAAGCGTACGAATGCCACTGTCGTGGGCGCTTATGAAATAACGGAGTGGTGCTTGCAACAAGGCATTCAGCAAGTGCATCCTATGAACCTTGGCGGGCAATGGCAATTTCCTTTTGGAAAGGTAAAGTTTGTAACTGCCGTTCATAGCAGTGTCCTTCCTGATGGAACATACGGTGGCAACCCAGGCGGTTTTATCCTCACTACAGAAGAGGGAAACCTTTACTACAGCGGCGATACAGCACTCACGATGGATATGCAGCTGATACCCCGATGGGCAAACCTCGATGTAGCCATACTTCCTGTGGGCGACAATTTCACAATGGGTGCCGATGATGCGATATTAGCTGCGGGCTTTATTCAATGCAAAAAAATCATTGGGGTGCATTATGACACCTTTGGATATATTAAAATAGACCACGAACAAACCATTAGAAAATTTTCTGATGCCGGTCTGCAATTGACATTGCCGACAATAGGTGCAGAAATGATATTGTAACAATTAAAAAGAGAACAAACTGTAATTTGCCTCCTTTACTCTATAGAATACAAACTATATTGCAGTCGGAAGCAACAAGCGAGCGACCCGAACGGTATATTTTTGATAAAATAACCACATTAGCAACGACAAATTGATATGGCAAAAATAATAGCAATAGCCAACCAAAAAGGTGGCGTTGGAAAAACTACTACAGCAATAAACCTAGCTGCTAGCTTGGCAGTATTAGAATATAAAACACTGCTGGTAGATGGCGACCCACAGGCGAATAGCACAACCGGTAATGGCTTTGAACTGAAAAACATTCAAGTGAGTCTCTATGATTGTATGGTAAACGAAACACCCGTTAGTCAAGCCATATTAGAAACAGAAACACCCAACTTATTCCTACTGCCTTCGCATTTGGACTTGGTAGGTGCCGAGATAGAGCTTATCAATCATCCCAACAGAGAGCACATCATCAAAAACGCCTTGCAAACCGTAACTCAAGATTATGACTTCATCATCATTGATTGCTCTCCTTCTTTAGGTTTGATAACTGTAAACGCCTTAACCGCTGCGGATAGCGTAGTAATACCGGTACAGTGCGAATACTTTGCCTTAGAAGGGTTGGGAAAATTGCTCAACACCATAAAAATCGTACAAGCACGCATAAATACCGGCTTGCAAATAGAAGGCATCTTAATGACAATGTACGATGGACGTTTGCGCCTCAGCAACCAAGTAGTAGAAGAAATAAAAAATCATTTTGAGGATACGGTGTTCAACACTATCATCCATCGCAATACTCGACTAGGAGAAGCCCCCAGCTTTGGAAAACCCGCAATCATGTACGATACAGAAAGTACCGGTGCGGTGAACTACTTGAATTTGGCTAAAGAAATTCTGCAAAAAAATAACCTTACCAAGATTAAAAACGAAGACAAAGTATTTGAAATAGATGAGCACGAGTCCAAATAACAACAACAACAAAAAGCAGGCATTAGGTCGCGGCATCAGAGCACTCCTCAATACGATTGACGACGAGATAAACACGCCCGTTGCCGGCACTACAACCGTGGGCAGCAGTAGCAACACCATGCCTCGCATTCCTATTGAACAAATAGAAGTAAACCCCAAGCAACCCCGTCGCGACTTTGACGAGCAGGCATTAAAAGAATTGTCGGAAAGCATTGTATTGCACGATGTGATACAACCCATAACGGTCGTAAAAATAAGCCCTAACAAGTACCAACTTATTTCGGGAGAGCGTCGTTGGAGAGCCTCTAAAATGGCTGGATTAAAAGATATTCCCGCCTACATCCGTACGGCAGATGACCAGCAAATGTTGGAAATGGCTTTATTGGAAAACTTGCAACGGGAAGACCTCAACGCCATTGAAATAGGACTGAGTTATAAACGACTGATGGACGAATGTGACCTTACACAAGAGCAAGTAGCCGACCGTATGAAAAAAGACCGTAGCACGGTAACGAACTACATACGGTTGCTGAAACTCCCTCCTGATATTCAAAAATCAGTAAGAGATGGAGCCATAAGTATGGGGCATGCACGCGCCATCATCAGCCTCGACCAAATAGACCAACAACTCTATGTACACCGCGAAACAAAAGAGAAAGGACTTTCGGTACGTCAGGTAGAAGCATTGGTAAAAAGTATGCTCACGGAAGGTAAATCAGTAGATAACGCTACGGTAGCGAAGTCGGGTATTTTACCGCCGGCATATAAAAGAATTGAAGACAATATGGCTTCACACTTTTCTACCAAAGTAAAGCTAGACCGAAAGAAAAATGGAAAGGGTATTATCCAAATTGAGTTTTATAACGACAACGATTTGGAACGCATTTTAGAAAAAATGAGCTTGTAATAATCCATTAATTTAGTTTACACACTCACATTTTTTCATCTGTACTAATCGAAAATCATACTATGAGCATACGTATTCTTGTTACCGGCGGCACCTTCGATAAAGAATATGACATGATAAACGGGAAGCTTCACTTCGAAGAAACCCATGTTCCTGAAATGTTGAAATTGGGGCGATGTACCTTGAACGTAGAAATCAGAACAGTAATGATGATAGACAGCTTGGAGATGACAGATGCCGATAGAGAATTACTGCTACATAATTGCAAAGCTGCTCCGGAAGATAAAATACTCATCACACACGGCACCGATACGATGGCGCAAACCGCCGCTTATCTGGCTAAAGAGCAACTGGACAAAACCATTGTCATTACCGGCGCCATGATACCGTATAAGTTTGGCAGTTCGGATGGTTTTTTCAACCTGGGAGCCGCTATGGCGTTTTTGCAAACACTGCCCACCGGTGTATATGTAGCCATGAATGGACGCTACTATCATTGGGATAATGTAGTGAAGAATAAAAAAACAGGATACTTCGAAGAGCTGTCTTAACCACGAAAAGCCACATTAATTAGCCACCATATTATAGTGAATGAGGGGTTCAGCAAAGCTGAACCCCTCATTCATTATAGGGCAATACTACCTAAAATAATTTGTAGCGAATACCAGCATAAAAACTTCTACCCATGATGGGTCCCCAAACCAGTGATGCATCAAAGTCGGCACTGTATGGATTATCATACGACGTTATCGGATGGTGCTGCATGTAATTGGTGATATTCTCTGCACCCACATAGATGTCCAACACTTCTTTAAATGTCTTTGTGATTTGTGCGTTCATCAACACATACGATGGCGAATAATACTCCTTCCGTTGGTTGGCATGGTCATGTCTTGCCGGTACCAATTTCGGTCCTATCCATTGAACCGTATAATCAAACTTCCATTGGTTGCGGGTTTCATAGCCAATGTTTGCAAAGGCTCTATGTGCCGACACCAAAGGTTTTTCCTTTAGTACACCGTTGTAAGTAGTCTTCACATCATACCAGCGATATGCCAGTCGAATGTCTAAGTTGCGGAGTATTTCATAATCTAACTGTGCTTGAAAACTATGAGCATACGACTTTCCATTTAGGTTATAAAACTCTACAAAATGGGTATCAGAGTAAAGATCTACTACAATCTGATTTTTAAAATCGGTGTAATAATAATCAACAGTAAAGGCTCCATCCCTATAATTCAATTGGAATTTTTGTGTAAAGTTCAGCCCGTAATTCCAAGCTACTTCCGGGCGCAACCCATATGCTTTGCTATCGGATGGATGGCTAATGATAAAGCCTCTACCACTGGCCATATAACCCATATTCTCGGCAAAGATGTTGGCGGTGCGTTGCGCCCTGCCAATAGATGCTCTCAAAGCAGACTTGGGAAAGGGAGCATAACGAACGTGTAAACGCGGTGTAACAAAAGCACCAAACAAGTTGTTGTAATCTACACGAAGACCGGCAACCATATTAAATTTTTCAGAAGCCGTGTAGCTATATTCTGTAAAGGCTCCGGGTACCACTTCTTGTCTTTTGTACAACGAATCGATATAAGCTTCGCGGTAATTATCTACCATACTGCTCAACCCAAACTTGATAACATGATTGGTGTTTTTGATGATAGATTGATAAATGAGATTGGCATAAAAGCTTTTTTGTATTCCATCATAATTTGCCAAACCATACTTTGCATCTTGGTTGTGGTACACACCGGATAGTTGTAATCCTATGCTGGTAGCGGGTTTGTTCTGAAATATTCTTGCCAGTTTTGCCCAGCCTTCTACCCTACGCGTGTCTAGTTCAAAACCCCAAGGCATATTCAACCCTTCTTTCATCCCTTTTTTATAATCCATTTGTCCGCCTACGTTGTCGATATATATTCCCTTCACGCCGGCTTGTACCTCCCAACCTTTGGGCGAAAACCAAATCCATCTATTAGCACCTACGAACTGCTTATCCAAGGGCTGGTCCATAAACCCATCTTTGTTACCATCTATTCTATCCCATTGCGAACGCCCATGAAGAAAGAAGTTGGTCGAAAGGTTGTCGTTTATTTTTATTTTATGAACAATGTTTCCTTCGGAACGTGCTTGTGAATTTTGATAGAGGTTAAAATGCCATTTCTCTTCTTTGTCTTCAAAAGGTTTGCGCCATTCAACATTTATTTGTCCGGCGACACTTTCAAAACCATTGACTACACTACCGGTGCCTTTACTAAGTTGCATACTTTCTACAAAGGTGCCGGGTGTAAAAGTCAATCCGGTAATGGAACCCAATCCACGGTTGTCGGGAATGTTTTCGCGAGTGATCGATGTATAGGCACCGGCAAGCCCTAACATCTGAATCTGCTTATATCCTGTTACGGCATCGGTAAAACCTACATCAACGGAAGGCGTTGTTTCAAAGCTTTCACTTAGGTTACAACAAGCCGCTTTCAACAATTCTTTGTTGCTTATCTTCTCCTTTTTCATAGGGTCGTATAAGCTAATGGTTGTCGTTGCTTGCTTTTGACGGATATATACTTCGTCCAAGTCCTTTTCTCTTGTGGTAGTATCTTGTGCGCTGACAGTAGCCGTAGCCATCCAAATAGCAATCCCTGTCAGCATGTAGCTGTGTATCTTTTTCATGTTTGCAAATTCAAGAATGAGGGATTAATGATGGCACTCTTCCGTTTTGTAATGACAGCACTTAGGCAGTTTTTCGTAGTCGGCTTCCTTTGCCTCGTAAAGTGGTGTGTTGTGTCCGGCTTTGGCTATGCTTTGTTGAATAGCTTCAACATTAGTTTTTGCACTGTTATAGACCACTACAATTTTATGGTCGGCTTTGTTCCAATCGGCACGTTTCACCCCTATGATATAGGCTGCATTTTCGATACGCTTTTTACACATATCGCAATTACCATCTACAGAAAAAGTATCCGTTTTAATATCTCCTTTTGCTTGTGCAGAAGTAATAGCCATAAGTATGATGGCTATGATAGAAATGAGTTGTTTCATCTTTTACGATTTTTTGAATGATTAATATTGCATCTAATATTTGAATGGTTCTAAGGCAACCATTGGTTAGGTCAATAGATTATTGAGAAAACTTTAGAGAGTTGGGTAGCAAGCCTCCCACATTACCCCTTTGGAAAGCACTATAATAAAAAGCTTAGGTGCATTCAATCAATAATCAAACAAGATGTATTAACCGTAGTACGTAAAAGAAGAGAATAGCTTATAAAGCGGTATGGATTGCCAATTACCGGGTGGTGCGTTGGCATCATGAATTACGTTGTTGGAGGTGCCGTTGAGCAACGCTGCATTCTGCAATGCATAAGTAAAAGGAGTAGGTAGCAAAGCAGTTGAAGAGAGATAGATCACCTTATATGGCGATACCGTAATCTGTTCGCTGGCTACTTGCGACTTAATTATTTTTTCTTTGCAGCAATTATCCGCAGGTGTACTTTCATCATCACAACTATCGTCTTCGCAACCATCGGTTTGGCTAGCTATTGCCCAAGATTCTATCGTATCACCACAATAATGCAAGGTTACATGAATGCCCAAAGAGGCAATCATGTAGAGCACTAATAAGGGTATGACGATAATCTTTTTCATGAATGTTTTGCAAACATACGCAATAATCCAGAAACGGTATTTGCATATAAGCCTGCAAGTTTTGCATTATTTTGTAGCATGAAAAATCCATTTTCTATTGGTGCCCAAAAAGAATATCGCCACATTGTTACCCCTGCTGACTTTGCTCGGTTTGATACAGGCGAAGTACATGCCGTATATGCTACTTTCTCTTTAGCACGTGATGCCGAATGGAGCGGGCGGCTTTTTGTTTTAGAAATGAAAGAGGAAACTGAAGAGGGCATCGGAACAGGTATTACTGTAGTGCACCATTCGCCGGCAGTAGCAGGAGACGAAGTAGTTTTTACCGCCACTCTCACTGCTGTTAATGGCAACGAAGTAGTAACGGAATATATAGCACAAGTGGGTAATCGAATTATCGCAACCGGCGAGCAAAAGCAAAAAATAGTCTTAAAAGAAAAGCTGAACCAGTTGTTTGAACAACTGAGGCAAGCATAGTAAAAAGGTCATTGCACACTTCCACTTTATTAGATATTCCAAAAATGAAAACAGCGTATACTCACAAAACAAATGCGCTTCAGTAATCGAAGCGCATTTGCATAAATGACTAAATTCCTTTGACGTTTACTATTTTTCCGGCATCATCAACGCACGAATCAGGTTTTTGTTGATAAGGTATTTATTAGCCACTTTAGTAAGGGTATCCGGTGTGATGGCATTAATGCGTGCTTCCAGGTTTAGAATATTAGCCGAAGGCAATCCATATTGTTGGTATTTGCTGAGGCTGGACAACCAATAGCTATTCGTCTTTACCCCTACTTTATATTTTTGAATTGAGGTTTCCGTTGCCTTCTTCAGTTCTTCTGCTTGGATATTTCCGGGCTTTTTCACTGTTTCAATTATTTCGCTAAAGGCATTTTGCACCTTTGCAACATTCTCGGGGCCACAAGGCAAGTAGCTTTGCATTGAGAATTTTTCTTTGGGAAATTTCTGCAACCTAAAGCCAACACCACCACCATATATAGCACTCATTTTCTCACGAATGGTATCGGTGATACGGTTGTTCACCACTTCTGTCAATAGGCTTAAGGCTAGTTCGTCTTGCTGTACATAAGGTGTGTAAAAGAAGGCAATATCCGTTACTGTGCTCTTAGGTTCGGTGCCGGCATGTGCTGTAAATTGGTGAACACCGGTTATTGGTTCAATGCCAAGGTCTTTATACTTGTTGGCAACCACTTTGCTTCCAAGCCCACCAATATATTTCTCTACAAGTCCTTTAAATTCTTTTTCAGGAATGCTGCCTACGAAGAAATAATTCATGCCATTGGCTGTATTGAAACGCTGGTTGTAAAAGGCAACAGCATGATCCATATTTATAGCTTCATAGTCTTGCGCTGTAGGTATTTCTTTTACACGAGGATTATTTCGGTACATAAAATTATTAAGCGTATCACCGAAATAGCTTTCCGGATTGGATTTGAGCTGTGCTATTAGTTGAATTTGTCTGTCCTTAAACGACTGAAACGCATCTGCATCTTTACGGGGCGAGGTACTTTTTAAGTAAAGCAATTGCAAAGCGGTTTCTAAATCTTTCACTGTAGAGCTGCCTCTTACATAATCGCCGTTCATGTCCAGCCAAGTACTTACATTAACGGTTTTGCCTTGTAAGAATTTTTGCAAATCGGTGCTGGAGAATGCACCATATCCCATCTCATCTACTACATTATTGGAATAGTCAGCACTTTGATAATCGGTACCGGTATAGGTAGATGACCCACCCCAACGGTATCCGGAGAAAATAATTTCATCGTTTTTGAAATCCGTTTTCTTGTACGTCACTTTTGCGCCATTGCTGAGTGTCCATGTTGTTGTTTGGATGATTGCGTCTTTCACTTCCTTCACTACCTTGCCGGGCTTGGGTTGTTGTGCCAACAATTGTTTGGGAAGTTCTTTTTCTTGATAAGCGGTCACCTCTGCTTTCAAACTATTATCTACATAAGATTGTACTTGTGCATCAGTTGGCAAGTTGTCAGCTGCTTTGGTAGTTACTAAAGCAAAGTAGCGCTTGTCAATATCAATCTTATCTTTTTGTTTGTTGACTTCATCCAATGTAATGGTTGGAAGCTTTTCTTTTACAAATTGATATTCCCATTCAATACCGGGTACACATTCATTGGTGAGAAAATGGCGCACCAATTCATCTACTTTTGTTTTGGATTCAGTCTTGTCTCTTTCATTGTACATCTTCTCGTAGCCTGCTAATAAGGTGGCTTTCGCACGCTCTAATTCTGATGCTGTAAAGCCGAATTTTTTTACTTTCACGGCTTCTTTTACGATGGCTTCTATAGCCGGTTCTATTTTGTCGTTACCACAGATAGCAGCTAGTTGAAAGTTTTCGGTAAAACGTGCAAAACCGCCACCAAAGCCACCAAAGCCAAAGATAAAGGGAGGGTTTGGAGCTGACTTCAATTCATCCAAGCGAGCAGCAAGCATGGCATTAAATAGGTTTTGTTCTACCTCATCCAAATAGCCTGCTGCGGTAGTTGCCGGATGCTTAGAAACCGTATTTCCAATTACCTGAACCATGGTATAGGGTTGCTCTTTATCACTCACGACCATCGCTTTACTAGCGGTGCGGGAGGGGATTTCAAAGCTTTGCGGACGGGGACGTTCGTTGGTGGGGTTTTTAAATCCGGAGAATTTTTCTTTTATCAATCGCTCTGCTTCCGCCGGTTCTATATCACCCACTACCATTACGGCTTGCAAATTGGGACGGTACCAATCACGGTAAAAACGCTTAATCGCATCGTGTTTAAAGGTTTTTAATAATTCTTCATCACCAATGGGCAATCTTTTTGCATACAACGAGCCATTCAAGTATTCGGGAAGCCACTTCTTCATCATGCGGTCACCGGCACCTTTACCCAAACGGCTTTCTTCCAATACCACACTTCTTTCTTTGTCGATGTCATCATTTTCAAGCAAGGCTGCTCCCGACCAATCAGCTAATATCTGGAACCCTTGTTCTATTTTTTTCTTATCGTCTGCAGGTATTGGGAGGATATATACGGTTTCATCAAAACTGGTATAGGCATTCAAATCAGCACCAAATTCCACACCTATGCTTTGCAAATAATGCACCACTTCGTTTTTAGGAAAATGCTTAGAGCCATTGAAGTTCATGTGCTCCAAGAGATGCGCCAAACCTAATTGGTCATTATCTTCCAAGATAGAGCCGGCATTAACCGCCAGACGTAGTTCAATTTTCTTTTCAGGCTTTTTGTTTTGAACAATGAAGTACTTCAATCCATTGGGCAGTTGTCCCGTTTTGATGTTGCTATTCATCGGAATCTTGTCTGTCTGCCCAACCGATAAGAAAGGCAACAACATCAAAAATCCGCATAGCAAACTAATGTAACGTTTCATGTAAAATGTGTTTTTTTGAAAGGGCAAATGTAACATAGCCTTTGCAGAGTTGCTCTTTTTATGATTTCTTTTTAACGAAGCGAGTCGAAAAACTATTTGTAAGAATCAATTTACATAGGATAGCAGGCAACAAAAAAGCCACCCGATGGGGCAGCTTTTGCAGCGGAGACGGCGAGATTCGAACTCGCGATACAGTTTCCCGTATACACACTTTCCAGGCGTGCTCCTTCAACCACTCGGACACGTCTCCCGGTCAAAGGACGGCAAAGGTAACAGTAAATCATTTATTTCTTTAAATATTTTTTATGTTGATAGCATACGGCTTTTCTTGTTGTAAAACACATGAGGTTTGTATGATTCAATGACCTCTGATATCAAAGAAAAACCCTCATACAAAATATTGCATGAGGGCATTGTTATCCGATACCTTCGTTAAGATATTACAACGTCAGGTCAGCATCATTCTCAGGTATTGTATTGGTATTGGTTGCTTCTGGAGAATTTTGAGGAGTCCTTTCTTTATCATTTCTAAATTGACCTCTTGGGCGATCCTGTCCTTTTCTATCGAAGTCTTTGCGAGGTCCTTTTTCAGCATTGTCACGACGCTCTCTTTTTTCGGGTTCTACATATCCTTCGGGTTTTTCCATAAGCACCTTGCGGCTCAAACGAAGTTTACCGGTTTTTGGATCAGTACCCACCAATTTAATTTTCACTTTATCTCCTTCAGCTAATACGCCATCAAGTGTTTCTAATCGTTTCCAACTCACTTCAGAGATGTGCAATAAGCCTTGTTTGCCCGGCAAAAATTCGATAAAGGCACCAAATGCAACGACTGATTTTACAACGCCTTCATAGGTTTCACCAATTTCCGGAACAGCTACAATCCCTTTTATCCAGTTGAGCGCTTTATCAATGCTTTCTTTATTGGAAGAAAATACTTTTACGATGCCTTTGTTGTTTTCTTCTTCAATATTGATGGTCGCACCGGTTTCTCTTTGTATTTCTTGAATAATCTTACCGCCGGGTCCAATTACGGCACCAATAAACTCGCTGTCGATAATAAGCTGCTCAATGCGAGGCGCATGTGGTTTCAGGTCTTCACGATGCAGCGGTAAAGTCTGATACATGGCATCAAGGATATGCAAGCGACCACGTTTAGCTTGTGCCAATGCTTGGCGCATCACATCCATGCTCAGTCCGTCCACTTTAATATCCATTTGAATGCCACATATACCATCACGAGTACCGGTCACTTTAAAATCCATATCTCCCAAATGATCTTCGTCGCCCAAGATATCGGTTAACACAGCCCATTTACCATCTGATGCACGAGAGATTAAGCCCATGGCCACACCACCTACGTGTTTAGGGAACGGCACACCGGCATCCATTAATGCCAATGAACCGGCGCAAACAGTAGCCATTGAAGAGGAACCATTAGACTCTAAGATATCAGAAACAACACGTACGGTATATGGGAAGGAATCGCCGGGCATCATTTGCTCTAAGGAGCGCATTGCCAAGTTACCATGTCCCACTTCACGACGACCTGGGCCACGCATTGGCTTGGTTTCTCCGGTTGAGAAAGGCGGGAAATTGTAGTGTAGAATAAATTTTCGATAGTCTGAAGTAGCGGCACTTTCTACTAATAGTTCGTCATTTGTAGTACCTAATGTAACGGTTGTTAGGGATTGGGTTTCGCCACGGGTAAATAAGGCGGACCCATGTGGAGAAGGCAAGATATCGGTTTCGATAGTCAAGGGGCGGACATCTTCTAGTCCACGTCCATCTAAGCGTCTTTGCTCATCCAATATCATGTTGCGTACGGTGTAGTACTGTAGGTCTTCTAAATATTTTTTAGCAAAAGAACGTGTTTCATCCGGTAATGTTTCTCCTTCTGCCAAGCCTTCAGAAAGATGCAACATTAAATCTTCTTGCAAAGCTTTATAAGCATCGCTACGGTCGTGTTTTGCTGAGGCACTGCGCGCAATGGTTTTCATGCGCTCTCCGGCAAATGCTTCAACTGCTGCTTTTACGGTTTCGTTTTCTACCGCTTTGGTATAATCGCGTTTTTCGGGTGCGTTTATTTTTTCGCGAAGGGCTTGTTGTGCTTGTATCTGCGTACGAATGGCAGTATGCGCTGTTTCGATGGCCGTAATGAGGTCTTCTTCATTACATTCTTTGGCATCGCCTTCCACCATCATAATATTTTTATCGGTAGCCGCAATGATAAAGTCCATGTCGGCATCTTTCATTTCTGTGCGTGTAGGGTTTACCAGATATTGTCCATTAACACGGGCAATTCTTACTTCAGAAATAATTTCTTGAATGGGTACATCTGATACGGCAAGAGCAGCAGAAGCAGCCAAACAAGCCAGTTGGTCAGGCATTACTTCCGGATCGGAAGAAATGAGGTACACTAATACTTGTACATCACACAAATAGTCTTCGGGAAATAGTGGACGTAGTGCGCGGTCTATCAAACGGGATATTAATACTTCATAATCGCTCAGGCGACCTTCTCTTTTAAAGAAAGAACCCGGTATGCGACCGGCAGATGCAAATTTCTCTTGATAATCTACTGTCAATGGAAAAAAAGACTGCCCTGGTTTGGGTTCTTTTGCCGCTACTACAGTAGCCATTATCATACAATTGCCTTGACGCACTACTACGGCGCCATCAGCTTGGCGGGCAAAACGCCCTGTCTCTATGGAGATTTCTTTTCCGTCGTTCATCTGAAACGAAACGGAAATTGGTTGAGGAGTGTTCATGATTTTGTTTTTTTCAGCGAGAAACTGCCGAGTAAATACCAGCTAAGTATCGGCAGCCCACAGTTAAGATTACATCCAATAGCACAATTCCCAACCGCATTTTATTTAGTTGGGAATTGTGATTAATCATTGTATATAGTTATTTACGGATACCTAATTTTTCAATCAAGGCACGGTATCCTTGCAGGTTCGTACGGCTCATGTACTGCAATAGTCTTTTACGACGACCTACCAATTGCATTAAACCACGGTGTGTAGAGAAATCTTTTTTATTTTGCTTCAGGTGGTTAGAAATATGGTTGATACGTTCTGTCATTTGAGCGATTTGCACTTCTGTAGCGCCGGTGTTAGTTTCGCTGCCACCGTATGTTTTGTAAATGGTTGTCTTTTGTTTGCTAGATAAATGTGACATTATATTATTTTTTCGTTTGCAAAGGTACAATAAATCATTATTCAATTCATTTTTATCAAAAAAATTTTGTTATTGATAATCAACTTATTGTAAAACAAGTAAACCAATTAGTAAACCATATTCAGAAAAAAAAGAAGTAAGATAAGGAGGTCGTCCGGTAAAAAAAATCTGAACTATAACAGAATTCTAACAGAAATGTTGCCCCCTCTTGCATCTATAAAACAATATGGTGGGTCTATACCATCTTCGACTATGAAAGAGAAATTATCTACGCCATGCAACGATTTCATTTTTTACTTTTGCGCATTATTACTACTCATGACATCAAACACACAAGACAACCTTCCACGCCGTAGCAATATGGAAAAGATTCAAATCCCTCTTCATTTAGGAATGGGCTTTTTATACATCGTAATAGGGCTGATGGTTCTCTACATTAAATACTTCGGCTCAATGGCATTATCATCCAGTATAGCCTACTTTTTAGGCTCTATGCTTTTGTTATATGGTTGCTTTCGCATTTGGAGAGGCATTACAATGATGCGTCAGCAGACCAAACGATAAAGTCGTTAAATTCCTGTTACGCAAAATAGCAACCCGTAAAAATCATTTAAAATTGCACTTTATGAAAATTGTGTCTCCATATGGACTTCTATTCCTTGGTAGCCTTTTCCTTTTGGGGTGCCGCGATAATGCCCCCCAACAAGCTACGGATACTTTAAGCAGCGGCACAATCCGCATTTCGGCAGACGAAACTTTTCGCCCAATTATTGAAGAACAAAAAAAGGTCTTTGATAGCAGTTTTCCGGATGCTCATATTACTATTCAATACAAGTCGGAGTCGCAGTGCATACAAGATTTTATGAATGATAGTGTTAGGCTGGTATTGGTAACACGCGACCTTTCTGCAAATGAAAAAGCCGTTTGTGAACAGAAAAAAGTAGTGCCTACAACCCTGGCTATTGCCAAAGATGCGGTAGCCGTTATTGTTCACAAAGAAGCTGCTGATTCAGCATTTGGGATAGAAGAGTTGAAAGGAATACTTACAGGTAGTTATAAGAAGAAATTCACCGTCGTATTTGACAACCAGGGTTCCAGTACGCTTCGGTATATGATGGATTCCATACTACAGAACCAACCCCTTGGCGCCAATGTATTTGCCGCAAAAGGTAACGATTCGGTGTTGGCATATGTAGCAAAAAATCCCGATGCTATTGGTTTTGTAGGCGTAAGCTATGTATCAGACTTCAGTGATCCCGAGGGTCTGGCGTTTACTAGTTCCGTACGAGTGGCTGCCATTTACAACGACAGCTTACAACAGTACTTCAAGCCCTACCAAGCCTATATTGCTCCCAACTATTATCCCCTCACCCGAAATTTGTTTTACATTAATAGAGAAACTTACCCCGGTCTTGGCACAGGCTTTGCAAATTTCTTAGCCAAGGAGCGTGGACAATTAATATTTAAACAAGCTCGTTTATTCCCTTTACGAACCAATATTATTTTCAGAGACGCACAACTCAACACTCGATAATTTACTTACCAACATTCATATTTGTAGAACCATGTATAGAACCATGAAACAACCAATCATAATTGTAGCGGCTTTATCGTTGAGCCTGCAAGCTACAGCACAATCGCTGGAAGAAGGCATTAAAATGTATCATTACGAACGATACGAGTCTGCCAAAAAAATTCTAACCCCGCTTGCGGCTAGTAACCCTATTGCCAATTACTATTTAGGACTTTCTGAACTGGGAGTTGAAAACACGTCTGCAGCTCAAGCCATCTTTTCGAAATATGCTGATGATGCCGCCAACCAATCCGGTATGGCTCGCATAGCCTTTGCCAACGGCAATGCCGCCGAGGGACAAAGACTAGCAAAAATGGTAGCCGATAAAGCCAAGAAAAAAGAGTGGGAACCTTTGAAATATGCTGCAGATGCCATTACTTACTCAGAAGGTAGCGACAAACAAACTGCTATTGACTGGTATAAAACTGCGTTAACCAAAGCAGACAACACCCCGTTGCGTTTAGCATTGGGTGATGCTTACCGTCAAATAATCGGTGGCGGTGGAGAAGCCATGAACAACTATGAGCGAGTTACCACAAAAGAACCAAATAATTCACTAGCTTTTTCTAAAATAGGAGCGCTTTGGTATGCCGCTAAGAACTATAAGCTGGCACTTGAAAACTACAATAAAGCCAAAGAGGCAGACCCCAACAACCCACTACCCTACCGCGATTTAGCGAATGCTTATTTCTGGACGGGCAAATACGATCTTGCCAAGCATAACATTGAGCATTACCTTTCCTTGTCGGATAAATCAATCGATGACCAAATACAATATGCCAATATTTTGTACTTGAGCAAGGATTATCCCGGAGCCATCAATAAGGTAAATGAACTCATTCAATCCGGCGTTTCAAAACCGGGATTCTACGGAATTCTTGCCTATAGCCAATTGGAAACAAAAGATACCGCTAATGCCTTGGTGAACGTGCGTAAATATTTCTCAATGCAAAAACCGGAAAAGATATTCCCTTCCGATTTTATCAATTATGGTAAAATACTCCTCGCCAATAATCAAGCGGACTCTGCCAACAACTATTTCAGTAAAGCTATTGCTGCCGATACGGCTAAAGACAAATCGGAACGCTATCGGGAAATTGCTGAAGGATTTAAAAGCCTGAAAACAACAGAAGGCTATGCCAAAGCTGGTGAATGGTACGGCAAAATAATTGCCGAAAACCCACAGGCGAAAGCCCTTGATTATTTTTACACCGGTTTCTATAGCTACTACTCCAAAAATTATACGGCTGCTGCCGGTGCGTTTGAACAAATGGAGGCCAAATTTCCCGACCAGCCATCTGCTATTTACTGGAGAGCCAGAGTAGCATCCGCACAAGACGAAGAAGCCAAAAAAGGAACTGCGACATCATATTACGAAAAATGGTTACAAACTACTGTAGCGGGTTATGAAAAAAAGAATGCAGACCTAATGTATGCATACCAATACTTAGCATTGTACTATTATAACACCGGCGACAAAGCCAGCATGAATACATACTTGTCCAAAATAGAAGCCATAGAACCCGGCAACGCTTTCTTAAAACAAATGAAAGACTTGGGAAAAAAGAAAGGCTAATTAAAGTTTCTTACATAATTAAGAAAACATTTTCTGAAGAGGGGCTACAAGTATTTGTAGCCTCTATATTTTTGATGAAACTTTCAAAGTGTTTTCAATATACTGTACAATGCATGGCTTGTAACCATAATAAGATTTAGATACTCTAATTGTATATTACCATCATTAAAAAGAAAAGAATTACTTAAACCAACACTATAAACAAATGTGTTCAATTAATTTTAAATCAATAACATTACCTCTAATTTTATTCATCTTTTTTGGTGACCTACAAATAGGATTAGCACAGCCACCAACCATAGCCAGCTATAACACAGAAGCATATTGGCAGGGATTTCATTTGCTTTCTTCCGGTGGAAATCTCGACATCTTACCACAAGACAAAGTAGTCATTATGGCAAGCAATAGGCGTTTCCAAAAAGACTCGCTTCGTTTTCTCACAGACCAATCTGAAAATAACATTCGCTATTTTTTGGTATGGGAACGTCAGCAGCAACGGTTGGTATTACCGGTAAAGGATTTGAAAACAGCCATTCACTCTATTCCCAATAAAGATAAAGACTGGGTCATCTACACCGAAGGTATGGGTAAGCTCTTTACCTCAGCTGCTGATAGAGCTTTGCGGATGCAATCCCAATATGATGTAAATGTCATCATGCTCGACTACCCCAGTATCAGCTCCCGGCACAAAAGATTAGGCAATTACTACTTTGCTAAGCGAGAGGCGACCCATGCCCACCAAGCTTTTGCACCTGTTTTGGACACCCTTAAAAAAATGAAACAAGGAAACGAATTAGGAAACGGTAGTTTCAACGTGTTCTTTCATAGTATGGGTAATATTGTGATGGAGACTTTGGTAAAGAAACATCGTTTAAGTGCTATCAACAATACTATTTGGGTGGACAACCTATTACTGAATGCAGCCTGTGTGCCTCAATACCGTCATCGGAATTGGTTAGAAAAAATCAAGTTTAGTAAACAAATATATGTGCTCTATAACCCCAAAGATTATACTCTTGGCGGTGCCTATCTCCTCAGCAAAAAACAATTATTAGGAAAAAAAGTACATCGCCCATTAGCAAAAAACGTTCAATATATTAATGTGGAAAACCTAGTAGGTAAAGGACATAGTTATTTCCTTCACTTGCAAGGAATGCCTCCGCAACCCGAAGAGTTGAGAACCTTGTACCAAACCGTATTACATGGCAGTCCTTTACTATTGACCGATAAGCAACGCTTTGGCGTATCTTCTTTCCGCCACATTGGTTGGGAAATACTGCCACAGACAAGCAGATTGAACTAATCAGGACATTTTAGAAAAGAGTCCCCCAAAAAACACTATTTCTCCAGGCTAAACAAACTATCCACAAATTCGTATTTATTGAAAATTTGTAAGTCTTCCATTTTCTCACCCACGCCAATGTACTTCACTGGAATTTTAAACTGATTGGCAATTGCCAACACCACGCCTCCTTTGGCAGTGCCATCCAACTTAGTAACCGCAATTGCAGACACTTCGGTAGCTGCTGTAAAATGTTTGGCTTGTTCCAAAGCATTTTGTCCGGTACTACCATCCAAGACTAGCACAACTTCGTGCGGCGCATCCGGCATTTTTTTGGAAATAACCCTTCTTATTTTAGACAGTTCGTCCATCAGATATGCTTTGTTGTGCAACCTGCCGGCAGTATCAATAATGACCACATCCGCATCACGAGCAATGCCACTAGCTACAGCATCGAAGGCTACTGAACTGGGATCGCTTCCCATTTCTTTTTTTACAATGGGCACCCCTACTCGGTCGCTCCAGATGGTCAGTTGATCTACCGCAGCTGCACGAAAAGTATCGGCTGCACCCAATACTACCGATTTGCCGTGCCGTTTAAAATTGTAAGCCAACTTACCAATAGTAGTGGTTTTACCTACTCCATTCACCCCCACAACTAAAATTACGTATGGCTTTTTGCCCGTGGGAACTTCAAAAGTTGCATGTTCGTTGGAAGGAGCATCAGTAAGCATGCTCATAATTTCTTCCTGCAAGATAGCATTGAGCTGTGCTGTACCGAGGTATTTATCTTTGGCTACTCGCGCTTCTATACGGTTGATAATGGCCACAGTGGTATCAATGCCTACATCCGCAGCTACTAAGGCATTTTCCAGCTCATCCAACACATCTTCATCCACCTTGTCTTTGCCGGCTATAGCTTTGGTAATCTTTGCAAAAAAGCCCTCTTTCGTCTTTTGCAAGCCTTGGTCGAGCGCCTGTTTCTGTTCTTCCTGCTCTTTATTTCGTTTGAATAATTTGTCAAAAAGGCCCATAATGATTCTTAAAACTGCGAAGTTATAAGAACTAGTAATACCTGCACCCCTTCATGTAAAAAAATTGACGCTGAGCATATCTACAGCAATTACCAATGACGAGTCGGTAATGCTATAAGCGATTGCTATGAATGAGGTTTACGGTGTTGACTAAGGTGGTTAAAAGGACATTATTTAATATAGCCTAAAATCTTCAACATGCTTTGTGGAGTTTGCTCTTTGGCATAGAGCCAATCTTCTAATTCGCCGTCTTTATTACGTTCTACAATGATATGCTTAGGCGATGGAATCATGCAATGTTTAATACCACCATAGCCTGCCAATTGATCTTGATAGGCACCGGTATGAAAGAAGCCGATGTAGAGCGGTTCTTCCTTTTTGTCCTTATCCAGCTTTGGAAGAAATACGGCATTGATATGTTCTTCGGAGGTATAGAAATCGTGGCTATCACAGGTGAGACCCCCGAGGTGTACCTCTTGGTACTCTTTGTCCCATTTGTTGATGGGCATTAATAAAAACTTTTCTCCTATGCCCCAAGTATCAGGCAATGTGGTGATAAAGGAGCTGTCAATCATGTACCAAATTTCGCGATCGTTTTGCATTTTTTCGTTGAGTACCGAGTACACTACGGCACCGCTTTCACCCACAGTAAACGAGCCAAATTCGGTGTAGATATCGGGGACATCTACTTTGTTTTTCTTACAAATGTTTTTGATGTTGATGATAATTTGGTTGACCATGTAGTTGTAGTCATAGTCGAAGCCCAATGAATGTTTGATGGGAAAGCCGCCCCCAATATTCAACCCATCCAATTCCGGACAAATCTTTTTCAACTGGCACCACAGGTTTACTACTTTATTTAATTCGCTCCAGTAGTAAATATCGTCTTTGATGCCTTTATTCATAAAGAAGTGTAGCATCTTCAACTGAAATCGATTGTTTCCTTTTATTTTATCTACATAAAACTCCAATACATCTCTACTGCGAATACCCAAACGAGATGTGTAAAAATCAAAGGTCGGTTCTTCTTCACATGCAATGCGGATGCCTATTTTCACCGGCTCTTTGGTGCGAATAGATTTTTTATAATCTTCAAATTCATCTTTATTATCCAAGATGGGAATGACGTTTTTGAAGCCACTGTTGATTAGTTGAGAGATATTACGAGTGTAAGGTTTGGTTTTAAACCCATTGCAAATAATGTATGTTTCTTTGCTAATTTTTCGTCTTTTGTACAACTGCCGCACCAACTCTATGTCATAAGCAAAAGAAGTTTCGATATGTACTCCGTGCTTCAGGGTTTCCTCTACAATAAATGAAAAATGTGAGCTTTTGGTGCAGTAGCAATAGTAGTAATTGCCATCGTATCGATGTTTTTTGATGGCATCATTAAAGAGTTTCTTTGCCTTGTTTATCTGGCTGCCAATTTTGGGTAAATAGGTCAGTTTGAAGGGGGTGCCATACTTGTCTATCAGTTTTTTGATATCCACACCGTTAAATTCGAGATAACTGTTTTTTACATCAAACCCCTCTTGTGGGAAGTCAAACGTCTGGTGGACGAGGTCCGTATAAGTATTGTTCATTAAAGTATATCGAATAGATTACCCAACAAAAAATAAAAGGAAACAAACGTACATAAAAAATTGCATTCATAGCAGTCAACATTCAGTTAAGAAGAAAATGTTTTTTGTCGCACGTTTATTACAGATTGGATAAGATACTGCTACCATTCCATGTCGGGGGCAGATTTATTTTTTTCATAAAAGAGAATTCCTGTAACTTCCCATCCGTTACGGCTTTTGCCATATTTTATTCGCACCGCCACAGCCTACAATACTTCAAAAGCAGCCGTCCTTTATTCACATATTATACCATCCATGGCTCAAAACAAGAAAATCAAAAAGAAAAAAAATACCCCATCACATCCCTTAGTGAAAGGACGTATCGAATTTACCAAATCAGGGTTAGCCTTTGTTATCACCGAAAATTCGGATAAAGACATTATCATAAAACACGGCTATACCGGTACCGCCTTAGATGGCGATGAAGTGCGTGTAGAGCTGCTTTCCATCAAAAAAAATGGACGGCAAGAAGGTGTCGTACGTGAGGTAATACAACGCAAGCAAACAGCCTATAGCGGGCGATTGGAAGTACAAAAACATTTTGCCTTTCTAATACCTGACAAACAAAATATGCCGGTGGACATCTTTGTGCCATTGCATTTACTACACGATGGTAAAGATGGCGACCTAGCCGTAGTACAGTTGGTAGAATGGTCCGAAAAATCAAAGAATCCCGTGGGGGAAGTCATCCAAATACAAACGCACGAGCCGCCCAATGAGATAGCCATGCAAGGCATTCTGATGGAAAGCGGTTTCCCTTTAAGTTTCCCCAAAGAAGTATTGGATGCCGCAGCCCAATTGCCCGAAGGAGTATCGGAAAGCGCCTTGGCACAACGCGAAGACTTTCGCCCTACCCTCACCTTCACGATTGACCCGGTAGATGCAAAAGATTTTGATGATGCTATTTCCATCAAACCCTTGTCCGACGGTAATTATGAAATAGGAGTACACATAGCCGACGTATCGCACTATATGACTCCCGGCAGCGACTTGGATACCGAAGCCTACAAACGTGCTACCAGTGTATATTTGCCCGATCGCGTGATTCCCATGTTGCCGGAGCGATTGTCGAATGAATTGTGCTCGCTACGCCCCAACGAAGAGAAATATACTTTCTCGGCAATTTTTGATATGAATACCCAAGGTGTCATCAGTCGATATCGATTGGGCAGAACCCTCATTCGCTCTGACAGGCGCTATACCTACGAAGAAGTGCAAACCGTGATAGAGGGTGGAACAGATGTTTATCAAAAAGAACTGATGGTGCTACGGGAATTGTCGCAAAACTTGCGGAAAAATCGTTTTAAAAATGGCGCAATCAATTTTTCGTCGCAGGAAGTGCGGTTTCAATTAGATGAAAATGCAGTACCGATAGGCATTACCATCAAAGAAAGTAAAGAAGCCCATCAATTGGTGGAAGAGCTCATGCTATTAGCCAACCGCACCGTTGCAGAGCACATTGCAAAGATTCGCATTCATAATGCACCGCTCCCTTTTCCGTATCGTGTGCATGATGTGCCGGTGGAAGACAAACTAAAATTATTCACTGTTTTTGCTGCCAAATTCCATATTGGTTTCGACCTCAATTCACCGGACAAAATCCGCCAATCCTTCAATGAAATGCTGGAAAAAGTAAAGGGACGTCCGGAGCAACATGTGTTGGAAAGCTTGGGTATCCGAACCATGTCGAAAGCCGTTTACACCACCGACAACATTGGGCACTATGGGTTGGGCTTTGCCGATTATTGCCATTTTACTTCTCCCATTCGACGTTACCCCGATGTAATGGTGCACCGCATTTTACAAGAAGTATTGACCAACCAAATCGTTCCGATAGCTAAAATGGAACAATACTGCCGTCATTGTAGTGATATGGAACGAAAAGCGATGGAAGCAGAGCGCAGTGCCAATAAGTACAAACAAGTGGAGTACATGCAGCAATTTGTGGGCGAAGAATTTGAAGCCGTAATCAGTGGCGTTTCACCCTTTGGCTTTTGGGCAGAAACCATTGCTACCAAATGCGAAGGCATGGTTTCGATAGCCGACCTGAAAGAAATTGATGATTTTGAACTGGTGGAGCAAGAATATGCATTGATAGGGCAACACACAGGATTATCCTTCCGCATGGGCGACAACATTACCATACAAGTAGTAGCTGCCAATATAGAAAAAAGGCAGATTGACTATCGCGTAGTAAAATTACCGGAACAAGAAAGGATGCCTTCTAAAAAAGGAAGAGGCACTACCTTTGCACCGGCAAAAAAAGCCACAAGAAGCAATAAACGAAAACAATAACATTCTGCCACTTACTACTCATCACGATGCATACCTTTCAACAATTAGCCATAGCTTTTGAAAAAAGAATACAAACACAATCCTTATTCCCAACTCATTTGGGAAGCCTTTACGAACCTTGTAATTACTTTTTAGGAATTGGTGGCAAACGTGTTCGTCCGGTTAGTTGTTTGATGGCAAATGAGTTGTTTGGCGACATTACCGAAGATGCCTGGCATGCTGCCATGGGCGTAGAGTTGTTTCATAACTTCACCCTCGTACACGACGATATTATGGACAAAGCTCCCTTGCGTCGTGGAAAACAAACCCTGCATGAACGTAATGGAATGACCGCCGGTATTCTCTGTGGCGATGTGATAAGCATCTATGCATACCGGCATCTGGCGCAGGTAAAATTTGCGCTGCCTCAAATATTGCAACTGTATAACACCACGGCTATTGAAGTCTGTGAAGGGCAGCAATTGGATATGGACTTTGAAAAAAGAACAGACGTAAGCTTGGAGGAATACCTGCAAATGATAACGCTGAAAACCTCGGTGCTATTGGCTTGCAGCCTAAAGATGGGTGCCGTTTTGGGTGGTGCCACCGAAGGAAATGCACAAACCATGTACGAGTTTGGCAAGAATATGGGCATTGCCTTTCAACTAAAAGATGACTATTTGGATGCGTTCGGCAACCCCGAAAAGACTGGTAAACAAGTAGGCGGCGATATATTGGCTAATAAAAAAACATACCTCGCCATTCATGCTCGGCAACAAGCCAATACCCCACAGCTAAACACGTTGGAAGCATTGGAAAACCGTAATGATATGGATAAAGTAACCCCAACCCTTGCCCTGTATCAAGCCACACAATCCGACATTGCGTGCCAAAATGCTATTCAGCATTATTCCGAAAAAGCCTTTGAATGTTTGGAAGAAATCATAGTACCGGCATCTCGCAAAGAACCACTTCGTGAATTAGCAAATTATTTATTAGCGCGTGAATATTAGCAACATTATCTACAACAAATAATGATATAAAAAGGGGTAATTCTTTACCGAAAGGATTGCTTTGAAATAGGCGTTCCTTTTTGTGCTTTCATCTACAGCAAAAGTGGATTGAAGGGTATTTTCAATGAAAATAAAAGGAATAGCAACGTTGCACTAAATACAATAAAAAAGCCGACCTGAGAACAGGCCAGCCCCTATAAACCCTATCAGATGCAAAGGTAATCATAATTTTGAATTAGCAAGGCATCCGGCGGTTTTTAGGGGCTATTTTTTGTGAATTTCCTGTTAACCAAATTGAGCAATATATACAACCGAGTGATTTACAAACTGCTTGATTCAACCCTCTATTTCTTACCATAAAAAAATTTTTTCAACACCATCAAAATAGAGGAAGAAATCATCAATCAATTAGAATTAATCACAAAGAGAAAAGCTAGTTTGGATAATCTTATAGCACTTTTTTTCCGCGCATCGCATCTTTTAATGCGGCATCCATCACACGCTCTGCATAGGGACGAGAAAGTTCGTTGAGCTGTTCCGTTTGTTTTTGAATCAAGTCTTTGTCCTTGTCATCCACCGCTTGTTGTAGTTGCTGCATGAGAACTTTTGTTTCGGCAATTTCAGTTTCAGTCAAAAAGGCTTGGTGTTTGTTTAGAAACTTCTCAGTGGTTTCCATCATTTGGATAGCTTCTGTGGTTGCTTCGGCTAAGGCTCTTGCCTGAATGTCATCTTTCGCATGAACAATAGAAGCCATGAGCATTTGCTCTACTTCTTCATCGGTCAATCCGTATTGTGGTTTTACCTCTATAGATTGCGTAACACCGCTACGCAACTCTTGTGCACTTACTTTTAGAATACCATCTGCATCTATCAAAAAGCTTATTTCTACTTTAGGCAATCCTGCAGGCATAGCCGGAATACCGGACAGATTAAAGGAGGCTAATTTTCGATTGTCTTTTACCAAATCTCGTTCTCCTTGATACACGGTGATGCGCATACCCGATTGTCCGTCTTTATGAGTGGTGTATTGTCGTCCTACCTTGGTAGGGATTTTTGAATTGCGAGGTATCAATACGTCCATCAACCCGCCCATGGTTTCGATACCTAAAGAAAGCGGCGTCACATCCAACAAAAGCATGTCGGTATTTTTGCCGGCAAGAATATCGGCTTGTACAGCGGCGCCCAAAGCCACTACTTCATCGGGGTTTAGCTTATCAAATACTTCTTTTCCAAAAAATGCTTGTATCGATTGCTTTACTGCCGGCACTCGTGTACTGCCCCCCACCATTATTACCGCATCCAAATCTTGAGGGGTTAGGCCTGCATCCTTCAAGGCTTGCTGGCAACTATCAAGGGTATTATTTATGAGTGGTTGCAGCAGTTCGTTCAATTTTTCTTTAGTTAACGTAAGAGTGCAACCATAAAAGGTTCCGGTAAAGGAGTCTTGTTGTGACAGGTGCTTTTTGGCATCTTCTGCCATCAAACGAAGGACAGCTTTTACATTTTTATCCGATAAATCCCATGCATTGGGATTGGCTTCTGTCCAATAAGAAACAATGGCTCGGTCAAAGTCATCACCACCGAGATAGGTATCACCGTGCGTTGCCAACACTTCAAAAATTCCGTTTGAAATTTTCAAAATAGAAACATCAAAAGTGCCGCCTCCCAAATCATATACGACTATTGTTTTATCTTGGTCCATTTGCGTACCGATACCATAAGCAAGACTGGCTGCCGTTGGCTCATTGAGAATACGCAACACATCCAATCCTGCTAACTTTCCGGCATCACGTGTAGCCTGTCTTTGGGCATCGTTAAAGTAAGCCGGTACTGTTATTACGGCTTTATTCACCGGTGTTTTCAAAATATGTTCAGCTCGTTTCTTCAATTCTTTTAATACCTCTGCCGATAGTTCAATGGGGGTATAATACTTCCCATTCACTTCTATCTTCACCAAACTATCGGTATCGTCATCGATAATATGATAGGCATATACATTGGCATGGTCACTCACATCCATGTATGATTTTCCCATCAATCGTTTTACGGAATAAATGGTACGTTCCGGCGATGATACCAATTTTTCTTTGGCGGTAGTACCAACTTGGGGATTATTGAATTCATCAAAATTGACTATTGAAGGCACTAATGCCAAACCGTCAATTTCTCTTAAGGCAATAGGCTGGCGGGTGTCTTCACGTACAATGGCTACAAGGCTGTTGGTAGTGCCCAAGTCAATGCCTACAATGGTTTCTTGCTGTTGAATACCTCCGGTAACTAAGTTGATCGCAATCTTGCTCATGGCGGCAAAATTAAGGTATCGTACTTACTATGCTTGATATAATCGGGAAAGTTTATGAGCACTGCGATAGCCACCTTATGGATACATCCTCATCTATCAACATTCAAAGAAGAGTGGCATTTGAGCCAACACCTACAAGTAAAAGAAAAGAATAGCTGTTACTAATTGTATCAAATAATTATCTTTACGCCCTAAATCAAAAAAACAAAGCTGCAAATGCGTACCATACCGTTTCGTCAGGCACTCAGAGAAGCCATGGAAGAAGAGATGCGATTAGACCCGCGTGTTTTTTTAATGGGAGAAGAAGTAGCACAATATAATGGAGCCTACAAAGTGAGCCAAGGCATGTTGGATGAATTTGGCGCCAAAAGAGTGATTGATACGCCGATTGCCGAATTGGGTTTTGCCGCTATTGCGGTGGGTGCAGCTTCAAATGGCACGAAACCCATCGTAGAGTTTATGACTTGGAACTTTGCGGTACTTGCACTCGACCAAATCTTAAACCATGCCGCCAAAATGCTGTCGATGAGTGGCGGACACTTTAGTTGCCCCATCGTATTTCGCGGTCCCAACGGCTCTGCCGGACAGTTGGGCGCACAGCACTCACAAGCTTTTGAAAGTTGGTATGCCAATATTCCCGGTATCAAAGTCATATCGGTGTCTAACCCCTACGATGCAAAAGGCTTGCTGAAAGCGGCTATCCGTGATGAAAATCCGGTAGTGTTTATGGAAAGTGAAGTGATGTATGGCGATATGGGTGAAGTACCCGAAGAAGAATACATCATTCCTATTGGGAAAGCCGATGTCAAAAGAGCCGGTAAAGATGTGACCATCGTTTCTTTTAATAAAATGATGAAAGTAGCCTTGGGCGCTGCTGAAGAACTGGCAAAAGAAGGTATCGATGCAGAAGTAATTGACCTTCGCACCATCCGCCCCTTAGATTGGCAAACCATCGTTGCCTCCGTTAAGAAAACCAATCGATTGGTGATTGTTGAAGAGCAATGGCCTTTTAGCAGTGTTTCTTCAGAAATTTCTTACCGAGTACAAAAAGAAGCTTTTGACTTTTTGGATGCGCCAATTCGTCGTATTTGCTCGGCAGATGCTAACATGCACTATGCGCCGAACTTGGTAGCAGCCTTCTTGCCGGATGTACCACGCACCGTACAACTAGTAAAAGAAGTGATGTACTTAAAAAAATAAAGAATCTTTCTCCTACTTTACTAAAAGCCTCCACAACTGTAGGGGCTTTTTTTAGATAAATCCGGAAGACAACCCACATCAACCATCGCATCGGATACGGAAACAATAGTACTTTAGCCACACAAATCACCAACGTGCTTTCTTTCTTTAGAAATAAAAATCCACTGGTAATAATCGTATTATTTATCCTGCTGTTGCTAATGAAGCTACCGGCGCTCTTGCATCCTATGATGCCGGCAGGACTATCCAATCACACCGTTTTTTCGGGCATCGTTCGCCTTATTCCTTTGTCGGCGTTAGGGTTTACCATAGTGGCACTACTGCTCCATTTTTTACAGGCACTGTACCTCAACTTTTTGGCAGAGCGACACAAATTGTATGGAAAATCAGGTTTTTTTGTAGCCTTACTTTATATCATTCTTACCTCTTATTACCCCGGTTTTCAATACTTTAGCGAGGCCTTGTTGATAAACGGGTTGGTACTCTTTGCGGTTGATATATTACTGGGGCTTCCCAAAACACCACATGCGGCACAAAAGCTTTACAACGCTGGCTTTGTCATCAGCCTTCCTGTTATGATTGCTTTTCCGACCATCGGCTTTTTGCTGCTGTTTATCTTAGGTTATTTATTGTTTCGTAGTTTCAAAGGGAAAGAGTTGTTCATTGGGCTATTAGGTTATGGCATGCCCTTTTATTTTTTAGCCGGTATCTTCTACCTCACCGACCAAACAATTTTGCTCAAAAATCCATTGGAGTTTAAATACACTTGGCAGTTAATATCGGACAGTAGTCTTTATCTGATTGGAGTAATAACGGGGCTGGGTGTGATGTTTCTTGCAGCGGTCTATTCCTTTTTGCAAACCACAGACAAGATGGTCATCTATGTGCGGCGCAGTTGGTTTTTTCTTTTTATATATGGTGCCATCACCGTCCCCATTGCCTTGCTCACCGTCACGAAAGCCCATAGCGAATGGCTCATATTTTTCCCACCACTTAGTTTAATTATTGGACTGGTTTTTTATCATGATAATAACAAACGAATGAGTACCTTTATCCTCTATTTTTCCTTGGCTTTATTAATATTTTGTCACTTTACCAATAAGTACATTTTTATACCTTCATGAAATTCGGAATCATTGTTTTCCCGGGGTCGAATTGCGACAGAGATATGATGCATGCATTACAGGATGACTTGCAACAAGAAGTGGTAATGCTTTGGCACAAAGACAAAGACCTCAGCATGTTTGGCAAAGGCGATTGTATTGTCTTACCGGGCGGCTTTTCTTATGGCGATTACCTTCGTTGTGGTGCGCTGGCGCGCTTCAGCCCTATGATGGAACAAGTCATCCAATTTGCTCAAAATGGCGGAAAAGTACTGGGTGTCTGCAATGGCTTCCAGATACTTTGCGAATCGGGGTTGCTGCCGGGTGTCTTGTTGCAAAACAATCATCAAAAGTTCATTTGCAAGAACACCTATATTAAAGCCGAACACCAGCATAACTTCCTCACCCAAAACACCGGTGACCGAGTGTTGAAAATTCCTGTGGCACACGGTGAAGGACGCTACTTTGCAGACGCTCCTACAATGGAAACGTTAGAAAAAAACAACCAGATTGTGTTTCGTTATTGCGACGAGAATGGAGAAATAAGCATCGACGCCAACCCCAATGGCAGCACCAACAACATAGCCGGTATCTGCAATGCCCAACACAATGTATTTGGCATGATGCCGCACCCTGAGCGGGCTTCCAGCAGTGCTTTACAAAATACAGACGGCAAATGGATATTAGAAGCTTTTTCCCTGATGAACTAAATCGTCTGAGACATGAGATTCATTTTATCCTTATCCCTTTTCTTACTGGCAATAACCCCATTGAAGGCACAAGTAGGCAACCTAACCCCACAAGAACCCATTGCGGACCCTACCGAGTGGAAATTTTTTGCCCACAAACTTGATAATAAAACCTACGAATTAATCTTTCAGGTGACCCTTCAAAAAGGATGGCACCTTTTTTCATTAAACCCGGGCGACCCTTCCTTAATACCGCCTTCATTTTCTTTTACTCCCGATAAGAAATACAAAAAAACGGGCACTATTACCGAAGAAGGAAACTTGGAAGAAGCTAATCTGGAAGGCTTTGACATGAAAGTGCGCTATTTTGAAGGAGAAGTGCGCTTTACCCAAAAGATCATCCTCAAAGAAACCGGAATGGCGATTTCCGGTACCCATACGTATCAGGTTTGTAATGATGTTATCTGCCTGCCGCCAACCGTAAAACCTTTTGAGTTCCGCATTCCATAACACTAATTTCCCACTGTTGTACCACAAGCCATCGATATGAGTACATTTAAAAACAAACTGTTTCTATTCCTTTTTGCTTTGCTGACGAGCCATTTCAGCATGACCGCACAAATGATTGAAGACCCTACGCAATGGACGTATGAACTCAAGAAAAAATCAGACAAGGTTTATGATTTGGTATTTAAACTAAAACTAAAAGAACATTGGCATATCTGGTCGTTAAACCCGGGTGGCGATGGCTTACAAATCCCACCGGAGTTCACTATCGACAATAACCCTGCGGTGAAAAAGATGGGATCCATCAAAGAAAGTGGCAAATTGATATCGGAAGAAATGGATGGTGTAGATGGGAAGGTCAACTACTTTCTGAATAATGTAGTGTATACCCAAACGGTAGAAGTAGCCAACAACACAACCATCAAAGGGAAATACCGCTACCAAGTATGCGATGAAACGCAATGCCTGGCTCCGAAAACCAAATCTTTTAGCCTAGAAGTAACCGACAGCAAACCTGCTGCTACGGACACTACGACTACCGACAGCGCAATTACGACAGCCATTGATACAGCAACACCAACAAACTCAGTGGCTACAACGCCTACCTCCAACAACACTAACGATACCGCAGCCACCCTTGCCTCTGCAGATGATAACAATAGCAACAACGGTAAAGAAAAGAAGTCGTTATTATGGTTATTCTTTGCTTCATTGACGGGTGGCTTGCTCGCCGTACTTACACCCTGTGTGTATTCTATGATTCCTATTACGGTGAGTTTCTTCACCAAAAGAAGCAAGACTCGTGCAGAAGGTATTAAGAATGCCGTTTGGTACTCTTTATCCATCATTATTATCTTCACTATTCTCGGTGTATTAATATCCTTGTTCTTTGGTGCCAATGCCCTCAACAACCTTTCTACCAACTGGATTGCCAACCTGTTTTTCTTTGCCATCTTCGTGTTATTCGGCATTTCCTTCTTGGGTGCATTTGAGATTACACTACCCTCTTCCTGGACGAGCAAAACCGATAGCAAAGCCGGTATTGGCAGCATGGGCGGTATCTTTTTCATGGCGCTCACGTTGGTCATCGTATCATTTTCATGTACGGGACCCATTGTTGGTCCGTTGTTGGTACTTGCCGGCAGCGGTGGTATTGCTGGTCCGGCACTGGGTATGTTTGCCTTTTCGGTGGGGCTCGCCCTCCCCTTTGCATTGTTTGCGGTATTCCCCGGCATGCTCAATAAAATGGCGGCTTCGGGCGGGTGGTTGAATCAAGTAAAAGTAGTATTGGGCTTTATCGAGTTGATGCTGGCACTCAAGTTTTTCTCTAATGCCGACCTCGCACAAGGCTGGCGTATATTAGACCGTGAACTATTCATAGCCGTATGGATTGTATTATCGGTGCTATTAGGCTTGTACCTATTGGGCAAGTTGAAAATGTCGCATGATGATGCCTCCCCTAAAAATATTTATGGACAAGAATACGTGTCTATCTTTAAACTATTCCTCGCCATCACGTTCTTCTCCTTTGCTGTTTATTTATTACCCGGTATGTGGGGAGCTCCACTGAATGGCATGAGCCAATTCTTACCACCCATGGGTACGCAAGATTATGTAGTGAGTAATGGTGGTGGTGGCAGTGGCAACGCCGGTCATGGCGGCGGCACCGTGGATGGCATTGCCCCGGTAAAATTTGTACAAGAACTGAAAATGTATGAACCGCCTATTGCGGTGCAAAACGGGCTGGTAACCTTCTACGATTATGAAGAAGCATTGGAAGCATCTAAGAAAATAAAGAAACCCGTTATGCTGGACTTTACAGGCATCAACTGCGTGAATTGCCGAAAAATGGAAAGCCAAGTATGGAGCAATCCCGAAGTAATGAAACGCTTGAAAGAAGATTTTATCATTGCTTCTCTCTATTGCGATTATGATAAAATTGAAGTACCCAAAGACCAACAGTTTTTCTCAAAAGAACTCAATGCACAAGTAGTGACTATCGGCGACTGGAATGAGCATTTGCAAGCTTCGAAGTTCAATTCCAACTCACAACCATTTTATTTCTTTGTAAATGGTGATGGTGTTAAATTGGTAGATGAAGGATATAGCTATAACTCCGATGCTTCCAAATTCATCCAACATCTAGACCGCGTGAAAGCCGCATATACCCAACAATAATACGGGTGGCATTGAAAGCAAAATCTATAAAACAATAACCGCTCCAATAATAGTAGAGCACCACAAAAAAAGCAGTCCTAATGGGGCTGCTTTTTTTGTGGCGGTTGGAGAATGTATTAGATATCACTCGTCTGGTATTAATAGGGAAAGAAATTTCGTAGTTGCAAAACTATTTCTCAAAAAGAGCTAACTCAATTATCTTGCTTATACACAGACCAATAAACTAAAGTATATGAAAAACAACCAAAATGCATTCACCCAAAAGTATCCCCTCTCCAAAACCCTAAGATTTGAACTGAAACCGATAGGGAAAACTTTAGAACATATAGAAGCCAAAGGCCTTTTAAGCCAAGACGAGCAAAGAGCGGAAAGTTATAAGAAGATGAAGTTACAGTTTATTCAAAAAGGAAATTAAATATTAAATCATAAAACAATAAAATATGGAAAAGTTTAAAATCACAAAAACAATTCGCTTTAAAGCAATACCACAAAAAGCAGAAAGACTACAGGCTCAAGCAGAGGCATTAATGGATAATCCTAAAGCGGACATTACTGTGCTTGTCATTAAGGGTTTTGATTTAATTAATTTATTTGAGGAATTAGTCTATACCAATGATAAAAAAGAGTATTTAAGAAAAAATATTACTATCCATTTTAGATGGTTACGACAATATGTAAAAAATGAATGGTACGATTGGAAACAAGGGAAAATTGAAATAGAAAATGATAATAACAAAGCAAAGCAAAAGCAACCCCAAAAATCCAATTCACCCTTTGCTAGCTTATTAGCCATAAGAGATAATTTTGATGATGCTAAAGAAAAAGAACAAACAGACCATACTAACAAAACGGCAAAAAACAGTGAGGATAAAAAATTACCATTAGGCTCTGTGCCTTTTCTAAAAAATGAACTTCAAAATATTAGTAGTAGTTGGCGGGAGCTATTAGATGAATTAAGAAAAGCTTTTGAACGACCTGAGGAAAACCGTATGCGCAGAGCTGATATTGCTAAATTTTTAGGAGGGCTTTCCACGAGACAAATGCTCCCTGCATTAATCGAATTCATTAATGATTTAAACGATAAAAAATCAGAAGAACAAATTAATGCTTTAAAAAAATTAGTACAAGAGTTTAAAGAACTACTTGAAACTTGTCAAAATGCTTATTTATCTGCACAAAGTTCCGGCATAAATATAGCAAGGGCAAGCTTTAACTATTATACATTAAATAAGAAAGAGAAAAATTATACAGAAGAAAGGCAAAAAATATTAAACAGCTTGTCAAGGTCATTTTTTGAAAAAGGAAGAGTACCCCAAATTATTAAGGATTTAAGCATTGACGAAACCCTTTCAATTGGAAACCTATATGAGTTTCTAAAAAAATATAAAGCAGAGCAAAAACAACAATTTCAAGAAGCAGTAAGCCAAGGTTTAAAGTTTAATGAACTGAAAGAAAAATTTCCATTATTTGATACAATTGAACCTATCTATAAAGACTTTGTTGCAAAAACCAATGCAATTACTCAAAAAAGTACTGCTTTACAAAACAGCTCTCAAACCAAAGATCTTAAAGATGAAATCAATAAACTCAAAAGAGAACGGGGGCAGATGTTTCAGAAAGGAAAATTCAGGAAATATACCGAGTTATGTGATGTTTATAAAAAAGTTGCTCAAAATAAAGGAAAACTAAAAGCAGCTCTGATAGGTATCGAAAAAGAAAAATTAGATTCCCAAAAATTGCAATACTGGGCTTTGATTGGAAGGCAAAACAATCAATACAAACTCTATCTTATCCCCAAAGAAAAAGTGCAGGAAGCCTATGCTGAAATATCCAGGCAAGGCAGAATAGAAAACGAGGTAAGTACACCGCTGTATTATTTTGAATCGTTTACTTTTAGGGCTTTAAGAAAATTATGTTTTGGGGTAAATGGAAATACTTTTATTCCTGAAATCAAAAAGGCATTTCCTGAATTCAACACACCTGACTTTGGTGAGCATACTTTCAGAACGGGAAATATTGAACAAGATGAGCAAAACTTAATTCAATTCTATCAAAAAGTGTTAGATACTGATTTTGTTCTTAGAAATTTAAGGTTGCCTCATTCTCAATTGCAAGAAGTAATAGATACTAAATACAACAGTCTTCAAGAATTTAAGATTGCCATAGAAAAAGTATGTTACGCCAAACAAACAGTCTTAAATTCAAGAGTATTAAGGCTATTGGAAACCGATTTTAAAGCACAAATTGTTGAGCTAAGCAGTTTAGATTTAAATAAAGAAAATCCTACCCATTTAAAAGCACATACCCTTTTGTGGAATAGCTTTTGGAGTAAAGAAAATGAAGCCAATCATTTTACCACTAGAATAAATCCTGAGATCAGCATCTATTGGCGTGAAGCTAAAGCCTCTCGAATAGAAAAGTATGGAAAAGGAACGCCGCTTTATGATGAGAGAAAGAAAAACAGGTATTTGCATCCTCAATTTACAGTCGCATTTACTTTCAATGAAAATGCACTTAGCAATGAGTTGAATTTTGCTTTTGAGGGTTTTGAGAAAAAGAAAGAAGCTCTAAACAATTTCAACCAGCAAATAAACCAAGAGTTTAAAAAGGGATTAGAAAATCAAATTTTAGGTGCTTTTGGTATTGATACCGGAGAAGCAGAATTGGCAACCATTGGATTAACAGATAATGGAAAACCTTTTCCTACAAAGCTTATTCGGCTAAAAACAGAAAAATTAAATTTTGAAAAACAAGGCTTTTTTAAAGACGGCACACCCAGAGAAAAACCCTATCGTGCTATTGACAATATGAGTTATTTCTTAAATCAAGAATTGTACGAAAAAACTTTTAGAGATTATCTTTTTCAAGAAACTTATACGGAAATTTTTGAAGAATTTGAAACCACTACTATTGACTTAACTTGTGCCAAAGTGATTTGCGGACATATTGTTTTGAATGGTGATTTGCATATGCGTACCAAGCTCAATTTATTGAATGCAAAAAGGCAAATACGACAAGCACAAATTCTTAACCCATCTTTAGAAATAAAATTTGAAGAAGATAAAATCTTGATGCCTGAAACTGATGAAGATAAAAAAGCCATCACATCTTGGAAAGCCATCTATCATACCAATGAAGAGTTGGAGCAAATACAACCTATAAAAACAGTAAATGAAATGCTACTATCTTATTTAAAAGAGATTAAAGTAGATGAATCTATTGAAATAGAAAGCATCAACCGATACCGCAAAGTAGTGGCGGGAAATATGGTTGGGGTTATAGCTCATTTGTACAATAAATATCCTATCCTTATTGCTATTGAAAATCTTGCCCAAGGCACTATTGAAAAACATCGTTTGCGTTATCAAGGTGTAATGGACAGACCTTTGGAGACAGCACTGTATCGTAAATTCCAATCGAAAGGATTAACGCCTCCTATATCTGATGTTGTTGCAATTAGAGAAGCCCTTACCGAAAAGAAAAATAATAAAAAAAGTCAGTTGGGTGTATTACAATTTGTAGATGAGCAACTCACCAGTAAAACCTGCCCCAATTGTGGCAAGAATGCCTATGAAGGTAGTAGAAAAGAATTGTACTTAAAGGAGAAGAAACAAGGAATTTTTTCTTGTACTTGTGGCTATCACAACATCAATAATCCTATGGGCTTGAACTTACACAGTAATGATGCTGTTGCCGCATTTAACATTGCCAAAAGAGGCATTAAAAACATTAAATAATGAAGTACATATTTGCAATTGACGAAACAGGAAATTTTTCTTTTGATGAAAAGGCTAACTCTTATGTATGTGGAGTTTTAATTTCTAAATCAGAAAATGAACTAAAGCAAAAGTATAAGGAAGCTTATCAATCTTTTTTTCCTAATAGGTTAGTTCCTGATACAAAAGAGCAGCTAATAGGAAAGGAGCAGGAACATTTTCATTTTGCAAAACTCTTCAATAACCAAAAAGAAATTTGCAAAACCGAATTATTACCATTAGCAAATAAGATTTATATTTCTTCAGGAAAACCCTTGCTATTTGCCAATAACCAAAACTATTGGCAAATAGCGGTTACGGCAGTGATTACACAACTACTAAAGCAACAAAAATTTGATAGAGACGATGCTTTAGAAATTCAAATTGATTTTAGAGCAGATAAAGTTTGGGGCACTATCAATGAAACCAGTCCCGACTTTTTAGCTTATCACAATATATTGAAAAATCAGTTTGAGCTTATCATTAAACCCTACAAAGACACATTAAACATCCCCATAAGCATTTTATTTGCCAGTGATACTTCGTCTTTTTTTGTAAATCTTGCAGACATTGTTTGCGGCATTGTTAAGCAGCACAAGGAGGTAAACAGCATAAAATGTCCTTGCGAAAAAGTAATGGGAAATAGTAATCCTGCCTTATTGATAGCAAATAATCCTTTAGCAGCTTTGGTAACTATTTTTCAAGAACTACTTAATAATGGAGTTTCCAATAATACCGCTTTAATGTCAACTATCTTGGAGCGATGCCGAAAGGAACAAAATTTATACAATCAGGTTTGGGAAATTTTTTATAGCTTTTTAAAATTTCAAATTAAGGAACGCTTTGAAAACAATCATTTCTCTAAACTCAATGAAATAAATTCCTTATTCTTAAAAGAGTTTAATCGCAACTTTCAAAAAATAAATAGCGACAAAACCTTAGATATTGCTACTTTATTTGTGGAGTTTGCTTCGCATAATGGGGAACATATTTTACCTTTTTCAAATGACTTTTTCCTAAACATCTTAAATGATAACCATAACGAAAGTAGGATTTTGAGAAAATGGGAAAAATGGATTAGTTATGAACTAAGAAGTGCACAAATCTTATTTAACAGTTATGAATTCGATACTATTGAAAGTCGTTTTGAATCCCTTTGGAATCAACAAGAAAGCATTATTAAATCTATTCCGTTTGCCGAAATTAAAGATGAACACACTACAGCGATTATAGGTACATTGGCACAATCTTATGCCTATAAAGGAAAAATGGACAAGGCAATAGAGTATTTTGAACTCTCATTGGAATATGCTACCAGAAGTAATGCTCAAGCCTATTTTTATTTATTGACTTGTCATTTGCTTAAACAAGATATTCCCAAAGTGTATCACTATTTTGAATTACACACCCTTACTAAGGCTCAAGATTTTCAAAACAAAAAAGAAAAGAACATTTGGTCCCTGTTAGCTTATGCTAAACTTAGAGCATTAGAGTTATATACAAATGGTTCTAGTAATCTTCCTGAAATTATTTCAAATGAAGTAGAACCAAATTCTTACCCATATCCACTTTTGCTGAAGTGGCAAGCTTTGGCACTTATATTAGAAAACAAAACAGAAAATAAAGAAAGAATAATAAGTTTATTGACACAGGCATTAGAAACTTTGTTACAAGATAGAAACGGATTTACTATCCAAACATTATCTATCCCAATTATTCAGCTATTTGCATTAATTGATAATACTAATCCATACCACGCCCAATATAGTCGTTTGATAAGAGAGTGGTCAGAGCAGAGTTTGCCTTTTAAAGGTTTTATTGAAAATTCAGATTTTCTACAAAGTTTAAAAAATGATAAGGATGCTTGGTATAGAGCGATATCCTTACCCTTTATATATTCTTAATGAAAACTTATGGAATCCTATATCACCCTATCCTTTCTAAATGATTTTATTTTTTGCCCAAGGAGTATTTATTTTCATCAGCTCTATAGCAATTTTACTGAAACTGTGTATAAGCAGCAGCCTCAAATAAAGGGTACTGCTGCCCACCAAAGTATAGACGAGCAAAACTATAGCACCGCTGCTCATATCCTGTAAGGCTTGGAAGTGTTTAGTAAAGGTTTAATAAGGTGAAATCATCATAATACTACATTTATAAAAACTAAATTTAATACTTTTGCATAATGTTCTATAGGAGAAAAATTATTTTGGCACTTTTACAAATATTTGGAGGACAAATTGATAAAATAAGTCTTCAAAAGTTACTTTTTTTATTTACAAGAGGGCAAAAAAAAGCAGAATACGATTTTATCCCATATAAATACGGTTGCTATTCGTATTCTGCAAATGCAGATTTAACAGCTATGGTAAGAAAAGGAATGTTGAGTGAAACAACAAGCCATTTTATAAGTAACGAAACAACAAATTATTTTAACTCTTTAAAATCCGAAGACCAAAAATTGATGTTGTATGTACAAGGTCAATATGGAAAAATGAATGCTGAGGCTTTGATGAAGCACACTTATTTAAACTTTCCTTACACGGCTATCAACAGTATAAAAGCAAAAGACATTTTAACAACAGAGCAATTTGAGAAAGTAAAAAACAGTCGTCCCAAAAACGAAAAAACAATATTGTTTACTATTGGCTACGAAGGGATTTCCTTAGAAGAATACTTAAATCGGTTACTTAAAAATGATGTAAAAGTTCTAGTTGATGTTCGCAATAATCCTTTAAGTATGAAATATGGATTTAGCAAAAGTCAACTTCAACGCTATTGTAACAGTTTAGGAATAGAATATGTGCATTTTCCCGAAGTAGGTATTCAATCCCAACAAAGGCAAGAATTAAATACACAAGCCGATTATGATAAATTGTTTGAAATTTATCGAGAAAATAATTTGACAAAAACGAAATGTTCACAAGAGGAAATTTTTAATTTACTAAAGGAAAAAAAACGGATTGCTTTAACTTGTTTTGAAGCAAATATATGTCAATGCCATCGCAAACATTTGGCAGAAGCCATTGAAAACTTGCCCAATTTTGATTTTGAAGTAAAACATATTTAAAATGGCAAAAACAAAAGTTTTAATCACCGTAAAAACCTATCCTGCCATTTCAAGCAAGTATGATGAATTGGTTTGTACTGCCGGTTTTTTGGAAGACGGAACTTGGATTAGAATTTATCCTATTCAATTCCGTAAAAAATCATTTGAGGAACAATACAAAAAATACGATTGGATAGAAATAGATCTTGTGAAAAACACAAGCGATTTCAGAAAAGAAAGTTACCGACCTGTTTCTTACGATACAGAAATAAAGATTTTAGACCATTTAGATACTAAAAGCAATTGGTTGCTTCGAAAAGAAATTGTGTTTAAGAGCAAAGTTTATACTAATATTGAACTACTCATTTCAGAAGCCAAAAATCGTGAAATAATGACTTCCCTTGCGGTATTTAAACCTACTGAGATAGTTGATTTCACTATTGAGCCAGTTGAAAGAGAATGGGATAAAAAGAAACTCCAAAAACTAAAACAAGAAAGAAGCAGCAATTTATTTGCCCAAGAAGATGAAGATTTATTTGAAGTTGTCCGGAAGCTCCCTTATAAATTTTCTTATGTTTTGCGTGATTGCAATGGCAAGCAAAGCAAAATGATGATAGAAGATTGGGAAATAGGACAACTTTATTGGAATTGTCTTGCCAAACACGAAGGCAATGAAGCTGTGACAGTTGCAGATGTTAAGAAAAAATATTTTGACGATTTTGCTAAAACAAAAGACCTACATTTATTTTTAGGCACTTCACAATTGCATCACTTAACCAGCAAAAACCCTTTTATGATTATTGGCACTTTTCATCCAAAAATAGAAATACAAACTTCTTTATTCTAGCTCCACCCCCCCAAAATAACTTAGCTCCTCATTGTAAAAGACCCTGAAGATAAAGTCATTCTGCAAAGTACCTGCCACCGCATCTTGGCACTGTGGATAGTGGGGCATTGCAGCCTTAGCTCCGGACTGATGGAAAGAAGTAAGAAATTTGGCTTTCCGGTGGTATTGCTCTCTTTTAATTTTAAAATGATAGGTGCCTGGAATGCACCAACAGAAGGCAATTTCCTACTACGAAAAAAACAATATGCTCATAATGACTGGCAAATAGCCCGCCAACTGATGCATAATAAAATGGAAAACCAAATCCGAACTTTGAAAACCATACGCAAAAAATCGGAAGCTTGTAAAGCGGCTATCTCCTCCATAAAACAATACCAACAACAAATACCACAGGCTAAAAACCTGAGTGACATTATGGGATTGGAAGGCGTGGCATCCAGACTGTATTTTGAACAATGGTTTTTCAGTCTGCCTTGGAAAGGAAGGAGACCAAGAGCCAAGATAGACCCTATTAATGTGCTGTTGGACATTGGTTATACTTTCCTCTTTTATATGGTAGAAAATATGCTCCACCTCTATGGATTTGATATTTACCAAGGAGTGTATCATCGAAATTTTTACCAACGAAAATCTTTGGTATGTGACCTGCAAGAACCTTTTCGCTGCATTATAGACCGGCAAATAAAAAAGGCTTATGGCCTGGGGCAAATCAAGGAAGAAGATTTTGTGTTTCAAAAAGGACAATACCGACTGGAATATAAGAAGAGCAAGGAATACACTCGATGGCTGATGCAAAGCATCTTGGAATATAAGACAGAAATTTTTAAGTATTGCCAGCAATATTACCGCTGTTTTATCAGAGAAAAACCCATAGCAGAATATCCATTTTTTGAAATTTAAAAACCCAATAAATTATGCTATTAGTATCTTACGACATCAGCAATGATAAATTGCGTACCCGATTTTCAAAATTTTTGGAGAAATTTGGTTTTCGGATTCAATACTCGTTGTTTCAAATCAAAAATAGCGACCGAATATTAGAAAACATACAGGTAAAAATTGAAAGTTATTTTGGAAAGCGATTTCAACAAACCGATAGCGTAATGGTCATAGAACTTAGCAAATCTTGCCAAATCACAAAGTATGGTTATGCTAAGAATGAGGATGAAGAACTCATAATACTTTGATATTGCAAACCTCCGTCTTAATGCTAATAATTTTGATTTTTTATAAAAAAATGGGTAGCTTTGGCGTGAGTACTATTAAGATTTGTATTCTTTTTAGGACATTTTGTCCTATTATGGGTTTAAGCGCCCTTTGAAATTTCTACTATTGTAGATTTTGAACGAATGACATCGTCGATAGGACGTTTAAGCGCCCTTTGAAATTTCTACTATTGTAGATTTTATATAACGCTTTTTAAAAATTTGTTGTTTAAGCGCCCTTTGAAATTTCTACTATTGTAGATTTATATCAACTGTAACCTCCTTGTTTAATGTTTAAGCGCCCTTTGAAATTTCTACTATTGTAGATCTAATTCTTCCCTGAGCCAATCTATTAGGTTTAAGCGCCCTTTGAAATTTCTACTATTGTAGATCCTGCTTTCGCAGAGTATATCATGTTGGGTTTAAGCGCCCTTTGAAATTTCTACTATTGTAGATTTAGCCCATTCCGTCCATTTACCATCGTTTAAGCGCCCTTTGAAATTTCTACTATTGTAGATGTTGTTTTCTTTGCCATGTTTTTGGTGGTTTAAGCGCCCTTTGAAATTTTTACTATTGTAGATGTTTGGTTATGTAGGTTCCCCATTTTAGTACAAGTTATTAGTTGCATAATTTAATCATAGTTTGTCGTCCTTGCTTTCAGGGGCTCCGTTTTTGGGTTTACGCACCGCTATTTCTACTATCTTTACCCTTATGTCATTGGCTACGTACCAACAGGTCATAGAGGCCTTGCAACTATTAAGCAATTCGGAGAAAGCAAAAAACAGTACTCGTTTTTTTAAAACCGGAAAAGGGCAATACGGCGAGGGAGATGTATTTATGGGTGTCACCATGCCGGAGCAACGTCAGTTGATAAAGGGTTTCTACCACTTACCTTTGCCAGAGATTATACACTTGTTGCAGCAACCCGAGCATGAGTGTCGGATGTGTGCCTTGCTACTGATGGTAGTACAATACAAAAAAGCAAATGCTGAATTGCAGCAATCAATCTATCAAGCATATCTGCAAAACACTCGCAGGATTAATAACTGGGACTTGGTAGATGCCAGCGCCGAACATATTGTAGGAGCATGGCTGAATGGGCGTAAAGAGAAAAGAACCGTATTAGAGCAGCTGGCTCGATCCGATAATTTATGGGAACGGCGCATTGCCATGTTGTCCACTTTTTATGACATTAAAAAAGGACAGTCGGCAGATGCACTGCATTTGGCAAAGCTTTTATTGCACGACTCGCAAGACCTCATGCACAAAGCCGTAGGTTGGATGCTGCGAGAAATAGGCAAACGTTGCTCCATATCCGAAGAAGAAGCTTTTTTAAGAAAGCATTATCTACAAATGCCGGGAACCATGCTGCGCTATGCAATCGAGCATTTTCCAGAAACCAAGCGGCAAGCCTACCTCACCGGAAAAATAGCCCCTGATGAAAACTAATATCCAAGCTCCCACACTTAGTTTTTCTAACCAAAAAGAATTTGAAGAATGGCTGCAAGCACACCATACCTCACCGGAAGGGCTGTGGGTAAAGTTTGCCAAAAAAGCCAGTGGTATTGCCTCTGTAAGTCCTGAGGAAACGTTGGAAGTAGCCTTATGCTACGGCTGGATTGATGGTCAACGAAAACCTTTTGACGAGCAATATTACTTGAATAAATATACCCCTCGTAGAATGGGTAGCTTGTGGTCGAAGCGCAACTGTGCCATTGCAGAGCGCCTCATCAACGAACAGAAAATGCAACCCTCAGGAATGAAAGAAATAACTGCTGCCCAAGCCGACGGTCGTTGGGAGCGTGCTTACGATTCATCTAAAACCATGGAATTGCCAGCCGACTTCATAGCAGCAGTACAGCAAATCCCGGAGGCGTATGCGTTTTTTCAAACCTTAAATAAGACCAATCTTTTTGCCATACAATTTCGGTTGCAAACCGCCAAAAAGCCCGAGACAAGAGCCTTGCGAATGGCTAAGATAGTAGCACAACTGAAAGAAGGAATCAAGTTTCATACTCTATTGCTCCTACTCTTCTTTGGGGGTGGGCAAATGTAAATGCACTGATAAATCAGCGCTATTACTAATGATGCGCTCCTACAACGCAATATCGCTATGGGCTACAGTTGAAAATAGTGTCGAATAAAATCCAGCAATACTTGTATGTCTTTTTCAACAGTGGCAATGCCAACCGAAATGCGGGTGGCACCTCGCACCTTATCTTTATAGTACAGCATTTCGTGGTACTGTACTTTGAAATTTTTAGAGCGATAAAAAGCTTCTAAATCGGCTCCAGATATTTGGCTGTTGATTTCATCCAAACCCGGATTACAGAAACAACCGGTACGCAAGGATATTCCCTTTTGTACGGCTGCTTTTTCAATATCTTCAAACAATATCATGCTGCCATCTTCTCTGTGGAAAGTCATGATGATGGTGCCACCTCTTTGTTGGGTATCTTTCGGACCTAATATTTGTAAAACCGGTGTTCCATTCTTATGTTTCAGTGTCGATAAATGATGTAGTAAATAGGCCGTGAGTTGGTTAATGCGTTTTTGAATGCGCTCTATACCGATGGATTCAATAAACTCCAGTCCCCACTTCAGCGCCGGGATATTTAGGTAGTTGATGGTACCGTCTTCAAATCGTTCATGCCCCTCTTCTAATGTATGAAAGGGATAGCAAACACTAGCTACATCTACCGTTCCGCCGGCAAACCAAGGCTTGCACAATTTTTCAAAAGCTGTTTTTTTAATAAGCAAACAACCTAATCCGGTGGGGTATCCAAATATTTTATAAAAGGAAAGTGAAACAAATTCAGGCTGTACTTGTTTTAAATCCAAACGAGACGTAGGCACAAAGGCTGCAGCATCCAACAATACATCGAAGCCTTTTTCTTGAGCATAGGCAATCCATTCCAATCCATGTTTCACGCCGCTCACATTGCTTTGCGCCGGCATGGCAAAAAGACGGTTCCCTTTTCCGGCGTGCTCTTCCAATGCAGTTTTCAACACGGTTTCATCGATACGCAAATCCTCGTGCCGCACGGGTACATAGTGAGTGTTGCCGCCTTTTTGTTGGCAAAATTCCCGAATACCATTTACCGAATTATGATTGTCGGATAATAGTACAAATGGTGTATCAGCACCAAAGGGATAGGATTCGCCCACTATCTTTAAAGCCCCTGAAGCATTTTGTGTAAACACACAGTAATAATCGGAAGCATTAAAAAACGAAAGTACTTTGGCACGGGCAGCTTCCACCATTTCCGTTGCTTTTGCAGAAGTAGGATTGATGGAATGTGGGTTGCCAAAAACACCTTGTAACATCATCTCACAATGCTTCTCCACCAGGGAAGCAGGGTATAAATTGCCCCCGGTATAGTCGAAGTACACTTGATGCAAGGGGTGATCAAGTCGTTGGTATTCGCGGGCTCTTAGGGCAGTAAAAAAGGCTTCGTCTTCCAGCCAATCAGACTGTGATTTATTGAGTTGTTGTACTTCCATAATTATTGAGGTGCGTTAGCAACAAATATTAAGTGGATGAGAATTAAAGGACAAAATTATATATTTTATTTACGAAGCAAAGTGTCCATTTAGGATTGCAACAAGCCTCAAAATAATTAAGCATAGTACCCTAATTTTACCCTTGCATGAGAAGAGTATTTCCGCTAATCGTCATCTTGATTTCCCTATCGGTACTGGGTATTATATTCATACAAATGCTGTGGATTAAAAGTTCTATTGACTTCAGAAAACAACAGCGCGATAACGAGATAACTAGTGCCATGTCATATATCCGTCAAGGTATCTACGACCGGTTTGCCACCAAAAGCCTCAACCTATTTCCGGATGAAGAATCGAAGATGGAGTTTATCAGACGTCGGTTTTCATCAGAGCTGCTGGCGGATGAAGAAATACAATCCATCATTGACCGATCGTTGAAGCAAAACAATATTCAATCACCTTTTGCATTCGTCATCAACAATGTGTATGGATACCCTATAAAAGCATACGGGAAATTGCCCGCCAAAGTGGTACCCTTGGAAATGGTGGTAACACCCGAAGGGGGCAACGTAGCCAAAGAGACGCTCTACCTCTATCTTTCGGAACATGACAACTATATAATCAGCAAAGTATTTTGGATGATTGCCGCCTCAATTGTATTTACGGTCATCATCATTTCTGCATTTTCACTTACGGTGCGCACTTTGTTTTCACAAAAGAAATTATCGGAGATAAAAACCGATTTTATCAACAACATGACGCATGAGTTGAAGACACCACTTGCGACCATTTCTTTGGCTATTGATGCCTTGGTGAATGACAAGGTGATTAACAACCCCGAAAAGATAAAGTACTACAGCGCTATGATAAAAGAGGAAAACAAGCGCATGAATAAGCAAGTAGAAAAGATATTACAATCCGCCCGCTTGGAACGACAAGAGATAAAGCTGAACCTCCAACCTCTAAATGCGCACGATATCATCCGCAAGGTTGCCGACAACCTTTCGTTGCAAATACAAGAAAAAGCCGGTACACTGACGTTAAACCTTGCTGCAAGCCAATTTCAGGTCAATGTAGATGAAGTGCATTTCTCCAATATTGTTTTCAACTTATTAGACAACGCCATTAAATATTCTAAACAAGGGTTGGAAATAAATATCACAACACTCTTACAGGGCAACATGCTGGCCATTAAAGTAAAAGACAATGGTATCGGGATGACAAAGGAAACACAGTCGCACATCTTTGATAAGTTTTACCGCGCACATACCGGCAACCTACATGATGTAAAAGGGTTTGGGCTGGGTCTAAACTATGTAAAAGCACTGACCGAAGCACAAGGTGGAAAAGTAAAAGTAGAAAGTGCCCTCAACAAAGGCAGCGTGTTTACCGTAACATTTCCATTGGTATCGTAACAACACACAAGCGCTACATCAGTCAAGAACAGACTGCCAACAACCATCATCTTATAATTCTTTGCGCAAGCGAGCCACCGGAATATTCAGTTGCTCGCGGTATTTGGCAACGGTTCGGCGGGCTATGTTATAACCTTTATCGGTGAGCATCTCCATCAACTTCTCGTCAGAATATGGCTTGCGTTTGTTTTCATTGTTGATGATATCCGATAATATCGTTTTCACTTCACGGGTGCTTACTTCTTCGCCACTATCGGTTTGCATCGCCTCAGAGAAAAAATATTTCAACGCATAAGTACCAAACTCGGTTTGCACATATTTACTATTCGCCACACGCGATACGGTAGAGATATCCAAGTTGGTGATGGCAGCAATATCTTTCAATATCATGGGGCGCAGGCTGGTATCATCACCCGACAAAAAGAATTCTTTTTGAAAATCAAGAATGGCTTGCATGGTATGCAGCAGCGTATGTTGCCGTTGTTTGATGGCATCTATAAACCATTTGGCAGCATCTAATTTTTGCTTGATAAACAAGACCGCTTCTTTCTGCTTTTTATCTTTCTTATTGCCTCGTTCATACGCCCGCATCATTTCCCTATAGCCTTCTGACACGCGTAGTTCCGGTGCATTTTTAGAGTTAAGTGATAGTTCTAAAATACCATTATTATTAAACACAAAAAAGTCGGGAATGATATACGTTTCGGCTTTGTTGGTAAGCATGAAAGCTGCGCCGGGTTTGGGCGACAAGCGAATGATAAGATGGATAACTTCTTTTAAATCTTGGTCGTTCAGGTTGAGGTAGCGCTGTATTTTATCATAGTGTTTTTTGGTAAACTCGTTGAAGTATTTTTCGAGGATATCAATGGCGTGTTGCTGTGCTTTCGTATAGGGTGCGTTGCGTTTCAGTTGCAGCAAAAGGCAGTCTTGTAATGTCCATGCACCAACACCGGGAGGGTCAAACTGGGTTTGGATTTGATGAATCAACTCCTTTACCTCTTCTTCATCGGTATGGATGTTTTGTCCGAAGGCTAAGTCATCTACCAAGGCATGTGTTTCTCTGCGCAAATAACCATCATCATCAATGCTGCCAATGATTTGTTGGGCTATCTTTTGGCGTCGTTCATCCAACTCCAACATGCCCACTTGGTCTAATAAATAATCATGAAAATTGGTTTCCACGCGAATGGGTGTACTCTTCTGCTCTTGGTCGCTACCGTAGTAATCACTATCGTAGTAGCCGTAGTCACCATCATCTTCTTGCTTCAAAAAATCGTCTAACTCTACTTTGTCTGCAGTATCGTCGGTCAGCTCCACATCATCCATTTCTTCGTCGTAAAGATCGTCATTCAAATCGTTGTCGTCGGTATTGTACGCATCGTCTTCCTCTTGGCTGCTGCCTTCAGCACTTTCTAAGGCAGGATTTTCTTCCAGCTCTTCTTTGATACGTTCTTCCAAATTGGCAGTAGGAACTTGTAGCAATTTCATGAGTTGAATTTGCTGTGGCGATAACTTCTGAAGTAGTTTTTGCTGTAACGATTGTCTGATCATATTTCCAAGCTCTAATCTTTACAAATGTAATGATAACACTACAATTGGTGACCACTCATTACGATTACAAAAACCTAAAAAACGATGGCTTTTTATGAAGTGCTCCGCTCTAAAAAATAGGCAATCACTTCTTTTATAAGAATAAAAATTGTACATTTCTTGCCATTCGAATAACTAGTGTTCGGCATGAGCAAACGTCCTCAAATACTAACCTCTTTTTCCTATGTTCCTTTAGAAGAAACGTTGGAAATACTACCCAAAAAACGGAAGCTTTTCTTAGGCATTCCGAAAGAAACCGCATTTCAGGAAAACCGTATTCCACTGACGCCGGAAGCTGTATCGGTATTGGTATCAAATGGGCATGATGTGTTGGTAGAGCATGGTGCCGGTGAAGGTTCCTTTTATTTTGACAGCGACTTTAGCGAAGCCGGTGCACAAATAGTGTATGACAAAACCGACTTGTATAAAGCCACCACCATTATCAAGTCGGCACCAATAAGTGATGAAGATATACAGCTGCTGCAACCCAATCAAGTAATCATCTCTACCATTCACATGCCTTTGTTGAAAGCAGAAATGATAAGCCATCTGATGCAAAAGAAGATTATTGGGATTGCATTTGAGTCTATCAAAGATGATGCAGGCAGCTACCCTATTGTGCGTTCCATGAGTGAAATTGCCGGTAGTTTTGCGGTACTCACTGCATCAAAATATTTAAGCAATATCCACAATGGGAAGGGCATTTTATTGGGTGGTATCTCGGGTGTGCCACCTGCCAATGTACTAATATTGGGTGCCGGAGTAGTAGGTGAATATGCCGCCCGAACGGCTATAGGTTTGGGAGCTACCGTAAAGCTTTTTGATAATTCCATTTATCGATTGATGCGTTTGCAAAAAAATATCGGAGCTCGCATATATACCTCCGTCATCGAACCCATCACCTTAGCCGAAGAATTGAAGCAAGCAGATGTAGCCATTGGTGCCTTAAAACCGATGAATGGCATGACACCGGTTGTAGTAACCGAAGAGATGGTTAGCAATATGAAAGCCGGCTCTGTGATTATGGATGTAAGCATCGACCGAGGAGGCTGTTTTGAAACAGCAAAAATGACTACCCATGAAAATCCTATTTACAAACGATATGATGTGATACACTATTGTGTACCCAATATCTCCTCTGCCGTATCTCGCACGGCTTCGAGAGCTATTAGCAATGTACTGATGCCGATGTTGCTGCAAAGCGCCGAGACCGGTGGCATGGAAGGTTTGATACAAGCCAAACCCGGCATTCGTAATGGGGTGTATCTCTACAAAGGTTGTGTGACCAACGCTCCCATTGCCAAGCGCTTTAACCTAAAATATACCGACTTAGATTTATTGTTTACCTCACAGAGTTAATATGCCCAACCGCAGACTGAATAAAACAATAGCAGGCTACCACTTACTAATGATATTATCCGCCGTTGACGCTCGCTTCAGTGGTGATGAAGACAAAATCATACGCGAGTACCTAGTACAAGAGTTTCCTATACATGTGAACCTCGACCGTGAAATGGCGGTTATCAGCAACCTATTGCCGGCAGAATGGCAATCGCATTTTGTAAAAATGATGGATGATTTCTACGACGATTCTACCGAAGATGAACGCAATAATCTGCTGAACTTTGCCATTCAACTCACAAAGGCTGATAGTGTCATCACCAAAGAAGAAAACCACTACCTGAACTTGTTATTTGAAAACTGGAAACCGGATGAGGCGTGAAGCAATGTTTAACACACCATTCCTTAATCAAATATTCAGAGTTCTATGCATTGTGTGCAACCTTCCAGCTATTGTGATATCAAACGTATATTATATTGCTTGCAATATAAAAATCTTGAGTGTACAAACTACAGCAAAGATAGAATAGCCGCCAAACTCAGCATTACTCCAAAATGAAACTCTTGTTTCGCAGAAGCCTGTTTTGTGGTATTATACTTGTTTTTAAGGATTAATCGTTAAGAAAATATAAGCGATTAAATTTACGAGTAATACAACGCCATAAATGGAATTGCTTCTTCCACCTATTAGCGATAGCATTACCGTGAATATTGAAATAACCAACAAAATTATTGGGAGTATATCAAGCCCTAGTATAAGTGGAATGTCATACAAATAACTAACTACAGAGATGGACGGAATAGTTAATCCAATACTGGCAATAGCTGATCCTAAGGCTAAATTTAAGCTAGTTTGAATTTTATTTTTTCTCGCTGCATTTACAGCCGCAATTCCTTCTGGCAACAATATTACACCAGCAATAATAATACCCACTAGACTTTTAGGTAATCCATAATTCACAATCATGTTTTCCAAAGGGTGTGACAAACTCTTGGCTAATAATACTACAATCGTTAAACTAATAAGCAGAAAGATGAGACTAATTACCAATGATGTATTAGAGACAGCCTGGTGTTTTGTGTCATTGGATTTATTGCTTTCTTCGTTTTCGGCTATGAAATATTCTCTATGCCTAACCGTCTGTGCTGAAATAAAAGCCGTATATATAGTTATACAGGCAAAAATTTCAAAGATAATTTGAGATCCTGTATAGTATGGTCCAAGTTCTCCTTTAGTGAAGGTGGGCAGTACCATTGTGAAGGCTACAATAGATATCAATGAAACCAATGCTATTTTTACAGAATGGGGGGAAAATGTTTGAGTATGAAACTTTCGACCACCTATGAATAAACACAGCCCTACTACACCGTTCAATAACAACATGACAGCAGAGTACACCGTATCTCTTGCAAAAGAGGAATATTTCTCTCCTCCCGTTATCATCAAAGAAATGATAATTGATACTTCAATGATAGTAATTGATACAGCTAAAATAATAGTACCATAAGGCTCTCCTACACGATGTGCTACAATCTCGGAATGATGAACGGCAGACATTACCGAAAAAACAAGCAAGACACCGGCAATGGCTTGAAATAATATGTTGTCATCAAGATATCCTGATAGGTAAAGAATAAATGCTAATATTGGAATTGAAGTTGTCCAACCATAAAATTTCCTAATCTTTTCCAGTTTCTTCGCTTTACTCATATGATACTACCATTATTAAAGCTCTTTTAAGCTATCTTAAATTAATTACGACAACTAAGTCAATTGGGTTGACTGTTCAAAGCAAACAATGCAATTTGCACTCAAACTTAAGTACTTGGGTTGCAAGGGTAGCAAAAATAAATAAAAAAACAGTTGTCCTTTCAACTAAAACAAATACTAAATAAAGCACCTTTTATAAAAACACTGCCATCTCTTGTTGATACGCTTTGGCGGCATCATGGGCGGCTTCTGCAAAATGTGTATCGCTTCCGGAATATATAATTCCCCTCGAAACATTGATTAATATCCCTGCTTCTTCATTCATGGCATGAGTACAAACGGTTGGTACATCGCCTCCTTGCGCTCCCACGCCCGGTATCAAAAAGAAATGTTGTGGACAAATGGCACGCACTTGTTTTAACTGTGCACCTTGTGTTGCGCCTACTACAAACATTAGGTTGTAGGGGGTGCCCCACTCCATCACTTTTTCAAAAACTTGTTCATACAACAGCTTATTTCCTACTTGTTGTAGTTGAAAATCATGGCTGCCTTTGTTGGATGTCAAGCCGAGCACGATTGCCCATTTGTTTTCAAATTGTAGAAAGGGCTTTACGCTGTCTTCACCCATGTACGGAGCTACCGTAACACTATCGAAGGGATAGGTTTCAAAAAATGTTTTGGCGTATTGCTCAGATGTATTGCCTATATCGCCGCGCTTGGCATCGGCAATAGTAAAAATTGTATCGGGTATGTAGGCTAATGTTTGTGCCATGGTTTCCCAACCTTGAATGCCTTGTGCTTCATAAAATGCTGTATTGATTTTATAACAGACGGCAAACTCTTTGGTAGCGTCTATAATGGCTTTATTAAATGCCAATACCGGATTTTCTTCTTGAAGTAAATGTGAAGGGATTTTGTTGATATCAGTATCCAGTCCTACACATAAGACCGATTTTTTTTGTTGTATATGGCGGATTAATGTCTGGCGATTCATAATGGGTATGTGCGTGTTTTTTGCTTGCGAAAGTACAACGGACGACGGATTATTTTGTCATGCTAAACAGGGTTACATATTGTTCGGCTATAGCTCAATAGTAGTACATAGTTGAACGGTGCCATCGCCACTGAAGTGGCATAGATACACATGAGCTGAAGCCCCCAAAATAAAAAACACCCACAGGTATTTGCTGCTGGTGTTTAGAAAAATTTGTATTGAAAAGATGGTTATTATTCGTTGCTTCCGGAGAAGGTAGCTGCAATGTATTCTCTATTCATGCGGGCAATATTATCTAAGGAAATGCCTTTAGGACATTCCGCTTCGCAAGCGCCTATGTTAGTGCAGCTGCCGAAGCCTTCTTTATCCATTTGTGCAATCATGTTGGTAGCACGTATTTTGGCTTCAGGACGTCCTTGTGGCAACAAGGCCAGGTGCGATGCCTTAGCCGATACAAACAACATAGCGGATGCATTGGGACAAGCCGCAACGCAAGCACCACATCCTATGCAGGCAGCAGCAGCAAAGCTGAGGTCGGCTTGTTGTTTTTCGATAGGCAGGCAGTTGGCGTCTTGTGCATTGCCGGTATTGACAGAGATATAGCCGCCCGATTCAATGATGCGATCGAAGGCAGTACGATCTACGACGAGGTCTTTGATAACGGGGAAAGCATCTGCTCGCCAAGGTTCTACTACAATGGTGTCGCCGTCTTTGTATTCGCGCATGTGCAATTGGCAAGTAGTAGTTTGGTGCCAAGGACCGTGTGCGCGTCCGTTGATGTGCATGCTACACATACCACAGATACCTTCGCGACAGTCGTGGTCAAAAGCGATAGGCTCTTTGTTGTCGGCTACGAGCTGTTCGTTGAGCACATCAAACATTTCCAAGAAAGACATTTCTGAAGAGATGTCTTTTACTTGAAAGGTTTCAAATTTGCCTTGGGCTTTATTGTTTTTTTGTCTCCACACTTTCAAAGTGAGGTTCATATTATAATGTTCCATTGGCTCGAGAAATAAGAAGTACTGTTGGTATTATATGGCTTGCAGTGCTTCTCCCTTTTAAATTAGTTAATAAATATTGTTTTTGCTTTTTTTCTGCTATTTGTAAGAACGTTGTGTAGGGTGTACGACTTCGTAATCGAGGCTTTCCTTGTGTAGTTCAAAGTTGCTTTCTCCTTTGTACTCCCAAGCGGCTACGTATAAAAATTCTTCATCATGGCGTAGCGCTTCTCCATCTTCGGTTTGATGCTCTTCGCGGAAGTGACCACCACAGCTTTCGCTTCTATGAAGGGCATCGATGCACATAAGCTCTCCCAATTCCATAAAGTCGGCAACACGATTGGCTTTGTCCAGTTCGGGGTTGAACTCGTTGATATCGCCCGGTATTCTTACATTATTCCAAAATTCTTTTCTTAGGGCTTTTATTTCCTCAGCTGCTTCTTTTAAGCCTTGGGCATTGCGCGCCATGCCACATTTATCCCACATGATTTTGCCCAAGCGTTTGTGGAAGCTTTCAACACTTTCTGTCCCTTTGATGCTCATCAATTTTTCGATACGCTCGCGTACTGCTTTTTCGGCTTCTTCGAAAGCAGGATGGTCCGTTGGTATTGCTTTGGTACGAATATCATCAGCCAAGTTGTTACCCAAGGTATAAGGAATCACAAAGTATCCATCAGCCAAGCCTTGCATGAGGGCAGATGCACCTAAGCGGTTGGCACCATGGTCGCTAAAGTTGGCTTCACCTAAGGCATATAAACCGGGCACAGAGGTTTGCAATTCATAATCGACCCACAAACCGCCCATAGTATAGTGTACAGCTGGGTATATGCGCATGGGCACTTCGTATGGGTTCTCGCCGGTAATCTTTGCATACATGTCAAAGAGGTTACCATATTTTTCTTTTACGACTTCCTTACCCATAGCAATTATTTGTTCGCGGGAAGGGTTAGACATTTGCTGTTTGTTGGCTTCTACTTTGCCATAGCGTTCAATAGCAGAAGCAAAGTCTAAGAATACGGCTTGCTTGGAAGAGCCTACCCCATAACCGGCATCACAACGTTCTTTGGCTGCGCGGCTGGCTACATCGCGTGGTACGAGGTTACCAAATGCTGGGTATCTTCTTTCTAAGTAATAATCTCTTTCTTCTTCTGGAATGTCGGTGGCCTTGCGGGTATCGTTTTGTTTTTTAGGCACCCAGATGCGACCGTCATTACGTAAGCTCTCAGACATAAGGGTCAGTTTCGACTGGTGGTCGCCGCTTACGGGGATACAAGTGGGGTGAATCTGCGTATAGCAAGGGTTTCCGAAGAAGGCTCCTTTTTTATGAGCTTTCCAAGCGGCTGTAACATTACTGCCCATTGCATTGGTAGAAAGATAGAATACGTTGCCATAACCACCACTGCACAACAATACTGCATGTCCGAAGTGGCGCTCCAATTCACCGGTTACAAGGTTGCGAACAATAACTCCGCGACATTTGCCATCAATAATTACTACATCGAGCATTTCATGACGAGAGTATTGCTTTACATTTCCTAAAGCTACTTGACGCTCTAATGCTTGATAGGCACCAATCAGCAATTGTTGTCCGGTTTGTCCGGCAGCATAGAAAGTACGTTGCACTTGTGTACCACCAAAAGAGCGGTTGCTAAGCAAGCCGCCATATTCACGAGCAAAAGGAACGCCTTGAGCTACGCATTGGTCAATAATATTGGCACTCACTTCTGCCAAACGATATACATTGGCTTCGCGAGCGCGATAGTCGCCACCTTTTACGGTATCGTAAAATAAACGGTAGGTACTATCACCATCATTTTGATAATTTTTTGCTGCATTGATACCGCCTTGTGCCGCGATAGAGTGCGCACGGCGAGGGCTGTCTTGAAAGCAAAATGTTTTCACCTTGTAGCCTAACTCACCTAATGAAGCAGCAGCAGAGGCACCTGCCAAACCGGTACCAATGACGATCACTTCCAACTGGCGTTTATTAGCAGGGTTTACCAACTTACAAGTTGATTTATATGTGGTCCATTTTTTAGACAACTCTCCTTGTGGTATTTTGGAATTTATTGGCATTATTCTGTATTTATTCGTGATTTCTGTTTGTTAACTGATAATTCTGATAGGGTAATTTTGAATAATTTTTCGTGAAAGGTTTCCCTGCTCGATTAGGGCAGCCATCCCATATAAAAAGCAATGGGCATTAGCGCAAATAGCAAGGGTACTAATATCGAAAATGCATAACCGGCATTACGAAGTATAGCTTTATACTTTGGTGTACCCCATCCGAGTGTTTGGAAAGCGCTATAGAAACCATGTGCCAAGTGGAAGGCAAGAGAACCACAACCCAACAAATACAAAATAACAACCCATACTTGTTGAAAAGTTTCTTGCATCATTGTATAAAGGTTTAGCTCTTCACCGGTAGCAAATTGTGACGCACGGTTGGGAATCCAGAATTGTGATGCGTGCACCACTAAAAATAACAATACAATCGTACCCAATAAACCCATTGAGCGGCTGTACCATTTGCTGGTTTCACTGGTTTTGTGAACAGCATAGCGGGTGCTGCGTTTTTTTCTATTGGCAGCCGTAAGCATGATACCTTGTATGATATGCAGCAGCAAGCCTACTACTAACCCAATTTCGGTAATGCGAATAATAGGATTGGAGCCCATGAAATGAGCAGCTTCATTGAATTTTTCACCACCATCAAACCAAAAGATTTGTGCATTGACATATACGTGAACAATCAAAAATGCGATTAAGAAAAGTCCGGTAAAACTCATGACTAATTTTTTACCGATGGATGACGTGAAGTGCTTCTTCCAAGACATTGCGGAAAGGTTTGTTGAAAAGTAATTGAATATTAAAACGGGACAAAGATACTATTCTACAAAGGGAAGGTCAATAGTCAATTTTATTTTTTTCAACATCCTGTTAATTGAATTAAGCAAATGACTATAATAACACTGAGTCTTCAAAAAAAATTTGAAGGAATATTTCAAACTATAAAATGGAATGCCCAAAAACATTGAAAGGGCAATATGCCTGGGATATATTGACATAAAAAGCGTCTAAAAAAAAAACATCTCTTACCGCAATGAAGTGTAAGAGATGTTTCATAAAGTGTGTTATGGAATTACTATAATTCAAACGCTTTGGCAAGTACCGCTGCTTGTTCGGCTGCATGTTTCTTGCTGTATCCGGTTGCCGTAGCTGCACTGGATGGTCGGCTTACAAAACTCATAGGGAAATCTTCCGGAAAGTGAGTCATCAAAAATGATAAAGCTCCATAATTACGAGGCTCTTCTTGCACCCACATCCAAGTAGCATTCTTGTATTTGGCTTTTAGTGCTTGTAATTGCTGTGTGGGTAAAGGATAAATTTGTTCTAAGCGCACAATGGCAATGTCATTGCGTTTTTCGGCTTGTTGTTTATCGAGTAATTCAAAATATACCTTTCCGGTACAAAGCACTACTCGTTTCACTTTGGATGCAGTTTTAATATTATAATCATCCATTACTTCGCGGAAGCCACCTTTGGTAAATTCTTCAACAGATGAATAAGCTTTGGCTAAACGCAGATTGGCTTTGGGGGAGAAATTAATTAAAGGTTTGCGGAACTCCCAAGCCAATTGACGACGGAAAGCATGGAAAAAGTTGGCTGCTGTAGTAATGTTGGTTACGATGATGTTGTTTTCAGCGGCTAATTGTAAAAAACGGTTCATGCGTGCCGAAGAGTGTTCCGGACCTTGTCCTTCGTAGCCATGCGGAAGTAACATCACCAAGCCACTCATCTTGTTCCACTTTGTTTCTGCAGAGGTAATGTATTGATCGATGACCGTCTGTGCACCATTGGCAAAATCACCGAACTGTGCTTCCCAAATAGTAAGCATATCTGGGTTGGCAATAGAATAACCATATTCAAAGCCCAATACTGCAAACTCGCTTAAAAGGGAGTTGTAAATCTGCATGGTTGTATTATCTGAAATAGTGCTGAGTCGGTTGTATTGAGTATTGGTATTTTCATCATGCAGTACGGCATGGCGGTGTGAGAATGTCCCTCTTTGCACATCTTGCCCGCTCATGCGAACACTTTTACCATCAGCCAAGATGCTGGCATAAGCGAGCAATTCACCCGTAGCCCAATCAATCTCTTGTTTTTCATTATACAGTTTTACTTTTTCATCAAGCAATTTTTGAATTTTCCGTAGTGGCTGAAACCCTTCAGGAATCTGCATGAGTTTATGAAACAAAGTTTCGATAGTGGCTTTATCTACGCCCGTTTCAGGCGATTGATGGAAGTCCTCTGGAGTGGCACGTCTTAGTTTCTGCCATGCTTTTTCTACCGGTTGTAGTTGATAAGGGATTGGGTTTTGTTTTACTTCATCTAAACGTTGTTGCAAATCGTCCCAATAGTTTTTCTCCATTTCTTTGGCAAGATCACGAGCATCACTTTCACCATTTTCTAATAAATATTGGGTATATACTTCTCTGGGGTTGAGGTGGCTTTTAATAAGCTCATACATTTGGGGTTGTGTGAAGCTAGGGTCATCGCCTTCGTTATGCCCATGCTTGCGATAGCAAACCATATCCACAAAAATATCTTGGTTGTATGCTTGTCGATACGCCACTGCCAGTTCGCAGGCTTTCACTACTGCCTCGGGGTCATCACCATTTACGTGTAATACCGGAGCATGCAACATAGATGCAACGCTGGTGCAATAATCAGCAGAACGAGCATCATCAAAATCGGTTGTAAATCCAATTTGATTGTTGATGATAAAGTGAATAGTGCCCCCTACAGAGTATCCTTTCAACTTGCTCATTTGCAATAGTTCGTACACAACACCTTGCCCTGCTACAGCAGCATCTCCATGAATGAGTATAGGTAATACCTGGTCGTAATTTTGACTGTAAAGTGTGTCGGCCTTGGCTCTTGAAAAACCAGTAACAACCGGATCTACCACTTCCAAATGTGAAGGATTAGGTACTAATTGTACATTCACACTCAATCCATCTACGGTTTGCATATTAGCACTGAAGCCTAAATGGTATTTCACATCACCACTTCCCATTGTGGTATCAGCGGGCATATTTCCTTCGAACTCAGAAAAAATCTGTTCATAGGTTTTGCCCAACGTATTCGCAAGCACATTAAGCCTTCCTCGATGCGCCATACCTATCACAACTTCTTTTACGCCTCCTTTTGCAGCATGATTTATCAATGTATCCAAAGCCGCTATAGTGGTTTCACCACCCTCTAAACTAAAGCGTTTTTGTCCGATGAATTTGGTATGTAGAAACTTTTCGAAAATAACGCCGGCATTTAATTTTTCTAGGATGCGCTTTCTTTCTTGGATGGAAAGTTTCTTTTCCATCATTTTTTCAAACGCTTGCTCTACCCAAATACATTTTTCGTTGTTGTTGATATACGTGTATTGTATACCGACTTTACCGGAATATAATTTTTTTAATTTTTGAACGATATCTGCAAGCGTTGCTTTGCCCATACCTAAAAATTCACCCGCAACAAACTCTGTGTTCAGGTCGGCATCGCTCAATCCTACATCTACCAATTCCAATCTGGCTTTACGATCTTTTCTTTTGCGAATAGGATTGGTATCGGCAATAAGATGTCCGCGTTTACGGTAATTTTTTATCAACTGAAAAACGGCAAATTCTTTTTGGAGTTGACCATCGGAGATAAGGGCATTGTCCGAAGCATTACCTTTCTTGTTGACCGATTGAGAAACAGCGAAATCAAATCCTTCAAAAAACTTCTTCCATTCAGGGTCAACTAGGGTGTAGTCTTTTAAATAATCTTGGTACAGTGATTCTACATAAGAGGGATGTGAGTGCATCACGTAAGAAAAGTCTTTCATTTTTACAACTGTATAAGCTTAACGTATGGGCTAAAACGCGCCAAAGTTAAGGTAAAAAAGGACTTGGATGTAGTTTGTAACACTGATTTTACAAATCAATTTTAAGACAACTGTCAACCAGTATTCTTCAACATAATGATACCTGTATTGCCTGTAAAAAACAGATTCGCTTTCACCACTATATTAACTACTAATAACCGTTAACAACTCCCCAAAATATCAAATGAATATTGCTTGTCTTTCGAATAGAAAAATATGCGTAACGAATCGTTTAATAAAATCTAAAAATGGTACTTTCGCTTCGCAATAATAATGAGGTCAAAAGCGATATATGCATTTCTGTTGGTGTGTCTGTGGGGTGTTCTTGCAACACCTTTTTCTGTGACTGCACAAACTGTATTGACTCATTATGACTCCCTTTCTTTCCCACTAAATGAGGTACAACAGCACACTACAGTACAACAACAGATGGATAGTTTGTTGCAGCAAAGTTGGTATCTAAAAAGTCAAGTTTTCATAAAAGGACAAGAAGTACCGCATCTCTTTTTGAACCGCACTTGGGATTTTTATTTCTTAATAGGATTAGTGTTATTTCTAGGATGTATTCGTTACTTCGATTCGGAGTATTTTTATGAATTAGGGCAGGTTGCTATAGCCAGTAGCACGGGGAATAAATACCAACAGGAAAAAATCGATCGATCGAGTGTTTCAAACCTCATCATGAATATTTTCTTTACGCTATCACTAGCGGCATATCTTTTTTTTGTATTGAAAAACTATGTACCGAGTTTGAATCAACAAAGTAAGTCTTTGCTACTATTCATATTCTTGGTGGGTGGCGTTACCATTACTTACCTCATAAAGTATGTAGTTATTAAATTAAGTGGATGGTTGCTCAATGTGCAAGAAGTTACCGACCATTATTTGTTCAATGTATTTCTTGTAAATAAAGTAATGGCAGTACTGTTATTGCCCTTCACCATACTGATTGCATTCCTTCTCCCTTCTTGGTCATTCCCAATTTGGCTGCTATCCCTTGGCGCGATTTTCATGAGTTTCATCCTGAGGTATGTGCGCTCCTGGAAAGTGCTTCGAGCAAGTTTTGATTTAAGTAAATTTCATTTTTTTACTTACCTTTGCGCCTCAGAAATATTGCCATTGGCAGTATTAGGAAAACTAATTCTTTCAAAACTAGCACTTTAATAATGTTTTGGGGAGGATAAAGATTCCTAAAAAAGTTTAACTACTGTTTTAGAAAATCTAATGACTAAGGTAGCCACTACTGCAAAGAAAACAACGGTAAAAAAAATTACAGCAGCTAAAAAAACGACTGTAGCTAAAAAGGTATCGGACAAAAAAGAAAAACTTTTTAGTAAGGTACTTATTACGCAACCAAGACCCGACAACGATAAATCTCCCTATTTTGAACTTGCTAAAAAGTACAACTTGGAGTTTGATTTTCATCCCTTCATTCGCATTGAAGGCGTTTCCGGTAAAGACTTTCGCAAACAGAAAATAGACATTACGGAATATACAGCTATTGTATTTAATAGTCGTAGTGCTGTTGATCATTTCTTCCGTATTTGCGAAGAATTGAAGATAAAAATATCGCAAGATATGAAGTACTTCTGCATCACGGAGGCAGTAGCATTGTATCTTCAGAAGTTTATTCTATATCGCAAGCGCAAAGTGTTCTTTTCTGCAGATGGTTCTGTTGATGGGTTGAAAGAGGTACTGAATAAGCATAAAAACAACGAACGTTTTATTGTTCAGGCTTCTGATATGATGAACAAGAACGAAATCAAAGACTACCTCATTAAGAACGGGGCAGATTTCATTGAAGCAACCTACTATCGTACGCTTACCAATGACATTTCATCTGTCATGAAAAACGGTTATGATATGATAGTGTTCTTCAGTCCTTTTAGTATTCAAGCATTGTTTGAACACAACCCGAAATACAAACAAAACGGTACTCTTTTCGGTGCCTTTGGACCAACTACATCTAAAGCTATTGAAGAAGCCGGGCTTCGTTTGGATGTAAAAGCTCCTGCTCCGAATGCTCCATCTATGGTATCTGCATTGGAAAATTATATTAAAGAGCTAAAAAAATAAACCTAATCATAACGCTCCTTCAAAAATGGCTGTCAGTTCTGACAGCCATTTTTAGTGAGTATTGTGCCACGTAGGTAGAAGATATATACGAACGTCGTTTCAAAAAGGTTTGAGCACCATGAGCACAATTATGGTAATGAATATTAGGTTCTCTATTCGCTCATAAAAAAAGAGTTTTCGAGCAAATACATAATATTGTTCAGGAATGGTTTCTGTGTTCATCGTATTATTAAGCAATTCCTTAATGGGCTTCGATCTGGGAGATAGTACTAAAGGACCAAATGCGAAGGCAATAAGAAAAAGGATGAGGCTTATGATATACCATTTTGCCGAAAAATAAATAGGATTCAAAACGCCCAAACCCAAACCAGATAACAATAACAAAGTACCGCCCACCATAACAAAAACATGCAAACGGTTGCGGATAAGATATGCATGTCGTAGTTCCGTGAGGGTTGTTGCTTTGGTAACGATGTAAATCATGATAAAGCCCGGACCCATACCCAGTATCGCCGATAGAATATGCAGCAGCACCAAAAATTTATACCAAAACATAATGTGTCTATGAGAGAGATAAAGACAAAAATAATAGAATACTATATAGGCATTGTTACAAGAACGGGAATAACTCTAGGCAATTGTAGTTAGCAATTGTACCATGTAGCCAGTATAAAAAACCGGTTGCACTTTAAATACAAACAAAAAAATATCCCCGATACTACTTTGTATCGGGGAACATTATCGAAGTAATTATGTGCTTCTGTGTAATAATCGGGAACAAGCAATTACGCTTCTTTTCCGCCTTTTAACTCATCTTGCCAAGCTTTGAGCTCATCCATCTTGCCTTCTGCTGCCATCTTTGATTGCTCTGCCCAAGTGCTTGGGTCAGCAGCATTAAAGGCTCCTTCAGAAGCATCCAAAATGGCTTTGATTTCATCAGCGGTTTTTTCAGCTAATGCACTAAAGCTATTGATTCCATTTTCATTCAATACAGCAGCAATTTTAGGACCTATGCCTTCAATGATGGTTAAATCATCCGTTGCAGTAGCTGTTTCCATCAATGGAGCAGCTTCAGCTTTGGGTGCTTGTGCTTCCTTCTTAGCGCTCCCACTGCTTCTACGACTACGACGTGTTTTCTTAGCTCCTTCTTCTTTACCGGATTTATAGATTTCATTGAAATCTACAAGTTCAATCATTCCCATATCAGCAGCATCACCAAAACGGCGAGGCAATTTGATAATACGAGTATAACCTCCGGGACGGTTTGCAACCTTATCTCCTACTACACCAAACAATTCTTTGATGGCTTCTTTATCTTGCAAATAGCTAAACACTACACGACGATTGTGCATCGTATCTTCTTTACTACGTGTAATCAATGGTTCTACATATACACGCAATGATTTTGCCTTTGTCAATGTAGTAGTGATTCTTTTGTGCTCAATTAATTGGCAAGCAAGGTTAGACATCAACGCTTTTCTGTGTGCAGAAGTGCGGCCTAAATTTTTGATTTTGTCTCCGTGACGCATGACGATTTGTTTTTTTATTGGTTAAAATTCCCTCACACCGTGTCAAAGAATTGTGAGGTACTGGTTATAAATTATAGTTTTGGGGTAGATAGAATTGTAATTGAATACTCTTCCGTCATTGTATTAGTTAGTCTTCAGATCTAACGATTCTGCTTACATCCATTCCGAAATGCAATCCTCTTTCAGAAAGCACTTGTTCGATTTCTGTAAGTGACTTCTGACCAAAGTTGCGGAACTTCATTAGTTCGTCTTGAGTATATTGAACCAATTCGCTGAGTGAGTTGATTTTCGCCGCTTTCAAGCAATTAAATGCACGAACGGAAAGCTCTAAATCTTCTAATGGAGTGTGTAAGGTTTTGCGTAGTTGTAACGTTTCTTCATCTACTACATTTTCTTTCTCTTCGCGTTTGGTGTCTAAGCTTATGTTTTCATCCGTGATGATCATCAAGTGTTGAATCAAGATGCGAGAAGCTTCTTTTACGGCTTCTTCCGGATGAATGGTTCCGTCGGTAACCACTTCCATGATTAATTTTTCGAAGTCGGTACGTTGTTCCACACGGGTATTTTCAATGGTATATTTTACATTCTTGATTGGTGTGTATATCGAGTCAATAGCGATAACTCCCAAGGCGCCTCCATCCTTCGGACGGTTTTCCTCAGCAGGAACATAACCGCGCCCTTTGCCAATATGTAATTCAATATTAAACGTAGTGTTGGACTCCATGTGGCAGATTTCCAACTCCGGATTCATGATTTCAAAGTTGTTGGTATATTCACCAATCATACCAGCATTAAAGGTTTCTCCTTTAATAGACAACTCGATTTTTTCATGATTTACATCGCTGTTGATTACTTTTTTGAAACGTACTTGTTTCAAGTTTAAAATAATCTCGGTAACGTCTTCTAACACGCCCTTAATAGTAGCAAACTCATGGTCGGCGCCGGCTATTTTAATAGAAGTAATTGCGTAACCCTCTAATGAAGAAAGTAAGACCCGACGTAAAGCGTTACCAATTGTAACAGCATATCCAGGCTCTAACGGTCTGAACTCGAATTGGGCTTCGAAATCAGTTACTTTTTGTAAAGCGATTTTGTCCGGTTTTTGAAAATTTAATATTGCCATTGTTTTTTAGTTTTTCTTTTTTGTTGAAAGTTGTTTTTGATGAATAATAAAGGCTTTCGCCCCTCGCATTCTTGTTATTACACCATACACTTTGCAAGTTTGGGATTCTCTTTCCCTCTTGAAATTCTTATGGCAAATAAGTAAGGTTACGATTTTCGGATGGCAAAGGTAAGTAAATAAGTTTAATAATAACGATACGTAACAAAAATTAATACCCTTCCGAAGTTGGTTTTCATAATGGCATTGCCGCTTTCTGCCTAAAAGTTTCTATCAGTCTCTTAAGAATATTCGAACATAGTATTTCCGACAAAACATTAATTAACACTGATGGAAGTTGTATTTGAATTTTATCCCTCAAATTGCCATCTTTATAGTCTTTCTAATTCATCCTTTCATGTTCACCATTGAAGCCAACCTGATTGACCTCTTCAACAGAAGAATAATGCCGGCATCCATTGCCATCGAGAATCAAAAAATTCATTCTATTACAGAAATAGAAACTACCCCGAACCAATTTATCCTTCCGGGTTTTGTAGATGCGCACGTCCATATTGAAAGCTCGATGTTGGTACCTACCGAGTTTGCACGCATGGCGACCCTTCATGGTACAGTTGCTACCATATCAGACCCTCATGAAATAGCCAATGTTTGCGGAATGGAGGGTGTGCAATACATGATTGACAATGCCCGTCAAACTCCCTTCAAAGTTTTCTTTGGTGCCCCATCATGTGTGCCGGCTACGAGCTTTGAAACAGCTGGAGCTACTTTGGATGCCGATGCCGTAAAAGCTTTATTACAGTCAAATGATATTTGGTATTTGTCCGAAATGATGAATTACCCGGGCGTATTGCAAGGCGATGCGTCTGTAATGGCGAAAATAGCAGCAGCAAAAGCACAACAAAAACCTATTGACGGACATGCCCCTGCAGTACGTGGTGCTGCGATCCAACAATATAGCTCCGCCGGCATCAGTACCGATCACGAAAGCACGAGTTTGGAAGAAGCCCTTGAAAAAATCTCACATGGAATACATTGTTTAATTAGAGAAGGTAGCGCAGCCAAAAACTTTGATGCTTTGATTCCGGTCTTGGCTACTCACCCACATATGACCATGTTTTGCAGCGATGACAAGCACCCCGATGAACTTATGTTGCACCATATTAACAACCACGTTAAGCGTGCACTGGCTTTGGGCTACAACCTTTATGACGTGTTGCAAGCAGCTTGTGTAAACCCCGTGTTGCATTATCAAGTACCCGTAGGTTTATTGCGTGTGGGCGATCCTGCCGATTTTATCATCGTGAACAATCTTACCGATTGGCATGTTCTGCAAACGTACATTGATGGGGAAAAAGTAGCAGAAAATGGCGTTTCCTTATTACCATCAATCAGTATTTCCACAATAAATAATTTTTCCGCCGCTCCATATACTCCAACGGATTTCCTCAATAAAGCTGCCCCCAACCCTGGAAACGTAACTGTTATTGAAGCATTGGATGGGCAATTAATTACCCGAAAGTGTATAGCTAAAGGCTTGCAAAAAGAAGGCTATTGGGTATCCGATACAGAAAGTGATATTTTGAAGATAGCCGTAATAAATAGGTATCAAAAAAATGTTCCTCCCGCAATTGCGTTTATAAAAAATTTTGGATTGAAGTCGGGCGCCATAGCATCTACCGTTGCACACGACTGTCACAATATAATAGCTGTGGGCGCGGATGATGAAAGTCTTTGCGCCGCAGTGAACAAATTAATTGACACCCAAGGAGGCATTTCAGTTGCTTTCGATGCAACGTCCGTACAATGCATGCCATTGCCCATCGCCGGTTTAATGAGCGACAAAGATGGCGCTACGGTTGCGGTAGCCTACGCATCCATTGATAGTGCTGCAAAGCAATTAGGTTGTACCTTAAAAGCACCTTTCATGACATTATCCTTTATGGCACTGTTAGTAATACCCGAACTAAAACTGAGTGACAAAGGATTGTTTGATGGCAATACGTTTACGTTTGTTGAATAATACCATCCTTCAATAATATCTCCGTTGTTTTGTTTGCAACAACACACTGTTGCTATCAAGAATAATTATCCTACTTTCACGGTATGAATAAAATGCGATTGCTCGTATTGGTATTGGGTTTACACCTACTTTCTTGCCAGGAAAGCACCAACGAAAAAAACACTAACAACAGCCCATCCGAAACAAAAGAAATACCTTCCAAAGACCTGCACACACAGTGCAATGCCGACAGTCTTTCGATACGTCATCTGGATTTGGACATCAAGGTTGATTTTATTTCTAAAAAGATTTCCGGCAATGCCACCTGGACTATCCAAAATGAAACCCATCAAAAATTCATTCGACTTGATACATATGATCTGACCATAGATAGTGTGTTGGTGGATGGAGCCAAGACATCATTTGTATTATACCCCATGGTACATCATTTAGGGCAAGCACTGGAAATACCAATTCAAAAAAACACTCAACAGGTAAAGATTGTTTATAGCTCGGGTAGTAATGCAAGAGCCTTGCAATGGTTGACAGCGCAACAAACCTTGGGTAAAAAACAGCCTTTCCTTTATACTCAATCAGAAAGTATTTACGCACGCTCATGGATACCTTGTCCCGATGGTCCCGGCATACGTTTTACCTACAATGCCAGAGTGCAAGTACCCAAAGGATTATTGGCTTTAATGAGTGCTGAAAATCCACAACAGGTAAGTGATAGCGGAATCTATCATTTCAAAATGGACATTCCCATTCCGGCATACCTCATGGCACTGGCAGTGGGTGACCTTCGTTTCAAAAGTGTAGATGCGCGTACCGGTGTATATGCCGAGCCTCCCATGTTGGATAAAGCTACCCTCGAATTGAGCGATATGGGAAGGATGGTAAACACAGCAGAGTCCCTTTATGGACCATATCGTTGGGGAAGATATGATGTGTTGGTACTGCCTCCTGGCTTCCCTATTGGAGGTATGGAAAACCCCAAACTCACCTTTGCTACCCCAACAATTATTGCCGGCGACAAAAGCTTAGTAAACCTCATAGCTCATGAATTGGCGCACAATTGGAGTGGCAACCTTGTAACCAATGCCACTTGGAATGACTTCTGGCTAAACGAGGGTTTTACTGTTTATTTTGAAAGAAGAATATCTGAAGCGATGAATGATAAGGGTTATGCCGATATGCTGTGGGAGTTGGGTTACCAAGACTTAGTGGCTACTATTGATGACCTTGGCAAAGACAATAGGAATACATGGTTAAAGTTAGACCTTACCGGTCGTGACCCCGATGACGGACTAAATGATGTAGCTTACGAAAAAGGTGCCTTGTTTTTGAAATTGATTGAAAACAATGTTGGGCGAGCTCGTATGGATACCTTTCTGAAAAACTATTTTGCTGCTCATGCATTTAAAACAATCACTACCGAAACATTCTTGTCTTATTTACAACAAAACCTAATCAAGGGTGATGCTGCTTTAGAAAAGAAACTAAACATCCAAGCATGGGTATATGGACCGGGCATTCCAAACAATGCACCTCGTGCCGATATGGAACGCTTCAACAAAGTCAATACAACACTTCAGTCCTTCTTGAAAGGAACATCTGCCCAAGACCTTACCACGCAAGGCTGGACAACACACGAATGGTTGCATTTCCTTCGCCAACTACCCGACAGCTTATCCGTGAGCAAAATGAAAGAATTGGATGACAACTTTCATTTTACCACCTCCGGTAATAGTGAAATTGGGGCGCAGTGGTTTATCCAATCATTGAAGACAAACTACCAGACTGCCTATCCTAAAATGGATGTTTTCCTCAGTGCTGTTGGTCGCAGAAAATTTTTGGAACCTATTTATGAAACGATGATAAAAACAGGAAAAAAAGAAATGGCAACTGCCACTTACAATAAATACAAACAAAACTATCATCCATTAGCTCAGATGACGTTGGATAAATTAGTGCTTGCAAAATAGCAAAGAGATTTTCCTTCGAAACTAAACAATAGAGTCTGTGTAAAAAATTAGGCAGACTTTTTTTGTTGAGACAACCCTAAAGCGTATAGTAAAAAATAATCCCGATACGCGTAGGCGCATCGGGATAGGACTGTACTTACTAACCCATCGTTAGCTTCACAAATATCGATAAAAGTTTTGAGAATAGCCATGCAAGAAAGCATATTTATTTTCAGATATTAGTTCTAGGAACACACATTTATGACATTTTGTCTAAGATATGCATTGTAAAATGTAATTTTGTCAGTTGCTATTTCATCTTTTGTGACCATTTTTCTGAAAATATCAAACGGCATTTTGATTGCAACATAGTTTTCAAACAATCAAAAAAATCAAAACTATGTACCAGTTAAAAAATTTCAGCAAAATGCCACGCACCATCGGAGGTCTTCTTGAAGACATTTTTCAAAACAATCGTATGCTCTCAGACGAGCTTTGGAACGACAACCAAATGCATGTTCCCGTAAACATAAAAGAAACCGAGAGTGGATACCAAGTGAGCGTAGTGGCTCCTGGTATAAAAAAAGAAGATATTAAGTTGAGTGTCGAAAAGAACATCCTTAATATTTCATTTGAAAGCAAAGAAGAAAAAATGCTAGAGAATGAAAAAATGCTTCGTAGCGAGTACAAGTTCAAATCTTTCTCCAGAAGCTTTACGCTCCACGACAAAATCAACGCAAGTGCTATTGAAGCGAAGTATCAAGATGGTATTCTAGAAATAACCCTTCCTAAAAAAGAGCTTACAGCTCCCGAAAATCAAATCATATCGATTGCATAATCGCTTTGCAGAAGTCATATACCAAAGCCGCTCCTTATCAATAGGGCGGCTTTGATATATTGCTAAAGAGAGTTTTATTTCCCTCAAAAATGTGATGCTATCTGTTTAGAAAAGCGGAGTACATCCAAACTAATTTTTCTTGCGCTCTAATATAGTCACTCATCAAAGCATTCGTACCTTCATCCCCTGCATCAGCAGATATTTCAAGCAATTCGCGCTGCAAGCTTATCACAACTTGAAACGAGTTTAGAATATCTCCTACCGCTTTTAACCCATCCGAAACTTGCTTGCTCTCAGCCACTTTTGACATTATTAAATAGTCTGAATAATTGTGATTAGGGGCATACCCAAGCGTCAAAATTCGTTCTGCTACTTCATCAATTTTCAAAAGCAAATCATTATACAATTCTTCAAACTTTACATGAAGTTCAAAAAATTTCTCTCCCTTAATATTCCAATGAGCACCTCTGGTGTTTTGATAAAAAACAGAGTAGTTTGCTAATAGCACATTCAACTTTTCGGCTAATAGTTTGGACTTGGTGATGTCTAGTCCGATGGAACTTACTTTTTTCATGATCTTATGATTTTACGATTTATTGATTTTTGAAAAGAAGAAAATAGATAGCAAAGGATAGCTTTTTCATAGCAGCTTTTAGAGAATCTTCAACATTTTATAGCCTCAAAACAAGCCTAGAATGATACTATCAATCGCCTTCAATCCTTTTAAATAAAGATAAGCATAAAGCACTAACAATATGCCGTACGTACTAAGTTTAGCGTTTTGATAAACATAAAAATCTGTGAACACTCCTAAGTAATACTTCTTTAAATGAAAATTGTTTTCGCTAAAGCACCGCATCTTATGAAACATGGAAAAGGAAAAACTTTCTTCACCAAAAGTTAATTCCATGAACAATTTCAGCTATGTGACCAATGTTACAGTATTTCTATTTTTTCTGAATCACCTTTGCCGAATAATATTCAGTATAGCAATACAAGTGGCGAAAAAGAAACAAGAAACTTTTCATTCTAAAATAGTATTTTATGAAACACGAAATCGAAACACAATGGATGGGCAAAATGCAATTTAATGCATTGGTAAATGGACACACTATCGTAATGGATACGCCGGAGCGAGTAGGTGGCGAAGACCAAGGTCCCATACCCAAACCCTTTGTATTAACCGCTCTTTCGGGCTGCACCGGAATGGATGTAATTGCCTTACTTCGCAAAAAAGGAATTACTCTGACCGACCTAAACTTAAAGGTATCCGGAGAGGTTAGCAAAACGCAACCCATTGAATATGTGGCTGCCCATATCATATATGAAATGACAGGTAATACAGCAGATCAAGAAGCCGCATTTGAGGCAGTAATGAACTCGCAAGATAATATTTGTGGTGTCAGCAGTATGTTGAAAAAAATCATGCCCGTTACTTGGCAGATTGTTTATAATGGAAACGAAATTTTCAACAATCAATCACTAAAGGCTTCCCTTTCTCAATAAATTTCAATCAAACAAAAAATCTAAAAAAAATGAAAAACAACAAAACAATTATCGACGTACGCACCCCAATGGAGTTTATGGGCGGACATGTAACCGGCAGTATTAATATTCCACTAAATGAAATACCACAAAGAGTGGAAGAAATAAAAAAAATGGAAAGCCCCATCGTATTGTGCTGTGCCAGTGGTGGACGTAGCGGGCAAGCTACTTCTTTTCTACGCAACATGGGTATCGACTGTACCAATGGTGGCAGCTGGTTGGATGTAAACGGAATGGTTTAGTAACTTTCCATTGTAAAATAAACCAAATGCTTGATAAAGATTTTTGGGAAAGCCGTTATCAAACCCATAATACACGTTGGGATATAAAACAAGTATCACCACCGCTGAAGCATATTATTGACAGTCTTTCCGACCCCACCCTATCTATCTTAATACCTGGTTGCGGCAACGCACACGAGGCGTCATATCTGCTTCAGCAAGGTTTTCAGAACGTCACATTATTAGATATAGCCCCTTCCCCTATCCAACGCTTAAGAGAAAAATTTGGAGACGAAAAGATAAATATCGTTGAAGAAGATTTTTTTAATCATCAAGAACAATATGATTTGATATTGGAACAAACCTTTTTTTGTGCCCTACATCCGAGGTTGCGAAAAGACTACGTTCAGAAATGCCATGAACTACTATCTCCAGGAGGTTCTGTGCGAGGCGTGCTTTTCCAAATTGATTTTGAAAATGAAGGTCCACCGTTTGGAGGCTCCGGTAGCGAATACCTGCAATTGTTTTCACCTCTTTTTCAGCTCAAAGAAATGATGGTATGCCCTTATTCCATCGAACCAAGAATGGGCAATGAACTTTTGATACATTTTATTAAACAACCAAAATAAAAAAACACATTACCATGCTACAAATACTGAAACAACTTTTCGGATTAGGTCCCAAGGTTAGTTATAAAGAGCTACTTCAACAAGGTGCGCAAATTATTGACGTGCGTACCAAAGGTGAGTATCAAAGTGGACATATCCGAGGATCGGTCAACATCCCTTTACAACAATTAAACAGTCAGCTCTCAAAAATAAAAAAGGACAAACCCGTTATTACTTGTTGTGCCTCCGGTATGCGAAGTGCTTCGGCAAAGTCCATATTAAAATCCAACGGATTCACAGAAGTGTATAATGGTGGCGGTTGGGCTAGCTTGCAGCAAAAATTATAACCAACAAAAAGCACCTTCCAATAACGAAACGCTCCTATGCCATAGGGGCGTTATAGTTTTTGATGCTTGATACATGTAGCAATACGCAAAGCTTATTAAACACCGTTTATTCACTACTACTTAATATTTTTGCGACATGGAAGCAGTACAAGATTTAGCCGATGAATGGGAAGATTCAGAATTAGAATCGGAGCTTGATGGCAATGAAGTGGAACTCAAAGAACAATTTCGCATTACCGTCACAAGAGGACAAGAACTGATGCGAATCGACAAGTACTTGATGAATATTGTGGAAGGTGCAACCAGAAACAAAATTCAACAAGCTATCGAAGGGGGATTTGTAACAGTGAATGGAAACCCTATCAAAGCAAATTACAAAGTACGACCCAATGACGAGATTGTCTTGATTGAAACACGCAAGTCTGAAATATTCGATGTCTTGCCTGAAAAGATTCCACTCGATATAGTTTATGAAGACGAGGACGTACTAATCATTCATAAAAGACCGGGCATGGTAGTGCATCCCGGCTGTGGTAACTATAATGGTACATTAATAAATGGATTGCTTTATTATCTCCAATCCGAAGAGGTGGATACATCTGTTTTGCCAAGAGTGGGGTTGGTGCACCGCATTGACAAAAATACCAGCGGGCTGGTAGTAATCGCCAAAACAGAAGCGGCTATGGCAGACTTAGCAGCACAATTCAAAAAACATACTGTTTACAGAAGGTACATAGC
>JAKQGX010000008.1 GCA_029573235.1 Bacteroidota bacterium
GTTTTACTTTTTTGTCTTGGTGGATAGGCGTTGGAAAGAAATAATTAATTTCACCGCATTGAAATCTTTTTTCTTTAGTAAGGTTTCAATGATGCATCACCTCTACATACCTTTTCATGGACACTACTTCGTTCTCCTCAAAAATGCCCATGTTTCAAAACAGGCTCACCAAAATGTGGAAACACTACAGCAAGCCGGCTCGTAAGCAGGAGATAACTTGTTTTCGATTTTACGACCACGATCTGCCTGAGTTTCCCTTTGCGATTGATTATTACGATGGTGCGGTACACGTTTCAGAGTATAAACGCAAGCATGGTATGGAAGAAGAAGAACATATGGCTTGGCTCGCTGCTTGCAAAGAAGTGATTGCACAAGTGCTTGCAGTGCCGGCAACAGAGATATTTGTAAAAGTGCGTCAACGCAAAGAAGGGAAGCAAGGACAGTATGATAAGTTTGACGTTGCCAAACAAGAAAAGATTGTTGCAGAAGGAGGGTTGAAATTTATTATAAACCTGACCGATTATTTGGACACCGGTTTGTTTTTAGATCATCGTATTACAAGGCAGATGGTGCGTGAGGCGGCAAAGGATAAAAAGGTATTGAACTTATTTTGCTACACAGGTTCTTTTAGTGTGTATGCCGCTGCCGGCGGTGCTGCTGCGGTTACTTCTGTTGATTTATCGAAGACGTATATTAATTGGGCAAAGCGAAACATGCAGTTTAATAAATTGTATGATGATGAGAAGCACGAATTCATTCAAGCAGATGTGATGGAGGTAATAGAAGAGCTGCCTACAGAAATGTATGATTTAATTATCTGCGACCCGCCCACCTTTAGTAATAGTAAACGAATGGATGACACCTTTGACGTGCAACGCGACCATGTAACCTTATTGAAAAAATTACTAAAAGCAACCAAGATAAACGGGCAAATATTTTTCAGCAACAACTATCGGAAATTTCAAATAGACCGTGAAGCAATTCCTGCGTTTGAAGTCAAAGACATAACCGGTGCTACAACTTCATTTGATTTCCACGGCAGGTTACATCGTTCTTGTTTTCTAATAACCAAATAGACATCCCTGTTTGTTGACAATGGTACTTTCTTAAGGGTATATAAAAAGCCACCTAATAAGGTGGTTTTGTGCCCGGAGTGGGTATTTCAATCCAGAATATTTCGAGTTGCAAATAGGAACTATCCCCAATAGCTCTGTCAAAATTTTCTAACGTAGTATCCTGCAGTAGGGTTGTTATTAACTAAGTGTCGATTGTTCTTTTATATACATTGCAAAAGAGCGCATTCGCGCCCTTTTTTACTATGATACATGAAAAAACTATTTACTTGAGCCAAACGGTCACTTCCGCCATTCCCATTAAGGGAACACCTTGATGGTTGGGATTATCGAGACCATAGTTACGTTGACGTGTAACGGAAGCTGATACAGTATAATAGTTGCCGTTTATCCCGCGGGGATGCCCGTAACCGACAAACCATTGAGGATGGTTGCCAGGTGTCCAGGTATGCACCTTGTCCCACAAGCCACCGAAGGTACCCATGACACGGACAGAGTATTTGATAGCATCCGGTTCTATCTTAACATTGGCAACACCACGACCCATGCAAACACCTATGTTGGGTCCATCAGTAGTATCAGTATGCACTTCATACAGTGATACATAGTATATTTTCTTTTTTACATCGTTTTCAATATTCACGGTACCATTTATAGTTTCACGGTGCATCCAGGGTGTCCATCCGCTACCTTGGGTAATTCTGAACTCAACAACAGCAGAAATAGTTTCGGTGGCTTTTGTTACTTCATCGTCGGTGGCTATGTAAGTAATGTTGTTGACGCTAGTAGTCTGTTGTTTTACTCCACCTGTAAAATGCCCATAGCTCCCGGAGGTGCTCCATCTTACACGGTATTGTACGCTGCTGTTGTTTACAATTGGGTCGGTACCGTCAGGATTTCTTAGATAGAGCTTTATTGATGAGACTCCTTGTTTGGGAGAGAGAGTCGCTCCGTTCGGAATCATAACTATTTTTATTTTCTTCACATTAATGGTGGCAGTATCAGCACCGTATTTTGTTCTTCCGTTGCTTCCCTTCACGTAAGCGGTTACCACTACCTGTTCCATATTATTTTCATTAGGCGTTGTTTTGCCATAGTAGTTGATGGTTTTTGTAGTAGTAGTAAAAGAGGTTCCTTCTTGCGAACCGTCTTTCAGTACTCCGAAGGTGCCTGTGGTTGTCCATTCGTATTCTATGCTCTCCCCATTACTCAAAGAAGGATTGGCTTCTACGGTAAGCGGATGATTGGTAAATGCCATTACATCCGATTTGCGGGGAGAGATCTTCACATCGTTATCTTTGGCTTTTACAGTAAATTCTTCCATTGTGTTAAAATAGTCGTGTGCGGCAAGTATAAACTTGGATGAGGTAGTACCGGTGAGGTATTCCATTAAATCCAATCCCTTATTCAATCCCTTTTCTACTTGTGTAATCTGTTGGGAAGTTGGCAAAGTCCTATTGGGAAATTGTGCGCGGAAGCCATCCAAAAAACTATTGACTAGATTGACTCTGCTTTGACCGGCATTATCCATTGCTTTAAAAAACTTACCGGGAATAAAGTTGTAACCATTCCCGTTTTTCAAGTCTTGAAGAATACTGGGGTCTAGTTGAGCAATGGTTTTTACTTTTTGCAAATAGGTGCTCAGGTTATCTTCGTTGATGGTATATTTTGACCGTACACCCACTACTTCAGCAAGAAATGGCGCAAGGATATTGTATGCGAGGTATTCTTCATACAGTTCATCTAATTTGGTTTTTTCTGCATCCGTAAGGGTAGCGCCGGGTTTGCCGGGTCCGATAACTCGTATTTTATAGGTCGCTTCTTTTTCGTTGGAGGCAAGCGGTATTGCTATCGGTCCGGTAATGGCGGGATTGGAGGCATAGTATTGGGCGTACATGTCAATGGCGTTTTTTACATACTGTACTTTTTCTACTTTGATATCCTTATCCGCTTTGTCATCATAGTCTATATTGTACAACAGTGTTGTTACCTTGTCGCTCATGTCTTTGTAGGCTGTTTTATATACAAAAGCATGTGCCCTGCGGTAAGATGTATTTTTGATATTCACGTTTTCGTCGTCAATTTTCTCTATCTGTATCTGGCTTCTCACATCATTATCCACCACGTCTAGCTGCTTGGCATAAATATCTACTGGTTTCACATCGGTGATCATGCTTACGGCTTCATTGAGGGGTGTCATGAAGCTGCGTTTTTCCAGCATTAGTACATCTGTTTTGAATGCCTGCTCGATCTTGGTATAATAATCGGTAAGGCGCACATTATTTATGTTTTTTGTAAGAAATATCTGGCGTGTGCTGTCCGGCAGGATGTTCAACCCCAGCCCTTGATATAGTAAAAAGAGAGCTGTAGATTTTACCGATATTTCTTTATTGCCATCATAGATATAGCCCGCCAGCAAAAGGTTGTCGGAGTTATCGAAAAGAAAAGCCAATTCGCAGCCGTTCGTTACAAAAGGCACCTTTGCATTGCCATTGCTGCTTACGGAGTTCATTTGAGCCATCGTCCAAATCTTAGTCTTAGATAAGTCCACGCTGCTGCCTGCGGGTAGCACTACTTTTACATCCGTAGTGGTGTATGTTCCTCCACCTCCTCCTCCCGTTTGGTTTTTGGGTTCTTTTTTACAGGCATCCAGCAATACGATGCTTAGAAAAGCCAATGATAAAGCAAGTAATTTTTTCATATCATGGTAGTTTATTGTGGTTAACTAATTTTCTACATACAAAAGAACTTATGATAATCGACTAAAAAAATAATCCAAACGGATACCATAGAAGCTCATTATTCTTATTTTTATTTGTGCTTCAATTGTTCCGAAAGATTAGACCAGCACCATATTTGAGCACCTGCTATGCAATTTTTACTAAAAAAATGGATAGGGTATATTGCCTTGCTGTTTCCCTTTCTTACACAGGCGCAGCAGGAGGAGCGGGTGCGTGCATATGGATACAGCGTGAACGAGGGCCTGCTGCAAACTACGATTACCGATGCTGCCTGTGATAGATACGATCGGTTGTGGCTGTCATTTCCTAACGGTATTCAGCGGTTTAATGGTCTTTGTTTTGAAACAATATCTGTGCAAGAAGGGTTGCCAGATGATAAATTCATCCGTTTTTTTAAGACAGGGAACGAAAATTTCTTTATACTCCACAGCAAGGGCATCAGTAGGTATAATGAGGCTACTAACAAAATGGAACTCGTTTGCAAGGTGCACTTTGATCCGGTTATCCATCAAGTCAAAGTGTTGGGAGAATGGGATCAACAAATCTATCTTTCTGACAAAGAACGTTTTTATGTATTTGATACCCGAAGTTTCAGGATAAGCTCGGTAAGATTTCCTAATTTCTATAACGAAGCAATTCCAGATAGAAGTAGTAACAATATATACTCTAACATCAAGCAGGGTTTAATTTTTATCCATAATACCAGCCGATGGGCTTTGATGTCTTTAGGTAATTTCAGTCTATTACGTTCAGGGGCTTTACCAGGGCATATCTCTGCCACGTGGAAGCCGTTTTTAAGAACGGATACAACAGTGCTGCTGGCAGATCCGTTTTCAAAATATCCATTGCGCATTTGGTCTCCTTTTAAAGAGTCTTTCGTTGGACAGGTTCTGCTTACCACTCCAAACCGTGAAAGTTTTTTAGCAAACTTGGGCGACTGGAAGGAAGATATGCTTTTACAAGTAAAAGATTCATTGCTTTTACTCAATGACAAAATGCAAGTGGTAAGAAAGTTGGTTAACCACAATTCCGTACCGGCAACTGAAGGGTTACATTTTCAAAAAATGATTACGGATCGTTGGGCAAATCTTTATCTGATAAGCATTAATGATGGAATTACTATGATACCGGGGTATCGGTTACCGTTCCGTCATTTTCGTAACAAAGACCAACCCGGCAAGGATAATATACTAAGTATTGCAGTAGATAAAACGACCGGCAGGGTAACAACCGCAGGAAGGTTGGGAATAGCGGTTTACGATACCAATCAACAACGATTATTCAGCCTTACAAAAATTACAACCGATAATAATATTTGCATTACACAGGTAGTCAATGCCCCGGATGGGGGGTATGTTTTTACCACCTTTGCACCATTTGCTATATGGCAGTGCGATGCGTCCCTTAAGAACGTAAGGAAGTTGAAGGTGGTACCTTATACCCAAACTGAGCGTTTTCGCAGAAGATATTTTACCAAAACACTGTTGAATAATTCCAAAGAAGCCATCCTGGCTCAGGCGAATATGTTGATAAGAATAGATTGGAATACCCAAACTGCATCTTGCCACATATTTCCGAGGATAGGCTATACCATGTCGGCTCATTTACAAGACTCAATGATATGGATGCATGCGGAAGACAGCATGTATTTTATCAACAGCCGAAACAATAAAATATCTGAAGTCCGTTATTTTCCCCACACCGGCAATGTACGCTGCTACACAAGCCTTAAGAGTGGGCTTTCGGCTATGGGTACCAATAAAGGACTCTTTATTTTAGATAAACAGGGAGGTGTCAAATACCGGATAGATAAATCTAAAGGTTTGCCGGATGAGTGTGTTTATTCCGTACAAGAAGATGCGGAGGGTAATCTCTGGTATGGCAGCAATAAAGGAATATTGAAGATAAGCCATAAGGGCATCACGCAGTACACTAAAGAAGATGGCTTGCAGGAAAATGAATTTAACACTAATGTATCATTAGTTGCGCCCGATGGAGAGCTGTATTTTGGAGGTATTAACGGGGTGAACAGCTTTTATCCATCGGAGCTTATGGTAAACAAAGAAAACCCGGAATTAAGATTGCTGGGCGTTGAGGTAAATAACGAGCCAGCTTTTCTTGAAGAATCACTCATTGCTTTAGATAAAATTTCATTACCCTATAATAAGAACAGCCTCAGTTTTGCTTTCATTGCAAAGGGTAAAAGCCACTTGTCCCAATATGTTTACCAATACCGCATCAGCAAGTTGGAAGAGAAATGGCAAAGTTTTTTGCCGGGTCAAAGCCTGCGTTTTTTGCTGCCTCCCGGCACCTATGAACTTCAGGTAGCTGCCTCCCGTAATTTTCAACAGAGCCCCCGTCCGCTCAAGACAATAACAATAGAAATTACTCCACCCTTTTGGCGCACTATATGGTTTCTTTCTCTATGCTTTCTGGGGTTTATCGGGGTCATTTTTTTTATAGCTAAGCAATATGTAAAACATCGTATCTGGAAACAAAACGTAAAGCTGGAGGCAGAAAAAAAACTACAAACCGAAAAAGAACGCATAAGCCGTGACTTGCATGATAACATCGGAGCGTATGCTAATGCCCTTCTATATGGAGCTGAACTTATAGAAACGGATGTGACGCCCATTCAACGTGAACATTATATCAGAGATATAAAATTCGCAGCTAAGGATATCGTTACCTCACTAAGAGAAACAGTTTGGGCTTTGCAACAGGACGCACATACTGCGGAAGAGATTTTTATAAGACTTAAAAGCTATATGCAATCATTGAGAGATTACTATCCGAATATTAAATTTCAGTTATTGGGCAGCGCTCCTGCTGAACTGAGATTGCCAAGCCAAGCATCGCTCAATTTCATCAGGATTGGACAGGAGGCAATAACCAATGCCATAAAGCACAGCCAAGCTACTATCATTACCCTAAAAAGTGAAACAGAAGATAATGGATATTGGAGCATGACCATCGAGGACAACGGCATGGGATTCGATTGGGAAAATGTAAAAATGGGCAGCACTGGCAATGGGCTGAGCAACATACACTACCGTGCGCAGCAGTCTGCTATCCTTTTATTAATATGGAGTGATAGCAACGGCACAAAGATCAAAATGAGCTATCCATACAAGCGTGAAAACACAAGTACATTGATAAGCTAAATCTTAAAAGAACTGATTTATGACTCTGAAAGTAGCTATTGTAGATGATAAAGGAAGAAACCGACTGATTACTCAAGACAAACTGACCCGAAGTGGTAGTTTTGAGATAGTGTTGGCAGCATCTGATGGACATGAATTTCTCACAAAAATGAAATTGCTTCCCAAAGAAAACCTTCCCCACATAGTGTTGATGGATCTAGAAATGCCCGGGATAAACGGTATTGACACTATTGCAGCCGCTTCAACTTTTTACCCGGATGTCAAATATGTAGTACTCACGATATTTGATGACGATGAACGAATATTCAAGGCAATAAAGGCAGGTGCTTGTGGTTATCTTTTAAAAGATGATACTGCCAGTAACCTGACAACGCAAATGCTTCAATTGCATGAAAGTGGCGTCGGCCCCGTATCTCCAGGCATAGCCCATAAGATTCTTCAAATGATGCATCATGAAATAAGCAATCCGCGTACACACCCGGTTGAGGTTGAAATGAATTTCTCTCTCACAGTTCGTGAAAGACAAATTCTTCAACTATTAATAGATGGTTTGCCCTATCGAGAAATTGGCGAACAACTTCATATAAGTACCAACACGGCTAAAAAACATGTGCTCAATATTTACCAAAAGCTGCATGTAAATAACAGGACACAAGCACTGAAGCTGGCAGTAAAAAATGGTTTGCTGTAATATGCCTTTCTTCTTTTTCGAGAACAACGACAACTGGTATATCGCTTATAGGGTTTACAACGCTATATTCTATCCATCGTTACTACCTGAGTTGCTGTGCAGAAAATCACTTCATTTTTCTTTTGTAGTTCTTGGCTTGGGTAGCTTGGTGTTTTGTATTATTAGGATGTCTTTGGTCGGCAAAAATGATGCTGATAAAGAATAATTCCATCAAATTATTTTGCTCCTAAACCTATCTTAGAGCGCCTTTTCTGTTAATATTATTGAGTGTGTAAGCAGCAGTATACAAAAAAGGTTGCAAATCCATGATTTACAACCTTTTTTGTATTTGTTTAAGGTGCCCAGAACAGGAATCGAACCTGCACTCCCTTGCGAAAACCAGATTTTGAGTCTAGCGCGTCTACCAGTTCCGCCATCTGGGCTAATGGGTTGCAAATGTATTTATTCTTTCTCGAATCCGCAACAAATATTTTTTACGAAAGTAATAATCCTTTATTTCTGTCAAGAGGCTTGCCGTTTTGTTTCGGTCATACTCGTTGGTCAGTGTATTAATACGCTCTTGAATGGCGAGTGTTAGTTCCCCCAACGTATCGGTAGCTTGTTTTAACATGTCGGTTTCTTTTGTTGCTTCATACTCGCTAATAGCTTCATTGAGTTCCATTACTTCCATTAGAAATGCCGGGGGTAAGGCATATTTTTCATCCTCTTGCAATACACCTTCCAGCTGTAAGACATAAGCTATCACGGCATCCGGTTGGCTCAATGTTTTATAGGCGGCATTGTTTAACGCTGCCATGTCCAAGGCTGTATGTGTTTCTTCGGGTGGAGCCGACATATAACGATCGGGATGGTACTTTTTGCTGAGGGCGTAAAATGTTGCTTTCACTTTCTCTTTATTTACGTGAAAGCAGACAGGTATATCGTATAGCTCGAAATAATTCATATTGACGCAAAAGTGATTACATTATCTTTGTTTTCAAAATAGAAAATACTATGGTGACAATAGGGTTGATAAGAGAGGAGAAAGTACCAAAAGACGTTCGTGTAGCACTCACGCCAGAGCAGTGCAAGATGGTTCAAGAAAAATATGGTGTGAGAATATTGGTAGAATCATCTCCTGATAGATGTTTTGCAGATACACTTTACGAAGATGCCGGTATGGAAGTAGTGAAAGATTTATCCCCTTGCGATATTATTCTTGGAATTAAAGAAGTGCCTATTGATAAGTTGATTGCCGGAAAAACTTATTTGTTTTTTTCTCACACCAAGAAAAAGCAACCTTACAATCAGAAGTTGATGCATGCTTTGATTGCAAAGAAAGTCCGAATGATCGATTATGAAGCGCTTACCCATTCGGATGGTCAGCGTATTCTTGGGTTTGGCTTCTTTGCCGGTATTGTAGGAGCTCATAACGGATTGCTCACGTATGGAAAGAAATATGACTTATATTCTTTAAAGCCGGCGCACGAATGCAGCGACCTCAATGAACTGACCAACCAATACCAACATATTCATATACCCCCTATAAAAATAGCTGTTACGGGGTCGGGTAGAGTAGCCTCCGGCATAGTAGATATGATGGATCGTGCTGATATCGAATATGTAGAGCCGGAAGATTTTTTAAATAGCCGTTTTGACTATCCAGTATATACACATCTCAAGGGTAGCTCGCTGTACCGTAGAAAAGATAATGGTACGTATTTGCGGAATGATTTTCATGAAAACCCTACAGATTATGAGTGCCTGTTTGAGAATTACTTTCCAGTGGCAGACATACTGATGAATGGCATTTACTGGGATACGAACATTGCCCGATTGTTTGAAAAAGCAGATATTCAAAAAGAAAACTTCAATACCAATGTGGTTGCTGATATTACCTGCGATGTAGATGGTTCTGTGCCGATCAATATAGGTGCTAGCAGCATTGCTATTCCTGTATATGGTATTGATAAAAAGAACCTCAATAAAACACAACCTTATCAAAATACGACCTCTGTAGTAGATGTAATGGCTGTTGATAATTTGCCGAATGAATTGCCCAAAGATGCCTCCTTTCATTTCGGACAGCATTTAGAGAAATTTGTATTATCGGAGTTGTTGTTGAAGGAGCACAGCGATATTTTAGACCGCGCTACGATTTGCCAAAACGGGAAACTCACCCCACCTTTTGAGTACTTAAGTGATTACGCATATCCCTTGTAGTTTTTGCGTTGTGATTGTGCAGCTTGGTTCATGAATGTGCTATGGGTACTTATTTCTTAGCTATCGTACCACCATATCTTTTACTACAATTTCTTGAAAATGCTCGTTCACACGAGCGATTAATTGTTGTTTGCTAAGTTGCAACTCATGTTTCAGTGCTGCTACATCAGTCGTGATGGTGAGGACTTGATGGCTCAAGAAGACCGTGCGAGTATATTTTGCAATCGTTTTGCCTACTATCTGCTCCCACTCTTGCTGCAATCGAAGCTCATGCACTTTATGCTTCCATTTGCTTTTTTCAATAAGCAGGTTTAGTGCCTCGCCAACGCTATACTGTGCCATCGTTTATTTATTCTATAGTGAATGATATTTTTTTCTCTAAGCCTACTTCTACTATCCGAAACAACGTAGAAAGCTGTACATCGCACTTCCCATTTTCTATACGTGAGATGTACGACTTTTTGGTACCTAATTTTCTGGCAAGATCCTCCTGTGTTAATCCGTTCTCCTTACGAATATCTTTAATGGCACTACATAGCGTGTGCAACCATGCTTGGCTTTCAAAGTTATTTCTTTTGGCGGTGCCGGGCTTTCCGTAGGTTGTATCTAAAAGCTCTTCAAAGGTTTTCATGAAAGGTACAATAGCGGGTCAAAATGAGGTATTAAGCCTGTATTTTTTTGAAGAACAAAGATAGGACATCCATCTCCTATATTAAACATTACTTGAAAATACCAAAGGGATAAAGCTTAAAAGAAGGTTAGTGAAGCCATTAGTGAAGCAGGTATTATTCACTCACAAAACGTATGAATAGGAAGTAAAAAAGCTTTTTTCAAAGAAGGATAATAATTAGTAATAATCATTATTTTTGCGCCTAATTTAATAATCATTAATGCAAAAAAGACCGAAAGGTAAACCACAGTTTAGACCAAGGGTAAAAGAAAGGGAGCACAATATCAATGAAGATATCACTGCTCCGGAAATACGTTTAATAAAGGAAGGTGAAGAGCCAGCCATAGTCAGGACTTCGGAGGCCTTAGCACTGGCTAAGAGTATGGAAGTGGACTTGGTAGAGATATCTCCCAATGCAACACCGCCCGTTTGCCGCCTGATTGACTACAATAAGTTTCTTTACGAAAAGAAGAAAAAGGAAAAAGAACAGAAGGCCAAATCAAAGCAATCTGAAATCAAGGAAATTCGATTTACACCTAATACGGATGACCATGATTTTGATTTTAAATCAAAACATGCTGAAAAGTTTTTGCAAGATGGCGATAAAGTAAAATGTTACGTACAATTTAAAGGACGTGCCATCATGTTTCAGGAACGGGGTGAATTGTTGCTATTGAAATTTGCAGAACGTTTAGCAGAAGTAGGTAGCTTAGAGTCTATGCCTAAAATGGAAGGGCGTAGAATGATAGCGATCTTTACACCGAAGAAGAAAAAATAACAATTGGGAAACTGTTTATCTATAAAAATTAAAAAGGTTGATTTTTTTTGAAATAATATTTTTCATTTACTAACTTTTTTTACTTTTACATCAGTTTTCATAGTGATAGGGTTTATAGGGGCCGGTCTGTTCTCAGACCGGCTTTTTTTATAGGTTCAAAAACCTATTTTTACACAGTTATTATTGTATAGCATTACCATTTCATCGAATAGTTTGCTTTTTATGCAGCGACAGTACAATTTATTGGAATGGTATTTTGTATATATCATGGCTAATACCAACTTCATGAAAAAAAACTTCCTTTTTGCTTTAATTTTTTGTTTCTGTTTTATCCAATCTGCAATTGCTCAACCGTTGTCTGCGTATGTCAACCTACAAAATCAAGTAATGGTTTGGGATAATGGTATGGTGCGCAAAATAGACTATTTGCCTCCATTAGAGATGCGTACCGGCAGAATAGCCATTCCATATATCGATAATTCTCGCTCGTTTAAGATATACTACAACGGTGGTGTACGACCCATTAATGCAGGATTTACCAGAGAGTTTAAAGTGACTGACAACTTAATCACCTACATGAATGCCTCCTCTTTAAATGTGTTTGATAAAGGTGTGACAAAAAATTTGAGTACACTAGTAGAAACCTATTACGTTGGGGACAGCGTTGTGTTGTTTTATGATGGACTGCGAAGAGAGTATAAAGCCTATTACAATGGTGGCTTGTATCCTATTGAAAACTTCTTAGCCGGCAATGCTATTGATGCCGTAAAAACCTCAGACAATATCATTGCTTATACAAATTATGCCAACCAGTTCCGCATCTTTTATCATGGGCAAATCATATCTCAGGAGGCATATTCTGTTAACAGTTTTGACGTGGGAAGAAACACTGTTGCATATGTTGATATCAACCGCACATTCAAAATCTTTCATAACGGGAAGACTAGCACTGTAGAGGATTTCCCACCGGAGAGTTATATGGTAGGCGACAATGTAGTAGCGTATATTTCTAACGATGGTTATTTCAAAGTTTTCTATAATGATGATGTAAAAGTAATAGGTTTTATGCGCCCCCAATACAAGGTAAAGGATAATGTGGTTGCCTATCAAGACATCAGCGGATACTTTCGTGCCTACTACAAAGGAGATATCACCAACTTAGAAAGTTATTATCCCGAAAGCTACGAGATGCAATACAACTCAATAGCCTATGTTAACAGAGCTGGCATGCTTCGCTTGTTTTCGGAAGGAGAAGTATATGATGTTACCAATGCCATCACCGAAAGCTGGGAACTCAGCTACGATGTTATTAAATATCGAATTGGCAGTAGCTTGTATAAAATATTTTACAAAGGAGAAGAATATTAATGGCACAACCTTCATCACGAAGTATAACCGATATTATTAGATGTACCGATTAATTACTATTGCCACCCCAAGCGAATCATACGATACCCTCATTGCTTTTTTAACAGATATTGGCTACGAAGGTTTTGAAGAAACGCCCGATGCACTGTTGGCTTATATCACCGAGGAGCATTTTTCTGAAGAGGAGCTGCAGCAAGTATTATCTCCTTTGGGATTAAATGCTACTCAATCTTCCATTGCTTTAAAAAACTGGAATGAAGAATGGGAAAGAAACTTCCAACCGGTAGTTGTAGATGGATTTTGTACGGTGCGTGCTGACTTTCATGAACCGAATCTGACTACTCCCCTCGAGATTATCATTACTCCCAAAATGTCATTTGGTACAGGGCATCATGCTACTACCCAATTGATGATAGAAGCCATGCGAAACATGGATATGAAGCAACAAAAAGTGCTTGATTTTGGGACGGGCACCGGCATTCTTGGCATCCTGGCTTCCAAGATGGGGGCTGCAGAAATTGTAGGGGTTGAAACCGAAGAATGGTCTTGCGAAAATGCAGAAGACAATGCGGCTCGTAATGGTATTACAAACTTCAGCGTGTTGCAGGGTTCTATTGAAGTACTGGACAACCATAGCCGGTATGATATTTTACTCGCTAATATCAATCGACACATCCTATTGCAATACATGACTGCCATGTATGACCACCTACAAAAGGGTGGACGAATGCTGCTGAGCGGTATTCTTATCGAAGACCAAGATATCATTACCCAATCGGCTACAGACGCAGGGTTTCACTTTGAAGATGCTCAATCAAAGGATAATTGGATGATGATCTGCTTTAGCAAATAATCATTATAACATTAGCTGGTGCTTCCTCCGGAATGTTGAAACATCGATGCAACAATGCTTTCTTAACATCCAATCAACTGAAAAGGAAATAAACATGCCTACAAAAAATATTATTGTTAGCGGTGCCGCAGGTAATCTGGGAAAAGCTGTAGTGTCTCAATTTTTACAACAAGGATGGAAAGTTGTTGGGTTGGTGCATCACCGTTCTACTACACAAGAAATGCATCCCAAAGATTATCAAGAATGGGAGGTAGATTTGCTAAACGCTAATGCTACTACTCAAACTGTTCAAGCTATCATAAGTCAACTGGGTACTATTGATGCAGCCGTATTAACTGCTGGAGGTTTTACAATGGGTACCATTGCCACTACATCGCTTCTGGATATTCAGCAGCAGCTCCAACTCAATTTCGAAACGGCCTATAATGTTGCAAAACCGGTCTTTGCACAAATGCAATTACAACAAAGCGGAACATTGTTTTTCATAGGCTCTTTAGCAGGTATGAATACCCAAAATGGAAACGGTGTAACGGCGTATAGTCTTTCCAAATCTTTGCTGTTTCAACTGGCAAATATTATCCAAGCAGAAGCTGCTGGATCTGCTATAAAAGCACATGTTGTAGTGCCGAGTATTATAGACACACCACAAAACAGAGCAGTGATGCCGGATGCCGACTTTAGCCAGTGGGAAACACCGCTGCAAATCGCTACAGTCATTGCCCAGTATGCCAATGGCAATTGCACTGACACCAATTCGATTATTATCATTCGTGATAGATTATTGCGTCAATAGCCGGCATAGTAATGTATGATCGCCACACGTTTGCACTTATTTCGTAACTTGTGTTATTCATTAGCGGAAGTAGCTCAGTTGGTAGAGCATCAGCTTCCCAAGCTGAGGGTCGCGGGTTCGAGTCTCGTCTTCCGCTCCTGTATTGCGACATACTAATTTTTAAGCCATACAGAAAAAAACGTTAGGGCACCTTTTATTTTGGCACTGCAAAGAGGTTGCCAACTATTATTTATAAATATTTTATTTGCATGACTTTGAAAAAGAATCTGTTTTTTGCCTTGCTGCTCTTGTTATCCTTTAGCAGTTGTGATTTAAAAGAAAGAGAAGAAAACCTGAAAGCAAAAGAGGCAGCACTAGCTCTTCGAGAGCAGCAACTATCCTTGCGCGAGCAAGATATAGCCATGCGTGAAGAACAGTTGCGAAAACTACAGGAGAAAGATAGCCTTCAACATGTGCAAGACAGTGTGGGAGTGTATAACGAGCTATTAGTGGGCAATTGGAATGTGAAGATGCAATGTACCGAAACGAACTGTACCGGTTCTGCTATTGGCGATGTGAAGTCTGAGCAATGGACAATTGCATATGAAAATAATCAAGTTGTGGCAACTGCATTTACCAAAAAAACATTATCACGTGTGTACAACGGATTCTACACGGGTAGTCAGTTGAAAATATCTTTTACAGATACTGCTTCTGCCATAGAAATGTTGGTAGAGCTAACGCCAGAAGAAAAAGATGCAAAAAAGATGAAAGGCACCCGCGCCATCATAAAGCCTAATTGTAAGATTGTATATAGCATCGAAGCCAATAAATCATAGGAAGGAATCAAGTTATAACACACAACATTTGGATCATGGTTTTTCTCACTGCATTAGATTTTTCACTGCCGCTCACCAATCCCGTTATTATCTTTTCGATAGTACTTTTCATTATTTTGTTTGCTCCTATTTTATTAAACAAAATAAAAGTACCTCACATCATTGGACTTATCGTTGCCGGTATTATTGTAGGTCCTTATGGGTTTAATTTATTAACTAGGGACAGCAGCATCGTTTTGTTTGGTACTGTGGGCTTGCTGTATATCATGTTTTTGGCTGGACTAGAAATAGACCTTGCCGAGTTTAAAAAGAATACAAAGAAGATACTATTTTTTGGATTGGCTACCTTCCTCTTACCCTTTGTTATCGGCACTTTAGCCAGTCATTATATTTTAGGGTACAGCTACTTATCTTCTATGTTGCTCGCCAGTATGTTTTCTACACATACCCTCGTATCCTACCCCATTGTAAGCAAATACGGAGTGGTGCGCAATAATGCCGTGACCTTAGTAGTAGGTGGTACCATGATTACGGATATATTGGCGTTATTGATATTAGCCATTATTGCGGGTGCTACCAAAGAGAATGTGACATCTGCTTTTTGGATTCAATTAGGGCTTTCTTGTATCGCCTTTGTAGCTATCATCTTTTTTCTTTTTCCACCTTTGATTCAATGGTTTTTCAAGAAATTTGATGACAGTATCTCTCAATATATTTTTGTACTTGCTACCGTTTTTCTATCCTCCTTTTTAGCGGAAGCTGCCGGTATCGAAGCTATTATTGGTGCTTTTTTCTCGGGGCTTGTGTTGAATAAATTTATTCCCCATCAATCCGCATTGATGAATCGTATCAACTTTGTGGGCAATGCTATTTTTATTCCTTTCTTCTTGATAGGCGTTGGTATGTTGGTGGATATTAAGGTCATCATCAAAGGTTGGGAAGCATTAAAGGTTGCGGGTGTCATCATTATTGTAGCCATACTCACCAAGTTTGTTGCTGCATGGATTACCCAAAAAGTATTTGGTATGAAAGCGCTCCAACGCAACTTGCTTTTCGGATTGAGCACGGCACATGCAGCCGCCACACTAGCCATCATCTTAGTGGGTTACAATATTATCATTGGTGAAACGGCAGCGGGTGTGCCCATTCGTTTGTTGAATGAAGATGTGTTGAATGGCACTATCCTATTAATTCTTTTCAGTTGTGCCATCAGCTCTTTTGTAGTAGAAAAAGCCGCCCGAAATATTGCCACATCCGAGGAGCAACCCGAACACAGCAGCGACAAAAAAGAAAAAATACTCGTTTCTATTTTGAATATGGAAATGGTGGCGCCCATGGTAGATCTGGCATTGATGCTAAAGCCATCCAAACGAAAAGACCCTATCTACGCCTTGCAAGTAGTGGATGATGCCTCCGATACCAATGGACATCACAGTAGTGCTATCAATAGTAAAAAAATATTGGACAGAGCTATCATGCATGGTTCTGCAACAGAGAATACGATTATTCCTATCATTCGGTATGATGCCAATATTGCCAATGGTATCGTTTATACCATCAAAGAACAATCTATCACTGATACCTTAATTGGTTTGCACCAAAATGCTAATCAGCAAATTTTCTTTGGACCAACGGCCGAAAGGATTCTTCGTCGCAATTGGGGAAATGTCTTTGTGTATAAGCCTATGCAACCTTTTAATACACTAAAGCGCATAGTAGCCATTGTGCCGGATAAAGCTGAAACAGAGCCGGGCTTTTTACATTGGTTTAAAAAGTTGACCTCACTTGCCAAAGCTTCCGGTATGCCTTTGCATTTTTATGGCGCTGCTGCCATACTTAACGAAATACAATTGCTCAGCATTAAGTCGCAAGCACAGGCTCCCATACATTTTACAGAATATGACAACTCAAAAGACTTTGTCATTTTTTCGAAAGAGCTGAAACCCGATGATTTGTTGGTGGTTATTTCTGCACGAAAAAACACCAACTCTTACCAAAATTATTTAAGTTTTTTGCCGCAAGACCTCACCCGATATTGCGATGGGCATAGTTTTATTATCCTCTTTCCGGAGCAGATAGAAACCGGTATCAATATGGAAAACATCGAGCAATCGGATGGTGCCTTAATTGAAACGATAACGGATAAGATTGGGGTGCTTAGTGAAGCCGGTAGAGTCTTGAAAAAACTCTTCAGAAAAAAATAGTGTTGGCAATATACCGATAGTATGTAATGTTGGCTTATGATATCCGTTGCTCGCACCCTTTAATGAAATCGCTAAATAAGTATGCAATGAGTTTTGGCGTAAGTGCATTTTCGCGCCCATCCTCTAAGCGAACAGCGCCTTCTGTAAGATGCAAATAGCCCACATTCGTATGTTCGGCAAAATAGGAAACGTATTTTCTGGCTTGCAAGGTGCTAATGCCACAAGGGGTAGCGGCACTAGATAATGTGTTGGATATACAATCTAAATCTAATTCTACGCCAACGGGTGCATCATTCAGTGCTATGGCTGTTTGCTTTAACACCGTTGCATAATCAATCTTTTCTTGTAAGAAGATAGCTTCGTAAGTCGTGTAATGCACATCGGGATGTTGGTAGATATCTGCCATTACAGCGGCGCTATTATAGTTTTCGTGCAAGCCGATGATATGGTATTTTCTTAAAAATCCTTCTGCATGAGCATAACGAAATCCATTACCACTATGCCTTCCCTCCATAATTCGATAGTCGCTATGTGCATCTAAATTGACGCTGTTCAGCGCTTTGCCTATTGCAAGGGAGGAGCCTTTCAATAGCGGATAAGCATTATTATGACCACCGCCAATGATGATGGGAGTTTTGCCGGCAGCTACTATTGTTTGGATGATGGGAAAAACCAGTTCATCAATTTGCGACACACGATTGCGCAATGTGGCGATGTCTTCTTGCTGACTGATTTTTATCCAATCGGAAAAATCAAAATAACCTAAAGCCAAGATGGATGCACCCTTTAGCTTTTCGGTTTCTTGTATGTTGAGGATGGCTTTCAACGCCGGCTGCCACAAACTTTGGGTACCACCAATTCCATAATTTGCTCTGACACCAATATCCTCGGGAATACCTATCAATACATAAGAAGCACTATTTTTTTTTAATGCATCTTCCCATCTGTCTGCAATTATCGTTTGTATGGTTTGCCCCAGCTTTGTTTCCCCTTCTCTGGTAGAAGTAAGTGTGGCAATGGTTTGTGGGCTAAGAATATTAAAATGACTCACGGTGGTGCAGTTTCAGAAATGGGTTATTCGCAAATTGAAACTAACAATACAATCGGTATGCATGTATTAGTTAGTTTTGTGCTCTAAAAGTATCAAAAAAATGTATCCTACTGAATTTGTATTGCCCATGAAGGCAGAAATGACGGATAGAGGTTTCGAAGAATTATTGACTCCCGAAAAAGTGGATGAAGCCATGAAAAAATCCGGAACGACATTGTTGTTCATCAATTCCGTTTGTGGCTGCTCTGCCGGAACTGCCCGCCCCGGCACCTTATTAGCCGTACAAAACGCTTCAAAGAAACCCACTCATCTGACGACTGCTTTTGCCGGTTACGATACCGATGCCGTAAAGCAAGCACGCACTTATTTGATGCCTTATCCTCCTTCTTCGCCTTCTATCGCTTTATTAAAAGACGGTCAGTTAGTGTTCATGTTAGAAAGACATGATATCGAAGGATTTTCGGCTCAGATGATTGCTAATAGACTGACAGAAGCCTTTGATAAGTTCTGCTAATGTCCTCAATTTAATTTCGCATACGAAAAATAGCGCTCATAATAATGTTGAGTGCTATTTTTTTATTCAGCCCAATCGTCTATCAAACATTTATCAAACAGTAGTATTTTGTGCCCGTAATGGCATCATCCACTTTAAATGCAGGAAAAATCATCATCATCACCGCGCCTTCCGGGTCGGGGAAAACTACGCTGGTAAAGCGTTTACTAAAAGAGATACCTTGGCTACGGTTCTCTGTTTCGGCATGTACACGACAGCCGCGTCCTGGTGAAATAAATGGGAAAGACTATCATTTTTTCTCAGAAGAAGCGTTTAAAAAAATGATTGCTGAAGATGCATTTGCCGAATGGGAAATGGTTTACACCGGCAAGTATTATGGCACTTTAAAGTCAGAACTTGCAGCCACATGGAACAGCAATGAAGTGCCGTTAGTTGATATTGATGTACAAGGAGCCTTGAATATTCAAAAGACATACCCTGATACATCACTTACTATTTTTATTCAAGCACCTTCTATCGAAGTTTTGCGAGATCGATTGCAAAAGCGAGGTACAGAAACACCACAAAGTCTTAATGAACGCATAGACAAAGCCGTTGTAGAATTAAGTTTTGCTTCTCAATTTGATACCATCATCATCAACGATGATTTGGAAACAGCCCTACAGCAACTCCGACAAACCGTTATTCAGTTTGTCGGAAGATCTTAATATGGGATGGGTTCTTTGTAACGTCAGAAGGGAACGCCGGTGTAGTTATGTGGCGTAATAGCTTTCAATTCTTTCTTTACGGCAGCAGTCACTTTTAGCCCTTCAATAAAGGTGGTGATAGCTTCTTTGGTAATTCCTTCTTTTCCTCTGGTCAATTCTTTTAGGGCTTCATAAGGTTGCGGGTAGTTCTCGCGGCGCAAGATAGTTTGAATGGCTTCTGCTACTACTGCCCAGTTGTTATCCAAATCGGATTTTATTTTGCTTTCATGCAGCAATAGTTTTCCAAGACCTTTTTCAATAGAACGCAAAGCAAGGTAAGCATGTGATAATGGAACTCCCACATTTCTCAAAACAGTACTATCGGTTAGGTCGCGCTGCAAGCGGCTGATGGGCAGCTTGGCACTTAGGTGCTCATATATGGCATTAGCAATACCCAGGTTGCCTTCTGCATTCTCAAAGTCGATAGGGTTTACTTTATGTGGCATGGCAGAAGAGCCTATTTCTCCCTGCTTTGTTTTTTGTTTAAAGTAATCCATCGAGATGTATGTCCACACATCTCTACAGAAATCTATCAAGATGGTGTTGATTCGTTTCAAACAATCAAACTGCGCAGCAATATTATCGTAGTGTTCTATCTGCGTGGTGTATTGCATACGCTCCAGCCCTAGTTTGTTCTGCACAAAATCATTAGCAAACTTTATCCAATCCTTTTTGGGGAAGGATACATAGTGTGCATTGAAGTTGCCGGTAGCACCGCCAAATTTTGCTGCAAAGGGAATATGAGATAGTTGTTTTATTTGCCCTTCCAATCGTTCTACAAAAACCATTATTTCTTTTCCCAATGTAGTAGGAGAGGCAGGCTGCCCGTGCGTTCTTGCCAATAAAGGAATCCCTTTCCATTCTTTTGCTAACCGTTTGAGGTGAAGGACTAGGTTTTGTAAGTCCGGAAGGTATTGTTCTTCCAAGGCTTCTTTCCACAACAAAGGAACGGCCGTGTTGTTGATATCCTGAGAAGTGAGTCCGAAGTGTACCCATTCTAAGGCATCGGTTGCACCCAATGCACTCAGTTTTTCTTTTAGGAAATATTCAACCGCCTTTACGTCGTGGTTGGTTGTTTTCTCAATCGTTTTTATTTGCAATGCATCTGCTTCGGTGAACTGCTCATATATCGCACGCAATTTTGAAGGTTTAATAGTTGCCGGAAAAGAAAAGATTTTTTGTTGAGCCAGTAGTAAGAAATACTCTACTTCTATCCGAACCCTGTATTTTATTAATCCATATTCTGAAAAATAAGGCGCCAATGCGGCTACCTGAGAACGATAGCGTCCATCAATGGGGCTGATGGCGGAAAGCGGTGATAATTCCATGCGGCAAAGATAAAAGAATAGTGATGTATGATGCTTATGGAAGGGGTAATATTATTCATTCTGCCTTGGTTTTATTATTTTTATTCGTTTCATAAAAAGACGAATCATCTAATCCAAAAGATATCCGGAAAATATAGTACGGATATTATTTTTGTACCCATTCATGAATTTCCGCTTTCTGATACTCGGTATTTGGCTTTTGTGTTTCTCTACAGATACAATAGCGCAAACCCAAGCAGATGCATATTATGCTTGGGTCATGAATTTTCAGGCAAAGAAAAACTATACAAAAGCAAGAGAAGAAATGGGAAAGTTATTGCAACGTTTCCCAACTTATACGGCAGCATACAGCACTTTGGCGGAGTGGTATTTTACCGATCATCAGTTTGCAAAAGCAAGGGATGTTTTAGCGAAGGCATATGCTTTCAATAAAGAGTTTGCCTATCCTTATGCGAAATCATTAGTGTACACCGGTAATGCGGAAACTGCTTTATCTATTATTAACGCTCATCTTTCCTCCAACAGAAATGAATGGCAATTCTTGCAACGGCAAGCAATGTTTGTAGCATCTGCCATCAACCATCCTGTTAAAGACTCCATCTACAACTTGGGAAGACCCAACACGTCCGACCCGGAATTATATCCATGGATTACCGCCGATAGCACAACACTATTTTTTACCAGACGCATTAGCGGTATGGATGAGGATTTCTTTTACAGCACCATCGATACCTGTGGAGGATGGTTTACAGGAACCAACTTGGGTAGACCTCCCAATACCTTGGATCAAGAAAGTGCACAAATGATTTCTGCGGACGAACATTATCTTTTTTATACCAAATGCGATACCCGAAGCGAGAACGGTTGGGCGTTGGGTGGTTGCGATTTGTATATGAGTTATCGGGTAGCTAAAGACAGTCCTTGGTCGGTGCCGGAGGGCTTTGGTGCTACTATTAATACACCCAATTACGAAGGCATGGGGTGTCTTTCTGCCGACAACAAAACCTTGTACTTTGTAAGTGATCGAGCGGGTGGATTTGGAGGCAAAGATATTTGGATGTCAAGATTTGAAAATGGACTTTGGCAAATTCCTCAGAACCTGGGAGCCAATATTAATACTCCATTTGACGAAGCCGCTCCTTATTTGCATATTGACAATCAAACCCTCTACTTTTCCAGCAATGGACATCCGGGCATGGGAGGTAGTGATTTTTTTATGAGTAGGTTGCAGCAGGATACTGTTTGGACAAAAGCTGTAAATCTTGGCTTTCCTATCAACACGGCAGCGGATGAGTTGGGCATTTGCCTTACACCCAGTGGTAAACATGCCTACTTCTCTTCGGATCGTGACAGCTCAGCCGGAAATTTTGATATTTACCACATGCAGCTCCCAATTCGGTTACAACCATTACCGGTAGCCATATTGGAAGGAGTGGTGCAAGACAGTATCGAGAAAAGTACTCTCAACTATGCTCGTATGAGTATTGTGGATGCTGCTTCACAAAAAGAAATGTATAATTTTTTGTCGAATAAAGGTGATGGCTCTTTTATGTGTACACTTCCTCTGGGGAAATGGTACTATATCAAAACGCTTCGCTTTGGTTATAGCGAAACAACAGATACCATCAACTTGATGGATGTACAAGCGAATGATCGCCTTGTTCATAACGTATCGATGTTGCCATATGATTATATAGCACCTGTACACGATAGCTTGATTCTGACCATATATTTTCCCAAAAATGTGACCACGCTTTCGGATAGCGTAAAACAGGTTTTGCTTGAAGCAATGAACCCTTGGATGGATAATATTCAAAGCACTGCTTTTTTTATTAATAGCTATACCGACAATAGTGGTACCCCACTCATCAACGAGCAAATATCTTTTAATCGGGCTACTACAGTTGCTAATTACATAATAGCCATGGGTGCTTATGATATGAATGTGCATCCTCAAGGATGGGGCGAAGCCAATCCCTTATATACAAACGATACCGAAGAAGGTAAAAATGCTAATCGCAGAGTGGAGGTGATCATAAGAAGATAGCGATACAACTTATTTGTTAGAGATGCATCATGTTCATTAGCATATAGCAAGCAAATGTTGGGTATCACCCTTTTCTCAATGGTGGTGGTGATGCCATCTTCGGAAATAGAAGCAACGCTATTGTTTAGAATTAGAATATAGTAGCATAATAACAGAGGCTGTCTTTTGAAGACAGCCTCTGTTATTATTTGGATTTCTTGTATAATGCTTAATGTACTTCTTCTCCAGGCGCCAATGGCTTGGTTTGAGGAATAAAGTCATCACCATTTTCATTAGGCTTATAATCGTATGCCCATCTGTGCACTTCAGGAATCGCACCTTCCCAGTTTCCGTGTCCTGGAACGATAGGCGTTGTCCATTCAAGTGTATTGGCGCCAAATGGGTTTTGCTTGGTTACTTTTCTGCCCCAGAAAATACTAGCAAAGAAATTGATGATAAATAAGAACTGGCTTAAGAACACAATAACTACTACAATACTGATGAATGTGTTAAGACTCTCGAAGGGTTTGAAAGTAACCCATGCACTGATATCATAATAGCGTCTTGGCATACCGGCAATACCTTCGTAGTGCATTGGCCAGAAAATTAAGTAAGAACCTATAAACGTAATAAAGAAGTGGATGTAACCTAATGTATTGTTCATGTATCGACCATACATTTTAGGGAACCAATGATACACCCCCGCAAACATACCCATGAAGGCAGATACCCCCATTACTATGTGGAAGTGGGCAATAACGAAATAAGTATCGTGTAAGTGAATATCCAACACAGAGTTCCCTACCCAAATACCGGTAAGACCACCTGAAATGAAGGTTGAAATAAAACCTAAAGCGAACATCATCGGAACGGTAAATTGAATGTTTCCTTTCCAAATAGTCGTAAGCCAGTTAAAGGTTTTGATAGAAGATGGAATGGCTATCAATAACGTCATGAGGGTAAAAACAGAACCCAAAAATGGACTCATCCCCGATACAAACATATGATGCGCCCATACCAAGAAAGATAAGAACATAATCCCTGCTAATGAGATAATCATGGCAAAATATCCAAAGATGGGTTTGCGACTGTAGATAGATAATACTTCAGAAACAATACCCATGGCAGGTAGAATAATGATATACACCTCAGGGTGTCCTAAGAACCAGAATAAGTGTTGGTATAAGATGGCTGAACCTCCAATATGTGGCAATGCTTTTCCGGCAACAAATAATTCGGATAAGTAGAAGCTAGTACCGAAGTTTCTATCAAATATGAGTAATACAAAACCGGAAAGCAAAACAGGGAAAGAGAGAATACCAATGATAGCGGTGAACATAAACGCCCAAATGGTCAATGGTAATCTACGCATGCTCATCCCTTTGGTACGCATATTTAGGATGGTGCTCACATAGTTTACGCCGCCTAATAAAGTAGATACTACAAATAGTGCCAAGCTGATGAGCCACAAATCCATACCCAAACCGGAACCTAATGATGCTTCTTTTAGTGCACTTAATGGAGGGTAAGAAGTCCATCCACCAGAGGCTGGTCCTGTTTGTACAAATAATGAGGCAAACATAACGATACCTGCTGCAAAGAAGAACCAGTAAGACAGCATGTTCATAAAGGGAGAAGCCATATCACGAGCGCCTACCTGCAACGGAATTAAGAAGTTGCTGAAGGTACCACTTAACCCTGCGGTCAGTACAAAAAATACGAGAATCGTGCCGTGCATGGTAGTTAATGCATAGTAAAACTCAGGTGTTATCTTGCCTCCTTTTGCCCATTCTCCCAAGAAGGTTTCGAGCATAGGAAAGGTATCGTTCGGGAAACCTAATTGAATACGAAACAAGACAGAAAACAAGCCGCCAATAACTGCCCAGATAATACCGGTAATTAAAAACTGCTTGGCAATAACCTTGTGGTCTTGACTGAAAATGTACTTTTGGATAAAGTGTTGTTCGTGGTGAACATGTTCATGTTCGTGTGCGGAACTAGATACGTGTTGTGAAGATACTTCAGAAGTAACTGCAATGCTCATACGGTGAATGTTTGCTTTATTTTCGGTTTTAGCTATACTTTTTTCTAATAAAAAATTATCCACGAGCCTTTGCAGGCACGCTTCAGTGACGAAAATCATTAGAAAAGGATATTATTATCCTTCATAAGACAAAAGTAGTCACAATAATGTCATTGAACTTGTTTATTATGGACTTATTTTTATTAATTACAGACATTGATGTTTTTGCTGCTTTGACACATTAAGGTAATAAATTGATAATAATATAGCATCTTTCGGAGCATTTCAGGTAGAATATTTTTGTACGATTATTGCTCAATTTTACATGTTCATTCCTTCATAGATAATAATGACTATTGTCAGTTAAAAAAACATAGGAATAAAAGTCTTGTGTGTGAAAATATAATACCGCTGAATCACTCTTGTTTTTTCTTGCGCAACTCTGATGGTCGGTAGTGGGTAAGAGCATAAAACGTATTACTGAAAGAACCAATAGAGTCGTATCCTACTTGATAGGCAATATCACTGATGGTAATGTTGGTTTTCTGAAGTAGGTCTATTGCTTTTATTATCCTCAATGTAGTAAGGTATTGCAGGAAGGTAAGTTTCAAATGAGTTTGAAACATTCTGGAAATGGTGCGCTCGCTAACACTAAATTGCTCACTCAATAGTTTTAGGCTAAGCGGTTCCGAAATGTTTTTTTCGAGGTATTTGATAATTTGTAGCAATCGCTCGTCTTGTGTAGAGGGAAGCGAAAAAGAATGTGATTGTTGCAGCTTCTCGGAAGCTAATTTTATCAAAGCGTTACAAAAATCAAAATGCAAATGGGTAGAAGATATATGCTGCCCGTTCCATTTTGCAGTATGAGCAATCATAAGAATTAATAACTCGCTGGCGGGGTTAATGCTCCATTGGCTATAAAAGCCACCGGCGATTGCTTCATAGTTGTCATAAAATAAGGAGCGCAATACGGTAGCCGTACTGCCCATTCGGATGGTGCAAGCATGATTTTTAGGAATCCAAAAAAAATGTCTCACCGGTATAAGGTGCGTTTCGCCCAATAGTGTTAGTTGCGCATTGCCCCCTTCTACATATCCCAATTGTCCTTTTTGAAGCGCCGGTATAGAAATGATTTTCTCTGTTTTTTCATGTAAGATAAATACCGCTTTCGGATGCAAATCTATTTCGGGTATGGATGCAATAAAACTCATGGTATTGGGAATCTCCTATAGGGTGTTGTGACAGATTGAAATCTTTCTTTCGTCGCTGTTTCAAAGATAAGGAGATTGCGTGGAGCACCCTAAAGAATGCAGCTGAAGTGTGTTTTTTGTTACTCAAATTGGATGTAGTCATTTCTTTAGTTATCAATTTTTGTTGGGAGTCTATAGAGCATGCTTACGAAGTAAGACGGAACTTTGTCAATAGGGAAAGAAAAGAGGTTAAATATATTTTATTATGAAACCGATTATTCGAATAAAACGAGCGTATGAACCTGCCGAAAATACAGATGGTTACAGGGTGCTGGTAGATAAGCTATGGCCACGTGGCATTGATAAAAAACATGCGGCAATTGAAGAATGGGCTAAGTCCTTGGCTCCCTCAGATGCCTTGCGAAAGTGGTTTGGGCACGACCCTGCCTTATGGGAAGGTTTTCAGCAGCAATATCGCGCAGAGTTGGAACAAAATCCCGCAGTGGCTGAGTTTGTACACCATCATAAAAGCATCAAGCTACTGACGTTGGTATATGGTGCAAAAGATACCTTGCATAACAATGCCGTGGTGCTGCAATCATTTTTGGAAACGAAGTTTTAGGCTGGTTGTATGAATGAATGATATGAGGTGGGCGTTAATTTATCATTACCCAATTAAACCCGAAGCGTAACATCATGTTCTGAGCCGGATAGTTCGGAGCAAGGATAATATTGCGATAGGCGAGTTGTTGCAATTGATCGAGCATGATATATGCTCTGAATTTTTTTACTTTAAAATTGAAAAATACACTACAAGACGGAGGGTTGCTTATCGTTTGCGCATCTTGGTAATAATATCGGTTTAAAAAAGGTGCATAACCGGAAGGCGCATAGCGGCTGTGGTAACGAACGTCAATGCCGGTAGTCAGCAGCAATGCTTTTTTAAAGGCTCTTGTTTCGATGGCAAGTTGGTGTCTGCCCATCAAAACCGGTACGTTTACCGGTGCTTGGTCTGTCTTTTGTTGATACACCCATTCATTATCCAAATAAAACATCCGCCATTGAAAACGTTTTTGCAGCCACACTTGCGTCAGGTTGAAAGCAGAAGCATGTTGGCTGAATTGCTGTGCCGCATTGAGGTAAATATAGTTGGCGATAAGATAGTTTCGAACACCGGCTTGCAGCTTCCATGCAGGGTGTGTCCATTCGGCAAATAGTTTTGTAATACTTTCCTTGTCATAGCTTCTTCCGAAAGCGAAATATTGGTTTTGATACAGTTGATAATTGTATGGTGCACTGTTCAACTCTTGTCGGAAGCCCAAGCGCACATGCCCAATGGTAGAAGAAAGGGTCTTATCTACCTGAGCATCTACCCAAAAATTGCCGGCAGTTTGTCCAGAGAAATAGAGTTTCGCCATCAAGTCGAAGCCCCATTGTTTTTCTTGCAATGCTTCTTTGCGTATGCTTCCCGTGAGGTAGTTGCTGGCAAAGTTATTACTGGATTTGCCCCATACGAATTGGGTATTAAATTGGTCGGTGCGTATGCCCCATCCGGCTTGAAATGAAATGGCTTTGTCGCGCTTTCCTAAAAAGCCACTCAACATAAACGCATTATCAATCTTGTTCCAATTCTGTTGCATGAATACCGAATCGGTAGCGGTATTAAATCCCTGTTCAAAAAATCCGGTGTATTTCATGCTGTCCGGACGCTGGTCTTTGTATTGATAGCGTTCCGAAACAAAATCGAAGCGGTGTGTAATGCGAAACCTCGGAGTAAGCACTGCGCTATACTGCGTTGAATCTTCATTGTAGGTTGTATCTGATTTGCCAAAGGTATAGCTGTGCTGCAGCATCACGCCTACATCTCTGAGCATGTTGCTCACCGGTGAACGGCGGGTACCATACGTATTGCTTTGAAAGAACACCGGTATTACAGAGCGATTGCTATAATCGGGTTGCCCCAGTAATGAGTCCGAAAGAATACCGCCATTCTCATCGTTTTGCTCTTTGTTATACACTACTGCGCCATACAATTCATAATGATTGTTACGAGAAGTATAATGGGTAGTCAAGAAAGAATTATCGTTATTAGTGCGTTGTATTTTATAATACCCGGGTGAATTTGTTTTTCGATATTGTACGGCTACATTCCAATTGGGCTTTATGTTTTGTGTATGAAGAATGGATACTTGTTGCTCTGCCTTGCTGCCCAGTTGATAGGCAAATTCAGAATAGGGTCTGGTAGTATTGTAGTAATGCAAACTATCTACTTGAAACCGATACACGTCAAAGCTATGGTATCCCAATGTAGGTCCGGTTCTAAAGTCGGGTGTAAATAACAAACTATTGGAAGGGCTACCGAAATTTCCGGTATTGATATACCAAGGCAACGAAAACGGTCTTCGATGAAAGTAATGTAACAGGGTATCTGGATATCTTTTTTTAGAAGAGTTTAATGTTTGGAAATAGATGCGTGCTTTTTCATCTTGCCAATCGGCAGTATTCGTTTTGTTGGAGCTGTCCCGCTGTGGTGCATTGTTCAAGGTCATGGGAGCACCCGTCACAGCCTGCGCCCACAACCGGCTCGTATAGGCACTACACAAGACAATAAAAAAAATAAAACAAATAATGGATGAAAAAAGACGCAACGAATGATGATTGAATACGGCTCAAAAATAGGATGAAAAACAATATGAGATTTCGTAGAAATGGCGGCTATTGTTTTATAACAAGTAAGCACCAACAATGGTCGTGCCCTTGCATTCTACTTCTATATGATCTTGCAGGGTGGTAGCCATCGAATAGCCAACAATATCCGGTGTTACCGGGAAGAATTTATGCTTCCTGTCTACTAGCACGGTGATTAATATCTTCTTTACCGCATAATCCAATAATGGTTTGATGGCATACAGCAAGGTGCGCCCGCTATTGGCTACATCATCAACCAATACAACGGATTTGCCGGTTACATTTGTTTCAATAATTGCTGGAGTTGCCAAAGGATCTTTTTTATTGATGACAATACTGCAAACAGTTACTTTCAAAGGGCTGATTTCATGCAGCAACGCTGCTAAGGCATTCGCTAATATGCGCCCCGATTGTTCTACGCCGATAAGGATAAGTTCTTTCTCATCATTGTTGCGTTCCCATATTTGAAACGCCATACGCTTTAGCTTGAGCGTTATTTGTTCTTGGTTGAGGATTCGAGTTTTTTGAGGCATGTTGGCTGCTTAATTTGACCGCATGGCTACTACTGCATTTAAGCGAGACGCTGTGCGTGCCGGAATAAAGCCGGCTAATACGCCCACTAAAATAGAAATAGATATGCCGATAATAAAATTATTTATAGATAGTGTAATGGGGAAATCCAAGGTTTTAGAAATCACAAAGCCGGCGATTAATACAATGAGTATGCCGATGATGCCACCCACCACACAAAGGGTAATGGCTTCCACCAAAAACTCCATTAATATGCTGGTGGATCTCGCCCCGATTGCCTTTTTCAACCCAATTACTTTGGTGCGCTCTTTTACGGTTACAAACATGATATTGGCAATGCCAAATCCTCCCACGACCAACGAAAAACCGGCAATCACAAAGCCTATTAAATTGATGGTGCCAAAGATTGCATCAACCGCCGCCATTGCCGTACTCAATTGATTGATGGCAAAATCTTTTTTAGCACCCGGACTGTTTCTCCTGGCTATTCGTAAGGAGCCTTCTACTTCATCTTTAAAGTCGCTCAGGTTTTCGCTATTATTGGACTTAGCCATGATTAAAGGGTCGGTTCCCCAATCAATAGCTTTCAGGTTTTTAAATGATTTGGCAGTTTGATAAGCGTAAACTATAGCGTTGTCAAAATTGAAACCCGTTACATTTTGCCCTGTTTTTTTAAGGGTGCCTACTATTTCAAACTTTCGACCATTAAAACTGATATAGCTTCCTACGGCACTGCCTTCATGCACAAACAAAGAATTTTTTAACTCCTCTCCAATCACGCACACATAGCTGCCTGTTGCTAATTCAGAAGCTGTCATGTAGCGCCCTTCCTGTATATCCACCGTTTGCAGTTTGTCAAAATGATCAGTTACTGCATACGATACGACGCTGTTGGCTTCCTGCCCACCATGCTTTACTACCGATAATACATCTGTATAACATAAGGTTGCATATTGCAGTCCGCTCACATTTTTGTTGATAGCTCGCAATTCTGTTTCCGTCATCGGTGGGCGTTTCAGGTATTCCCACCATTTATATTCGGCTTCTTCTGGTATCCAAGGTTGCTTGTTGATATACAACACATCGTTGCCCAGATATGCCATGCTTTCATTGATATTGTTTTTCAAACTATCGACTACCGTAAAGACAGCGATGATGCAAAAGATGCCAATGGTGACGCCCAGCAACGAGAGAAATGTACGAAGCTTGTTGGCTCTAAACTCCTGAAAGGCTTGTGAAATACTGGTGATGATAATATGTCCCTGCTGTAGCAACATCTTTGGCAAATGTAAAATATTGTAAACACTCTATGACATTTGCATTGAATCGTTTGGGTGTATCGACAGGCATATTCTTTTGTTACCATAATGAGGAGATGTTGAATGTTGAAAAATCTACTTGTTTTGACTGCTCGTGTGGCATGATTGATAACGGTGCAATGCCCTATCACAAGGAATGAATAAGCCACAATTCAATACTTTCGCAAAAAAGAACATCATTTCCCTTGGAAGCATTTCTCAAGTTTCTGATAAAAAATAAAGCACTCAACTACCCGTTATTTCGCTCTTATTTATTATTCCGGCTGACGTTGATTTTAGCCCTCAATATGCAAATGGCTATCATTAGCTATATGGTGTATCGTCTTACCAAAGACGAGTTGTCGTTGGGCATGATAGGGCTGGCAGAAGTGATACCGGCTATTGGGTTCTCCTTATTCTCCGGTCATTTGGTAGATAGTCGTGAAAAAAGAAATTTATTATTAGGCTGCACCATTGGATATTTATTACTCACCGTGTTTTTTATTGTATTGTCACTGCCTACCCTGCAAGCCGGTACCGGTTTGGACACTATTAAATGGCTTATTTACGCAGGCGTATTTGTAGGAGGGGTATTACGCTCTTTCCTCAGCCCATCTGCATTTTCCTTATTTGGTCTCATTATTCCCAGACGGTTGTATGCCAATGCCACCACATGGAGCAGCACGGCATGGCAATTGGGTGCCGTATTTGGACCATTACTTGGCGGCACAATGATAGCGATAACCGATTTTAAGATGAGTTTAATCGGAGTGTTATTTATCGAAATCATTGCCTTGTTGGCGATCCTTCGTATCCCACGACAGGCTATTTTGAAAAAAGAAAAAGAACCAATTTTAAAGAGTTTGGGCGAAGGGTTACAATTTGTTTTTAAAACACAAATCGTGCTTGCTGCATTGGCGCTTGATATGTTTGCCGTACTATTTGGTGGAGCTGTAGCCTTGTTGCCCGTTTTTGCTGATGATATTTTGAAAGTGGGAGAAGTGGGCTATGGTTGGCTGCGAGCCGCACCGGGTATAGGTTCTATCCTTACGCTGTTGTTGCTTTCTGTCATACCGCTTCGGTCGAAACCGGGCATCAAGTTGTTGCTATGTATTTCGGGTTTTGGCATCACCACTATATTGTTTGGTATCTCCCAATGGTTTTTATTATCATTCTTCCTGCTATTGTTGGGAGGTATGTTTGATGCCGTGAGCGTAGTCATTAGAGGTACCATCTTACAACTCTATACGCCCGATGCTATGCGAGGAAGAGTAGCCGCCGTCAATACCATGTTCATTAGTTCTTCAAATGAATTAGGTGCTTTTGAAAGTGGTGTTGCCGCCAAGCTGATGGGAACCGTCACCTCAGTAGTCTTTGGTGGTGCTATGACCTTAGTAGTCGCTGCTATCAGCTATCGCAAAGCACCGGCACTACGACAATTGGATTTTAATAAAGCAATAACACCCGCCGGTTGATAAGTTGATGCGAGTTTATTGCGCTATACTTCACTTGCTTTTCCCTCTTTTCGTTGCACTCTGAAGGCAACACAAGCATAATTATTTGCTGCGGCAAAACATTCTAAGCGCAGATAAGTAAAGGACTTCAGAAAGTCTTCGTAAGCCAGGTATTCATGTTGCGGAGATGAGAACTCATCGAAAATAAAGATATCGCCATCTTTGAGAAAAGGAGCGATGGTGCTTAATACAAATAAAGTAGCGCTATACAAGTCGGCATCCAGCAAGATGACATTGGTTTTTGCATTGTCAAAAGTTTTCAGAAAATCATGCAAGGTATCTTGAAAGAGTCCTTTGTGTAGTGCTGCGCGAGGGTCTTTTACATCGGGTATATTGCCTTCCAAACTAAAAGCTCCTTTAGGATAACTGCCCCATTGCTCCGGTAATCCGGTGAAGGTGTCAAAGCCATTAAACCGCGAAGCTTCGTTCTTATTTCGTTGCAGCCACCAGAAAAAAGTTTCACAATCAGCCGTTCCAAATTCGAGGTAGTTGATGGCAGAATGTGGTAATAATTGATCCGCTATATATTCATGTACACGATAGCGTTTTCGGTATTCGGTAGCAGTAGGGTAGTCGTTTACTTCCAACTGACGATGAGTAGCCATCCATTTGCAAAAACGGATGAAATGCACTATGGACAATAGTTTTGTTGCCGGCTTCTCCAAAAGTTGATATAGGCGCAATTGAAAGAATAGTTTCTTGAATGGACTCACAAACGAAGCATTATTTTGACGGATAAAACATAAAATACACCGCAGCCAAGATACATACAAACGCTACGGCATAGTTCCATTTGAATGGCTCTTTTAAAAAGAAAATAGCAAAGCCGCAAAATACCACCAAAGAAATGACTTCTTGTATGGTCTTCAACTGAAAAGCCGAAAATCCTTCTTGTTTGCCAAAGCGATTGTTTGCCGGCACCATAAATAAGTATTCAAAAAAGGCAATACCCCAACTCAATACTATTAATTTGAAAAGTGGGATGTTGGAAGTGTCTTTTTTCAGATGCCCATACCAGGCATAAGTCATAAAGCAATTGGAGATAAGCAAGCTGATGATGGTGCGCATAATATCCTTGCAGTGTGAATGAAGGGGATAAAAAAACAGGGCTTCTGATACGGCTAATGATGAAAAAAATAGCTGGTAAGAAGCCCTGTGATACTATGTGTGAAATGAAAAATTAGGAGTGCATTTCGAGTGCTTTCGCTACTAATTTTTTGGAGCCGATATATATAGGTACACGTTGATGTAATTCTGCAGGCTCTACATCCAATACCCGTTGGTTGCCGGTGCTGGATACCCCTCCGGCTGCTTCAATGATGAAGGACATAGGATTGCATTCATATTGCAAACGCAGTTTTCCATTTTTGTTTTTCTTATCGGCAGGGTACATGAAGATGCCACCTTTTATCAACGTCCGGTGCATATCTGCTACCATCGAGCCAATATAGCGGTGCGAGTATGGACGGTCTTCTTCTTTGTTTTCTTCCATGCAATAGTTTAGAAAAGCTCTGGTGCCATCGCTGTACTTGTTGGTGTTCCCTTGGTTTATCGAATAAATCTTGCCATTTTCTTTGCATTTCATGCTCGGATGCGAAAGACAAAACTCGCCAATGGAGGGCTCTAATGTGAAGCCATTCACCCCCAGTTTGGTAGCATATACCATCATGGTGCTGGAGCCATAAATGACATATCCTGCTGCCATCAACTTATTACCAGGTTGCAAGAAATCAGCTTCTGTGCAAGGGCTGCCCAATGGACTTACTCGACGGTAAATAGAGAAGATGGTGCCAATAGAAGCATTCACATCGATATTGGAAGAACCATCTAATGGGTCGAAGAGTACCACGTACTTTGAGTTTAATGAATACTCATCATCAAAGCTGATATGCTCATCGTTTTCTTCGGAGGCAATGCCGGCACACTCAGAGCTGTTTCGCAACACATTCACCAATGTCTGGTCGGCATATACATCGAGTTTCATTTGCTCTTCTCCTTGCACATTGGTAGCCCCATGTGAGCCTAATATATCTACGAGTCCTGCTTTTAATACTTGTTTGTTGATAATCTTACAGGCTAGTCCGATGTCTCTGAGAATGGCAGATAATTCCCCTGTTGCTTGAGGGAATTTACGGGTTTCCTGAATAGTGAATTCGTCGAGGGTAATCAGTTTACGTCCGGGCATAATATTTTATTTTTTTGTGCTGCAAAAGTATAAAACTAGGGCTATAGTATGAAACGGAGTTTGCCCTTTCGTGTAGTGCTATTCCGTTATTTTGAAGTGTGATGGCGGCGAAGGGAAAAGAAAAGCAAGACGCCGCTCAACGTCATCGTAGCCAACATTCCCAACAACAAAATGAAATTACTTTTCAAAGACGTTTGTTGTAGCCCATAATACATCCCACCGATTATGGCTATCGAAGCCAACATGATTTTTACCCAATAGAAAGCCGGTATTAAAGACAACATTGACCTTCCAACCATCTTTGCCGTATAGTACAAGTAAAAAGCGGCTTGCAAATAGGTACTTATGACAAAGCTGAATGCAACACCCGGCAAGCCTATGAGCCTATACATAGGATACATCAGAACCACCGCCAAAAATAAATCAAGAAAGGCACCCAGGTTGATGATGTTTCCTTTTTGTCTTTTTTGCAACATGGTTGTAAATCCGTAGCACCGCAAAGGAATTACGCCGATAGCAAACATAAATACCGGTACTGCTGCTCGGTATTTTTCGGTGAATACAACATCAAATAGTTCATGCCTAAAAAACAATAGCCAAGCAAACAGTGGGAACACGATACCCGTTAATATCCTTGAGGCATAAAGCACCGTTTGAATGTCTTGTTCTTGGCTCTGACGATTATTGTCGCTGATGTGAATGAGTGCGGCACTGCTTACCGCACCTAATAATATCGGCAGAAACGGAATATCTATCGAGCCATTAAAATACACCGCAAACAAGGCTTTGGTGAGAAATAAGGAAAGGATAAACTTGTCAATGTACTTAAAGAGAAACTGGGATAAATCATACAGGTACATATGGAGCCAGTGCTTCTGCACGCTACGCATCGAAAGTATCGATGATGATTCGATACCGCGCAATGCTATGATGAAAATGCGCACCACCGTCATCGTTTTTAAGGTTACTAATACGGTGAGTGCTGAAAACAAAGTACTGAGGCTATACGATTGCATTACAGCTACCACATGAATAACCACAAAGGCAATACTGTAAAGCAAATTGACGATTAATAACGAACGAAATTCTTTAAATATCAACAACACACTTTCGGTTATCATCGATATCACATAAAGCCCAAAAAACAATCCTGCGGGCAACCAATCAATCTGGGTTTGGTATTGTTGAAAGAGAGCAAATGCAAGTGTGATAATGGTAATGAATGCAGCATAAAGCAACCTGTATCGATAGGAAATGGAACGGATAATATAAGCAAGCGAAGCCGCACTGTAAGATAAGGTAGCTACCTGAATGCCCACACCGGCAAGTGCTCCGAATAGGTATAGATACACCCAAAAACTTTGGTAGCTTCCGTAAGTGGCTTCGGGCAAAGCCCTCGACAAAAGCATCATAACCAATAGCGTTGATAGCGTAGGAAAGAACCGTATTAAAAAGATAAATGAGGAACTTTTTAACAGTGGTCTATTTTCGGCTCGAGGCAAATTGCTCACACGCTTCGCGGTTTAGTAGTTTAATAATACGCGCCGGATTGCCGGCAAGCACACAATAACCCTCGGGAAAACTTTTGGTCACTACACAGCCGGCACCCACTATGGTAAAGTCTCCCAGCACCACATTGGGCAATACCACCGCGTGGCTGCCCAACCAACAATGCTTGCCAATGCGAATGGGTTGTGCCTCGTCAAATGAATGGTTGTTGATAGCATTATGATTGGCAGAGATAATCGATACATGGGGGCCGATATTCGTATAGTCGCCAACCGATACACCATGCAAAGCATTGATGTACACGTTGGGCGAATCGCCCGGATAGACTTGCTTTCCGCGTGTTACCATCTCCGGACATTTGATGGTGCTGGTATGATGAATAGCCCATTTCACACGAACATTTTGCCGAAGCAATTTTCTAAAAAGAAAATCGATCACATAAAAACTGAACGGCATATCCTCCCGTAAATGCAAGACTCTTTTTATAGATATGGATATGCGGTTGCTCATTTTGAATAGGCAATTATAGGGCTACTTCAGACGCTGTTTCGGCAGTGCTTTTTTCTTTTCCCGTAAGTATAAAATACAAGGCTGCCACAAAAATCAATATTAAAATGATGTTGCTGTAAGTGGTCAGTTGGCTACCCAATGCATAGCTTTTGGGTTTAAAGTGGAAAGCAATTTCGTGTTTGCCCGCAGGAATTTTTAAAGCACGTAACACGTAGTTGGCTCTGAGGATGGTTGCCGGTTTCCCATCGATGGTGGCTTCCCATCCGTATGGATACCACACTTCAGAGAATACCGCAAGTCCGTCTTGGCTGTTGTTGGATACATAACTCAGGTCATTCAATCCGTATTTGGTGAGATGAATAGAGGCTGCACTGTCTTTGCCAAAACGATACCCTTTCAGTTCCTTAGCGTAGCTCTCACGCAATACAGCCGTAGTTTTTGAGTTGAATGGATTTGCCATTGTTGCGGTATCTCCTAATGCCGGTGCATTCAAAGCATGCATTTCATCATCTGCAGTAGCTACTGTTTTCGCTTCATTTACAAACCATGCATTACCGTTGGCTTCATGATTGGGTTGGAAGGCTACAGGCTGTTGCTGTTGTCCGGTTTGGAAGATGATATATTTTGCATTCAGCATGTTCAATACTTGCGCATTAAACTTGCCACCGGTTTGCACACCGCCCAATTGCATATCGATAAGATCTTGGTAAATTTCCATTTTAGCAGGAGAGTATCCGCCAATATTTTTAAAATGATAGGCAGAGATGGCATCGTTGTAGGTGCTTCTGGAAAGGTCTAATACACGGAAGTATGGGTCGGGATCTTTTAGGATTTCTGCATCCACCGGACGTGGAGTGAAAGCTGCTTCATACTCTGATTCTTCTTCGTAGTTGTCATCATTGAGGTAGTTTTTAGAAGCCGCAAACAAATCAATAAACACTAATATTCCGATACCGGCAACTAAAATGTTTTTGTTGATTTTATCTTTCATGAAAGCCCAAAGCAAACCGGCTGCCAACAAGATATAGACGGCACTGGTCAAAGCACTTTTTGTAGCCAAGGCTTGGCGGTCGGCTTTGAGAGGCTCTAATAATTGTTTGGGTAATTGCGCATCTATAGCGGGATTGGAATAGTCGAAAAACATAGAACCACCGAAGGCAAATAACAAACACAATCCTGCGGTAATACCGGCAGCTATTTTCAGCTTCTTAAGGGCTTCATCTTTTGCTACAGTGCCTTTTGCAATTTCCATCAATCCCCACATGCCCAGCATTAGAAACAGCAATTGCGGCACCAGCAACACCATCGTTGGCGAGCGGAATTTGTTGTACATCGGCAAGTGGTCGAAAAGGAAATAATTAAAGGCTTTGAAATTGTCACCCCACGACATCATAATGGTAATGGTACACACCGCCAGCATCCACCACTTGTGTTTGCTTTTTACAATGAAAGCACCTAATACAAATAAGAAACAGACAATGGCACCAAAGTATATAGGCCCGGAGATACCCATGCGCTGCGGCCCCCAATACAAGGGTATGGAAGAAGTTTGTCCGCCAACGAGCGCTTCAGTTTCCGGTGCTTTTTCAATGGATTCGCTGGAAGAGCCACCATACAAGTAAGGTATCATCATACTGAAGGTCTCACCTATACCATTGCTCCACAAGAAGGCGTAATCTTTATCCAACCCACCTGCTTTTTTGTTTTCTTTTTTGTTGCTTTTCAATTCACTCTCGCCACCACGCATAGTCACCTTTGCATATTCTTTGGTGGGAAGGATAAAAGACATACATGTACCTACGGATACTATCGCTACTACAATGGCTACGGCAGTGGCTATTATGAAATTTTTCAAACTGCCTTTTTCGGTAATAACCGATATCAATTTTGAAATGAAATAGCCGCCGAAAACAAAGAAGGAATAATAGAATACCTGAAAGTGATTGGTGCCTATCATCAATGCCAGGCTGACGCCCATCAACAAGGAACCCATCAACCAACGTTGCCGATAGATGAGTATCAAACCGGCTAATACCGCTGGCAGCCAGCCCATTGCCAATACTTTGGTTTCGTGCCCTACGGATATGAGCACTATGGTATTGGTGGCAAAGGCATAAGCGAAAGAACCAATGACCGCTATCCAACGATCGATGCGCATCACGCTCATCAAGGCGTAAAAGCAAGCCATGGCAATGAAAAAGAAGTAGGCAGGCTTTACTAATATAGACGTGATCACCAATGCTATATTACCAACATAGTTATTAGAATGGGGGTAGCCAATGGTGTATGAGGGCATACCGCCAAACATGCTATTCGTCCAAAGTGGGTTAATGCCCGTAGAATCATAATATGTTTTGGACTGTTGGTACATCCCTTGCCAGTTCATCAAATCATGTTGTGCCAGCACCCTGCCTTGCAACGCCGGATAAGCATACAACAATGAAAACACGGCAAAGCCTGCAAGAATGAGCAAATGAGGGGTTAGTTTCTTAAAATCAATGGATCCCATACTATTTTTTTGAAGTCGGAAAATTACTATTTCCTAAAACGATTTGCGAATATCTGCAAAATATTCTCTTTTAAGTGTTGCAACCATTAGTTGTTGATGAAACGACACCGGATATTCCTCAAATGTTTGCGCTTAAGAAGTTCACCCCTTTTACGCAAGATGGATGTTGGAAAATAGAAGAATTACAGCAATTGACACATCTCCTAAGAATACCCTAAAATTTTTCAAATGCTATGTGTACCAACTATTACAGCCTCTATATCTTTTACTTTTGGCCCCAACTTTGCAACTTGCTTGCTTTTTTTACTTTTTTATGACTTCATACAAGACGCTTTTTCTTACGCTTCTCGGCATTATGTTGCTCTCCAAGGGTTGGGCACAATCATTTTCGGTAACCGGCAAAGTGTTGGATGGCGCCGATAAATCTCCTTTAGTAGGTGCAACTGTTGTGCTTCTTTCTGCAAAAGATACTAATAATACCTACGGTAGTGTAACGGAGGCTGATGGAACGTTTAAAATAGAGCATGCACCTTCCGGTAGCTACAATGTAAAGGTGCTGTATGTTGGTTTCGAAAATTTCCACCGCACTATCACGCTTTCACAAGCAATGGATTTGGGCACTATTACGTTGAAGCCATTAAGTACTCAATTGAAAAATGTAGATGTACGAGCCGAAGCGATACGGGCTACACAATCCGGCGATACCACCAGTTTTAATGCTGGTGCATATAAAGTAAATAAAGATGCAACTGCCGAAGACCTAATCAATAAAATGCCCGGTATCTCTACACAAGATGGTACGCTGAAAGCCGGAGGGGAGGAAGTAAAGAAAGTATTAGTTGACGGAAAGCCTTTCTTCGGTGATGATCCCAATGCAGCTATCAAAAATTTACCTGCAGAGATTATCGACAAGATTCAAGTATTCGACAAACTAAGCGACCAATCGCAACTGACCGGTTTTGATGATGGCAATGCATTAAAAACAATCAACATTATGACCAAACCCGGAAGGAACAATGGTCAATTTGGAAAGATATACGGAGGAATAGGCGACCGCGATTTTCGTTTTAATAACACACTGTACCTAGCCGGTGGCAACTATAATTATTTCAAAGGTGCTCAGCGTATTTCTGTATTAGCGCTAACCAATAATATCAACCAACAAAATTTTTCAACCGAAGACCTGACCGGCGTAATGAGTGCCTCTTCATCGGGCAGCCGCGGCGGGCGAGGCGGCATGGGTGGTCCCGGTGGACCGGGGGGCTTTGGTGGCGGTGTAGGTAGTTTCCTTGTTGGGCAACAAGGTGGTGTTACCAAAACCAATTCTATAGGCGTCAACTATAGTGATGAATGGGGAAAAAAGATAAAAGTTTCCGGCAGTTATTTTTTCAATAACACCGACAATGAAAATAATACCAGCCTTTTCAGAAGATACATGACACCATCGGATAGCGGTATGGTATATCAAGAGAACAGCTATACCCATTCTAAAAATACCAATCATCGTGCGAACCTGAGAGTGGAGTATGAAATAGATTCTAATAACACCCTCATCATTACACCACGCATCAGCGTACAGCAAAATGAATATGCTAAAATGCTGAACGGTAGCACTACACTGCCCGGCAGCTTGGCGGTCAGCGCTACAGACAACAATACGCAATCAAAAAATTATGGTCTCAACTTAGGTAACACCCTTGTGTATATGCACCGATTTGCTAAAAAAGGGCGCACCATTTCTTTGCATGCCAATACACAGTTTAATCATAGAGACGGATCAGGTTCTCTACAGTCTTTAAATGAATATGCAAAAGGCGATACCGATGTTATCAACCAGCGCAACGAATTAGTAGGAAAAGAGTACACCTACTCGGGAAGCCTCAATTATACCGAGCCAATTACAAACAGCTCGCAGTTGATGGTGAACTACTCTCCTTCGTATGCAACTAATACATCGGACAAGAAAACCATGAACGGAAACGGTAGTGGTGATTATATCCTTATGGATACACTTTTGTCCAATCAATACGACAATACTTATGTCACACAGCGAGGCGGACTGAGTTATCGTTTTTCTAAAGCCCAACTCCAGTTTTCGTTGGGCACCGATTACCAATATGCCACATTGGATGGTCAACAGGTTTTCCCCTATACCTTTCAATTACAAAAAAGTTTTTCCAATCTATTGCCCAATGCTTGGATGAATTACAAATTTTCCAAATCCAAAAACCTACGAGTAGTGTACAGAGCCAGTACCAGTGTGCCCAGTACCTCGCAGTTGCAAAGTGTGGTGGATAACTCCAATCCCTTATTGCTAAAAACCGGAAACCCTAATCTGTTGCAAAGCAATCGACATTTCAACATGGTACGATACAGCAGTACCAATTCCACAAAGGCAACCAGTTTCAACTTCATGTTGTTTCAAAACTATACACAAAACTATATCGCCAATCAAACCATTATTCCTACAAAAGATACGATGCTGAATGATGGGATTCGATTGAATGCCGGTAGTCAATTAGTAAAGCCGGTGAACCTTGATGGATATTACAATCTAAACAGCTTCATCAATTATGGTATGCCGCTAAAAGGGCTAAAAACCAATTTGAATTTGAATGCCGGTGTCAATTACAGCCATACGCCGGGTATGATTAATCAAGACATCAACTACTCCAACAATTATGGGTTGAATGGTGGCATTGTACTCAGTAGCAACATTAGCGAAAACTTTGACTTTACCGTAGCTTACAACGCCAACTACAATGTGGTCAAAAACACGCTTCAAAAGCAACTGAACAATAACTATTTTTCTCAAAACACATCATTACGGTTGAATTATATTTTCTTGGATGGATTTGTATTCAACACAACAGTGAACCATCAGTACTACTCCGGACTGTCGCAGGGTTACAACCAAAGCTATCTGTTATGGAATGCCGGCATGGGATATAAATTCTTAAGTGACCGCTCGTTGGATGTTCGGTTGAATGTATATGATATATTAAATCAAAACAGAGCCATTACTCGTAACGTTACCGAAACATATATCGAAGACAGCCGCACCAATATCTTGCAGCGCTACTTGATGCTCACAGCTACCTATACCTTGCGTCGCTTTGGAGGTAAAAAAATTAGTGAGCAAGAATTGGATAAGCGCATTGACAGCGATGGAGAAATTAAAGAAAGACAAAACTTCATGAAAGGAGGTAATATGCCACCACCATCTCATCGACCACCACATGGCGGCGGAATGGGCTTTTAATGAAGCACCTCCTTGAAAACTTGGTTTAGTATCCCATAACGACACGCTGGACTGGTGAGCAACCATACTTTGCTGCTATGAAAGTTGCTGCTTCGTGTTGGGCGCAATACATACCGCAGTTATAGTTACTTTTGCGCTTTCAAACGGCACATGCAACCATATTTATTATACTCCGACGGGAAGGGAAATATTTTTGAAGATACCTCGCTATATGCCTTGGGGCGCAGCGGTTGGGATGCTATGCCCGTTGCGGCTGAAGATTGGATACCATTGCCCCATGGTGGAAATTTATATGAACTGCCGGAACGCAGAGGCATTGGCTTGGATGTAGTAACCGGCGAGCCGCGCATTTGCGAAAAAGGCTGGGCGGTTGCAGCTTTTATTCCACCGGCACACACGGGCTTACACTTGGCTGCCTTCGAAACCCTACCTAATGCGGCTACTTTGCCTTTGCATTGCTATACTGCTGCTGGTTGGTACGATAATCAGTTTTATGTTACGGCCATCCGCATAGAACAAGATATACGGCAAGAAGCTTGGGGCTATGATGAAGGATTGATAAAAGAAGGAGTAGCCCATTTGCTCAAAGAATATCCCCATAATCGATTGGTAAAACACATTGCCGAAAACTGCGCCTTGACCTATCATTGCCCTGCTGCTCGAAATTATTTTTTAGGTCGCTGGGAATGTCCTATACCGGCTTCGCCCGCCTGCAATGCCAATTGTTTGGGTTGTATTTCATTTCAGCCGGATGATGAAGAGTTGGTAGCCGCACAAGACCGACTAACCTTTAAACCTACAGTAGAAGAAATAGTAGAATATACGGTGCCCCATCTGGAAACAGCACCCTTTCCGATAGTCAGCTTCGGGCAAGGCTGCGAAGGAGAGCCTTTGCTAATGGGAGATGTACTGCGCGATTCCATTATTGAAATACGGAAGCACAGCCAGAAAGGAAGCATCAACATCAATACCAATGGCAGTCGACCGGATGTGGTAGAGAAATTATTTAAAGCCGGATTGAACAGCATTCGCGTCAGCCTCAATTCGGTACAAGAGTCGATATACACCCGTTATTACTTGCCCAATAATTATCAGTTTGAGGATGTGTTAGAAAGTTTGAGAATCGCCCATCGATACAAAGGCTGGTCTTCTATCAATTACTTTACTTTCCCTGGTATGACGGATAGTGTAGCCGAGTACGAAGCCCTGAGAAAGGTCATTGCCGACACACACCTGAACATGATTCAATGGCGCAATTTTAATATCGACCCTGATTGGTACTTGGGCAAGATTGGTGTTTCCGATATTGGAGAGATATTGGGGATGCGGCAAATGTTGGAGTTGTTGCAAGAAGAATTCCCTCATTTGAAATATGGTTATTACAACCCACCCATCGAGCGTATGAAAAATTTTGAAACCGATTTTGCTCATTAGAAAAAATACGGACGAACCCATGCTCCGCTGCCTTCGTTACCGGTTGCTGCCTCTATGATTACGTTGCAAGAAGCATTCTATCAATTGAAAAATGCCTTAGCTGCACACTACGATGTGGGTGAAGCTACTGCTATTAGCCATGAACTATTAAACCACTTGACAGGGCTATCAAAATTTGACCGATTGCTGCACAAAGACCAACTCCTCACGCAACACCAGTGGCAGCTATATACCGATGCACAAACGAGATTGATAAAAGGAGAACCTTTGCAATATATTACCGGCATAGGATGGTTTATGGGAGAAGCCTTTGAGGTCAACAAACAAGTGCTGATACCTCGACCCGAGACCGAAGAATTGGTACATTGGATGGTTCAAGAACAAAAAGAGAATCCCTCGCTACGCTTATTGGATATCGGTACCGGCAGCGGTTGTATTCCTATTAGTATAAAAACAATGCTCCCTTCATCCAATGTTACCTCATGTGATATTAGTGCGGAAGCCATATTAGTAGCCGCATGCAATGCAGAAAAAATGGGAGTGGAAGTATGTTTTAAAATTGTTGATTTCTTAGAAGAAAAAAACTGGGATGATTTTGAGCAATATAATGTCATTGTTTCTAATCCACCATACATACCCTTGAAAGAAAAACAACTGCTACATACGAATGTGGTGGACTATGAGCCGGCATTGGCGCTGTTTGTACCGGATAATGACCCCCTGCTTTTCTACCGAAAAATAGCCCGTTTTGCACAAGCGCATCTTGCACCAGATGGAGCGGTATATTTTGAAGTGCATCAATCGATGGCGGGCGATACCCAAAAGATGTTGTTAGATTTTTTTGATGTAGTAGCACTACAAAAGGATATGAGTGGCAACGATCGGATGATAAAAGCTACTAAAGCTCGCCTGTTATAACTACTATTTCTTTTGTGCCATTTTTTTTAGCGCTGCTTTTATTTCTTGCATATTGCGCGATAGCTCTTGCATGGGCACTTCTGCTTGCGGTATCGTGTCGGATAGATAGGTTACAAACTGCCATATTTCTACCACATTCTCTACCGATACTTCATAGGGTGGATAGTAGCTATTGAGTGATGCCAGTGTGAACGAGCGATTTTTTTTGATGTTGCCGGTCACGAGCTTAAAAACAATGCCTTCCTCTTTGGTTACTACCAGACAAGGTGTTTCGGGTTTGATGTTGTTCCAATCATCGACATACTTACCTATTACCAAGGCATTCTCCGGAATGGGAAACATGCTATCGCCCACAGTAGGAAACATACGGTATTTGGTATCAGATGGAAGGTGAGGCAAGCTAAACATGGGTAGCTTGTTGATGTATTCAGGGTCGGCATAGCCATCGAGATAGCCTGCTTTTGCTTTATGGGTTACGTACTCGATATGGTCTTTGTTGTTGGCATTAACGGTGGTTGCCAATATTCGTAGCTGGCTACCGGTGCTGTAGATATCGTTTCCGGCTTCCAGTTCCCGTAGTTTTAGTTCCGACAGTTTTGAAAGGTCGGTTTTGATGAGGTTGTCAATGCTCAATTTAAAATAACTCGAAAAGTTGATTAGGTCTTCTACCGTTGGGTTTACGGTTTGTCCATTCTCATGGGCATTTAGTTTGGAACGTGAAATGGATAGGCAGAAAGCCATTTCATCCTGACTCAGATTCTTTCTTCTGCGGAGGTGACGGATATTTGAAGACCAATAAATAGTTGCTGACTTTGACATTTTTAGTAGCGTTTAGTTGTTACTTATAATGCTAATGTAGGAACTATTTTTTATTTAAACACTTTTTTAGGTAGAACAGAAGTGCCTCTCTGGAAATGAACATTGGGTATAGTCTCTTCATTTTTTGATACTATTATCTGTTTTAATAAATATGGTTTGTGTAGTGGATTATGTTTATTGGAAATCTTTTCAACAGGGATTGCATTAATCATCTGGTTGAGCGATGTTATTATGCAAAAATGTAAAATGGGTTTTGGTACGTTCTTTTTGTAGTTCCTCACGTTTTAATTACAATTGATAATTATAGTACAGATCGCATATGTTTTATATAAATGTTTTATATTTGTTGTATCTAAAACTACTGTTATGAAACAATCTTACAACATTATCCGTAATAGTTTTATCATAATGTCAGTTGCAATTATTTTGATGACAGCAGCCTGTAAAAAGAATAAAGATGACCCTAAGAAACAAGTAGCTACTACCAGTATTCAAGTGATATTGCCTGCAGGTTCTTCTTTGAATCTTTCCAATACAGAAGTTTACTCATTGTCTCAATCTTTCAGTGTGGGAAGCGACGGCAAATCCAATATTGCCTTTAATGCCGGAAGCAATGAAGTGGTCTTTCTTTTTGATGGAAATATACCGGTAATGGCAGGTATCATTTCAGATGATAATAAAGAAATATCTATTGCTACCACCGCTCAGGCATTATTGTATTACGGACTGGGAACAATGTATGTAAGTAGCAAGAAAGAGCGTGTCGCGCAAATAAAAAAAATAACTACTTATCCGCAGTTTACAGTGTTAAAAACATCACTCGAGAAGCTTTTTATAGATAATCCGCTGATGCTCTCAACGGATGCTTATAAAGATGCATATGTAAAAGCGGTAAGCGAAATACATAACAAGCCCGTACTAGATTTAATAGGTAAGCAGATAAAAGTGAATGATGCGGATGACACCAAAAGCGGAATGACTGTAAGAGCACAAAGTGGTAGTGATGAAAATATGGAAGTGCTCAACAATTACGCTCGCAGAGGTCATGCCTATATGTACAAAGTAGCATACCGCGACAATAACAATTTTCCATATACACTGCTTTCAGAAATACAAAGCAATACCCCGGCAGATTATAATATGGCAGTACGCGGAGCGTCAGGTATAACTCCTGAAACGTCGGGACCACAATCGCTTCCATTACAGAACTACGAAAGTGAATCAACTTGGAAAGTACGTGTTGTAGGTGTTGGAGGAAAAGGGTCAAGCATCAAAATGACTGATGCAGAAAAAGCTAAGTACGAGGAAATGTGTGTCGATTTTTTTGCTGTTGACTTACTAATGCCTCTTATCCTTGATAACTTAAACCAGTCTAAAGTGGTATATAGCGTATTGCCCAACAACATTGATAAAGTACGCGCTTACATCAACGAGGTAAAATCACTTGTAAAACCAGAAACTATTGAATTGGTAAAGGATGGTGACTATACGCAAGCGATAACTGATTTCAGCGATTATGCACTATGGGATTCGTATAACCGCGAACATATTTATGAAAAATTGTTGGAGTGCATTAGTGATATAGTATCTGCAAATGAACTACAGGCATTGTCTGACATAAAAGCAAATGAAGAGCGCCAACAGTCATTTGTTAAAATCATAAAAGGAGGATTGTTTTCCTGGCTCATAAACGCAAATGTTGATGATAAAGCAAATCCAATAGATTCACGCTTTACGCATATTAGTAATAGCAGCACACTCAATGAATGGACTGTAATAAGTAAAGACAATGATGTAACAATTACTCCAAAACATTCGAAAATAATGAAGCTAGCAGATCATACGCTCACAGCCTCTGCAACGGCTGCGCTCAGTGCGGGAGAAAAGATAGAATATGTATGGTCTACACCTGGTTTGTTTGGTGTTTTCAAGCAAAACGGAGCAGAAGTAACCACTACAACTTCCTCCGCAAGCAAAACGATTACTTACTATGGCAAACTAGCTCCCAATGATGATAATGTTGAAACCATTTTTGTTAAGGCATCCATCATTGGTCCAAGTGGAACCAGAGTATTGGGAACCGATACTGCCTATGTAAATGTGAAAAAACTTACAGTTGTAATGAAGCCCAACGGAGCCACACTCACACCTAAAAACGGAACAAAATCAATTACGTTAAAGTTACTGAATGCTGACGGAAGCTATCCTTTTTCTAAAGGTACTGGGGTGCAGTTTAAAGTCGTGTGGAGTACTCCTGGCAATTACGGACTTTTGGATGGTAACGTAACAACATATGAGACACCAAAAAACACTGTTGTTTATACGGCTACTGATGAAAATGTGTTATCGGCTACAGAAAATATTAAGGCAAGTGTTTTCTTCAAACTCTCAGATACCGGTTGGCGGCTCCGTGATGAAATAACAGGTACCGTAAAAATAAGCAACGACCCCAAGAAGATTATTTACTACGCACCACTCACCACTTATCATCTGGATAGAAATGATCAAACCGGATACTTGTGGCATTACTCAAATTGCGGTGTAGCCATAACCCCAGTGGTAGACGCAGTAACCTATTCAGCAAAAATAACATTGGGGAGCGGCAGTACTTACTCCGAAACTTGGTCTGCAACAAATCCGGGCTGGCTATATGGTTATATGTATGCTATAGACCCGGCAACTACTGGAACCTACTATATTGGCTATGGCGCCAATTGGGGTAGCTGTGTGCATAATGACTGTGAACATCGCATATCTGATTGTAGCGGAGGAGAAGCACAAATAACCATCATCGTTAAGTAATTATTTTCTATAATAGCTAAACCAGAAAAATTATGAAACATGTATTTCTTATCTCAAGTCTTTTGTTGTTTGCAGGTATTGTCCATGCACAAAGTATAGACTGGGCGACTGCAATCGGTAGCAACTATACGGATCGTGCGCTCTCAGTCATCATCGATAATCAGGGCAACAAATATATTGGTGGTCACTTCAATGATACGGTAGATTTTGACTTTGGTGCTGGTACGGCTATCAAAGCTTGTAAGCCCGATGCACTTGGCAGAGGTAATGCTTTTGTACTCAAGTTGGATGCTTCCAATAATTTTGTAAAGGTGCTTACATTCGGTTATCCAACAGTGCCGCGCTATATTGGTGTTACTAGTATGAGCAAAGATGCTTCGGGCAATTTGTTTTTGTTAGGATACTTCAATACTAAGGTTGATTTCGACCCGGACACTGCACTAACACACGATATTGATCCAATAAATAACAACGAGATATTTTTAGTGAAGTTGGATGCCAATGAAAAATTTTTGTGGGCAAAGAATTGGGCTTATAATTACCCGGAAGGAGCTAATAATGGCGGGGATGAAGAAGGTCCGGCAATGATGGTTATTGATGCATTGGGAAATATATGCCTGACAGGACGGTACAAAGGAACGGTAGATTTCGATCCCGGTTCCGGTAATAAAAAATTGACCTCTAACGGGCAATGGGGCTATGTACTGAAATTAGATAACAACGGAAATTTTCAATGGGCTAAAAATATTGCTACCGACACAGTTGTGGGAGATATTGTCGTTCCCCGCTCTATTGCTACAGACGCATCAGGTAATTTATACATTTCCGGAGATTTTTTTGGAACCGTTGATTTTAACCCCGATACTACCACAACCTATAATTTATCGGACAGCGTGCAAAAGGCCTTTCTCTTAAAACTGGCTTCTGATGGTAGTTTTCAATGGGTGAAGAAGATAGGAGGCGAGGACAATAATCCCATCAGTTCATATAATTATGCCAATGCTGTAGCTGTAGATGGTGCTTCGAATATATTATTGACGGGCAGTTTTATGGGTACGATAACGATGGGTGCTACTACTTTGGTGTCAAATGGTTATTCTGATATTTTCATAACAAAGTTGGATGCTTCGGGTAACTATTTGTGGGCAAAAAGTATAGGCAATACTTGGGATAGCGAACGTGCCACACGATTGACGGTGGATGCAGCCAATAATATTTATATAGCGGGTACTTATAAAGGAGGGTTAGATTTTGACCCGGGTGCTTACGTGAAAAACATTACTTCTGATGGTGCGTTGGATGCTTTCTTGTTAAAGCTCAACACCCATGGAATGTTTGCTTGGGCAAAAAGTTTTGGTGGTTCAGACAATTCCGAACGTATCTATAGTGTAGCTGCGAAAGATAACAGTGTATATGTAGTAGGTAGGTTCATGACCCAAATAAATTGTGATAATGATGGCAGCTATTATATCAACGCAGCCTATATTGGTTCTGGTACCCCGCGATATGATGGATGGATTGCCAAAGTCAATCAGGGAAATACTTCCATTGCCGATATCGCAAACAATCTCGAAGCGGCCATATATCCCAATCCCGCCTCTGAAGAAGTTGTAATTGATTTAACGGACTTTAATCAAACGAATATACAAGCTACAATTTTTGATATCGGAGGAAGAAAAGTACGCGAACTTTTCATAGACAAGCCGATTACTAAAGTAGATATTCGCAATCTTCACAAAGGGCTATACATAATACAACTGAAAGGTGCTCAAACCCTGAACAGGATGAAACTATTAGTGAAGTAGTATAAGCATTGCTTTCACAATCATAAAAATCATTTTTGAAAATTTGAATGACCTTCTGATGGGCAATGGTGTGTGACATTTTTTAAAGTTGAAGGTGCCAAACTTAAAGTGGGTGGTAATGGCAAGTAGCAGTTTTGTTTGAACAACGTATTGCTGGCTCAACTAATACTATTGCTTTTTAAATTCGACTCTTCTGTTGTTTGCTTTTCCCTCAGCTGTATTATTTGTATCAATGGGTCTTGATTCTCCAGCACCCTCTGTTACCAATCTTGATGGGTCGATTCCAAAGTTTTTTACAAGAAAGGACTTTACTGCTTCTGCCCGTTTCTGAGAGAGTGTTAGGTTGCTGGCATCACTACCATCACTATCCGTATGACCAATGATTTTTATAGTGCCTTGAGAAGATTTTATTGCTTTTGCTGCTAGGTTTAGTGCTGGCCATGATTCCGGTCTAATAACCGAAGCGTTTGTATTGAAATATATTGCATTTGTGACAAAATTATTTTTGTCATCAATTTTTGCCTCTACTGTTTCAACTTCTGCTACCTTAAAATTCGTGAAATACAACCCATCTCCCCACATATTCGTTGCGAGTATAAACGTGTAGTTCGTTTTCATCGGCAAGCCATTGGGCAAGTCAAGAAACTTTTTCTCTCCTACATAAACTTTGATGTGCGTACCCATTCTTGAAATAGATATTCTGTGTACTTTCCCTTTCTTCCAGCCATTCCTAATATCTTTCCTGTCTAGTATTCTTTCACCATCATAGTTTTCTTTTGTGGCAAGGCAATAAAGAAGTGCTTCTGACGGATGGATGTCAATCTGTATTTGCGGGTTTTCATCAAATGCTGTGCTGTATTCATTTTTATTCACTTTACTCCCTACGATGGAAACAATTAAACCACTTTCCATTTCACTCATTTTTTCAGCATCAGCCCACATGTCAAATTCAATGGTGAAATTGTGAGGTAAGGTTTTTAGATTAAGGGGATATAATATACCTCGTTTGGGTGTTTTGAGCCAATTGCCGGTGCTGGTTGCAATTTTTTTGATGCCGGGAGGGACTACATCATCTGATGGGTCATGTTCAATGATTTTCCACTTGCTGAGTCCTGAAGAAAAATCGTCATAAAAGAACGTTTTAGTGCCGGCCACAAAATCAAAGTTGCTATAAGCTTTGTTCTCAGCGCTATTTATGTCATCATCTTGAGCATACAAAGACAGACTACCTATTGATACGATTATCAGTGTTAAAAACAATTTCAGCATGTTTGATTGCATAGTGGTAAATGTTCTAAATAAAAAAATATGGGTTTCGGTACCACTTAAAGTACGGTACAGTTTTATTATGATTCAAAAAATACGCTTCAACAAATGTAGTGAATGTTTTACCATACTTAGAGCTAAGATTCTCTTGGTATAAAGTTTTTGATATTGTTCAATAGGTGGAGTAATATGTCATTTGTTATAGTACAAAGCAAAGTGGAGAAGGTAGCTTTGGAAAGGAAGAATTGTATTGTTTTAACCGATTTTGCTGATAGCTAGCCTTTACTACTGCTGTTTATTTACCAATCAACACATGGTATTCCGTTGGGATTTTGACTCCTCTAAAATGATTGGTTAATCCAAAGAGTGTTATCAAGGTGATGCAAATACCCATCACTAGAATAATCTTTGATTGCTTTGCAGGGGATAATCCCAATACATTTAGTTTCATTTTTTTGTAATGAATTGTTGCAATGTGCCCAAAGAAAGAGATAATTGCAAATGTGTAATAAGGGACAAAAAACAAGTTTGTTGGGAAACTATTCAATCCTGCTGCACCAAAGTAATAGTTAGTGTCTAGCAGCAAATAGAATCGCCCAACGAAAACAACGCCCACATGAAAAATGATGAAAAAAACCAAGTAGCCTCCTGTCCATACTTGCTACTTGTCAATGGTATTCCATGCATTTCTTTTTCGGATAAGGATTTGTATAAAGCCAGACAATATTTTAACTGATAACGCAAGTAACAGTACAATTTCTACAAACATATTTCGATAGAAACGTCGTAATGTATTCATCAATGTAACATGCATTTCTACCCCAAAAACGCTAGATATATGATTGAATAAATGCATCCCAACAAAGGCAGTTACAATCATCCCTGAAATGAAATGTACCTTCTTAATACTCATGATAACTATTGAATGATGACTTTACTTAATGAGAGATATCCACTTTAACATGAGGCCATTTCCAAGCATAATATATAATTAGGGAAAGGAGCAATATTTCTACAGCCGCACCAAACACCATATGAACCCATGCCTCCCCAGCCAGATTAAACAGCATATAAGGAACATGAATGATAGCAGCCGTAATGTTTACGATTCGATTGATCGTTGCTTGTAGCAGCACGGAAAGAAAAATCATAAGAATAGGTAATGTGGCTAATGCAAGGGCTGTAAATAGAAACCCTTGTGTAATGTCAAAAACAAAAACTTTCCCGTTTATGATATTTTCAATCTTGTGGGGCATGTACAATGCGAATACATCCACGTAGATATAGAGAAACATAAAACTTACCCAAAGTGCAGCAAGCTTCAGTTTTACATTGATGCTCACTTCTTCAAATCTCTTTTTTGAATGCATATACTAAAAGTTAATTCCAATATTAAGCCCCGGTTCAGGGAAGACAAACTTTGACCATTTATCATCCAATTGTTTAAACCCATCCGGTAGCTCGGTGTGATAAGCACGGTGTGTCATACAAATAGATGGTTGAAAGAATATTTTGTCTTTAAAGAGTTTGAAGTGATAACCGATACGATACGAATTAAAAACCTGAAACCCATCATCAATTTTAGTACGATAATCATTCACGAAAATTTGATAGGTAGGCATTATATCCAGTTGTGCATAAAATTCCTTCCATAAAAAACGGGTGTATGATGCCGTAATGCCATATTCACGTACATATCCAGGGAATTTTTCATCCGCCTTTTTGTATGCGTTGTTTAGGAAAGGATGAATACCATTTGGCCAGGCGTATTTCCAAGTTTTGGGCGACAATGCAATAACATCTTTCCGCGTAATTCGGTACCCCAAGTTGAGTTCAAAAAATTGAGGTGGGTTCTTTGTATCCAAATTGCCCAATAAAACAAATAAGGATGTGCCAACGAACCATTGTTTGTATGTTTTTTCCTCTTTGGTATTTTGTGCATTCGCCTTAGTGCAGTTGGTCAATAGAAGCAAAAGCCCTATTCCAATAATCTTCTTTTGCATGTTGTTTGTCAGATATTGTTTGATGATGCAAAAGTAGATGGGCTGGTGCGCTACACTCGTTCACTTAAGTTAAGAAATATTCCTTATTGCTTTTTTTCAAGAATCCTTGCCCTTAGCCTACTTAAGGATTGAGGTTGGATGCCTAGATAATTGGCTAATTGGTGTTGTGGTACCCGCTGGATAAGGTCAGGTCTTCGTTGCAATAAATTCAGATATCGTTGTTCGGGTGATGAGGTTTTGAATAAATCAAAGTCTGTTTGTTGTATTGCCAACCGTTCTTCAGACAGCTTTCTGCAAAGGGTTTCAAACTTCGGAAACCTACCATTGATCTCGCTCTCCATATCTGCCCGTGAAATAATTAATATGCTATCCTCAACACAACTGATGTAATATTCTGATGGTGTATCGTTCATTACACAGTGCGGTGTTAATCCTTCCATTTCTGTGTAAAAGGCGGTTGTTTTTTCTTCCCCTTCAATTATATAATAGGTGCGGATACAGCCCTTTAATACGAAGAAACTTTCTTTTGACTGTTGTCCTTCTTTGAGCAATGTGGTGCCTTTCTTTACGGTATGGATAATGTCTAAAGAAGTAATGGCATTCATCTCTTCTGTTGTCAGAGAAACGTACTTAGCCAAGAAGGTAAATAGAATGTCGTGCATGGTTCGATATGATGCGGTTGCAGGCGCAGCAATTACCTATTAGAAGATAGTATTTGCAAGTGCATTTTATAGAATGTAAATATATCCAAAATTACACCTCAATTTCCCATAACAATATTTGTTCTTCACTTTAAGAAATCACCTTTTGCGCAAAGTGCTTGAGCTGTGTAAGCAGTAGGAATACGGCACTCAAAAAGAGTAATAGTGCCACAGCAAACAACATTTGATTGATATAGGGTATAGGTATATAAGCAAATGCTGCCATTCCTTGAACGCCCAATAGTAACTCGTTTAAGAATACGCCTACTAAAAATAGGATGGAAGCCGTTTTAGCTGAAGGAGTGGTAGCCATCCAACCTTTGGCAAACAAAAATCCAATAAAGAATAAGCTGAACACACCTAATAATACCAAGTGTAAGTAGGCAATTACAATGGGACGGATACCAAATACCAATTGACTGAGAGAAGGAATGACTGAAATGGTTTGTAGTACAAATTTGATGGTCATAGCAAATGCAGCAGCGTAAAAAAAGATATTCACCCAAGTCGGAAAGTTAGTTTTATAGGTGCGTAAACACAGCAGTTTTTTTAACAACATAAACCACGCTACCATTTGAATAACCGTAAACAAAACCGTAATGATATAAAGCCAAGTGGGTAAATGTGTCCATAATATGGAGAGGAAAAATGTGGGAATTGCCGATGCTGCCAAGATGCGAAATTCATTCTTTATAGATGGAAAATCCTTGGGTAGCGCATGAACCACCAATGCCATTGCCCCAAAGAAAAACCAGCCACTGTATTGGAAGTGCAAGTAATAATACACCGATCCTAAGTAAAAATAGGAGTTAACATTCTTGGTAATCATCGTATAGGCAAGCGATAGCGGGCCCGCAGAAGAAAGAATGTTTAGCAACAAAGCCGTAACAATCCATGGGGTTGCCAAATTGTTTGCAGGAAAATGCTTGATGTCCTTGATGTAAAACCACGCATAAACAATACCGATGATAATCGTAAGCCCGGAGAAAATAAAAGACCCCATGGCATAGCCCTGATACGTAAACGTAACCAACATGCCAAATGCCGCGACCAAATTGGCTATGATAATCGTATAGTATTTGGAAAGTTGCTTTTGAGTAAGGTGCTTAGATGCCATCCAAGTGAGGCAGGTGTAGAGCAAATGACTAATCCATCCATTGAACGCAAAATGTGAGTGTGCGTGTAATAAATTTTTCTGGTTTAAGTATGGGAAGTCGAAGGCTATCTTATAGCGCATTAGTGTTCCATAAAATGCTACAATAATGATACTGATAATTGCCAGGCGAAACCATTTATTTGTACTCATACATTCAGAAGATTAGTAGTAAATTTTATGATTGATGATGTTCAGCTTTTTCTCTTTATGCATTTTAATTAGGGTGCGAATGACCGTTTCTATGCGTAGTCCGGTGAACTCTGCAATTTGCTTTCGGGTATAGGGTACTAGTTGTGGAGTTTCCTGATTATAACTTGGAGTGTTCTTTAAAAATTGAACGATCTTTTCCTCCGGAGTGGTGCTCACCCATATCTGCGCTGATTTAGACTTGTCGTAAATCCTTTTGGCAAAGGTAAACAGCATCTCTTGCGCAATCTCTGGATAGTCGCGGATAATATCCAATAGACCTTCTCGAGCAATACGAATGATCGTACTTTCCTCTTTGGCTTTTGCCGAATTAGGATAGGGGAGTGACAGTAAAATAGGTGGTTCCCCAAAGCTATCTCCATTTTTAAAAATGCTTTGTGCAAGTGTCTTTCCCTCAGCATTGGAAGTATAAACTTTGATGGTGCCTTCCAACACTTGATAATAATAATTGGGAAGATCACCTTCATGAAATATCATTGCTTCTTTTTCGTATTTAATGGCATAGCCACCGTATGTAATCAGTATGTTATTATCAATTTGCATGCTTTGTGGCTATCTACAAGAAGGCGAAAAATAATTTAGTAGCCATAAAATTAATACGGAAATACGAAACCGGTAATAATGCTATTCGCAACTAAACATAGTTTGCTATTCGTACTTGCAAAGGTACTGACAGGCTGCATTACGCTAATATCATCCTTTCTGATTTTAAACAGCGTTCCATTTCTATCGCGCTGACATTCATCATGGGTGCATCGCATCACCCGATTGAAATAATCAAATACTACAATCACATGACAAGATGGAGCAATAATTTTGGTGAAAATGGCTTATGTCGTTGCCGTCTTAAATTCGCTGGTGAAGTGAAATTCGATGTCGGGATTGTTTTGTCGCTCGGTATTTAAAAACCATTCGCTCTGTGCCAAATACACTAGGTTGCCATCTTTATCTTCCATGACATTCGATTGCTTGAAACGAACAAAATCTTCAACTTTCTTTTTATCTCCGGTTATCCAACAAGCTTTATAGAAGCTCAAAGGCATAAAGGCTACCGAAGCACCATACTCTTGCAAGAGTCGGTATTGTATCACCTCAAACTGTAGTTCACCTACACAACCGATGATTTTTCTGTTGCCACCATGCTGGGTAAACAATTGCGCAACCCCTTCATCGGTAAGCTGTCGAATGCCTTTTTCCAGTTGCTTTGTCTTCATGGGGTCTTTGTTGACCAACTCTTTAAAGATTTCCGGAGAGAAAGTAGGAATGCCTGTAAACTGTAACAATTCACCTTCGGTTAAGGTATCTCCAATTTTAAAATTGCCGGTGTCAAATAAGCCCACCACATCGCCCGGAAAGGCTTCTTCAATAATGTCTTTATCTCTGGCAAGGAAGGAATAAGGGTTACTGAAACGCACGTCTTTTTCTAATCTTGTGTGCTTATAATAGGTGTTGCGTTCAAACTTTCCGGAACATACTCTTAAAAAGGCGATACGGTCGCGATGGCGAGGGTCGAGGTTGGCATGTATTTTAAAAATAAATCCGGTAAACTTATCTTCACTGACATCCACAAAACGCTTATCCGTTTGTCTTCCCAAAGGTTTGGGTGCAATGCTGATAAAGGTATCCAGCAATTCTTTCACCCCAAAATTATTGACCGCACTGCCAAAAAACACAGGGGCAACTTCGCCCTTCAAATACTTGTCGGTATCCAGCACTCCATATACTCCTTCCAATAGCTCTACGTCTTCACGCAGTTGTTTGGCATCGCGATCACCTACTTTTTTATCCAGTAACTCGTCATGGATGTCCGGAATGGGAAAGGTATTTTCAGTAGTTGCTTTTTGGTTGGCGGTAAACAGGTTTAGGCTTTTGTCATAAAGGTTGTACACTCCCTTAAACTCCTTTCCCATGTTGATGGGCCAAGTCAAGGGGTGTAAGGATAGTTTTAGTTCCTTTTCAATTTCGTCCAGCAAATCGAAAGGAAACTTTCCATCACGGTCCAGTTTGTTTACAAATACAATCACGGGCGTGTCGCGCATTCGGCACACTTCTACCAGCCTTCTGGTTTGCTCTTCCACCCCATTCACGCTATCTATCACTAATATGACGCTGTCCACCGCTGTTAATGTACGATAGGTGTCTTCTGCAAAGTCCTTGTGCCCGGGCGTATCCAGAAGATTAATCAAAGCCCCGTTATACTCAAAGCTCATTACAGATGTAGCCACCGAAATACCCCGCTGGCGCTCAATTTCCATAAAATCACTCGTGGCACTCTTCTTTATTTTATTGCTTTTCACGGCACCGGCTACTTGTATGGCACCGCCAAACAACAATAGCTTTTCGGTCAATGTAGTCTTACCGGCATCCGGGTGCGATATGATGGCAAAGGTTCGGCGCTTGTTAATTTCTTTATCGTATTTCATGCTATGGTGTCAACAAATGGACGTAATACTTTCTAATCCGTTACGGGCAATTGCCGGCGGCGTGCAAAGTTGCAAAAAAATATTAAATGCTCGGAAGCCAGTTCAGCACCTCCATTCGAATAAGACGTGTTAGGATGCGTTCATGTCATGCGCTAATTCGTAGATAACCTGAAGCAGGGTCTCACCAACGGCTTTCAACGTGGCTTTATCAATAATGCTCATGTTGTCTTTGTGAGTATGCCAATGTGGTGCAAAGGGCGATTCGGTATGGGTGCTGAGGTTAATAATGTCAACCGTTGGAATGCGTGTCAGCTCGTTGATATAGGCATGGTCGTCGGTAATGTAGCCGCCCGCAGTAAAGGGAAAGTAAGAAGAGTATCCGGCTCTTCCGGCTGCCTTCCAAATGTTTTGCTGTATGTTGCCGGCAAATTTGGTCGAGATTCCTTCCAATGGAAATCGTGCGTCACGCGCACCTACCATATCCAGCAATATGCCGAAGGAAGCCGTATATCCGGGTACATGTGGGTTCTTCGCCCAGTATTGGGTGCCCAATGCGTAGCTATCATCTCCCCATTCTGTTTTGCCATAGTCTTCCACATCGGTAAAAAAGATGTCAATGCCTAGGTCTGCCGGTAAGGGTTGGGATTTTATCTGTCGTGCCAACTCCAGCAGTACTCCTACACCGCTTCCACCATCGTCGGCAGCTACAATTGGCTTATTGGTGTCTTTCACATCTCGGTCTGCCCAAGGACGACTATCCCAGTGTGCCAGCAACAGTATGCGCTTGCTTGCTGCGGGATGAATGCTGCCAATTAGATTGATACAAGGAAGTATGGTGCCATTGCCGGCACGCACTTTTACATCTTGTACATAAACGGTATCGCAAAATTCTGCGAGACGTTGCTGCATCCAAGTAGCCGCTTTCCGTTGAGCAGCTGTACCCGGCACTCTTGGTCCAAAATCGACTTGCGCTTGAATATACGCATAAGCACTATCGGCATTAAAACTGGGTTTGCTTATGACGGGTTGTTCTCCGGTTGTTTCGGAAGATTCTGTATCCGTTGAGGGCTGGTCTTTGCAAGAAAAAAATACAATCGAAAGAAGGAATAATAGCGTTGTGAAATGGATATTGCGCATAAAAAAGCCTTGTCAGAATGGAATGACAAGGCAAAATAAACGAAAATGCTTTAGTGCAAAAAAGAGAATAATGTTAAGGCTTCAACTTTGCCTCTACCGATTGTTGTACTTCTTTGTCGCCGGTTTCGTTGTTATGCACAAAGGCAATAATGTTGAGGTTGTCCACATTCCAATCTTTTCCGGTGGGCAGTTTGTATTTTATTACTTTTTGAAACACCCTTCCCGCTTCTTTCGTAGCAAGGTTGTCCAGTAAAGCGTTACCCGTAACGTTGGTCAGCATATCGCGCAATACATGGTTGTGTTCATAGTCCGGAATTACGTCCAACCCCTTGTCTTGGGCATCAATGATTTTATCTTCTGTAATAACGATGGTGTAGCTCTGTTTCTTTGAAATGGCAGCCGTGTACGCCCCCTTTAGTACAATGGTAGCTTCGCCGGTGGCAGCGTCAAAGGTAGAACTTAGATATAGGTTGAGAGGAGCTGCCACCGCTAAACGTTGCTTGATGATGTCCATCCATTTGGTTCTGGCTTCAATAAAATAAGCAGTGCCTTGCAAGGTGCGGTCAAAAACAGCTGCCGGTTTGTTGGGCTCACCACCAAAATACGTGTTGAATAAATCTACGGCAAAGGTGGTTCGGAAATCATATTTCGAAAGTCCGGAAATGGGCGAAGTGAGGCTACCGCCATGTAGTCCAATAACTAACAATCGTCCGGGGTAGGTTGTATCAGCTTTATGTAATTCAGCAGCGCCATCCGGACAGTTGGGGCACTTCACACCGGTTGCTTCTTCTATCAATATCTTTCGAAGGCTTGCCGATTCTGGAATGGCTAAGTAAGTAGTATCACTTAAGGTTTGTCCGCTTTTTCCGGTATCCAAAGGGATTTTTTCAGTACAAGAAGTAAGTGCAATTGCCAATAAACTCGCAGCGGATAAAAAGATTTTTTTCATAAAAAATATCAACTCTAGCAGACGAAATTAGAAAGAAAATAGCACAATTTCTGAAGGAATATAATGAAACAAGTATCTTTACCTACTAAAGCAAAAGGCATTATGGAAGAAACGAAAAGACAACGGCAAGTGGCACAGCTAGTGCTGGAGGAAATGAGTGATATTTTTCAAAGAGAAGGCATCAATGTCATACAGGGCGGTATGGTTTCCATTTCAAAAGTGACCATTACTCCGGATATATTAGAAGCACGTATTTTCTTAAGCTTATTTAAGATTGAAGATCATAAAGCATTAATGACTGCTATAAAAGAGCGCACCAAAGAATTCAGAAATCAATTGGGAATGCGCGTCAGAAACCAATTACGTCGTGTGCCGGAATTACATTTCTTTGAAGACGATACCTTGGAATATGTAGATAAAATGGAAACCATTTTTAAACAATTGAAACAAGAAAGAGAAGAGAAAGAAGGGAAAGCATAGCTCACAAGATGCGTTAATGCTTTTTCGACTATTATTATACATTGGTTTTAATATTTATCTCGATACTGGTGATTCATACACCTACCGGTTTAATATTTTTTCCTCACCATGGCAAGGTGCTTTGCCGCTAACAATCCATCTTATTACTGTTATATTTGTGCCTTGTGATACTCGTCCCACAATTGGCTTGGAGGTACTTGAAAGGCAAGCGAAGCAAAAACGCTGTACCCATTCTTTCGCGCATTAGTATGGCTGCTATTGCCGTAGCTGCCGGTGCCATGATGGTGTTATTTTCCGTATTTAATGGTTTTGAAAATCTGATAAAAGACCTTTATAAAGCTTTTTATCCTCCCATAAAAATTACGGCAACTAAGGGAAAGTTTTTTTCACTGGAGGCTTCGCAATGGGAGCAACTGCAATCGGTAAATGGTGTAAGGTATATCAGCAGGGTTATTGAAGACAACGTATGGCTCAATGCCAATGACGAAGATGCCCTTGCCACCATAAAGGGGATCGACACGTTGTATGGCGCAGTGAATAACTATCGGCAATATGTGGACGATGGTGATAGCCTTGTATTGGCATCACCCGCAACCGCTATTATAGGTCGCCAGTTAGCAAACAAGCTAGGACTTTCTTCTATCACAGATCTCAGTCCATTGATGGTTTATTATCCGAATGCAACGGTTCAAAATCCCGCCTTACAACCCACCGATTTTTTACAATCACAAATGCTTAAAGTAACGGGAACGTTTACCGTTCAAGAAGAGTTCGACAGTCGTTATGTATTGGCAGCACTGCCGGTGGTGCAATCTTTGTTTTTACAAACCGGAAAATATTCTTCCTTAGAACTGAGCCTTACGAAAGGGGCAAATCCGGATGCGGTGAAAGCCGCGCTTCAAAAAATAGTAGGCAGCAACATGCAAGTGCAAACACGCTACGAGCAAAACAAAACCCTGTATATGGTGATGCAAACAGAGAAGTGGGCTGTTTATGCTATACTATTGCTGGTATTGATAATCGCCTCCTTTAACATGATAGGAGCACTCACCTTGCTCGTTCTTGAGAAACAAAAAGACATTGCCATATTGAAGGCATTAGGCGCTACACCATCTACGATTCGTACATTGTTCATAACTGAAGGAGTGATGTGGGCAATGGTAGGAGGCATAGTAGGGCTACTAGCTGGAGTATTATTATGCTTGGGGCAACAGCAGTTTCAATGGATAAAATTACAAGGCGCTTTTGTGGTTGAAGCCTATCCGGTTGCGATACAATGGAAGGATATTTTGGTGATATTGGTTACGATTGTGACTATCGGAATAGCGGCATCATGGTATCCCGCTAAGCGTGCGGTTGCGGTGCGTGGTTCCCGCTTCTTCAGCACTTCGTAGTGATGTGTATGTGGTGTTTGAAAAGTGGATTGCAAGATAATATTACAGCCGTCACTATCCCCCGAAAAACTTCCGCTAATTGAGTAGCAAAATATTCACACTGCGTTGCAATATATTGAAAGCAATCTCTGCCATCAGGTTTTCTTTGTCCAATGTAGGGTTGACCTCCGTAATTTCAAAACAGCAAATCTTGTGGTTTTGCATGAGGGAGGCAAGAATATCTTCTACCTCACGCTCTTTAAGACCATTGCTGACTGGGGTGCCTGTGCCGCGTGAAATAGAACTGTCCAACGAATCTACGTCAAAAGAAACATAGATGTCATCGCAATTGCTTAAGTGCATCAAGGCTTGGCGAACGATGTTTTCAACTCCCTTTTTACGCACTTCTTGTACGGGTATTACTTTTATGTTGTGCTTTTTGATGAGGGCTTCTTCTTCTTTTTCATAATCGCGCAACGCAATAAAGACAATATCTTCCGGCAATATCTTCGGTTGAATTTTGCCAATGTTTTTTAGTTTGTTCCACCAGTCTTTGGTTTTTTCATCTACTTCATGCAGTTTGTTTTCGATATTGTCTTCGCCCAAAGCTGTAGCCAAAGGCATACCATGCATATTGCCTGATGGGGTAGTGAAGGGGGTATGCATATCGGCGTGCGCATCTATCCAAATCACACCTAATCGGTTTTTGGGTTTTGCCATTTTGATACCGGCAATGGTACCCCCGGCTGTACTGTGGTCGCCGGCGAGCACTAATGGAAACAAGCCTGATTTGAGGGTATCGTTTACGGCTTGCGATACACGATCGTACATGGTGTAAATACCGTGAATCCGCTTTGCATAAGGGGATTGCACCGGCTCGTACAATAGTTTGTTTTCTGTTTCTACAAGTTCGGTTGGAAAGTTTACAAAGAAGTTGCTCATAAAGTCGAGTGCGGCTATTTGCATGGCATCTACTCCTAGGCTGGCACCGCGTGTACCGGCACCTATCTCAGATTTTACTTCAATGATTTTTATGTTTCGCATCGTGGGCAAATATAGCACATTATCCTGCCGAATGGAAAAGCTAAAAGGCAGTTGTTCTTTAGAAGGGATAGCCAATAGCTACATTCAAAATGATATTGTTCCGGCGCCATTGTTGGGAGCCTAAAGCGATCTCATCTACTACCCAACCACTGTTGCTGCCATACGGTTTCTTAATAGGAAAGGCGGCATCAGCACGGAAAATAAAGAAACCTGCTAAGTCGAAGCGCAACCCCATACCGGTACTCACAGCCATCTCACGTCCCAGTTTCGATAGGCGAAATTCTCCTTCCGGAAAGCCTGAGGTTTTTCTTGCCAACCAAATATTACCCCCATCCGCAAAGATGGCTCCCTTCATTTTTATCACCCCATAAAACAACTGCATGATATCAAAACGATACTCAGTATTCAACTCAATTTTGATGTCGCCGGTTCGGTCGATAAATACTCCTGAGCTATGTAGGGTGTCTTCCGCAGGGTTGAAATACCCTCCCGGACCCAGTGTTCGGATACGCCAGCCACGAATGCTGTAGGGTCCTCCGGTAAAATATTGTTTGATATATGGAAGACTCACGGAGTGTCCGTATGGAATACCCACACCGCCATAAAAGCGAGTTGCCCATTGCGCATGGGGGCGGTTGTAGTACCGTCTGATATCAAAATCTAATTTTACAAATTGCGCATAGTTGATGCGTAAATTACTCAAGCTATTGATACCTGCTAGGAGCCCGCCGGCTTCTTCTAAACCGATTTTAGCGTAGGTATAGCTTTGTCCCTTATTAATAAATTGATTGGAAAAAGTATAATTGATGTTTTCTCCTTCAATGAAAACAGGGGTGTAGAGTTTCTTTAAAAACTCAACTGTATCCAACCTTCGCTGAAAAGAATCGGAGACGTAGGGGAGCCTGAAATTATTGATAAGAATAGGTGATAGTTCCCAACTTTGCGTAGCTGTTTGTCGCCAGTTGTAAGTATATCCTCCGGTAATATTAGTGGCGGTAAATAGAGAAACCCTTTCTAAGATATTAGCACCTATACTGATGATAGTACGTGGTGTGTTTTTGTTTTTGAACTTCACATGAAAGGGAACGATAAACTTCGGAAAGTTGAGGCTGGCAGTAATACCAGCATTGCGAGAAAAGAGTTGAAACCGTTTGAAAAGTTGCTCTCCTTTGTTTTGGTCAAGATTGGATTCTAATCCTCCACGAAGAGAGATGTTCAACAAGTTCCCTCCTTTCAAAAAGTTTCTGTCACGGAAACTAAATGCTATAGCACTACCGGCAAAATAGGTAGTACCATTGGATATCTCGAAGTTGGTAGAAAAGTCATATTTCTTTGCCGGGCTCAGCAGTATAGCGGTATTAATATATCCGCTATCGTCAGTGGTTCGAATGGTGTCTTCAAACTGCAGCACCCTTACCGATTGGAATACGCCAAGGCCATTGAGTTTATTGATGGTATTGTCGTAATCACTTTGTCGGGTGAGGGCATTTTTTTCAAAGAAAATACTTTTATACAATACCTTCTCCCGAATGTAATAGTTGTGGTATCGAAAATTCATTTCATTGTACTTCCGAATAATCATACTGCTATCCCTTATATCCTCTCTGGAAACGAAATCCGGCAGGGTAGTGATTCTATTGGAATAATACTTTTTATACGCTTTGGGTTGGCTGCTGCGGATGTAGATGGTAATATCCAAGGTAGGATTTTTTATTTCCTTTTTTTGCAAAGCGATAGTATTGACGATACTTTCAAAGGGGCTGTAATCTTCTTTTAATAAGGTATTATCAAAGGTGTCCAACTTTACATCCACAATGTTTTCTTGTGTGAAAAAGAAATATCCTTCTTCTTTTAAAGCATTAGCTATTCTACTGCGTTCTTCTTCTACGAGTCCCATGTAGAATGGAGTGCCCGTTTTTAATTTAGTGTCTTTCATGCCGGCTTCCACCCAACGCTGTATGGTTGTATCATCTGCATTGATGGTTACGCGATGTATTAAGTAGTTCAAACCGGTATGAATATTATAGGTTACATAGGCTTTCTTTTGTTTGAAAACAACGGTGTCTTTTACTGTTGGGAAAAAATAACCGGAGTTAAACAAATAGTTTTTCAAGTTGCGCACCGTTTTTCGAGTAAGGGAACTGTCATATAGTACAGGTGCCTCTACAGTTTTTGATTTGATTTGATAATTGCCGGTGTCGTTTTGATACTTTTGATACCGTAAATTATACAACCACAATTTTAAAGGAGCAACACCTAATAGTATGCGAGTATTGGGTCTTTGAACAATCAAACTTTCCAGATTGTCTTTCAGTTCACCCCTCCTTGTGAGACCTTTATTGGAAGTGAGTTTTACCGTATTACTTTGCAGCAAGTATTGACCTTCTTTGAGGCGTTTGGTAGTATTGCATGCGGTAAATGAAAGCAATATGATGCCTACTACTAATACGGTCAGTATTTTAGCCCAAAGCCTACTCAATTCAATACGATAATTAATATAGATTTGCAACGATGTTGTCCAAGGCGCAAATTAAGCACATAAAATTATTAAGTGTTCAAAAATACAGGAAACAAGAAAAGCAATTTGTTGCCGAAGGAGAAAAAGTAGTTTCGGAATGGTTGCAAAGCGAAGAGGTCATCCACCAAATATTGGCTACTCCAGAATGGGCAGCGCAGCACCAACCCCTTTTTGACCGACACCCCGAAGCCAAGGTACACATTGTAGAAGCATCTCTACTTACTTCTTTATCTTCTTTGAAAGCACCCAAAAATGTAATGTTAGTGGTACAGTTAGCAGAGCCCACAACCTTAGCCGCTGCTGACGAATGGACGCTGGTATTGGACTCCATACAAGACCCGGGAAATATGGGAAGCATTATCCGCATAGCTGATTGGTTTGGTGTTTCACAAATTGTAAGTTCCAAAGAGAGTGTAGATTATTACAACCCCAAAGTGATACAAGCAGCTATGGGCAGCCACCTTCGGGTACGTCTTTACCAAGAAGATTTGAATGACTTCATTGCTCGTTCATCGATTCCGGTTCTTGCCACCGTGTTGGATGGCAGCAGCATTTATTCCCTTCCTCCTTTCCCCAAAGCCCTATTGATGATTGGCAACGAAGGCAATGGTTTGAGCCCGGCACTTGTTCAGCGAGCTACGAATAAAGTCACAATTCCACGAGTAGGTGGTGCCGAATCCTTGAATGCTGCAATGGCTACCGGTATTTGTTGTTCTCATTTACTTCCTCATTAGCCAATGGCGATATGTACGGAGTATGCAAAGGAGCGTCGTTTGTAGCCATATTGTTGTAAACAGCAATTGCGGTCTTGTAAAAAAAATATTCGAAAAGGGAAGATTGGCATGACTGTTGGTGTGTAATTGTATTGCTTCACTACTAATATTGTTTTATATGAGACATCTGATAGCCGCTCTCACCATTTTATGCCTTAGTAGTGCCCCCCTAATGGCACAACGAAACTATGATAGCCAACATCGCTACCCTACAGAAGGTGCTCGCCGATATGGCAATTCGGAATTGAGTATTCGCTTGACGGATCATACGCCCATTATTGTAAAGCTCGATCGTGTGCCTTTTACACGCCCCAGTCGCCTCATGCGCTTTGGGAATGTACCGCCACGACGTTACCGAATCAAAGTCTTTATTGATTCTCCTTTTGGAATGACTCGTCGCAACCTTATTTACGACAATCATTTCCGAGTAGATCCTTCCGTATCGTATGCTATCGTTATCAATCCTAATACCGGTGTTGCAAAAGTAAGCTCTACTTTGTTGGAGGAAAAACGAAACAGCAAAGTGTATGACGAGAGTTATTATGATTATGAAAACTCTATTGATGCATACAAAGACGACCGATACACCGAAGATCGTGATGATAGAATCCGCCGCAATGATGATGATGATTATTCATCTTCATCCCGGACAAAACAAACCCTGCAAGAGGCAGATATGAATATGCTAAAATCCAATGTTGACAACGCTTCTTTTGCTTCAGAAAAAATTCGTGTACTCAAGAATAGTCTGAAGGGATATCAATACAGCACAGCACAAGTAAAGACCATGCTTAGTTGGCTGAGTTTTGATAGTGATAAGCTGAGTTTTGCGAAATGGGCTTATGGTAATGTGTCGGATCAACGCAATTACTGGCGTCTGGAAAGTAGTTTCTCCTTTAGCTCCACAAAAGAAGAGTTTGGAAAATTTTTAGAAAGAAAATAATCGCCATTAACAGGGATATTAAAGAGGCTGCACTTGTGCAGCCTCTTTAATGTATTGAATATGGAAAACCAAGACTAACCCGATACTTGCAGTCGCCATTTCAAGTGGAATAACTTGGCGGTAACGATACCAATAGCGCTCCCCAGTAGTCCTCCGCAAAATACATCCAAAGGGAAGTGCACCCCAACATACACTTGCGCGTAAGATACCGAGGCAGCCCATAATAGGGCTATCCACCAGATATAGCGAACATTGCGTTGCATGGTTATAGCCGCAAAGACTCCAAGTGCAAAGTGGTTGGCAGCATGTGAAGACGGGAAGCTATAACCACTGCCACACCGTACAATGATATGCACCAGTTTCGACAGTGCTACATCGTTGCAGGGGCGGGTACGTTGGAATAATGGCTTCAGATAGTGAGCGCTTGCCTGGTCTGCCAAGGCAAAAGTGGCTAAAAAAAAGAGACACCAAAGCAACCCTGTTTTCTTGTAGTTGTATAGCATGAAAACCAGCAGAAACAAATATAAAGGTGCCCAAGTCCATTGGTTTCTGAGGTAGGGAACAACAGCATCTAAAAAATTATTGCGCCAGCTTACATTCAAGTAATACCAAACCTTGTGGTCTAATACGAGGAGGTCGTGTGGGAGGGTAAGCGGCATAAATTATTTTTTAAAAATCATGATCATTCGAGGGGATGCAATAGGGTCGTAAGGATGGAGGTGATAATCGCCAAATGTTTCCACCAGGGTCAACCCAGCTTTCTGAAATATGTGAAGGAAATCTTCTAAAGTAAATGCGGCTACTGACTCATGAAAATGCTTGATGGCACCATCTTTATCGGTTACCTTGATGTGCTTTATGAAATGCCCGTTTTCCAATTTTTTGCTGATGCTGAAGGTGATCCCTTCGCGTTCGATGGTGTCTTCTGCTTTTAGCTGCGATAATGATTTTTCTTTATTGAGATAATCGATTACCAATATCCCTCCTTTCTTCAACCGAGAGGCAAAGGAACGAGCCGCCATCTCATGGTCGTGTAGGGTTTCAAAATATCCGAAACTGGTAAAAAAATTGAAGGCATAATCAAAATAGTTGGCGTACATACATGAGCGCATATCATGTACAAAAAACTGCAACGTATCCGACTCGTATTTTTTAGCTTGTTTGATGCTTTCGTTGGAAAGGTCGGTACCAATCACATCAAAGCCGTGCGCCTCCAGTTGACGAGAATGTCGCCCCTCGCCACAAGCAATATCTGCCATCTTGCTGCCCAATGGGGGACGCAAATAGGCGATTAAATTCTCTACAAATTCTTTGGCTTCATCCATATTTCTATGCTTATATAATATGGAGTAGTAAGGGGAATCAAACCAGTTTTCAAACCAATCTACTTGCTTTTCTTGCATGTTCTTGTGGCGTGTGTGCGCCGACAAAATTCTAAAATATTCTTTAAAGCAAGGGTACTTTTTCAATAGGGTTATCGGAAGTGATTTCAGTAAGGATGTTCATAGAAATGGATGGCTTATTGATGTAGTAACACGACTGTTTCTTTTTAGGCAATATATTGGCGCGCCTTTATTGGTATTATTTTTGCTTTTTGTTAAGAATCGTAAAAAACTATCAATCCATTCAAATCTAAACACTCTTTACAACAATGAAAAAACTATACTTATTAGCAATCCCCGCCATAATAGCCATGAGCAGTTGCAGTCGATATTATTATCAGCCAAACGCCGTCAACACCCCTCTTTTTACCGATGGGAATCAGTTACACCTTTCCGGTGCCGGCTCCATTTCTTCAATGGAAGATAATGGCAACCGTAGCCGCAGTTCTTATTTTGATATTAACGCTGCATATTCGCCCATCAAGCATCTGGGGGTCATAGGCAATTACACTACTTGGGCTTTTCGTCCGGAAAATATTGATTTCAGTAAAGCAGAGGTTGATGCCGATGCACATTTTTTTGACTTAGGTGTGGGAGGCTATGTGGTGAGCGGGCAAGGGAAATCGAAATTTGTATCCGAAGTATATGCCGGTGGTGGTAGTGGCAGTATAAAAAGTGATGTCAATATGGATGCTCGAAGAATCTTTATACAACCGGGTATTGGATTCCGACATCCGGTAGTAGAAGTGGGATTGGCTATGCGTTTGAGCAACATGAAATTTTCGAACCTCAATGATAATGGCAGAGGCGTAAGTTACCTCGAACAACAACGATTGATAGATGCAAAAAGAAATTTGCGTATCACTGATGGTAGTTATTGGTTTTGGGAGCCCGCAGTCACTTGTCGCATAGGTTATAAGTTTATGAAAGCCCAATTTCAATGGTCTTTTGCAAATGCCATTAGCTATGTGCCTTGGCATTACAATGGCTCCCATTTTACTATTGGCTTACACACCAATTTAGAAGACATCTTAGAAATAAGCAGCCATTAGCTTTTTTGTAAAAATTCTTATATATCAAAAGCCGCCCAAACTTCGGGCGGCTTTTATAGTTATGCTTGAATGCCGTTGCGGCGATTATTCAAATTCTGTATCTGCAATACCTTTGTTGACAGCCGCAGAAACTACTTTGGCATCTAAGTTCATACCCGGTCCCAAAGGAATCTTAATGCTGAAGGGTATTTTATAACCATTGCTGCCCGGTACTTCTTGATAGTCGCCCATCTCTGTTGCCAGGCTTACGCTGCTACCATCCGGCATAGGAGCTGTTTCCACTTTTTTTACCAAATAGCCGGTAGCTACTTCATAGTATTCAATTGTTTTCTCATCGCCTTGCAGCACTTCTACTTTGTATGCATCTTTATCATTTACTTTTTCAATTCCCTTCAGGCTGCGCTTGATACCGTATTTATCGGCATGTAGGTCAGCTTGCAAGTCGGCTTCTTCTTGTGCAGATTTGATGTCATCCCCTTCCAATGTTTTGCGTTGCCCTTGAGCTTCTTCATAGCCTCCGGTGCCATTGAATACCTTTTTTTGCAATACCATACCGCTCATGCTGATGGCTTGCTTCAATTTGTTGGGGGCTTTTTTCAATGAAGAAAGGGTAAGTTTTTGTCCTTGAAAACTTCCTTCCATTACTATGGCTACATCTTTTAGTTGGTTTACTACTGCTTCGCCTCCAATGGCGTTGATGTATTTTTTCATGACATCATCGGCAGTAACGTTGGATGGTGCAGCTACTTTTTCCGTTGCTTTGATGGGGTTTCCATACGTATCAAAAAACTCAACAGTACCATCGGCGTCAAAACGTTTCAGTTTTTCGGCTATTTCATCTTGGCTACCTACTACAATGATATTGGAAGTAGCAGGAGTAATGTATTTCTTTGAAATAGCTTGAATATCGGCTGCATTTACAGCAGCAAGGTTTTTCAGATAGTTTTGATAATAGTCTTTAGGCATTTTGTAGCGCTCAATATTAATAGCGTATTGTGCTACGGTACCGGGGCTTTCTAACCCGATGGCAAAAGCGCCACTCATATAGGTGAGATGGTTTTGCAATTCTTCGTTGCCCACCGGAATGTTGCGCATCTTATTCATTTCAGCAATAATTTCGTTTACCGAGCTGTCGGTAACGGCGTTTCTTGCTTTGGCATATGCCGTTACACTACCTTTCAAATCATCTGCAGAGATAGAAGAGTAAGAGCCATAGGTCCAGCCGTGTGCTTCGCGAAGGTTTAGGAACAAACGACCATTAGAGCCGCCTCCTAAGATAGAATTTGCTACTCTTGTTTTAATCACATCCGCGGTGCCGGGCATCAAGTCGATGGGGTAGGTAACGTTGATAACGCTTTGTACGGCAGCATCACGCGGCACTACTATTACACGTGTTTTCGAGGGTGCTTTAGGGTCAGCGTATTTGGCAACTGGTACCGTGGCTTTTGCCCATTTGCCAAAATATTTTTCTACTAAGGCTTTGGCTTCAGCCAAGGTGATATCGCCCACAATAGCCATATATGCTACGTTCGGACGGAAGTAGGTAGAATAATATTTGTTGACAGCAGCCAAGTCTATATTGTTAATAGTTTCTTTTGTCGCTATTTCTCCATAGGGATGCCCTTTACCATAGTTGATGGCTGCCGCTACTTTTTGCAACATGTTATCCGGGTTGTTTTCATCGGCTTCCATACCGGAAAGCGTTCTGGTTTTTGCTTTATCCAGTTCCGTTTGTTTGATGTCGGCATTCATGGCTATGTCTGCCATCAATTCAAAGATTTTATCTTGATGTTTTTTCAGACCGCTACCGCTGATACCTTCGTGAGAAGCATTGATGTTGGCGCCAATGAAATCGATTTCTTCATTGAGTTTATCATTTGAGCGCGTTTTGGTGCCGGTGAGCAATAACTCCGACATCATATCCATCATGCCGGTCTTTGTGCCTTCCAATGCGGGCTTGATATCTAGTTGGATGGATGCGGCAATGGTAGGAAGTTTGTGATTTTCTACTACAAATACTTTCATGCCATTGGCAAGGGTAAAGCTTTCGGTTTTCCCGAGCTTAATTTCCGGAGCAGGGCCGGCTTTCGGGCGGATGCTGCGATCCAGCGGTTGTGCATAGCTAATTGCGGCGATTGCTAATGCTGATATTGAGAGAATTATTTTTTTCATGTTGTTGTCTAATGATGTGATGGAATGGTGTTTATTTTTTCTCCATTGATTTTGGTAAATAATATACCACTAACCGGTTGTTTTTGTTGAAATATTTGCTGGCAACACGTTTTAAATCGGCTTTGGTGATGCTTCTGTATATTTCCAATTCGGTATTAATAAGGTTAGTGTTTTTGAAGAAGGTATAGTACGTAGCCAGGTTATCAACTACACCGGAAGTGCGTTGGTTTTGCATCACGAAAGCATTCTCAACTTGATTTATCAGCTTTACATATTCTTCTTCGCTGATTTCGGTATTCATTACTTTATCCACCTCAGCTTCCATCGCTTTTTCTAAATCTTCAGAAGATACACCGCTGTTGGCAATACCAAACATCATGGCCACACCCGGGTCTTCATTTTGTAAAGCAAAGGCGCCTACGGCAAGTGCTTTTTGAGCTTGGTCAACGATTGCCTTTTGGAAACGGGAGCTTTTACCTTGCGATAATAATTGCGTCAACATTTGAATAGCGTAGTAATCTTTTTCTTTCATCGGAGGCACATGGTAGGCGAGGATTACTGCCGGCAATTGTACATTATCATAGAAGGTTACGCGCTTCTCTGCGGTTTGTTCCGGCTCTACCATAGTAGGGCGTGGAATGGGTTTGCCTCCTTTGGGGATACCACCAAAGTATTTGGTAACCCATTCTTTTGTTTTGGCTACATCTAAGTCGCCACCGATTACGAGCACCGCATTTTCGGGAACATAAAAGGTTTTGTAGAAGTCCATGAACTCGCTCAGTTTGGCTTCGTCGATATATTGGTCTTTACCAATGGGCGACCATCTGTATGGGTGCGTTGTAAAAGCATTTTCAAATACTACGTTCAATAATTGTCCATAAGGGGTGTTGTCGTAGCGCTGTTTCTTTTCTTCTTTTACCACTTTGCGTTGGGTCTCTAATCCGATATCGTCAATCTTCGCATAGTTCATACGCTCTGCTTCCATCCAAAGTGTAAGCTCCAGTTGGTTGGAAGGTACCGTTTGATAATAATACGTTCTGTCTTGAGAAGTGTTGGCATTCAGTTGACCACCGGCGGCTTGTATCATTTTCATGTATTCGCCTCTACCGATGTTGTCGCTGCCTTCAAACAAAAGATGTTCGAAGAAGTGCGCAAATCCGGTACGTTTGGGGTCTTCGTTTTTGGAGCCTACATGGTACATTACCGCTGTAGTAACGATAGGCGTAGAATGGTCTTCGTGTAGTATCACGTGCAAACCATTGGGCAAATCGTATTCAATAAAATTGATTTTAGTTGTCTGCCCCTGCGATGGTAGGGTGGCAAACATAGCAAGAAATGCTATTGGCAAAGCTTTTAGCCTCATGGGTAAAGAATTATTTTGCGCAAAAATACAATGGTAAATCATACAGAATGTTAATTCTTTGTCGTTGCAAGCTGCCCTATTATTCGTTCCTCGAAACAGTTATTTCTGTATTGTACCACCTGTACGATATTTATGGCAGTAGTGTGTAAGCATTTTCTAGGGCGTTCCTTTCTATATTCACGCAGGGCGTATTAGCAATAGTAATATAGTAGCACTTCTCTTTTAAAAGCATTACATTTGTGATTCCCTGTAATGAAATTTGACAGACATGGTTATAGCAATAATAGTCGTATTAGCGTATTTGTTGGGCTCTATCCCTACGGCAGTATGGGTTAGCAAGAGGGCGTTTGGTATTGATATTAGAGAGTATGGAAGCGGTAATGCCGGTGCTACCAATACCTTTCGAGTATTGGGCAAAAAAGCAGGCTCCTTTGTAATGTTTGTAGATATGATGAAGGGATTTTTAGCCGTTAAACTTTCCTTGCTGTCACATTTTTCTTGGACGAGTGAAGCAATTACCAACCTGCAAATTATTTTGGGATTGGCAGCCGTACTCGGTCACATCTTCCCGATATGGGCAGGCTTTAAAGGTGGAAAAGGTATTGCCACTCTTTTTGGAATGATATTGGGCATTCAACCCCTTGTTGCGGTATTGCTGGTTGGTGTTTTTGTGTTGATGTTATACATCACTCAGTATGTTTCGCTCAGTTCCATCAGCGCTAGCATTGCTTTTCCGGTACTGATTCTATTCATCTTCCGCGAGCCGGAGGTTAGTTATCGTCTTTTTGCAATTGCTACTGCTTGCCTCGTTGTACTCACGCATCATAAAAATATTGAGCGACTTTTGCACGGCAACGAAAACAAAGTTTCTTTATTTAAAAAGAAAAATAAAAAGTAATTTTTTTCATTTTTCCATTTGCCATACGCTATGTTTACAGTATGGTGCGCCTATCTATTTGGCAAAAAATCTTCAGTCAATTATTTCCGGTAAGGGTTTGCAAGCATAAAGACGCCCGGCTGCCCTATATAGAGTTGTACTACTTTAGAGGGCAGTGGCAGTTGGCTACACCCCGAGCCATGTATTCGGATGGACATCGTTATCGACCATTACGAATTGCCTTCGAACAGATAAAAAAACAATTGCCACAAGTGCATGATATGCTCATGTTAGGTACGGGGTTGGGAAGTGCCGCCATGATTTTAGATAAGATGGGTTACCATCCCACAATGGTGTTTGTGGAAATGGATGAAACGATCATTGAATGGGCAAAAGAAGTACTGCCGGAACGACAATTGGAAAAGCTAACCATGGTAGCTGCCGATGCGGAAGTGTATATGCAAGATAATACCCACCAGTATGATCTAATAGTAGTAGATGTTTTCATCAACTGCACCGTACCGGATTTTGTAACCCAAAAGCATTTTTTAACGAGCTGCCAAAAAGCACTTCGCCCGGAGGGTATCATGGTGCTGAATTATATTATTGAAGACAAAGCACATTGGCAAGAGGCTATTAGCAACATAAAAGAAGTGTTCCCTCAAACCGATATCAACGAAACCGGTGTGAACCGCATCATCATTAGCGGCTCACAGAAGATTCAGTAGATTTTTTTACGAATCGTGCCTGCATTGAATGTTCTATAATTTTGAAGATTGTATGCGCAGCACTTTTCTATTTTTCTTTTGCACGCGCATTTTCTCCGGTACCAATTTTAGTATCTCGTCCATTAAACTTTGCAGGATAGCTTTTTTGACAAAATAATCTGTAGTAATGAGGCTGATTTCTCGCACCGGAACGGGCTCTTCAAAGTAGCGTACATATTCCATGAGGTCTTCTGAAAACTCCACTGTTGATAGCTCCGGAAGTACCGTCATACCACCGTTTCTATCTACCATTTTTCGCAGTGTTTCCACATTGCTGCTTTCGTATCGGTAAGGCTTTCCGGCTTGCATTTCCTTTACGGATTCACTGCACAAATCCAGTACTTGGTTACGCATACAGTGCCCTTCGTTCAGTAGCCAGATGCGGTCGAGGGCAATATCTTCGGGGGTGATTAATTTTTTATTAAGTGCTGCCTCATTTTTGGATAAATAGCAAACAAATTGCTCATAAAAAAGAGGATATTCTTTGGTGCCGGTTTCATTCAATGGTGTACTTACCAAAGCGGCATCTATCTCGTTGCTATAAAGGGCTTCAATAATGGCTTTGGTTTCCATTTCTTTTATTTGCAATTGCACATCCGGGTAGTTGGTCACATAGTCTTCCAACATGGCCGGCACTATGTAGGGTGCAATGGTAGGGATTACCGCCAATCGAAATTTCCCTTCTACGGTCTTTTCTTCATCTTGTATGATTTCTGCCACTTTTTCTTTGGCAGCAATAATTTCTTTGGCTTGTGCTACTACTTTTTCTCCAATAGCGGTGATGGCTATTGGATGTTTATTACGGTCAAAAATGCGAATGCCCAGTTCTTCTTCCAATTTTTGGATTTGCATACTAAGCGTAGGCTGTGTTACAAAACATTTTTCGGCAGCCGCCACAAAACTTTTATAAGTGGCAACGGCAACAACATATTCTAATTGCGTAATGGTCATGATGGTGAGTTTAGTTTGTTAACCGTTGGAACACCAAAACATAGGCGGTACCAATGGTCTTTTGTGTATAAAAGAAATGTTTAGCAAGTTAAGGGAAACTGACGATACTTCGTGAAACGGCTATTGTAACGTATGCTGGCATTGACAAACAGGATGTTATTTTTTGTTTGAATGCATAGTGGTTTACCTTTTACCCTTCGAATTGTTCATCCTTTAGTAGCTTTGCCCGCTTATCATTCCTGCTTTCACATGAACAGTGACCGTATATATATAGATGAAGCCAAGCGACTAGTACAATTGCCGGAAGAATTAGCTGTCATGATGGAGCCTTTCCCGCACTTAATTTCGTTTTTTCAATCGATGTCTTTTTCGCACCAACGGGAATATATATCCTATATCCTGGAAGCCAAGAAAGAAGTTACCCGCAACAAAAGAATGGAGAAAACCATTGAAATGCTACAAAACTTATATCAACAACATATTTCAAAATTATAATAAATACAGATGAGTGATTTACCAACCAGCATTCCTCGTACAGCAATGCTACAATACATTCAAGAAAACTATTTAGGCAAGAAAGTAACGGACAGTCTTTCGGCAGCCGGCAATTGGATGGAGTTTACCTTAGAAAAAATTGAAAAAGGGATGGCTGAAATTTCACTGGTAGTAAAAAATGAAATGACCAACCCTTATAAGAATATTCACGGTGGTATGATGGCATTAGTTATTGATGAAACAATCGGATGGGCAGTAGTGAGTTTGGATACCGAAAACTATTACACTTCCTTAAACCTGAATGTTGATTTCTTATATGCCATTCGTCAAGGAGAACGGCTGTGGTCAAAGGCAACGGTTATACGACAAGGGAAAAAAATTATTCATGTAGAATGTGTGGTAGTAGATGGTCAAGGCAACTTGTTAGGTAAAGCCAGCAGCAACTTGATAGTAACGAGCATGAAGCCCGGAAAAGAAGACGTAAAAGTGGCACAATAACCCAATGTTCATTGTTGCCCCATGTACTGCCTTTAGGTACTTTGAATAGGTGTCTTTTGAATATTGTTTTTTGAATTAATAATTTTACCACATCAATGCTAAACGGAAAGAAAATTGTAGTAGTACTACCGGCATATAGAGCTGCTCTTACTTTGGAACGTACCCTGGCGGAAGTGCCGATGGATATTGTGGATGACATCGTGTTGGTGGATGACAATAGTCCGGATGATACCGTGGTTGTAGCGCGCAACCTGGGTATAAAACATATTGTAGAACATGAGGTGAACAAAGGCTATGGAGGTAATCAAAAAAGTTGCTATGCCAAGGCTTTAGAATTGGGAGCTGATATCGTCATCATGTTGCATCCCGATTATCAGTACACTCCTAAGCTTTTACACGCTATGGCGGGTGTATTGGCGTACGAGGTGTACCCAGTTTGTTTTGGTTCGCGCATTTTAGGCAAGGGAGCATTGAAGGGGGGTATGCCCTTGTATAAATATATTGCCAATCGTTTTCTTACCCTCTTTGAAAACATTATGATTGGTCAAAAGCTTAGTGAATACCATACCGGTTACCGGGCATTTACAGCAGAGGTTATCCGTTCTATAGATTTTACACACAATAGCGATGATTTTGTTTTTGACAACGAAATGATATCGCAAATATTTATGAATGGCTTTGAAATTGGAGAGGTTACCTGCCCTACCAAATATTTCGAAGAAGCTTCCAGCATAAATTTTTCTCGCAGTATGAAGTATGGATGGGGTGTATTGCGTGTTTCCTTTGTGCACTTTTTTCACAAGCTGGGCATTGTGAAAAGCAAGTTGTATCGCCCAATTCCAACACCATAATAGGGCCGCCCAAAAGAATGTAGAAACCGATGCTCCGAAACCGAACGATATGGCTCATATTATTGATGTTGCATACAGTGGTAACGGGTACAGCACAAGAGTTAATACTCTTTCGCACACTGCCCATATCAGCTCGTTATTTGACTACCGATGGCGTTGGCAATATCTATGTGGTATTACCGGATAACACCATTGTGCGTTATGATGAAAATGGAGATAGTACCGGCAATTACAAGAGCGTTATCAACGGTTCTATCGGTCAAGTAGATGCTACGAATCCATTACGGATACTGGTTTTTTATCCCGATTACAATAAGCTTGTATTACTGGACAAAATGCTTACTCCTATTTCGGAAGTAGCCATTCAACATATAGCTCCTTCGGGCACTCGTGTAGTAGCATCGGCTGCCGATGGCGCTATCTGGATGTATGACGGATTTCAGGCACAATTAAAAAAGATAGATATCACTTTGCAAAAAGTGATAAGCAGTAACGATCTCAGGCAAGAATTACAAACGGTACTGACCCCAAACTTCATGGTGGAGTACAATCGTCAGGTTTACATGAGTGATACGGCAAAAGGCATTTATATTTTTGACCGATTTGGAAATTTTGTTCAGTCCATCCCATTGCAAGGGATATATTATTTTCAGCCAATGGGCAGTCATATTGTTTACTTGAAAAACGATACACTCTTTGCTTGGGATATGGAAAAAATTAAATCGGCTACGTTGCACATTCCTCAAAGAAAAAACCTGCCACGAATGGCTTCGTTAGTCAGAGATAAATTGTATGTGCTGTTTGATGACGCGTTACAAATCTTTTTGCTGAAAGACTAAGAAAGCATTTTTTCTATTTCTTTAAAGACTGTTGCCGCTGGCGCCCCCTCCCACAAAATACGATAGATGCATGTAGCCAAAGGAAGGTCTATTTTGTATTGATGCGAAACATGCTGCATGGCTCGCGCTGCATAATAGCCTTCTGCCACCATGTTCATTTCCAGTGTTGCCGCTTTGATGGTGTACCCTTTTCCCAACATGGTGCCCAAGGTGCGGTTGCGGCTGTGCAAGGAGTAACAGGTCACCAACAAATCTCCCAAATACGCGCTGGTATGAAAGTCGGGCTGCTCGTCGGATGGGTGCACTTTGTCGAAATGCTCTTGCAGGTATAGATACATCTCTCGGTAGCAATTGGTGATGTACACACTCAAAAAATTATCGCCATAATCAAGTGAGTGCGCCATGCCGGCACCGATGGCATAAATGTTTTTCAATACGGCTGCATACTGAGCTCCCCATATATCGTGGTTATGGGTTGTATTTAAGTACCTTGTTTGAAAGGCTTGTGCAACTATACAGGTGAGCGCATCGTTCAGTCCTGAGAAAGTAAGGTAGCTCAGACGCTCCAGCGCTATTTCTTCGGCATGACAAGGTCCGGTGATAGCTACATAGTTGTCGAGGTCGTATTGGTAATGGGTAGTGAGATAATCGTTGAGCAATAAATCGCTTTCCGGCAGTACGCCTTTGATGGCAGAAATAATTTTTTTGTTTTGCCAATAAGCTGCATCAACTGAAGTTAATACACCTTGTGCAAAGGCAGAAGGTACAGCAAATACAAGGGTGTCACATTGCTCCAGCACTTGCTTTAGATCGGTAGTAGGGATAAGACTTCCCGGAGCAAACTGCACCGAAGTAAGATAATGCGGATTGCGGTGCTGGGCTTGTATATGCGCTACAGCCGTAGGATTGCGCAACCACCAGAAAATCGTATTCCCGTTGTCGGTTAGGATTTTCGCAAGTGCTGTGCCCCAACTTCCGTTGCCAATGACGCCTATGGTTCCTTTGTATGTAGCTGCCAAAACAAGATAATTTTTTCGTGATAAAAGTAATCGTTGTATCGGAGAATACGAACTCTGTTATTCTTTCCCCTTCGATTTCATCACTTGTTGGCTACGAATACAGTTCTAAAATCAATTGGTTTCCTATAGGTGCGGACAATACTTTTTCAAGAAATACCTTTTCTTTTTTTGATGAAAAAAGCGAATACAGTTTTACGGTTTATTTATACATTAGATGTTCAAAAAAAAAATAGAAGCAACTATGAAATGGATGGGTAGAAGAGAAAGTGATAATGTGGAAGACCGTCGTGGTATGGGCGGTGGAACCATTATTGGTGGCGGTATTGGCGCACTTGTTATCGGGGTTATCATTTACTTATTGGGCGGCGACCCCAGCCAAGTATTGCAGCAAGCCGGCAATGTTACCACCGGCACATCAATGACGCAAGAACAGCAAGCACAACAAGAGGAATATGCCAAATTTGTAAAAGTAGTATTAGCCGACACCGAAGATGTGTGGCGAAAACTATTTCAACAGCAAGGACAGCAGTACGTTGATCCCAAGTTGGTCATGTTTACCGGTTCGGTGAATAGTGCCTGTGGTGGTGCCTCTGCAGCCATGGGACCCTTCTACTGCCCCGGTGATCAGAAAGTATATATCGACCTGAGTTTTTATGATGAGTTGAAAAGACGATTTAATGCACCCGGTGATTTTGCAATGGCTTATGTAATTGCCCATGAAGTAGGGCACCACGTACAAAACCTGATGGGCATTTCAGGAAAGGTGCAAAGGGCAAGAGAAGGATTGAGCGAGGCAGAAAGCAATGCACTGTCCGTGCGTTTAGAATTGCAGGCCGATTTCTTTGCCGGTGTTTGGGCGTATCATGCACAGAAAACAAAAAATATTTTAGAGCCGGATGATTTGGAGGAAGCCTTAAATGCTGCCCATGCCATCGGTGACGATAATCTTCAAAAACAAGCAAGGGGTCATGTAGTTCCCGAAAGTTTTACACATGGCACATCGCAGCAGCGTATGTATTGGTTCAAAAAAGGATTTGATACCGGCGATCTGAGCCAAGGTGATACCTTTGCAGACGATGCGCTATAAGAATTTTCAGCAGTTTTATGCTACTATTCGATAGCCTCTTTATTGTTTTTTATGAAAGGATTTGCGAGTGATAACTACGAGGTGTATTGCCAGAAGTCATACAGGCACTTCAACATGTAAATGCGGAACATGCCGTATCTTATGGCAGCGACCCCATAACCCAACGCGTAACAGCTCAATTAAAAGATTTTTTTGAAACAGAAGTTGCGGTTGCATTAGTCTTCAACGGTACCGGTGCCAATGTGCTAGTGTATAATAATAAAAATTCTAGCTACCTATAGAAATGCAAATTTGTAGCTCTTATATCAAAATTTCTAATAGGGTCCTGTTTGCGATGGTTATTTAAGTTTAGTTTAGAAAAAAATATTACTCCAATATTTAACATTTTTAGAAAAAGTTACTCTAAGCATATATAAAATATAGAATGTCATGAATAATTGGAAGTTAATTTTAATTGCATCGTTACTATTGTTGGGTTGTAAAAAAGAGGATAATACAACGAAAACTCCTTTAAACACATCTATGTATTTTCCAGAAAATTCAAGTACAGTTTGGGAAAATACCTCTCCCTCAGATTTGGGTTGGAATACGACAAATATGACTGATTTGAGAAACTATCTTATAGCAAAAAATACAAAATCATTTTTGATTTTGGTAAATGGCAGAATTGTAATGGAAGAGTATTATAACGGGCATACAGCTGCTTCTGAATGGGAGTGGAATAGTGCAGGGAAAACATTGTTAGCCGCGACAGTTGGCATAGCACAACAAGAAGGATTGCTGAATATTAATAACAAAGTGTCAGAATATTTAGGTGTCAATTGGACAAATGAATCAACTGAAAAAGAAGCGTTAATTACTTGTAGACACTTGCTTGCAATGACATCAGGAATAAATGATCAAAGCCAATTAATTATTAAACCCAACCTCACTTATCTTGCTGATGCAGGTACTAGATGGTCGTATAGTAATGTATTTCAAAAATTATTTGATGTAGTAGCCACTGCAAGCAATATGGACTTTGAAACATACTATAATCAAAAATTGAAAACAAAGATCGGAATGGATGGTTTTTGGAATAAAGGTGCAATTTATACTATTTACCACAGTACCACCCGAAGTATGGGGCGTTTTGGATTGTTGGTTTTGAATAAAGGAAAATGGAAAAATGAGCAGGTGTTGGATGATGCATATTTTTACGAAAGCATTAACTCTTCGCAAAGTATCAACCCGTCTTACGGTTATTTAACATGGCTCAATGGAAAAACAACATACATGGTTCCGGGCTCTCAAACGGTTTTTCAAGGATATTTGGTACCCAATGCACCACCAGATATGATTGCAGCACTAGGTGCATCTGACCAAAAAATGTATGTAATACCTAGTAGAAAAATGGTTGTTGTGAGAATGGGTGAAGCTTCTGATCCAAACAATCCAACCTTTGCCAGTTCTGGCTTTGATAATGAACTTTGGGCGAAAATTAATGCTGTAATTAATTGAGAAGAATCTTCAGCATTCTCTTTTACACTACAAAAGCTTATAACTGAAGCCAATTAATAACCTTTTTCCTTTACCTCCTGCAGGGCGTAGTTACAGCGTAATTGTCTTCACGGTAAGTGATGTCTTGTGCTGATATTGTGTATTAAGCTTTATTTCTCTTGATAATAGTGAGAAATCGGCATGTGCAGAACTACCTTATCTATCCAAACAATCAACTTTCCTTGTACCTTTGCCCCCTTAAATAATCTGAAAATATGCCAGAGTTGCTGCAAAAAGATATTCGTGAAGAGCGGCAAGGAGAAGCGTATGCGCCCTTTGCAAACGATGCAAACGAGTACACTAAAAAATTTTATATCGAAAGCTATGGTTGCCAAATGAATTTCAACGATAGCGAAATAGTAGCTTCTATATTGCATAAAGAAGGCTATGGTGCTACGCGCAATTTTGAAGAAGCCCATCTGGTACTGCTCAACACTTGTTCGGTACGAGAAAAAGCAGAACAAACCGTACGCAACCGATTAACCACATTCCGAAAAGTGAAAGAAAAGCGCCCGGGTATGTTGGTGGGTGTGTTGGGCTGTATGGCCGAGCGATTGAAATCGAAATTTTTGGAGGAAGAAAAGCTGGTAGATATTGTAGTAGGTCCGGATGCCTATAGAAGTTTGCCGGACCTAATATCCGAAGCGGAAGGTGGGCAAAAAACAGTCAATGTATTGCTGAGCCGTGAAGAAACCTATGCCGATATTTCTCCTGTGCGCTTAGATAGCAATGGTGTTACTGCCTTTGTAAGCATCACCCGTGGGTGCAATAATATGTGTACTTTTTGTGTGGTACCCTTCACCCGTGGCCGCGAACGCAGTAGAGATGCAGCAAGCATTGTGGCGGAATGTCGTGATTTGTTTGAAAAAGGTTTCAAAGAAGTTACTTTATTAGGGCAAAATGTAGATAGCTATACGCACGAAGAAGTCAACTTTGCCAAACTGTTAGAAATGGTAGCCTTAGTGTCGCCCTTGCTGCGCGTACGTTTCAGCACTTCGCACCCCAAAGACATAACGGATGAAGTGCTGCACACGATGGCAAAGTATCCGAACATTTGTAAATACATTCACTTGCCGGTACAAAGCGGTAGCACACGTGTACTACAGTTGATGAATCGCACCTACACTCGTGAATGGTATCTCAATAAAGTAAAACGCATTCGCGAAATAATGCCTGACTGCGGTATCAGCAGTGATGTCATCTCCGGTTTTTGTACAGAGACCGAAGAAGACCATCAAGATACCCTTAGCATCATGGAATTGAGCCGGTACGACATGAGCTACATGTTCTCTTACAGCGAACGCCCCGGCACACTGGCGGCGCGTCGTTACGCAGATGATGTGCCAACAGATATAAAGAAAAGAAGACTGGAAGAAATCATTAACCTTCAAAACCGTCTTTCGAAGGATAGTTATAAAAACGATATTGGCAAAACCTTTGAAGTATTGATAGAAGGAGATAGTAAACGAAGCGATGCTCATTGGTACGGCCGCACCTCCCATAATAAAGTGGTGGTTTTCCCCAAAGAGCAATATCCCTTACAAAAAGGTGATTACGCACATGTGAGAATAGACGAAGCTACCCAAGCCACCTTATTGGGCGTTATCGTTTAATCGTTTTCTTTTGAATCGTTGTATATTGTAAAAGACAAACCACAAAAATGCAATCCCTCCATTGACTCACTATTGTAAACCCGATTTTTCGTAAGCGGAATGGATATTCAAAGTATAAAAAACAGATTCGGCATCATTGGGAACTCTCCAACACTCAACCATGCGCTAAACACAGCCGTGCAAGTTGCCAATACAGATTTGACCGTGTTGATTTCCGGAGAAAGCGGGGTGGGCAAAGAAGTTTTCTCACAAATCATTCATGCCCTCTCTGCACGTAAGCACAACCCTTTTATTGCGGTCAATTGTGGTGCCATACCCGAAGGAACAATCGATAGTGAATTATTTGGGCATGAGAAAGGAGCCTTCACTGGAGCCGTTGATAGTCGAAAGGGGTATTTCGAAACCGTTAATGGTGGATCTATTTTTTTAGATGAAATTGGAGAGATGCCCCTCGGTACACAAGCGCGTCTGTTGCGTGTTTTAGAAACCGGCGAATACATAAAAGTAGGTTCTTCGAAAGTGCAGAAGACGGATGTGCGTGTCATTGCAGCTACCAACAAAGATTTACTGGCATTAACACAGGTCAATAAGTTTCGAGAAGATTTATATTATCGTTTAAGCACGGTGCCTATTCGGGTGCCGTCATTACGCGACCGTAAGGATGATATTCCGTTGTTGTTTAGAAAATTTGCAGCCGACTTTTCAGAACGATACCGTACCCAATCGGTGCAGTTGGACAGCAGTGCGCAACAATTGCTCATGAACTATCCTTGGAAAGGAAATGTGAGAGAATTGAAAAATATTGCAGAGCAAGTATCTGTTTTGTCAAAAGAAAAGCAATTGAATGCGGACGTATTGCAACTCTTTTTACCGCAGAGCGAATCATCATCTATGGCATTGTTGCCATTACACCAAACATCTGCAGACAATCATCAAACGATGAGTGCTACGGAGCGTGATATTCTTTATAAGCTTTTCTTCGACATGAAAAAGGATATGAATGAACTGAAAAAGCTCATTTTTGAAATGGCACAAACGCAGGGATTCCCTCTTTCAGAAAACATGATGTCCGGATTTTCTTCATCCCCTTTATACCAAGAAAACATACAACCCCTACCACAGGTCAACTATACCGCCGCTTCCGGTACACCTATACTGGTACACAATGAAAAACTTGACGCTCATGAAGAAGTAGAAGAGAGCTTGCTGCTTTCTGAAAGAGAAAAAGAATTTATATTAAAAGCCTTAAAGAAACATAGAGGGAGAAGAAGAGATGCGGCAAACGAATTGGGTATTTCTGAGCGTACCCTCTACAGAAAAATAAAAGAATATAATATTGACGAGTAATGTCGGGAGAAACAAAATTAGTTGCTCGAACAATTTTCCATTTTTGAACGATAATATGAAACAACTGCTAACCGGTATGGCATTTTTGCTTGGTGTGCTTATGATGATGGGCTGTGGAGTGTATAGCTTTTCCGGTGCCAGCATACAAGGCAAGACAATCAATATTCACGCATTGGAAAATCGTGCGCCGAATGTGGTGCCAAGCTTGAGTGCTACGCTGACAGATAAAATTCGTAGCCGCATTCTCTCCCAAACCGGACTGGCACCGCAGAATACCGATCAAACCGACTATGATTTGCAAGGTCAGATTACCATGTACCAGGTCACGGTTTCGGGAATGCAACAAACGCAACAGGCCTCCCAAAACCGCTTAACGATATCGGTAAATATTATTTTCGAAAATCGATTAGATGAAAAAGCTGGTTTTACGCAGACTTTCACACGATTTGCCGACTTCCCCGCCAGTCAAACCATACAATCTGTAGAAGCAGCACTTATTGGAGAAATAGGAACACAAATTGCCGACGATATTTTTAATAAAGCTTTTGTAAATTGGTAGCCGATTATGAAACCCTCACAAATATCTCAATGGTTGACGAAGCGCGAAATGCCCACTACAGAAGAGGAAAGAAGTGCATTGGCATTATTGAGTAAAACCTATCCATATTTTGTTCCATCTCGATATATTGAAGCCGGAGCGTTTCATGTTAAACAACCTTTTGCCCCTGTATTGTTTTCTAAAATGAAACTTTACATGGGCGATTGGATATCGTTTTATTATTTTCTAAATGACTGCTCTTCTAAAAAAACGATGACTACTGATGCGGTAGAAGAAGATTCATTTGAAGACTTTCATGATGAGAAGCCGGAATATTTTTTCGACTCTTACGAGAATGAACAAGAATCAGCCATCAAAGAAGAAGAATTAGGGATACCCAATAACTTCAACAGCAATGAGGCTGATGATTTCGATTTTGAGCTGTTTAATGAACGCGAAAACACACCCCCCACTAGCCTACAATCGGATACTTCAAAAAAAACTACAGCACCTCCTGCAATACCCATTCAGCCCCGGCCTACTACTGTAGTACCTGACGAACCCAGTGCAGTGGAGGCTGAGTTGCCCAATAAGGAAGCCCCATCACTTGGTGTTGTGACCGATGCAAATAGTGACACGAATGAAACAACGTCAGAACAAGAAGAACTTACTGAAGATACTGTAAACATTGCAGGGCAAGCGTCACAAGAAGCGAGTTCAGAAACTATATTCATACAGCCGCAATCAACAACAGAAGAGCCGCCATTGCAGGAGAATAATACAGTGGAACTTATAGTAGGTGAAGAACCGAAAGTAGCGGAAGTAGTACCTATGATTTCATTCAATACGGAAAAGAAAACGGTAGAGAAGAAAGAGGAGCCTTTAATACAGCCATTGTATGCCGAAGATTATTTCTTGCATCAGGGGGTTGCCAATACCGAAACAAATAACAAACAAGATGAAGATAAACAGCTTATGGTAGTAATGAGTTTTGCCGATTGGTTGATGCATTTCAAAACAAAAACGGAGAAAGAAAAAGAAGAAGAAAAAGATCAAAAAGCTTTGAAAACATTGTGGCAGAAGGAGAAATTGGTCGCTGCTTTAGAAGAGGAAAATGAAGAAATCCCGGAAGGCGTTTTTGAAATGGCCGTAAACTCCATTAAGATAGAAGATGATTTGGCCAGCGAGCCATTGGCAGAGATATTGATTAAACAAGGAAAAGTGGACAAAGCCATCGAAATGTATAAAAAACTAAGTTTGCGTAACCCGCAAAAATATGCTTACTTTGCAAGCAAAATTGAAAAACTAACAAAAGAAAATTTATAAAATGGTAGCGTTTTTGACTATTGTGATCATCTTGGCCTGTATAGCTCTTGCCTTTTTTGTATTAGTGCAAAATCCCAAAGGTGGTGGACTTACCGGTACATTCGGTAGTATTGGTTCGCAAGTAATGGGGGTAAAGCAATCTACAGACGCCATGGAAAAAGGTACTTGGGTTACTATGGCTATTATTGCGGCAATCTCTATTTTTTCTGTGAGTTTTTATGACACTCCGAAAGAGGTGAAACAGCCACAGCAAAATAGTGCGCCGGCTAAACAGCAACAACCCCAACAGCAGCAACCAGCCGGAAAATAATTCAGATAGTTCTATTTCAACAAATCATACAACGGCATCAAGCAATTGATGCTGTTTTTTTTGTCTGTTTTGCTCGCTGTTATTTTCATTTTTTTTTGCCAACAACACGCATTGCATTTACAGTTCTTCTATAGTATTTGAATTGGATGATACGCTTTTGGTAGTTTAGACATTATATTTGCGCCTATGATTCTTTCTGACAAACGCATCCTCGAAGAAATAGAAAAAGGTACAATTAAGATTACTCCCTATTCACGGGAAAGCCTTGGCAGCAACAGTTATGATGTACATTTAGGCAGCACGTTGGCAACGTATAAAGAACATATATTGGATGCCAAAAAGCACAATACCATTGAATATTTTGAAATACCCGATGAGGGGTTTGTATTATATCCGCATATATTTTATCTCGGCGTTACCGAAGAATATACCGAGACACATGCACATGTCCCATTCTTAGAAGGGAAGAGTAGTACTGGACGTTTGGGTATCGATATACATGCTACTGCCGGAAAAGGAGACGTAGGCTTTTGTGGTAACTGGACATTGGAGATTTCGGTGAAGCAACCCGTGAAAATATACAAGGGTATGCCTATTGGGCAACTCATATACTTCCCGGTAGAGGGCGAAATAGAAGTAAAATACAATCAGAAAACCGGTGCCAAATATGGCAATCAACCCAACAAGCCTATTGAAAGCATGATGTGGAAGAACCGCTTCTAGCTAGTTCCTTTTCTGCTAGATTAATGCTTCAATGGCTTCCACCAGTTCTATTGTAGTAATAGGCGTCCCTTTTATTTTATGAAAGCCTTTTGCATCAATGAGAAACTGATCGCGGATAATTTTTATCAACTGACCATTGTTGATTTCCGGTACTAATACCGCTTTGTAATTCCGCAATATCGTTTCTAAATTCTTGGGGAATGGGCGCAAGTGTCGAAGGTGTGCATGAGCAACTGATTTTCCTTGCGATTGCAGATGAGTTACTGCCGACTTGATAGAACCATATGTAGAGCCCCATCCCAACACTAATACATCTCCTTTTTCGGGGCCACTATCTATAGTTTGTTCCGGTATGTAATCCGCAATTCTGTCAATTTTTTCCTGTCTTAACTTCACCATGTACTGATGGTTTTCCGGATCGTACGATACATTGCCGGTACCATCTTCTTTTTCTAATCCTCCTATACGATGCTCTAGCCCCGCAGTACCGGGCACTGCCCATGGGCGTACCAATTTTTCGTCACGTCCGTAAGGTAAGAAAGTGGTTTCGTTGGATGATAGTTCTTTTTTGAATTGAACAGGGATAGTTTCCAATTGGCTGCTCAGCGGAAAATGCCAAGGCTCAGCGCCATTGGCAATGTACCCATCACTCAGCAAGATAACAGGTGTCATGTGACGGATGGATAATCGTACGGCTTCGAAGGCAGCATCAAAACAATCGCTGGGGGTAGATGCCGCAACAATAGGCATTGGACATTCGCCATTTCTTCCGTAATAGGCTTGTAGCAAATCGCTTTGCTCGGTCTTGGTGGGCAGTCCGGTGGAAGGCCCGCCTCGTTGGACGTTTACAATAACCAATGGTATTTCCAACATGACAGCCAGCCCCATTGCTTCTGTTTTTAGAGCCATTCCTGGGCCGGATGTAGTAGTAACACCCAAACTACCGCCATAGGAAGCGCCGATAGCAGCAGCTATCCCGGCAATTTCATCTTCTGCCTGAAAAGTGCGAATACCAAAGTTTTTATGTTGTGACAACTCATGCAAAATATCGGAAGCCGGTGTAATGGGGTAGGTGCCTAAAAATAAGGGTAAGGATGACTTTACCGAAGCGGCAATGAGCCCATAAGCCAATGCGGTATTGCCCGTGATGCCTCTGTATTTTCCGGAGGTGAGTTTGGCTTTTTCAACCTTGTATCTATTCTGAAAAGCTTCTACGGTATCACCATAGTTATAGCCTGCTTTTAGAGACCGAATATTGCTTTCTAAAATATCCGGTTTCTTAGAAAATTTATCTTGTAGAAACTGAATAGTATTGGTCATATCCCGATTGTAAAGCCAATAGAGAAAGCCCAATACAAACATGTTTTTGGCTCTGTCTTTCTCTTTAACGCCCATTTGGATATCTTTCAACGCTTCGCGTGTCAATTTTGTAATATCCATTTGGTGCAGCTTGTACCCTTTCAGGGTGTCATTCTCCAAAGGGTTTTCGCCATCGGCATATTTTGCCAAGCGGAGGTTCTTTGTATCAAAACCACTGGTGTCGGCAATGATTACACCATTTTGTTTTAAAAATTTTAGGTTCACTTTTAATGCGGCTGCATTCATGGCTACCAGCACATCGCAAGTGTCTCCCGGAGTGTATATTTTATTGCTCGAAAAGTGTACTTGGTAACCACTCACCCCTGGCACTGTGCCTTGCGGGGCGCGTATTTCGGCGGGGAAGTCGGGGAAAGTGGATAGGTCGTTGCCGATTAAGGCGGTATTGTTGGTAAACTGGGAACCCGTCAACTGCATGCCATCACCACTATCTCCAGCAAATTTGATTACTACATCTTCTACAATCTGTGTAGGAATACTCATAACGTTTTCTGAATAATTGGCGCGAAGGTAGGCAATTTCAGTGCAGTAGTCTTTTAAAAAATGGGAATAAACGTATAGAAAATACGTTTTCTTACATTGTATTTATTTATCCACGATTGGGGTATGAGATAACAAATCAATGCACCCAATCCTATTGAGGAAAAGAACCATACTATCTTCTGATAGTGGAAGTAATCGTGATGTTACTAGGGATTTAGTAGATGGTGATATGTCCTTTTTCTACTAATTTTTCGTTTTTATACAATTCAAATTTGTAAATGCCCTTTCGTTGAAAGTTGCGCTTATCGAGTACTACTTCTCGTTCGCTAATGCGCGGTATCTCTACCGTTTTTTTGTCTTTACTATCAAAGAATTTTAGTGTGTACATATCATTGTTGTTGAAATTCTCCGGCAATTCAATATTGATATGTCCTGTAAATGGGTTGGTAAATACAAACTGCGAACGCACATACGTGTATGTGTTCATATTGGAGGGGTCTGGTGGAGCAATGATGATATTGGGATCGTCGGTTACCACCTTTGTTACCATTTTTTGTAAAGAGTCGTTGGGTGGCAAAACCGTCTTTTGTAAAAGTGCAGCACTGTCGATGAATATCTTTCCTCTATTGCTGGTCCAAGTAATGTCGGAGCTGAATACAATGTATAAGCGATAATAGTTCATGCCCGGCAATGGGTGTCCGTCTATATATCCTTGCGAGCCTTTCGCAATATTTTTTACATAGCCAATGGTAGCATAGTTGAAAATGCTATCGGCACTGCGTTGTACGGCAATAGACTTGATTCCATCGTATTGACAAACCCAACTTAGCAGGTTGATGCCTTTTTCTGATGTAAGAGTGAAATCCGGTAATACTGTTTGCGCCTTTGTGAATTGGGAAGTTAATAGTAGACAACTCCATATAAAAGCTATTAATAGCTTGCGATGATAAATCATAAAGCAAACCTAATTCAAAACATGGTTTTGAGAAACAGTCCGGCTTATTTTTCAATTATTGTAACATTTGGTTGCGATGCGTTTGTATAAAAGTCGATTAATGATTAAGTTTGATTTCTATTCATCATCATATATGGGTTTATTTGTACGAAAGCCACTACAGGTACTATTATCAGAAGCCAGCGAATCTGAAAAGGGATTAAAAAAAACACTTACAGCACCTGCGTTAGTTGCCTTAGGTATTGGTGCCATTATCGGTGCAGGTTTGTTTTCTATTACAGGGTTGGCAGCGGCCAATAATGCAGGTCCGGCTATCACAATTTCTTTTATTGTGGCCGCTATAGGATGTGCATTTGCCGGTTTGTGTTATGCTGAATTTGCATCTATGATACCTGTTGCCGGTAGTGCCTATACCTACTCCTTTGCCACCATGGGCGAGTTTATAGCATGGATAATAGGATGGGATTTGGTGCTGGAATACGCTGTAGGCGCGGCTACAGTCTCTATCAGTTGGTCGAGGTACTTGGTAAAATTTTTAGGATATTATGATATTCATCTTCCCGCTTCATTGACAGCTTCACCCTTTGATGGGGGGCTCATCAATGTACCTGCGGTGTTTATTGTTATCTTAATGTCGCTTGTGTTGATGAAGGGAACGAAAGAGTCAGCTTTCGTAAACGGACTAATAGTAGCATTAAAAGTTACAGTAGTATTAATATTTATTGCGTTGGGGTGGCAGTACATTCGTCCTGAAAATTACGAACCCTATATCCCTGCAAACAACGGTACGTTTGGCGAATTTGGTTTCAGTGGCATTATTCGTGCAGCGGCTATCGTTTTCTTTGCCTACATTGGTTTTGATGCTGTATCCACAGCCGCACAAGAAGCAAAAAATCCTAAGCGAGACATGCCTATTGGTATATTACTTTCCTTACTCATCTGCACCATACTATACATTCTCTTCGCTCATGTAATGACCGGCGTGGCTAGTTATACCGATTTTGCAGGAAAAGATGGTATTGCTCCGGTTGCCGTGGCTATTGATAATATGGGGAAAGTAGGTGCTGATGGATGGATTGTTCCTGATTATCCTTGGCTCAACAAAGCTATTATTATTGCTATTCTTGCCGGATACGCTTCCGTAATATTGGTGATGCTCATGGGACAGTCAAGGGTGTTTTTCTCGATGAGTAAAGATGGGCTCATGCCGAAAGTATTCTCTGAAGTACATCCGAAGTTTCGCACGCCTGCCAAAAATAATTTTACGTTCATGCTCTTTGTAAGCCTGTTTGCCGCATTTGTACCGGCTAGGGTAGTGGGCGAAATGACTAGTATCGGTACCTTGTTTGCCTTTATATTAGTGTGTATCGGCATCATGGTAATGCGTACTAAAATGCCCGATGCACCGCGTGCCTTTAGAACACCATTGGTTCCAATAGTGCCTATTCTTGGTATTATTACCTGCTTGTTTATGATGGTATTTTTACCACTTGATACTTGGATACGGCTTATCGCTTGGATGATGATAGGCTTTGATGTTTACCTTTTTTATGGCATGAAGAACAGCCATCTGAACAAGGGCTCCTTTACAAACAAAAGCTATAAAACCGTTAGTATATCCGGTATAGGTATGTCGGTAGTGCTAGTAATTGTGGCAATATTGCACCATTCCGATCCTAAAACAGATGATGCCCCATTGTTTTATTTCTCCATTGGTTTTGCCATTCTACATTTGCTGCTTTACTTCATTGGGATGAATAAGAAAAAGTCAACCGCTTCATAGCCGTAAGAAATATTACGGCTTAGATAACTTCACACAGTATGAGACATTGCGTTGCTATGATTGCAAAGGCTTCGGTTTATTGATAAAAAAACAAAACACTTCACCAGGTCCATGCACCCCTACTACCAGTGTTTTCTCAATATCTGCCGTGCGACTGGGTCCGGAATTGAGGTTTATCATAGAGGGAAGATTGCCCTTATATTTATCTAAAATATATTGTAACCCATCGGGCAAGTCTTCTACTACTTGATCCATATAAGCTACGATAATATGCGCCGGATAATACACGGGAGCAATACGCCCCATGTGTTGCTTGCTACTGAAGATGGTAGAACCCGTACGTGCCACCAGTAGCTCACAACCGGTAATACTGGCATCCGCTTCACTATTGCTGCTATCGATAGTATGCACCCATTCCAATTGTTGTTTCCGGCAAAGGTCTAATATAGTGGGCACTGTACAAACGATGTCCTTCCAATCTTTACTTTCTGCTAATGCTATCAAGTTGTGCACAAAATCTTGTTCGTTTTCACAAAACACAAACTTACCCCCCAACTTGATAAACTCTGTTGCATACCATTCTTCTTTTGATAAATCAGACTTCTCGAAGTATTGCCTTGCGTCGTCTTTTTCAACCTCCGGAAAGGGCATTGGGAAACTACCTGAGGATAGTCCTTTGCGGATTCTCCCTAAAATTTGTTCACGTGCTTTTGATACTTTCATAAAAAATAATCGCTCGTTCGTGTAATATAAGTAAACTTCAAAAATAGTCATTCGATTGTCGAAATTCACCGTTATTGATGAAAGATTAATACTTACTTTTGCCCCAATTTTTTCAATTCTTTTCACATTATGAAATTAGCTATCATCGGTACCGGATATGTAGGTTTAGTAAGTGGTACTTGCTTTGCCGAGACCGGAAACGACGTAATATGCGTAGATGTAAATACGGAGAAAGTAGCCCAGCTGCGCGCCGGAAAAACACCTATTTATGAACCCGGATTAGAAAATTTGTTGGTTAGAAATATCAGAGAAGGCCGCCTCACGTTCACTACCTCTTTAGAAGAAGGCATTAAAGATGCAGAAATTATCTTTTTAGCATTGCCCACGCCCCCGGGTAAAGATGGAGCCGCCGATTTGCAATATGTATTGCAAGTAGCCGCCGACTTGAGCAAAATGATTACTTCTTATAAAGTAATTGTAAACAAAAGCACCGTACCGGTTGGCACAGCAGAGAAGGTGGCGTCTGTATTGGCACAAAATCTGGATACACAACTTTTTGATGTGGTTTCCAATCCTGAATTTCTACGTGAAGGCGTTGCTGTAGAAGATTTTTTGAAACCCGACCGCGTAGTCATTGGTACCTCTTCAGAGCGTGCACGCAAGCTAATGGATGAGTTGTATCAACCTTTTGTTCGACAAGGGAACCCCATATATTTTATGGATGAACGCTCTTCTGAAATGACTAAATATGCGGCTAATGCATATCTTGCCATGCGCATATCATTCATGAACGAAATGGCCAATCTGTGTGACCGCGTAGGTGCCAATGTGGATATGGTGCGCGTGGGGATGGGTAGTGATAGTCGTATTGGGAAGCGCTTCTTGTTTGCCGGCATCGGTTATGGCGGTAGCTGTTTCCCCAAAGATGTGCAAGCATTGGGAATGACAGCAGAAGAATATGGCTACGATTTTAAATTGGTTAATACTACTACACAGGTAAACAATAGACAAAAAACAATCCTCGGGGATAAGATTCATAACTATTTCGGAAAAGACTTGTCCGGCAAAACAATCGCTTTGTGGGGACTAGCTTTTAAGCCGGAGACGGATGATATTCGCGAAGCACCGGCACTTGAGCTGATACGTGAATTGAAAGCCGCCCATGCGACCATTCGTGCTTATGACCCCGAAGCAATGACTAATGTTAAAAACACCATTAGCGACGAAGTATATTTTGCCAAAGACCAATACGATACCTTAGAAAATGCAGATGCCTTAATCATCGCTACGGAATGGAGTGAGTTTAGAAACCCTGATTTTGGACGTATGGAAAAACTGCTTCGTCAACCCGTAATCTTTGATGGCAGAAATGTTTTCTCATTAGACAAAATGCGCACCTTGCCTTTTTATTACGAGAGTATGGGACGCCCCACTATTAACGCTACCCAATAATCATTGTTACTCATTGTGGTTTTTTGCCAAATGTTAAAGAAATCACAAAGCAAAAATATTTGGGTTACCTTTTTACGATTTGGAGATAAATGTGAAATTAAAAACTAAAAACACAAACAAAATGAAATTCGTAAAATTCGGAATCTTCGCACTTTCAATGGGTCTTTTCGTAGCATCATGTGGTGATAGCGCTACTACTGAAGAAGGTACTAACGACACTACTACTGTAGTTGCTGAACCAGCTCCTGCTGCTGAAGTTGCTCCTGCTGCTCCTGCTACTACTGATAGCGCTGCTGCTGCTCCTGCTACTGAAGCTACTGCTCCTGCTGCTGAAGCTGCTCCTGCTACTGAAGCTCCTGCTGCTGCTCCTGCGAAGTAATCTAAAATGATTTACACAATCAATAGCTGCCTCATGAGGCAGCTATTTTTTTTTGTATTGTTATGATAAATTGGATACATTAGAAGCTTTTATTTTATCTCGCGAATTTTATTTCGATATTGATTATTTAGTAAAATAGTATTTTTAACTATAAGTTACTATATTTGTGTTTCAAAAAATATTTATAACTATGAACAAAAAAGTACTGCTTTTCGCACTGCTTTTCGCGCTTTTCACAAAAGTCGCCGACGTCATCGCTGCTACCTACTATTATGAAGGTACGGGCAATCTCAATATTGCTGCCAATTGGAACACGATGCCGGATGGCTCCGGTACAAGCCCGTCAACTTTTTTAGGTAATCATAGCTGGGTTATTCAAAATGGGCAAAGTCCTACCCTTGCGAGCGGTCTGTGGATTATTTCTGGCACTACATCTTCTTTGATTGTAGATGTTGGTGGGCAATTTACAATCACGGGTGGATTTATTATTGTACAAAATTTTGTTGTTAGAGGTACATATTATCATAATACAGGAGGAATAATAATACCAGGTACTACAAAAAAATTCCACAACGGAAATAATGGTAGCTCCCAGCACGGCACAGTTGTTATTCAAAATGCAGGCACCTTAGCTCTTAATTCATTAATTGAATGGGGTAATTTGACTTTTACTGTACCTTCTACCAATGATGCTGATGCCCAAGGAAGGGGTATTGCTACTGTGAAAGGCAACTTGAACATAGTATCGGGTGCTGTAACGTTAAACAATCTGTCATCTACTACAATAGATGGAGATGTTACGATTAATAGTGGTGCCACTTTATATCTATCTACGAGTATTATTGCTCATACTGTCAATTTAAAGGGCAACTTAACAGTTGATGGTACACTTGACAGAACGTCTTTAGCTACTTCCACAGTTATCTTTAACGGCACATCCAACAACTTTACTATTGACCCTGCGGCAACTCTTAATAATAATAAAATTAACTGGCAAATCAACAACGGCGCAAATATTACCTTGAATGGTTCGCTTACAAACGCATCTGGTTGCAGTTTCACTATGGATCCTACATCATCGTTGACCCTAACGAGCAATTCTGTTTTCAGAAACAATGGAACTGCCGATTTCAACAATCAGTTGGTAGTGCTGAAATCAGATGCAAGTGGTACTGCCATGATAGGTAATAGTGCGAATGCTATTGCTGATGCAACAAACGTACAGATAGAGCGCTATATACCCAACCGAAGAGCTTGGCGTTTATTAGCGGCTCCTTTGGTAGCTGCGAGCGCTCCTACCATTCTCAATGCTTGGCAGGAAGGCGCATCCGGCAATAACCCGAATCCCGGATACGGTACCTGGGTATCTTCTAACACTGGAATCAATGGTTATGACGGCGTTTCTCCCACTACATCAATAAAATTTTGGAAAATTAATAACTGGGGTTTGGTATCTAATACGAATGCCACCAAAGTAACCGACTTTGGCGGTGCCTGGTATCTTTTTGTGAGAGGTGATAAAACCGTAACAAACATGGCGCCTTCTACTAGCACTACCTTAAGAATGAAAGGAGAAATACAACAAGGGAATGTATCAGGAGTAGGTGCCGCCGGTACCTCTATGTCGCTGATACCAAACCCATACGCTTGTGCAATAGATTATGAAGCAGTATTTACCGGCAACGGTAGCAATCCTTCTCATGCTACCTTGTATATATGGGATGCTAACTTGGGTTCTATAGGTGGCTATCGTACCATTACCAGAACCGGAGTGAATACTTATACCTCGGTGCCCGGTGGTTTTGCCAATCCTCAATATATTGAAAGCGGTCAGGCATTTTTTGTAGCTGCCAACACTACACTGAACTTTACGGAAGCTATGAAAGTGACCGGAGCCGCACCTCATTCGGTGTACAAAAGCACCCCCGTATCCACAACATCATTGGCTATTAACTTACTTTCGGTAAATAAAAATGATGCTTTATTGTTGGACGGTGTCAGTGTGCAATTTGCCGATGAATTCTCTAACACGCCATCAGCAGAAGATGTGTTGAAAATGGAAAACATCAATGAGAACTTGTCTATCAACAATCATTTTGCCAACTATGCTATCGACAAACGCCAATCTGTGCAAGGGAAAGATATCGTACCATTGCGCTTCTGGAACACCAATGCCAAGAACTACCAATTGCAATTTGAACCAGCATCATTCCCTGCATCGGTTCATGCGTTCTTGATAGATGCATATACCCAAACCACTACCGCTATCAACACACAAGAAGCGAGCGCTTACCATTTCGACATTACTGCTGACCCTGCCTCTCAAGATGCCAATCGCTTCAGCATAGTATTCGAAAATGCTCGTACTATCAATAGTGCTGTATCTAACAGTGCTGCGGTAACCGTATATCCCAACCCGCTGCAAGGAAACGGATTTTATCTAGTATGTAATAATTTAGAGAAAGGCAACTATACGGTGCAAGTTACTAGTATCACCGGAGCAGTTGTGTACACTACCTCCATCCAGCACGATAATGCTAACACGCATCAAATAGTACCT
>JAKQGX010000005.1 GCA_029573235.1 Bacteroidota bacterium
CACCACAACGTGGGCGGGCTGCCGGAAAAGATGAACCTGAAACTCATCGAGCCCTTGCGTTTTTTGTTTAAAGATGAGGTGCGGAGAATAGGCGCTGCTTTGGGCTTAGACGACATCTTTTTATCTCGACACCCATTCCCGGGGCCAGGGCTGGGCATACGCATATTGGGTGCAGTATCCGAAGAAAAAGTGCAGATGCTGCAAGAAGCTGACAGCATCTATATACAACACTTGCGCGACTATGGCTTGTATAGTCAGGTATGGCAGGCCGGCACCATTTTGTTGCCCGTGCAAAGCGTAGGGGTAATGGGTGATGAAAGAACCTATGAATTTACCGTTGCCTTACGTGCTGTAACATCCATAGATGGTATGACAGCAGATTGGGCACACTTGCCTTATGATTTTTTGGCAAAGGTTTCCAACGATATTATCAATAAAGTAAAAGGCATTAACCGTGTGGTATATGACATCAGCTCCAAACCACCGGCTACTATTGAATGGGAATAAAACATCGTTCCCAAGAAACGGAATAAATGTAACGGTAGTTTGCAGTGCCGTTGGTATGCCCGACTATTATTGGGAATGAATAAAAGTTTTCAAATGAAAAAGATCGTTATTCTTTGGGTAATATTTTGCTTCGCTGCTACCTTGCCAGCGGATGCACAATTTTGGAAAAAGAAGGAGAAGCCTGCACCTCGTAAAAAAACTGTTGTCGCTCGTCCGAAAGAACCGACCAAAGAAGCGCCTAAGAAAAAAACTAGAGAGATAAGCTATCCAAAGTCTATTACCAAAGAACGTTATCGGATTGATGTATTGCTGCCACTATACCTTGACGACATAGTAAAGAATGATAAAATAGAAACCAACGAGCGATTGCCGGAAAAGGCACAAAACGGTATTCATTTTTACCAAGGGTTGAAGCTGGCTGCCGACTCCCTTTCGCAATCGGGATATCAAGTGGATGTGTATGTACACGACATTGCACAAAAAGACAGCACCCCCGAAGCGCTTATACAATATCAGATTTTAGCTACCAGCGATTTAATCATTGGTGCCGTATCCTCCTATCAAATAGCGCCGTTGGCAAACTATGCTAAGAAGAGAAAAATAAACTTTGTTTCGGTGCTTTCACCTGCCGATGGAGGTATTACAGACAATCCCTACTTTACAATTGCACAGCCCACTTTGATAACATACATAAAAAAGATGCGAGCTACCGTTGTAAAAAAATATAACGACAAGCCTATACTATTACTCTATCGCACTCATCCCTCAGTAGATTCTACTGCCTATCAATATGTTTATGAAAACGCTGAAAACAAATTCACCCCTTTACTCATCAACCAGTTTCCACAAGGCTTTCGACCTGAAGAATTGTTGGATAGTACGCGTGTAAATGCCATCGTGATGCCTATCATCGACTATGCTTATGCGCAATCGGTATTAGATTATTTGCAAAAATATTACTCAAATTATCGTTTCGAAATTTTTGGCTTGCCTTCATGGAGGAGCATTGCAAAAATTCGCAAATCCGGAGAGTACGCAAACATTGAAGTAAATTATAGCGCTCCTTTTTATTATAATACCAGCAGCGAACACGCTCAGATGCTTACCAAAAAGTATAGAGAAGTTTTCGGTGGTCGCCTTAATGAAATGAATGTGCGAGGCTATGAAACACTAATGATGTATGCAACGTACCTGAAATTATTCGGCACCATCTTTAACGATAAAATAAACGAACTGCCCAATACACTTTCTACCTACAAGATACTGCCACAATGGACAGAAGAAAACGACTTGCTCTATTTTGAAAATACACATTTCGCAACCTATCGGTACAACGATGGCTCCTACTCCGTAACGGAATAAATAAATAAACTTTAACGAGGCAGCATCTTTTCATGAATGCTACCTCGTTTCATTTTGAAGGCTGCCCTATCCGAAGCACCCCCATCATACTTACAAAAAAAGTTAGAGCGCTGTTTCTGCCTTTATAGTTTCTGTCATTTGTGCTATGAACCCTTCTACGGATACTACACCTTTATCACCTTCACCATGTTTTCTCACTGCCACGGCTCCTTCGTTCATTTCCTTTTCGCCCACCACCAGCATAAATGGCACTTTCATGAGCTCTGTATCTCTAATCTTTTTGCCTATTTTTTCATTCCTATCATCTACCTCTGCACGAATGTCCATTGTTTTCAGACGGTTGGCAACTTCATGTGCATACGGTGAAAATTTATCACTTATCGGCAATACCTTTACTTGCAATGGCGCGAGCCAGAATGGCAAATTACCGCCACAGTGTTCTAATAATACCGCTACAAAACGCTCCATCGATCCGAACGGTGCACGGTGAATCATTACAGGACGCTTGCGGGTATTATCACTATCCACATATTCTAATTCAAAACGCTCGGGTAAGTTGTAATCCACTTGTATAGTACCCAACTGCCAGCTTCTACCCAATGCATCCTTCACCATAAAGTCTAGCTTAGGGCCATAGAAGGCAGCTTCTCCATATTCTACTACATACGGCAACCCTTTTTCGGTAGCGGCTTGTATAATGGACTGCTCGGCTATCTCCCAGTTTTCTTCTGAACCGATGTATTTGCTTCTGTCTTCTAGATCTCTTAAAGATACTTGTGCTGTAAAGTTTTCGAAACTTAAACTTTTGAAGACATAGATGACTAAGTCAATTACTTTTTTAAATTCTTCCAATACTTGATCGGGACGGCAGAAAAGGTGAGCATCATCTTGTGTAAACCCGCGTACCCGTGTCAATCCATGCAATTCTCCACTTTGTTCATAACGATACACCGTACCAAACTCAGCCAGACGTAGCGGAAGGTCTTTGTATGAGCGAGGCGATGATTTATAGATTTCGCAATGGTGCGGACAGTTCATGGGTTTTAGCATAAACTCTTCCCCTTCTTGCGGTGTGGTAATGGGTCTAAAGCTGTCTTTACCATATTTCTCCCAGTGGCCGGACGTAACGTAAAGTTGCTTGGCACCTATATGCGGTGTCATTACCGGCAGGTAACCACTGGCTATCTGTGCCTTCTGCAAAAACTGCTGTAAACGGTCACGGAGCATGGCACCCTTGGGCAACCATAACGGCAAACCACTTCCCACTTTTTCAGAAAAAGCAAACAACTCCAGCTCCTTACCCAGTTTGCGATGGTCGCGTTTTTTTGCCTCTTCTATCATGGCAAGGTACTCATCCAATTCTTTTTGTTGAGGGAAGGTAATGCCATAAATGCGGGTTAGCATTTTGTTTTTTTCATTGCCACGCCAATATGCACCTGCAATATTGGTGAGCTTTACGGCTTTTATTATACCGGTGCTGGGAATGTGTGGTCCTCGACATAGGTCGGTAAAATTGCCTTGTGAGTAGAAGGTGATTTCTCCATCTTGCAATCCTTCCAAAAGTTCAATTTTATAGGGGTCTTGCTTGTCGGTAAAATATTGTACGGCATCAGCTTTAGCTACTTCGCTGCGTTGGTACGCATTGTTTTGCTTTGCCAGTTCTTTCATTTTAGCTTCCAGCTTCAAGAGGTCTTCCTCTGAAATACCTACACCACCTAAATCGATATCGTAATAAAAACCATTTTCGATGGCCGGGCCGATGCCAAACTTGGTACCGGGAAAAATCGCCTCAATGGCTTCTGCCATCAAGTGGGCTGAGGAATGCCAAAAAGTAGCTTTTCCGTTTTTATCATCCCAAGTGAGCAAGCGTACCGTAGCATCTTGTAAGATGGGGCGTGTAGCATCCCATACTTGTTCGTTTACTTCTGCTGCAATTACTTTTCGTGCCAGCCCCTCACTAATAGACTTGGCCACTTCTAAGGCAGTTACACCAGCGTCATAGCTACGTACAGCTCCATCCGGCAGGGTTATCTTTATCATACTATATTACTCGTTTATTTTTGCGTCGGCAAAGGTACAATTTGAAAAAGGAATGAAAATATATCCATAAAAAAAGCCACTAACTATTGGTAGTGGCTTCTCGACAAGTATGTCTTGTTACCACATTTTAAAACTTGGTAAAAGTGAAGTAGTACGTGATCGTGTCTTTCTTAGCCATGTTAAAAGCATTGGGCTGATACTCTACATAACTAATTTCAAATTGGCTTTTGGAATATTTTTCAAATTTGGCATCGATGGTTGAGGAGTCAAAGAACATATCATTTGCGTTCAGCAGGGTAATTCTGTTCTTATTGTTTTCGAGGCTCCAATAGAAGGCTACATTATCCGGATCGGGAACATCACTACATCTATTATCGCCGGAGCGAAGCAATGCATCGTGGTTAATGCCAAATACGATATAGTTATCTTTCTTACAATCGGGCAGCGAGTTGGCGTAATAGTCCTCAAGCTTATCATCACCGATATAGGGGTCATACTTAATCTTCAAACCGGAGCGGTGCCATCTGCCATTCCGCAATTCTTCTTCGCGCGAAGCGGGGGAATCTACTTTGGTACAAGCGGCAAATAGTGTGATGCCCAAAAGTGCAATTAATACGTATTTCATGTGTGTCTTTAGTATCTTATTGGTTTGTTGAGTGGCTGCTGTTGTTGAGTGGCTCTTACCGAATCATATGCTGACCACCCATTACGAAGCAGAATTTTGGCTAAGCTAATGAATTTGTTCAAAATTGAAAAACAGTAATAAAATATTTACGCCTGCTTCTCATCCTTCCTTCGTTGCTCATGCGCATCTAATATGGCAAGGCAGGTTGCTTCTATCATATCATACACGGCGGCATAGCCTTCTTCTTCGCCATACCAAGGGTCGGGCACAGAGGCATTACTGTTGGGATGTAGTTCGTTTAGAAACAAGCCCAGCTTGGAGGAAAGCGCCGGATGCGGGTAAGCACGAGTAAGGATATCATACACATCGCACGACATGGCGAGTATTTTATCATATTGGTCAAAATCTTTGGTAACAAATTTTCTGGCTCGCTGCGATGAAATGTCTATGCCATGTGCCTTACAGATATTTTGTGAGTAGCGGTGTGGTGGCTCGCCGATATGATACGACTCGGTGCCGGCAGATGCTATTTGCCAGTGTAGGTGACGCTGTAACGCATAATGTCGCATGACGCCTTCGGCAATGGGCGAGCGACAAATATTGCCCAAGCAAACAAATAAAATACGCATAGAACAAAGCTACTAACAAGGACAATATGATGATGCGGTGATGAGCTATTGTCTCATAGTAGCTATTCGATGAACGGTGCCATCGCCACTGCTGTTGTAGAAAGTACTGCTGCTGACGCCCCTAAATCCTTCATAGCATGTGGTAATGAATATGATTGATTAATACGAAATTTGTGACATGACGCGAGATGATTTTTCTAAGGTGGTGAAGTCGATTCCGAACTTGCCGGGCTGCTATCGCTATTACGATACGGGGCAAAAGCTCTTGTATGTAGGCAAGGCAAAGGATTTGAGAAAGCGTGTCAGTTCTTATTTTTCGAAGACGGATGTGAACTATAAAACACAACGGCTGGTGATGCTGATTCATCGTATTGAAGTAACGGTGACCGATACGGAGCATGATGCTTTTTTGCTGGAAAATACGCTGATTAAACACCATCAACCACGTTTTAATATCAACCTTCGGGATGATAAAACCTATCCGTATATCGTTATCAAAAATGAGCCATTCCCTCGAGTCTTTTTTACCCGCAAGGTGGTGCGTGATGGCTCTGAATACCTTGGTCCCTATACAGGTGTATGGCGTGTAAAGGAACTGATGCAGCTGATACGCAACAATATTCCGCTGCGTACTTGTAGCTTGAACCTGGCACCGGCAAACATCAAAAAAGGGAAATACAAAGTGTGCCTGGAGTATCACTTGGGCAATTGTAAAGGACCCTGCGAAGGGTTGCAATCGGCGGCGGAATATGCCGAAAGCATTCAACAGGTGCGGCATATATTGAAAGGAAATACTACCGAGATTATTAGAGGACTGAAAGCAGAAATGATGGAGCATGCAGCCAACTTGGAATTTGAAAAAGCGCATTTGCTGAAAATAAAAATAGAAGGGCTGCAGCAATACACCGCCAAATCAACCGTAGTGAGTACGCACTTGGGCGACCTTGATGTTGCCACCATCATCAGCGAAGAAGAGCAGGCATTTGTAAACTACATGATGTTGAGCCGAGGTAGTGTGATATACTCCCAAAGTATCGTTATAGACAAACAATTGGAGGAAGATGATCCCAGTATTCTTTCGTTGGCGGTAAGCCGTATGCGCGATAGCAGTGGCAGCAAGGCAATAGAGCTGGTCACACCGTTTCCGATAGATGTAACCGACCCACAGATAAAACTAACTCATCCTAAAGCGGGTGATAAAAAGAAGCTGATGGAGCTGAGCCTGAAGAATGCAACCCTCTGCAGAGATGAGGAAAGAAGGCAAAAAGCATTGCTACTATCTGACCCGACCGAAGCCTACCAAATAACCGTATTGGAAGCGTTGCAAGAAGCCCTTCAATTGCAAGACCTGCCGCTACATATCGAGTGTTTTGACAATTCCAATTTTCAAGGTTCGTATCCGGTGGCGGCTATGGTTTGTTTTAAAAATGGTGTACCATACAAAAAAGAATACCGGCATTTTCATATCAAGTCCGTAGAAGGTATCAATGATTTTGCATCGATGTCGGAGATAGTTTTGCGACGCTACAAACGCTTGTTGGAAGAGAAAAAACCCTTGCCACAGCTGGTGGTGATAGATGGTGGTAAAGGACAACTGAGTGCTGCCATGGAAAGCATTGAACAGTTGGGGCTCATAGGCAGCATGACGGTAATAGGGTTAGCCAAACGAGAAGAAAATATTTTCTTTCCGGGAGATACTGATCCGGTGCAATTGCCTTTTGACAGTCCGGTACATTTGCTATTGCGGCGCATACGTGATGAGGTGCACCGCTTTGGCATTACCTTTCACCGAAAGACACGCAGCAAGGGAACCATAAAAAATGAGCTGGAATCAATACCCGGGATTGGAGAGAAAATTGCTACACAATTGTTGCAAGAGTTTCGTTCGATAAAAAATATTGCTACCCTTACCGAAAGAGAAATGACCCGTGTAATTGGTGCCCGAAAAGCAGCATTGGTATATGCTCATTTTCATCCTGCGGAGTAGCGCGTTGATGTTGTGTAACGAAAGGCGCTATTATTCTTTCTGTCGATAACAGAGGGGTAAAGAAATGTTACATAACGCATATACTAACTATTGGCATGAATACGTTTCGTACAGATAATCCTGCTAACGAGTTATATTTACTTCAATGAAGCCCTGCGGAATGATTATTGCTTATCCTACATACCTTTATACCCATGATGATGCCCAAAAGCAATTAGCCCGATTGGTGCCTTTGGACAATCCAAAAAGTTATCCTTTTGACCATTTTCATGCACATGCTTACAATGAGATATTGGTATTTATCAACGGTGGCGGAAAGCATAATATCAACTTCCATCAACACGATATTGAAGACTACTCCATTCACTTGTTGGCAGCCAAAGACCTGCACTGGGTAGAGCGCTCCATGAGATCATCTGGATTTGCGATAGTATATAAAGAGCAGTTTCTGCAAAAGTTACAATTAGTCCATCCGGATATGGATTATTATAGCCTCTTCAGCCATTCGCGTGTTATTCAACTCAACCCAGAAGAACGCGAAGACTTTACATTTATTTTTCGGGAATTGCAGCAACACCAAGATCAATCGGCTTATATGCTGCAAGTCATTGGTGCCTTCATTACCAAAATAGCACTGCTGCATTTACGTGAGCAACCGATGCCAAAAATATTTGACGACATTGTGCCACAAGCTATAGAACTCATTGAGCAATATTATAAAACACAGAGGGGGCTTCAGTTTTATGCAGATGCACTGCACCTAACCCCGAGAACATTACAGCATCGGTTTAAAAAAGCTTCTGCAACTACCTTAACCCTGTTGTTGAAAGAACGACTTTTAAAAGAAGCTAAAAAACTACTGTGTTCAAAGCAAATGGGTATTAGTGATATTGCTTTTGAATTGGGTTTTAAAGACCCTTCGCATTTTACCAATTGGTTTAAAAAGAATGCTCATTGCCTCCCCTTAGAATACAAGTATGAAAACGACTAAAGTCGTTAGCAAGACATACTAACGACTTAGTTGAAATGTATTTTTCAGCCCTTTATTGTACGGTTATTTTTTTAGAGAGGGTGCCTTGTTCGGTTTTAATTCTTAAAAAATAAACGCCGGGCGCTACCTCCGGAAAGGAGAGCTTAGTAGCATCATGCGGGAAATGCTTAATTACTTTACCGGTTGCATCTACCAATTGTAGTTGTTGCACTTTTATAACTACATCGTATTGCAAGTAGGAGATACCACGAGAAGGGTTGGGATATATTGATATCTTCTCTTGTAACTCCGGCTGCCATATATGGGTAATACCACCTCCGTTAGTCGTCTTGTACAATATATTGTTTGCAATAAGAAAGCCACTCGTACCGCTTGGTGTCATTTGTATTGCGGACACAATATTGGGACCCATCATCATTTGAGGAAACCAATTTGCTCCGCCATCTGTAGTTTTACAAATCACCCCTAAGGCATTACTGTATCCGGTTTGTTCGTCCGTAAACCATACGGCTGATATTGCATTGCCGGGTGGTATCTTCGACTCTGACCAAGTAACACCACCATCTGTAGTTTTACACAGTACGCCTTGATTGCCGCCAACATAACCTACCCTGTCATTTACAAAATGAATAGAATAATAGCCTCCCGGATAATCCCACTCGCGTACTGATTGCCACGTGTTGCCAAAGTCAGTAGTTCTATAAATTCTTGCTTTATTCATAGTACCACTACTGACTATCGTAGTGAGAAAACCTAAAGAGCTATTTACAAAATGTAAATCGGATATAGTTTGATTCAATTGTGTCGAGTCGTACACTATCTGCTGCCAACTGATGCCGCCATCTACAGTGCGGTACACATCGTTGCCATAAGATTGTGCCACCATTCCAGAGTCAATAGAAACAAAATCAACCTCTGAAAACAGAAACTGTAAATTACCCACACTATCACGAGTGAGGGTTTCCCAGCTTTGTCCGGCATTGGTAGTGCGCAATACCACATTTCGATGGGGTGAAAACCATCCACCACCGCAAGCAAAGCCTACCGAATCGTTTATAAAATCCACATCCTCTATGAACTCATATTCATATTCTGTTTCAAAATAATTCCATGTAGCACCGGCGTTATGAGATACGTAAATTGTCTTTGCCCCATTGGCATAAAATACGGTGCTGTCATTAGGCGCCGCCATAGGCCCATTAATAGATGAAGGAGTAGAGACAGCCGTCCATTGGGCAGATGCTACACAGGGAGCTAAGCATAGCAGGAGAAATAATTGCTTCATCATTTTTCAAAATATTTATTGATACAAATTTCTACTACTATTTATCAACTGCCTTTGCAAAAAGATGAAAAAGAATTGCAAAAAACTACATCATCTTTATTAAAATGGTGAAACAAAAAAGAACAACTCGTTGCATGAATTGTTCTTTACTATTTTTTTCATTGGTAGCTGTTGTTACCGCAAGTCCACCACTTCTACTCCTGGGTGCTTTTTAGTATCAAAGATAAAAGAGGCATCTGCAACAGTTGCGTTGGGGGTGAAACCGCTAACTTCGTAATGGTATTGGTTGCCGTTCTTTTCATACACATCACCACCGGCAATGGTATTGGCCTTGTCAATAGCCAATAGCACTTTCTTAAATTGTTTAGCAGCGCTTTTGGGCGTCATCTCTATTATCTCTGCACTTTTACCGGCAAAGGATTTGGTACCCACATACTTGTATGTATATTCTTTATCGTAAAAGTTAGTAAACAACTTTGTAGGTGAAATACTAGCTTCGGTAGCGTTGTAGCTGCTTACTTGCACTTCATTGCTGGCTTTTACATACGTCCATTGGGTTTTGCCATCACAGATAATTTCTTGGTCGGACATTGTTACTCTAAACTTGTCGCCCTTCATCAAAAAGCTGCCTTTTTTGGTTTGTGCTGTTTTGCCATTAGCACCTTTTACGGCTAACAGAAAATTAGCTTTTAATGATTTTACGGTAGTCATCTTCTTGCTAGCTGCATCTAAAATAGATTTGGCTTTGGCATCTTGCGCTTGTACGGTATATGTGGTCATGCTGAATGCCAAGATCGCCAACATCAATAGTCTTTTCATTTGGTTGATTTTTTTATACGGAATGATTAATACAAGGTGTTCAAAAATTGTTCCAACTCACTCTCGGTATGAAAGAGTACATCTCTCGGCTTGCTGCCCGATGCGGCACCCACGATACCGGCTGCTTCTAATTGATCCATGATTCTTCCGGCGCGGTTGTAACCCAAGTTAAATCGTCTTTGCAGCATCGATGTAGAACCGGATTGTGTTTGCACCACTACTTTAGCACATTCTTCAAACAGTTTATCACGGTTGGTTAAGTCCACCACTTTTTCATTTCCTTCATCATCACCTTCATACTCGGGCAATTCAAAAGCACTTGGATAACCTCTTTGATCGCCTATAAAGTTGACAATCTTTTCTACTTCGGGTGTATCTACAAAGGCACATTGAATACGGAGCAATTCACTTCCGTGCGAGATGAGCATATCGCCTCTTCCTATCAACTGCTCGGCACCACCGGCATCCAATATGGTGCGACTATCTACTTTGGCGGATACTTTAAAGGCAATGCGTGCCGGGAAGTTGGCTTTAATGGTTCCGGTAATCACATTAACCGAAGGGCGTTGTGTAGCAATTATCAAATGAATACCGATAGCACGTGCTAATTGTGCCAATCGTGCCACAGGCATCTCTACTTCTTTGCCGGCCGTCATGATGAGGTCTGCAAATTCATCTATCACCAATACAATAAACGGAAGGTATTTATGCCCTCGTTGCGGATTCAGTTTCCGGGCAATAAATTTTTCATTGTATTCTTTTATGTTTCGTGCACCGGCTTCTTTTAATAACTCATAACGATTGTCCATTTCAATACACAATGCGTTTAGCGTATGGATTACTTTTTTGGTATCGGTGATGATGGCTTCTTCTTCGTTGGGCAGCTTGGCGAGGTAGTGCTTTTCGATTGTTTTATAAATAGACAATTCTACTTTTTTCGGGTCTACCATGACAAACTTCAACTGCGATGGATGCTTTTTATACAGCAGCGATACCAGCACAGCATTGATACCAACCGATTTCCCTTGTCCCGTTGCGCCAGCCATCAACAAGTGTGGCATGGTTGCAAGGTCGATGATGTAGTTTTCGTTGTCTATTTTTTTTCCAATAGCAATGGGCAAACTCATCTTTGCATTCACAAATTTTTCGCTGGAAAGCAATGCCCGCATCGATACGATTTGCTTATTGGCATTGGGTACTTCAATACCAATGGTGCCCTTACCCGGAATGGGTGCAATAATACGAATACCCAGTGCCGCCAGGTTGAGTGCGATGTCGTCTTCTAAGTTTCTAATCTTGGAAATGCGCACCCCTTCTGCCGGAACAATCTCGTATAAGGTTACTGTAGGGCCTACGGTAGCACTAATGCGTTGAATTTCTATACCGAAGCTGCGAAGGGTACTGATAATTTGATTTTTATTTTTTTCCAGTTCTTCTTTATCCAATGTAATGGTTTCGCTACGGTCTTCCAGTAGGTCGAGGGTAGGGAATTTAAAATTGGGAAGGTCTAACTCGGGAGCATAGGGTTCGTTGTTTTCGATGCTGATATGTGCCCCATGTTTGATGGCTGGTTCTTCTTCTTGTTGTTGAAAAACCTCAAACGATAATTCGGTGGTATCGGTAGTGTTGACGGGTGGCGTAGCGATATCCAGAGGAATGATGGATGGAGTTATTACTTCTTCTTCCACGATAACCTCATCCTCTTCTTCTATCGACAGTATAGAAGTTGGATCTTTTTTCTTAGGGTCTTCTGTCGTTTTTTTTTCGGTTAATGTAATGTCAAAAGCGTCGTTGCTGGCTTCCTCATCTTGAATATCTATGGGCTGAACCGCTGCTTCTGGAGCTGCTTCCGGTGATGCTGTATCGGTTGGTTCGGTTTCGGTTTCTTTGTTGTTTTTAATAGCTGCCAGCGAATCTTTCATGGCTTGTGCTTTCAGTCTTGCTTTTCGCAGCATCGGAGAGATATCTAGCGCAAAAGTGCCAAAAAGGAAAAATAAGATAAGCCCCACCAATGCCATTCCAGTACCGGCTTTACCAATCACTTGGTTGAGATAAACGATGGCTTGGTCGCCGAGTGCCCCACCAAATGGGAAGGTAGCATCCGGCATCAAGTAGGCCAATGAGGGTGCTACCATCAGTACCAAAATAGAAAACCAACGGAGGTAGCGCATGATGGGAAGTACTTTTTTTCCATATAGTAAATTCAATCCGATGCCTCCCAACCAAACACCAATGAGTATTGATATGACGCCCACCCCGCGAAATACTAAGCTATGTGAGAGGTAGGCTCCCAATCCGCCACACCAGTTGTCGTAATTATGCTTTGTGGCTTCACTAAGGGTGCTTCCCAATACCTTATCTTGATCGGCTTGCCAGGTGAAAAAGTAGCTGATAATCGCCAAGGTGATATACGCACCTGCTATTAAGAAAAGCATTCCGAAACCAAGCCTCCATTGGCGCTTGTAGTCAATGGGTGGTTCTGTAGGGGTCGGTGGAGTAGGTTTTTGTGTCGTCTTTGTTTTGGCCATACGGCTGCAATGTGTGAATTACAATATTACAGAACTATTCATTTTTTCAGATATCCTTTTTATGCATATCGCTGCAAAATAGGCTTGCCATATCGTTTTCGAGCTTTACGTTCGTGCGGGTTTCGGAACACAAAACTGTCAACCAGCACTGAACTTGAATAGAAGCACAAAGCTCCAAGTTTGCACGTCACCCCGCCTGACGCAAAACCCGATGTTACCACCAGCTTTTCTGTCTACAATGTCTTGAACCATTCCTTTTTAATATTTACTTTCTCTACGAGTTCAATGTCAATTCCAAGTCTTAACTCTTTTAGTTTTTCAGCTAAGTCGTTGCCGTCCATTAAGTCAATAGGAGGTGCTCCGTCCCTTTGTGCTTCTTTTTTAGCTTCTCTGGTAAACGTTCCCGTTGTAATGATTAGTCCTTTGTCTGCTCTGCCAACCATAGCACCTCTAAAGTCTCGAACAACCGAAGGAGAAACACTTCCTTTGTATCTTTTTGCTTGAAATATTACGTGGAATGAAAGAACACCACCTAGTCGTAACATTCCTTTGCCGTCAATTCCTCCGTCATTTGTCTGTCCGGTTACTTCAACGTTTTGAAAACCGAGTTCTCTTAAAAGTCTTTGACATAGTCTTTCAAATGCACTTGGTGCAACACTTTGCAATTCTTCAATTATCTCCTCTTGCCAAGTGAATTTTTGTATTTCCTCACTCTCGTCCTCCTCATCTGTGTGGTCTTCTGTCTTTGGTTTATTATTCTTCGAAAGTCTTTCCTTTCTGTCGTCTGCTACAACTTTTCTTTTTACTGCTTCTTTGTCTACCGATTTTGTTTTTAAACCTTCTTCCGTCAATGCCCAAACACCACGAGAGGAATTTTCTAATAGTCCGAACCTTTTTAAATAATTCCTTGCCCAAGCAAGTCTGTATGTCAGTTTAGAAGTGTTACCTCTATGAATTTCATTTACTTGTTCATCAGTCAGATTTAAAATAATTGCGACTTGTTCTTCCAATTCCTCTACAGAACCAGAACCTCCAAGTTTGTGTAATGCTGTCAACAAAGAGTTGAAGAGTTCGTCATATTTATATTTAAAGTGTTCTTTCATTCTGTCGTTTTAAAGTTGTTGGTATCATCTATACAACACACATCCAGATAGGCATCAAACGATATTACAATAATGGGAAGTTCAATAAAGCTTACCAACCCATGCGTTGTCGCAAGGTTCTTATTTGCTCCATGTGGTGGCGACCGTGCCAGGCGTAAAGGTCGGTCATCTCCCAAAGAGGTACGTATCGTTCGTGCTCGGGGTGGAAGTAGCTTCGCTCCCAATCTTCTTCATTCATATTCCGAAGGGTGCTAACCCAACGGCGGTGAAGGGCATGCAACAAAGTGATAGAAACATTCACCGGCACGTTGTTTACATCAGGCAGTTCGGCCCAAAGTTTTTCATCGTATGGTTTTACTACCGGGTGGTCTTCTGTGAGGGTAAGTTTCAGCCGTACATAAGCATTCATGTGGCTATCGGCTATATGGTGTATTACTTGGTTTATCGTCCATCCACCAGAGCGATAAGGTGTGTCTAATTGGTGGGAATCAAGGTTTTCGATGACGGCATCTAGCCAAGCCGGAAGTGCTTCTATAGCGGTTATCCATTCTGTTTGCATTTCCGGTTCGTACCGTTCCATGGGTTGAAATCTGCCTATCGGATAGGCATACTGCTCATGACCATCGTCCATATTAGTTATGTATTAGTTGCCGCAAAGATAGGATTTACTGCAAACCCATCCTTTTCTTGAAGGCTTCAGTTAAATAGTTTTTCAGTTGGGTATATGGTATGAAAAGGGTTATTTGTCCATCAGCGTAGGAGGCTATCTCATAAGGGTTGTACAGAAATTTCAAACCCTTTTCGCAGATATAAAAATTATCGGTGGTAGCTAATGTAGAGTCAAACAATAGTTCTGTCAGCGGTTTAGGTGCCGGTATGCGATATTCTTTTCGGAAAGCTGTTTCTAATAGTCTTTGTAAGGTAGTGCTATCAGTATGAAGGACGTCAGAGAGCTTCCATATTTTTTGAAGTTGTAGATCCAAATTGGTAAAAAATGTACTGTAATTTCCATGTGCTCCTCCCATATAATCATAGTAATATTGCGACAGGGTAATCATTTGATGTGCATTATAGGCAATAGAAAATTCAACCGACTCCTCATAGTTCCAAGAGGGGGATAGCATTTCTTCATTCATCGTACTGTCCTGAGTGCCCAATTCATCTTGATAACTTTTCAAAAAACTATCCATCTTATTTTTCACCCCAACAGAAAGTTGGCTATCGCGGATATCCAATAGCTGTTTGAGCTGTGCTGTAAACCATGCTTCTGAGGATGTATTCTTGGAAATCAATAAGGGTAAGGTGTATGATGTTCTGGCCTTGGGTGATTCGGCTCCTTTTTCGGGGAATGCTATCACACTATCATAATAGTTAACCATGCGAAACAGCTGTACCCCTTCGGGATAGGACTCCGTTAATGCAATTTCATACGATTTATTTTTGTTGGGGTCCGTCCATCGTCCTTTGATTTCTTTGCCGTTCATAATAACGTTCCAAATCGGTGGTGCTTCCGTTCCTTGAACAAAGTAACTACGGTCATATTCATACAACACTACACTATCGGTACCGTTGATGGGTGAGCCATTGATAGCGATGGAATTACCTGTTTTTTCATAATAATAACTTCCTTCAACGACGCCTTCATTTTCTTGCAACAGCACTACCACCGGTAGTTTTGCAATAGTGCCTTCATAACGTTTATAGCTACCTTCTTTAAGGGATGCTTTTTCTTTTGGGGTCGGTTGCGGGTAGCCTTCTCGAGCTAGTACAGCACCAGTCAAGAGGCAGGCGCAGCAAAGCGTTGTCAATATTTGATAACAAAATGAAAACAATTTGATCTGGTTCATATCATCAAGTTTTGGAAATATATATTTATTATAAAAACTCCATAAGTTCTTTCAGACAAGTCACTTCGTAGGTTGGTTGCTCGTTGTGTGATACTTGTAGGGGGTTGTAATACACTTGGTCCCAGCCGGCATTCTTAGCACCAGCCACATCTATATCTAAAGCATCGCCAATCATCAAGCTATGGCTGCTGGTAGCACCGGTTGTCAATAGGGCATAATCGAAAATATCTTTATGCGGTTTTAAACTGTTACTCTTTTCTGAGGTGATTACATTTTCAAAATATCCATCCAAACCGGAGTGTTGTAGCTTTTGCCATTGTGTTGTTTCAAAGCCATTGGTGATAAGATGCAGGTGATAATTTCCTACACAATGCTGCAACAGTTCTTTAGCATAGGGCATCAAGCAAGTTTGCAATGGCAATAGTTGCAAATAGCGTTCGCTGAGCTGATGTGCCAGCGCCGTATCTCCCACTTTAAAGTCCAAAAGCGTATGCCACATCCTTTTCCACCGCAGTTCTTCCCGCTTCATAAGCCCTTTTCTGAAACGCTCCCACATGCGATTATTATGATGGACATACACTTCATGAAACGGTGAAAAGTCTTCGATGCTGCCTTTTCCGGACAGGCTAAATTCATCAAATAAAATCCGTAGGGTGTTTTCTGAGTTTTTGTCAAAATCCCATAGCGTATGGTCTAAATCAAAAAAAAGGTGTTGGTATTTTCCTTTCATCATAGCAAGCAAAGGTATGCAATCTATCTGCTGCACCTCTTCTTACGACAGCGAAATTCCTTCTTCTGTAGCAGTATCGTTGTGGGCAATGAGCTGTTGCAAATTCTGGTACAGAGCTATTATTTCGTTTTGCATTCGTTCCAAATAAAAGAGTTGTTGTGTGGTGTATGCCGGATGGCTAACGTTAACAACAGGCAATGAGGATGGTTTCGATTTTTCATCTAAATAGGGGGTCAATTCCATTACGTCATGAAAACGTTGCAGGCAAAGCTGTAATAGCTCTTCCGAGTTTTCATCAGACGGCATTTCATCATTCAACAACATCACTTCATCATCTACATGAATATTATTCAGCTCACGGGTAATGTGTACGTTGTTAAGAATGATATGGTACAGACTGATGACGGGTCTTTTATGAAGCGTAGGCTCCGACAGGTATCTATTGAAGGAGTCAAAGGCGTTGCTGTTAGCGGTTTCTGCCAGTCTTTTCATTTTGGTCCAATCCGGTTTTCCTTCCGAAAAAAAGCCTGCCATAAAATAGTTGTAATTCGCTGTTATCGCTTGGGCAATATGTTTGGGTAACCATTTGCTATCCCAATCGGGCAGTAAAGCAAAGCCTGCCAAGATACTCAAACACGCACCACCAATAGTACTCAAGGCACGCATAAAGATGACTTCGTTATTGGCGGCATGCTCTACATCAAACAGCAATACCAAACTCAGGGTGATAAAGAAGGCAGCAACGGCATAGTTGGTTCGTATGTAGTAAACCATGCTTACAAATGAAACGAACAACATACACTCTCTCAGATACGGCACATCACTCATGTGAATTAGAAGCCCACCCACAATGCCTCCTGCCAGCGTTCCCATAATTCTATCAAAGGCTTTTTTGAGCGTGGCTCCGAAATAAGGCTGCATCACCAACACTACGGTAAAGGCAAACCAATAACCCCTATCTACCTGCAGCCATTTGTAAATAAACACCGCTATTGCCGCTGCCAGCGAGCTGCGTAATATGTATCGTATGGTATGGGTATTAAAGTTGAACAGCAATTGGGTATTATAAAACCATTTTCGAGGCTGCAATAAATACAATGTTTTTAGGAACGAATACGAGCTATATACCGGCTTATCTTTCCCTGCTTTTTCTAAATGTGCCAGCCCACTTTCGATGATGCGTATGGAACGTTTGTAGAGTTGTACGATGCGTTCCAATTGTGATTGGTGAGGGCTTTGGGTGGCAAGGGTTTCCTCCAATGCAGCAACCTGAAGATTGGCTTTATCAATAGCTGCCAGTACTATGAACAGCGATTCTTGTTTTAATGAAATCGTATAGGTTGCCAAATGGTTGACCACGCTTTTCAATTCAAAAAGGGCTTCATATATTTTTAGTTGTGTGCTTTTAGAAACTTCTTGTTGTTTCATACCGGACAACTCATCTCCAATGGCAACGATGTGAATGCCCACCAATGCTGTTTGCTTGCGCAGTTTCGCCAACTCTTGTTCAGTGAGGGGTACATTACGGGTTTGAAAGTATCGATTTTGATACAATTGTAACGAACTGTCAATAGCGGCACGTACTTGTTTTTCTTTTTCATAAATAGTTCGAAGACCGTTTCGAACGCCTTTCCCGTTCCACCCTTTGGCAACTGCTTCCAATAAGGAGGCGTTGGCTTTCCATATCAATGCAATGCTCCTGCGATAAGGCTGGCGCACAGGCATAAAAATGGAACTGGCCACCCCTACTACTAAGGCCCATAAACCGCCGATGGCTACCAGCCCCATGCGCTCGCGCAGCGCATCACCGGTAGCTTCCGGGTGGGCATTGCTGACGATGTACATGATATATACACAAATGGCCAAGCCGGCACCGCGCTCACCCAGGTTTTTAAATAAGCCTGCTAAAAAGCAAACAAAGAAAATGGCAATGATACTTACCCACATATAGGGCGCCGTAATGGCTCCCAACCAAGCAAAAAGAAGTGCCAATACCATGCCCGTTACTAATATCCACAAGCGTTGTGTGAAAGCTCCTTTCAGCTCTACCCAACAGATACATTCAGCCGTTAAGGTAATCCAACTGGCGGCTAATACTTGTTGGGTACTAATGCCCCAAATAACGGGCACCATGGCGGTGATGGCCATACGCAACCCCCAACCCAGCTTGGGTTCCAATGACTCATCTTCAATGAGCTTATTTAGCAATCGGTTGACGGAAGTTGTCGGCACACTGTAAAAGTACTATGCTAAACTATCATTCCAGTTGTTTGTCAATCAATGTTTGTATTTCCTCCGATCGGATGCTGCCTTGAATAAATTGTCGGTAGTTTTTTTTGCCATACAAAATAAGTGTAGCCGGTATTGCTCCTCTCCAATTTTTATCCAACCGAGGCATAAATGAAGCAGGGTTGGTTTCGTTGAGCCATACTACTTCTTGTTGCATTTTCCTTCGTTGAATATAGTTGGGTACCTTATAGTTCATGTCTGCTTTGTAGTCTAAGCTCACCATGAGAATTTTCACAGGCTTCTTTATATTGTCTTCATAAAGCTTGTCAAACTCTGGCAATTCTCGAATACAGGGGCCACACCAAGTAGCCCACAGGTTTACTACATATACCGTGTCAGCACTGCTATGAATACGCGACAAAAGCGTATCCATGCTATAAGATGGAATCGTTTGGGACATGCCATAAAACGGAAAGAAGAGCAATAAACAAAGGAGTCGTTTTTTCACAAATAACATTTGAGGAAGATGGTTGTAATCTGTTTATCAAAAGTACAACAGAATAGAACGACAAAACCCAACATAAACTGCATGTGAATCAACTGCTAGACGACATATTAAATTAAATTGTTTTACCTTTATCGATTAACTATTTAAACCAACTATTTTACAAATGAAAAAGATACTATTGCTATTAACAGCACTGCCTTTATGTGCATTAGCGCAAACCAACGTGAACACAGTACCCTTACCTATTGGCGACTCTACATTGGCTATTAATTTTGACCATCCATTATCTGCATTTTCTACTTCCAATTTCCAAAATTGGGATTTCAGCTACATCCCAACCAGTGCTTACTCAGACACCTTTCAAATTTTCATGAAAGCACCTGCAAACACTCCCCATGCTGCGCAGTTTCCCACTGCGAACTATTGCATGAATGCACGGCTGTATTTTAGTGGATCTCCGTTTGATGTCTATCTCTATGGCAGAAATACGAATGATAGCTTCTGGACAATGGGAATCAAGTATCCAGACATCACAGACGATGAAATCTATTCAGATCCACAAGTGATTTACCGCTTTCCATTTTCTTTTGCATCTACACAACAAGATTCTTGGACAGATATAAATAGTGGTAGTTCCGATTCTTCCAAAATAAAATATGAAGGGTGGGGAACCTTGAAAACAGCAATGGGTACATATAATAATGTAGTACTGTTTTTAGACTATTTTTTCAACAGTAACATAGGTGCGTGGGATATAGACCAGTATCGCTGGGTATCCTTAACCAACCTTATGGATATACTTGTTATAGATAATGCTCGAAACTCTGGAACACTATACAATTGGAATAATACAGCCACCAGTATAGCCCAAGAGCAATTAGCAAAAAAATATCAATTTACCGTTTACCCCAATCCGGGAAAAGACCTTAGTTACATTGCTTTCCATCTTCACCAACCTACCCCAATACAACTACAGTTGTTATCAGTAGATGGGAAATTGACTAAAACAATAATTTCAGAAAACTTACAATCAGGCTCGCATCAAATACCCGTAAACTCCCAAGAACTGCCTTATGGTACTTATTTTGTTCGCGCAACATTAGGACAAGAGGTAGTAGTTACTACATTGATGGTGCAAAACTAACTTGACAATTAATCAATTTCCATCTATGCCACTTTACACAAGTGGCATTTTTCATAATTGTATTTTGTAAAAACGATTTCCTTTTTTCATATGAAGGAAGCACATCTTGATATTAAACGCCCAATTGCACCTATCATCAAATAACTACTACATCCTTATTTATACTATTGCTTATCCATACCGCTATATCTTTGTTAGAAATAATGTGAGGTACTGTTTATGGAACATAAACACATTTATGATGCGGCAGGTACACAACTTTGTTGCTTACGGGAAGAAAAGATATTGACCCAAGCCGGTGCTACCGAATTAGTGGGGAAAAACATCCCGCAGCCTGAGGCTCAACACCACGAGCATCATCATGCACAGGGTCATTCACACGACCATACACATGCACACGAATCGACACTACAACTCTTCTTTCCGGCTTTTCTTTCCGGGGTACTATTAGCCATTGGAATCCTTTGTGATTATGTATGGCAACCATCTTGGTTTGTAGGCTATGTGCGCTTGGGCACTTATCTTATAGCGTATTTTCCGGTGGGGTTTCCGGTACTCAAAGAAGCTCTTGAAGGATTCAAAAAAGGAGAACTATTTTCTGAGTTTTTTTTGATGTCCATCGCTACTCTCGGTGCTTTTGCTATTGGCGAATATCCTGAGGCGGTAACGGTGATGTTGTTTTATGCTATTGGCGAAGCCTTCCAAACCATAGCTGTAAAAAAATCGACCCAACACATCAAATCACTACTGGACCAACGACCCGACACCGTAACACTATTGCAAGACAACCAAGCGCACACCGTACCGGCCGCGAATGCCCCTATCGGTGCTATCCTTCAGATCAAACCCGGAGAAAAACTGGGGCTCGACGGAATCCTGCTTTCCACATCAGCATCCTTCAATACGGCAGCGCTGACTGGTGAAAGCCTACCGGTTTCTAAAACAACGGGAGATGAAGTATTGGCCGGAATGATAAATGGGAGCACTGTTGCCCTTGTAAAAGTGACTACAGCATATCAAGACAGCAAGCTGAGCAAAATACTGGCACTCGTGCAGCAAGCCGCTTCACAGAAAGCACCCACCGAATTATTTATTCGAAAATTTGCCCGCATCTATACACCCATCATCGTGGCGTTATCAGTGGCTATCTGCATCCTTCCCTACTTTGTAGTTCCACACTATCGGTTTCAAGATTGGCTGTATCGGGCTTTGATATTCTTGGTGATTTCTTGCCCCTGTGCTTTGGTTATCTCCATACCATTAGGCTATTTTGGTGGCATTGGTGCTGCCAGCAAAAAAGGCATTTTAGTAAAAGGAGGAAACTATTTAGACCTATTGGCTACCGTGCAGCATATAGTGATGGACAAAACCGGTACCGTTACTCAAGGTGTATTCGCCGTTCAAGAAGTGCAGTTAGACCCTCGCTATGAATCGGCAGAAATATTATCGTTGGTAAACAGATTGGAAAGCCACAGCACACACCCTATTGCCGCCGCTATTCATCAATATGTAGGGGCAGTAAATCCTACATTGCAATTAACCCATGTAGAAGAAATAGCCGGACATGGGTTGCGAGCAACATATCAAGGGAAAGAATTGTTGGTCGGTAATTTCAAACTGATGGATAGGTTTCAAATATCCCATTCAATACCCGAAAACACCCAACACTGTACCCTTGTTGCGGTTGCTTATGATAAACTGTATGTAGGTTATATCTCAATAGCCGACCCAATAAAACCGGAAGCGGCAAAAGTCGTACAAACCATACACCATATGGGTATCAAGACTACAATGCTCAGTGGTGATCGTTCTACTGTGGTTGAACAGGTAGCTCGCACCGTTGGGTTTCAAGCAGCTTATGGAGATTTGCTACCTGATGATAAGGTTACTAAAGTGCAACAACTCAAGCAAGACCATCCAACCATTGCCTTTGTAGGAGACGGCATCAACGATGCCCCCGTCATTGCATTGAGCGATGTAGGTATCGCCATGGGAGGTTTGGGTAGTGATGCTGCTATTGAAACTGCAGACGTTGTAATACAGGACGATAATCTTCAAAAAATTCCTATTGCTATTCAAATCGGAAAGCAAACAAAAAAGTTGGTTTGGCAGAATATCCTCTTTGCCTTCGGGGTAAAAGGATTGGTACTGCTATTGGGTGCCGGAGGATTGGCCACTATGTGGGAAGCCGTGTTTGCCGATGTAGGAGTGGCGCTCCTTGCGATATTTAATACCATTCGAATTCAGCACATGAATTTCAGAGCCGACTAATGCGGAAAACAAAGTACCTAATTAAAACAAATACGCTATTTTTGCGCTCCAACAAAACAAGATAATGGAATACAGAGAAATCGTTTCAGTAACAGGATTGGGTGGTTTGTATCAATTACTTTCTACCAAAAGCGATGGTGCAATTGTAAGAAACCTGGCTGACCAGTCCACCAAATTTATTTCGGCAAGGCTGCACAATGTAACACCATTGGAGAGTATCGAAATTTATACAACTGGAAATAACGTGCGCCTACATGAAGTATTGCAACAAATGAAGGATAGCAATGAATCTTTGCCTCATCCCAAAACAGGAACGAACGAAGAAATAAAAGCCTATTTCAAAACAGTATTCCCCAGTTTGGATGAAGACAGGGTATATGTAAGCGATATGAAAAAAATGTTGAAGTGGTTTGAAATATTAAAAGCAAACAACCTTCTTCAATTTGAAATCTATAATACACCGGCAACAGAGGATAACGAAGAAAAGCCTGTAGCCGAAATAGTTGAAGAAACATCGAAAAAAACGACGGCTAAGAAAGCTTCTAAAAAAGAAACCGCAGATAAAGACAGTGAAGAAAAGCCGGCTAAAAAAACCACAGCAAAGAAAGCTGCAAAAGCAACAGATGACAGTGCCTCGGCAGCTGAAAAGCCCGCTAAGAAAACGGCTAAGAAAAAAGCCGAATAATTGCTTCAAAGTAATTACTTCTATATTCCTCAACTCCCGACATTATCTTGTTCGGGAGTTTTTTTATGTCCACCTTGGAGTATCAAAAAAAACTTCCATTATGCAATTGTTTGGCACCCACAATTGAATGAATCACATTAGCGACATCCCTTGTGCCTTCTCTCCTCTAACAGCTTATCAAGTAGCAGCCATTCTACCATAATTCGTCTTTTGCAAATCGAATATTAATCTCTTTATCCATAGGTAATCGGCATCCAACTTAGTAGGATTATCATCTATGTGATAGGTAATTATACGGTCGAAGAACCGTAGTTATACATAGAATGATTCAGCATAAGTACGGTCAATAAAGGCATTACGGGAAAGTAGTTTTGCCTTATACAAATTGACACCAACAAAACTTTCATTGATAGCAAACAATTATTTATTAACCACAAAAAAGCAAGACTATGACAAAAATCAATGTCGCCGCAATTCAAGCTTCGATAGAAGAAAGCGGCTTAAGTTGGCAAGCAGCCAGCAATGAATTCACAGCCATGAGCCATACCGAATTGAAACGGTATTTAGGCTTTACCCCTGGACCCAAAGAAGCTTCTATGGACGAAAGAGAAACCCTATCCATCAAAGCTTTTAGTGCATTTAAAGTATCGGCAGCCGGAAAAGGTATTAAGAAAGCAAAAGCCTATGGATACCCAACCTCCTTCGACTGGCGCAACAAAAGCGGCAGCAACTATGTGACCAACGTAAAAGACCAAAGCAGTTGCGGCTCTTGTGTGGCATTTGGCACTGTAGCTACAGCCGAAATTGCATATCGTATTCAAAGAGGATCCCCTTCGCTGGCAGTAGATTTTTCGGAAGCACAATTGTTCTATTGCCATGCTAAAAGCGAAGGAAGAAATTGTGGTAACGGTTGGTGGCCCAAAAATGCACTCGATGCTTACAAATCGAAAGGTGTGGTAGATGAGGCCTGTTTCCCATACACCGCCGGAGACCGCTCTTGCGGCACTTGTAGCGACGCAGCCAACAGGGCATTGAAGATTTCAGACTATAAAAAACTTACCAATACCAGCCAAATGAAAGAGTGGCTCAGTACCAAAGGAGCACTGATTGGTTGCTATTCCGTTTACAGCGATTTCTTTGCCTATCGCTCTGGGGTGTATCGTAAAACAGCAAATGCTTCTTACTCCGGTGGTCACTGTATCTGTGTAGTAGGCTATGATGACGTTGCTCAATGCTGGATTTGTAAAAACAGTTGGGGATCCTCATGGGGCGATGGCGGTTATTTCAGAATTGGATACGGTCAATGTGGTATCGATGCTGAAATGTACGGTATAGAAGGTCTCATTGAAACGCTATGGACCGGAAATAAGAAAATTATCGGACTATGGTCGAATGATTCGGCTAATAACGCCTGGGCATACATTCAAGACTTTGGATGGAGAAAGATTTCAAATGCAAATGATAACATTCATCTAAACTTATTGACTCAATGTATCTCAGCAAAAAGCAGGAATGCACTGGTTAATATCCATCTTTCCAATGGTGTGATTGAAGAAATATACAACTAAATTATTCTTAACTTTTTAAAATTATCCATCATGTCAACAACAAATAAAAAAACAAAAAGCGCCAATAGCGCGCCCATAGAAGCCAAAGCAAGCGTAAGCACTAAGGCAGCAAAATCAAACGAGCCCACCCTATTACCCGAAGAAGATGATGCCTTTGGTGCTTGGAACAATGGTGTGAAAATTAACAACACTTGGGGTAAAGCACAAAACACCAATGCGTGGTTAAACGTAAGCGGCTTGGGTTATAAGAAAATCAAAGACTCCAACGCACAAGCATTTTTAGCGTTACTCATGTTAGGCACTCATGCACGCGATAAAAATTGCACCGTTAACGTACGTACCGAATCTGACGGTAAGATATATGAACTATACGTTTGGTAAACAGGTACCGTAATACCTATGATTTCCTCCTGCACAGGATGTACAGGAGGAAATTTTTCAACCTATAAAATTTGGATAGATTAATAACTTTACACTAGCGCTATGAGCAGTACCATACATATAGCTGTAGGCGACATCCATGCTTTGCTTCTGGATAGTATGAGCGGTGCCGGTTATACTTGGCAAGTAGCAGCCAATGATGCCACCATAACAGATATTCGCTTCTTTGCACCCGTAGCAACGGCAAACACGACACCCTCAATAGGTGGAAGTCTTAAAACACGCGTGGAAATTATTGGACTAAAAAAGGGAGTTTCTAAAATTCATCTCATCCAAAAACGGGTTTGGGAAGTGACAGCAACCCCGCTAGAAGAAATTCGACTTACCGTTTTTGTTGCTTAATATCTTTCCTTTTTTGCGATAGAATGTTTTTAGACAACTATTTTTATTTACGTTTATAGTAAATAGGACGCTTTTCAGATATTAAAAATCGGTACCCAAGGATATATATGTTATCGGCTTGGGATTCCCTTCGATGCTCCAGCCAAAATCAGCTCTGATAAAGTAACCAAACAATACGCTGCGCAAGCCGGCACCGTAACCCACTGCAAAATCAGAACGGGGAGGAGTTATAGTTACCGTAACCGGATTGTACTTGCCTCCTACTTGATATTGCGGAAAGGAATACGTTGCTTTTTTATCATCATCCGGCAGCCATCCATTCCATGCATTACCCACATCTAAAAAACCCACCAATTGCAGGTTTTTTAAAAAGGCATTCTGGATAGGTCGTTTAATAAACAACGGCATAATGGGTACACGCAGTTCGGTATTAATGACACCATAGGTATTTCCACTTCGTGCATTTTGTTTATAGCCTCTCATATTGGTAGCCAAAGATTGAAAGCCGAAGTTCTGATCTGGCGAAGGTCCAAACACATCTTGTTTTGCCAACAACCAATTGTCCACTCCGCCCATCACATAGTTTATCTTTTTGTTTCCGCCAGAATGTGCATATGCTGCGCGGGTAGCCCAAATGGCTTGTTGAAATATTTTCTTGTAATGACGAATATCCAAACCAATGTTGTACAAGCCGCCATTGGGTTTGCTTAGTTCATAAAAATATTCTCCATACACTTTCAATCGGGTGCCTTGAAAAATGTTGATAGCCGGCGATATCGTGTTGTCATATACATATTCTGCTCGGCTGAGTGTCCAATATTTTTTAGTAGGATTGGCAAAGGTGAGTGCAAAAAAATCTTGTGCTTTGTAGTTCACTACATCTTGCCGTATGCCTGCGTGCAGCCGTATGCTGCGTACGCGGTCTAGCGGATAGCTGGCACTGCCTTGTATCAAATTGGTGATGGTCTTTTGTACCTGATCCGGATTAACATAAATGATATTGTTGTTGGTATCCGTATAACCAACGGCAATTTTCTGAAAGTTTTCCGTGCGTAGTAGCAATACATTCCAATCTACTCTACGGGTTACATTTTCAAACTGCAAGAAATAGTTCATACCGGTGAGGTTGATGGGCAGACGAATGCCGCCGGTCAATCGAAGATTTTCAAATGCATCATTCAGGCTTATGGTCAGCATTGCGCCCAACGGGGGCATCGCGAATCCTTGATCGATGGGTTGGTATTTGGTAAAGAGTATAGAATTGTCTAGTCGGAAACTAAAATAATCCGGCTTGAAGGAATACCGATACGGCTGTGCCCGCATTTTTACGTACGCACTATCTACATAGATAGAGTCTTCCTCCGGTAGTGCAACAGTTGTTTCCGGTGCAGCTACTTCCTTAGTGTCTTCTACTATAGCAATTGATGTAGTATCATCCATCGGCTCATTGTCGGGTTCAGAAAATTCTGATTGAAACGTGCTGCCGGATTGTAAGTTGAAGTCGGTTGTTGGTTTGGATGAAGAAATTATTTGAGTCGTATTTGCGTTTGAGTTGAATGTAGGCGTTAGTAATTTCACTTCATGCTCCGTTTGCTGATTGCCGGAAAGGGTTGTCCTTTGTAATGCTTTGATGGGTGCTGTTGTTTCGGGAAGGCTAAGCGGCAAAAAATATATCTGATAGTTTCTTCCTCGCTGCAAAACCTCAGCTACTTGCCTGCTTGCCGGGTTATACTGATGGTACAATATGCTATTAGCGTAATTGGTAACAGGTACGGCATACGCAGAGTCTTTGTTGTCGATAGTTCTGCCAAACAACACTACATACTTATTGTTCACTCCACTGGTATCATACAAAAAAGCAAAGTTGTCGGGACCATAGGGTATGGGCTGCGATATAGTTCCGGTTGTTACTTGCGAAAGTTGTAATAGCGCCGGACTTTTTGTTTTCGTATCATAAAAGTATGCGTTCATAGGCCCATTGGGCAACTCATTTACTTTCGCGGGCGTTCTCAAGCTGGGCATCGGACGGTTGGAAAGAAAAACGATGCCTTTACGAGCACCTCCACTCACATAGGTAGGTTGTATATCATCCCAAGCATCATTGGTAATTGCTGTTAGTTTAGAACCTTTCAATCGAAACTCATATAAATCGGTTTGGCTTTTCTTGATGGCAGATAAAATAATTCTCAAATCATCTTCCATAAACGTAGCACCCAACACTCTGTCAAATCGGTTGGCAGGTATGATGTAGTCTTGCAGTTTCGACTTCAATCCATCATAAATACGAAGTCGTGTTTTGTTTTTGGATTTGTAGATGACTGCCAATTTATAACCGGTATTATTCCATGCCAGTATCGGATAGTTGGGATCGGGTGGTTCATTATAGTCTTTGATTCCCCCGGCAATAATGGCGGTTTTCGTTTGCTCACCTTTGGTATGTTGTATCACTACTTTGTACTCGCCGTTCAACCAAGTCACATAGGCTATATCATTGCCCCGTGGTGATACTCGTATGTTTCGTAGTACTGTTTTATCGTTGGGCACTTTTATTTCCAAGATAGCCTTTGTACTATCCGGTTGTTCTAATCGCAAAGCATCAGCAGCATATACACCTTGGTAAAAATGCATGATAGAGTCAAAGGTTTTTTGGGCATTCATGGCTACCGTTAATTGCAGCGTCTTATTGAGCTTGCTATTGAGCTGCATAGAATACAGTAGATTTTTGACGGAGTGCTCGCCATAGTTAGCCGCAATGAATTTCCAAAATGCTTTTCCGGCAAGCTCCGGTTCTATATCACTAAGGGTATTAAATCCTTTATTGGGGTGCGCTTGTAAAAAATTTTTCCACTTCGTGTCGCTATCTGTATCCCAGCCATCTACGAGGTAAGCAATGTAGCCGGCAGTTACCCAAGTAGGCAAGTCTAAGGACACGGCGTTCTTCACCATCTCTTTAAAACTTTCCCCAAAAATCATGCGCTCCATTACTACGCGGCTCATACCCGTACGTAGTTGTCGGTGTACATCGGTATGCACCCCGGTATAGTACACTACAAGTTTATCCCCTACTAAATCTACCCTGCCGGTG
>JAKQGX010000012.1 GCA_029573235.1 Bacteroidota bacterium
TACCGAAAACCGTGTGTACAACAACCTCATCAGTAACTTTAACGGAAATAGCGGTGCTTATGGTATATATATGCCGAGCGCTACCAATGTACAGGTGTACAACAATACGGTTTCGATAGATAATACAGCCGCTACTGCTACGGGTACAATATATGGCTTGTATAGCACCGGTACTACCAATGTAGATGTGAAGAACAATATCCTCAGTATTACCCAAGGGGGTACCGGTACTAAATACTGTATCTACTTTAGCACTACAACAGGTAAGACCTCTAACTACAACAACCTGTATATGGGCTCTACCGGTGGTACAGCAAACCGTATTGGGTATGCAGCTGGAGCGCAAACTACCTTTGCCAACTGGCAAGCTGTAAACAGCAATGCCTATGACCAACAAGGGGTGAGCATGGATCCGATGTTTTTGTCACCTGCCACCGGCGACCACACACCTATCAATGCCATGATGGATAATTTAGGTACGCCACTAGCTGCTGTTACCAATGATATCAATGGTGCTGCCAGAAATGCTACCACGCCGGATATCGGCGCTTATGAATTTGCGGTTCCTCCATGTGTAGGCACCCCTTCTAGTGCGGGTACGGCTACCGCCAGTGTGGACTCCACCTGTATCGGCGGTCCGGTTAAACTAACTTTGACAGGATTCCCTATAGCATCCGGTATCGGTATCCAATGGGAAGAATCGTATGGTGCTAATATTTGGAACCCCATTATAGGAGCTACTACCGCTACCTATACTACGGCACTTATCTCCTCTGTGAGCTATCGCGCGGCAGTGAGTTGTAATTTTGGTACGGCGGTTTATTCCAATGTGGTGAATGTGTCGCAACAAGCTATGGTTGCTTGTTACTGTTCACCATTTACCGGACAAACCTTGCACACCAACTCGGCAAACTATATCACCAATGTATCGATAGCCGGTACATCGCTGAATAACCCAACCAGTGCTGTGGGTCCGGGTGGATATACCAGAAACTATCCGATTACAGCCACTACATCCGATACCCTGACACAAATGGTAAACTATACCCTTACTACGGCTCTTTCTTCTACCTCATATGATGCCATTGCATGGATTGATTACGACCATAATGGCACCTTTGATATGGGTGAAGACATTGCCATTACAGGTGGGGTAGGTACTATCAACATTCCTATTACTTCCTATACCGGATATACGGGCATGCGCATCAGAGCCTCATCAAATACGACAACTTATACGTCTATAGATGCTTGTTTGAATGCGGCTACCGGTTATGAAACGGAAGACTATGTGATTTACATTGCTCCCAATATCCCTTGCTCCGGCACACCCTCTACTGCAGGTACCGCTTCTGTGAATAATGATACCCTTTGTGTGATGGGAGATGTGAAGCTAAGCTTGGTTAACTATCCGGTGATATTAGGCATTGGGCTCAACTGGCAATGGTCTCCTGCGGGTGCCAATACCTTCACCGATATTCCGGGAGCTACTACCGATACCTTTACGGTACTAGGATTAAACGCTTCTATGGATTTCCGTGCTCGTGTAACCTGTACGAATCCCGGTGGTGGAACCATTTACTCTAATGTAAATACAGTAACGGTTATCAATCCTCAATTGTTGAGTACGATACCCGGTGCTCGTTGTGGTACCGGCGAAGTGGCTTTGTTTGCTAAAGCTGCACCCGGACAACAAGTAAACTGGTATGCTGCTCCAACCGGTGGTGCTATCTTGTCAACCGGTAATGTATTTATTACACCGTCTATCAGTACTACTACTTCCTATTATGCGGCGGCTAGCACAGGCGGTGGGCAACCGGTTACGGCTCCTATGCCTACTTATGGCTCTAATTACTCCGGCAATGTGAGAGGTTTTTGGTTTACAGCTCCGGCAAACTTTACCATTACATCACTTACCTCACAGGCTACTACACTGGGCAACCAAAGCATAGCCGTAGTGAAGTTTACAGGTAATGTACCACCTCCTTCATACTCTACTGTTACGAATGCGTTTACTACCCTTTACTTAACACAAAACAACCCGGCGGTAGGGCCTATTGCAGTAAATATTCCTATCAGCGCGGGTGAAGTAATCGGTATTATGGCACAAACCGGAGGTGCTTGTTCCTATGGTACTCCTGCGGGCACTTATACCAGCACTATAGCCGGGCTTCCTGTGACCTTAACTCGCATGGGAATGCAATATTCATTAAATACCACAGCACCGATGGATCTTTGGCAAGAAGTGACTGGCTCTGTGGGCACCGTTGCTATGACCTATGTAACCGGTTGTGAAGGCACCCGTACCCAAGTAGATGCGACTATCAATCCATCCGGTACTGGCAACTTATCTACAGGTGGAACCGTGGTGGGCAACCTACAAGCAAACAATACTACTGTGAGCTACACTACTTGTAATGATACGGTAGCGGTAATTAACTCCGGTACTACCAATATGGGGGCTACAGCTGCAGTAGTAGCTACACCGCCTACGGTACAAACCTTTGGAGGTTTACCATTCGTACCACGTGCCTACGATATCGACCCGACAACCAATGGTCCTGCTACCGTAACCTTGTATGCGTTGCAATCTGAGTTTACCGCTTACAACAGCTATGTAACCAGCAACAGCCTTAGCTTACCCTTGTTACCCACCGGTCCGAGCGATGCTACCGGCATCTCACATATTGTCATCACACAATACCATGGTGATGCCACTGCCGGCACACAAGGTCCATTCGGATTGTACAGCAATGCCAACGTAGAGCTCATTCCGAACAGTGCTATCACCGTTACTCCGGTGGGCACTACGTATTGGAAAATGACCTTCCCTGTGAGTGGCTTCTCCGGCTTCTTCATCCACAGTGGTTCTTCACCATTGGATATCAAGCTAGCCTCTATAGCTGCTGCCAACTATGGCAGTCGCAATCGAGTAGATTGGACCAGCGCTGATGAAAGCCATACGGCTTATTATGAAATAGAGCGCAGTGCCGATGCCAAAGTATTTGCAGCGGTGGGTCGTCAAACAGCCAAAGGCAAAGCGGGCAACTACAGCTATTGGGATGAAGCCCCATTAAACGGCATCAACTACTACCGTTTGAAAATTTACAACGCCAATGGCAACTACAGCTATAGCGATGTGGTGAAAGCGTTTGTAAGCAGTGGCAATGCCATCATGGTAGAAGCTTATCCGAACCCTGTAACCGATGTACTGCAAGTAAAAGTAAGCGGTGCACAAGGACAGGATGCACACTTGTTGCTGACGGATATTGCCGGCAAGGTGATTCGCCGTATCGACATGAACAGTGTTGCTACCACCCTCTCTATGAGTGGTGTGGCTAACGGAATCTACTTGCTGAAATATGTGGACAACCGCCACCAGCAAACCATCCGCATCACCAAACAATAAACAAGCCGGTACAACATACCTGCTTTGAATACCCATGCAAAAGCCGCCGAAAAATTTCGGCGGCTTTTTTTTAAAAAAAACAGGGCTCTGTTCTTGTTGTTTTGGGTACATTTATTTTATCTTTATTGCTTATCTTTTATAAATTGAATATTGAAGCCATTCCTTTAAAAGAAATGGTGTACTGCTCCCTTTAATGATGTTGATTTTATCCGACTGAACTTGAACCATGTTATGACGCACGCTAAACTAAATGATCTTGCCCCCTGGGGAGTATGCCGAAAATCCCAACTAGAGTAGGCTAACGTATAATAAACTAATCATGACAACAAAACTTTTACGAAACATAGGAAGTGCCTTGCTATTACTGGCGCTTACTATAGTGGGGAATAAGAGTAGTGCCCAATCGACCGTGCAAATCGGGTCGGGAACGAGCACAAATTCCTTTTTCCCTCTCTACACTTGCTACGTGTATAACTACAGCCAGCAAGTGTATTGGGCCTCCGAGTTGACTGCAGGAGGAGCCAGCGGACCTTCTTACATCAGTAAGATACGGTTCAATCCCGGTGCAACCATACAACCGTCAACAAACTGGCAAAACTGGCAGCTTTTCTTAGGCAATACCACTGCTGACGGGTTTGCTACTACCTCCTCATGGATTACCGGTTTGACACAGGTATTCAGCGGTACTATTGCTACCCCTGTTGCCAACACTTGGTTAGAGTTTACCTTACCTACTCCTTTTTATTGGGATGGTACCAGCAACTTGGTGGTGGGTACGTATGAAAACTCACCCGGATATTACTGTACGCAAAACTGGCTTTCTTATTCAGCTACTGCGCCGGTATCGGGCACACGTGGTATCCTCTTCTACAGCGACCCCACAGATCCGTTCAGTACGCCCAGTTTGCCTACTGCCAACGTTTCCCAAAACACCCTTGCACAAATTCAGTTTGAAATGACCCCTGCCGTAGCTTGTAGCGGTACGCCCAATGCGGGTACTGCCGTAGCTCCTGCGCTGATGCAATGCCCTAACACGGCGTTCCCACTATCGCTTTCGGGTTCTACAGCTGCCAGCGGCCTTACGGTGCAATGGCAAGAAAGCCTGGGTGGCGGTATCTGGAGTGACATTACAGGTGCTACTACTAAAAACTACACCGTGTTGAGTGGTGCTAGTGCCACTACCTACTATCGGGCTATACTCACTTGTACCAACAGCAGCCTTGCCGATACTTCTACTGAAGATACGGTAACGGTAGCACCTCTTTTCCCGGGAGGTACTTATACCATCAATAGTGCTTTGCCTACCGGTGGTACCAACTACCAAACCTTTACAGATGCTGTAGCTGCCATGCAATGCGGTATTGCCGGTCCGGTAGTGTTTAATGTATCTGCGGGTACGTACAACGAAAAAATTACCTTACCTGCCACCATCAATGCTACCTCTACCAATACCGTAACCTTTAATGGTAATGGGGCTACATTGGTAGATAGTAATGCTGCCGGCGGTACCAACTATGCTACCTTGCGTTTGGACGGTGCGGACTACATCACCTTTAAAAACCTAAACATAAAGGCGAATGGACTGACCTATGGTTTTGCGGTACATTTATCTAACGGTGCCGACTGGAATACCTTTGACAGTTGTACCATGAGTGCCAAAATAGCATCCACTTCTTCCTTAACCGGTGGTGTGATCATGAGTGGCTCGCCCATATCGGCTACAACAGCCGGTGCCAATGGTAGCAACAACGTCTTCAGCAACTCTACCATCTCCGGAGGGTACTATGCTACGTCGATTTATGGCGATGCCGTAGCCGGCAACCAAAACAACGATATGATTAACTGTATCGTGAAAGATTTCTATTTCTATGGTATTTATTATACCCAAAATACCGGTGCTTTAGTATCTCAGAATATAGTAGAGCGCCCTACCAGAACATCATTGTCTTCGTTTTACGGTATATATGCCGGTACCGGCTGTACCGATATGACTATTGAGCGTAATAGAGTAAGAAACCAATTTGGCGGCAACCCAACTTATGCAGGTACTTCTTATAATATCTATGTAAATTCAACGGCTGCTGCTGTAGGTACCGAAAACCGTGTGTACAACAACCTCATCAGTAATTTTAATGGAAATAGCAGTGCTTATGGTATATATCTACCGAGTGCTACCAATATACAGGTGTATAACAATACGGTTTCGATAGATAATACAGCAGCTACTGCCGGTACCATATATGGTTTGTATAGCACCGGTACTACCAATGTAGATGTTAAGAATAACATCCTCAGTGTGACCCAAGGAGGTACCGGTACTAAATATTGTATCTACTTTAGTAGTAATACGGGTAAGACCTCTAACTACAACAACCTGTATATGGGCTCTACCGGTGGTACAGCAAACCGTATTGGGTATGCAGGTACAGCACAAACTACCTTTGCCAACTGGCAAGCTGTAAACAGCAATGCCTATGACCAAAACGGGGTGAGCATGGATCCGATGTTTGTAGCACCATTATCCGGCAACTACACACCGGGCAATGCAGCGTTTAACGATATGGGTACTCCATTGGCGGCAATCACTACCGATATCACCGGTGCTGCCAGAAATGCTACTACACCGGATATCGGCGCTTATGAGTTTTCAGTAGCCGGCTGTACCGGTACTCCTACTGCCGGGATAGCGTATGGTCCATCGGGTGGCGCATGTCCTAGTGCTCCATTCACGTTGAATGATTCTGCCTTTACTGTTGGCTCCGGTATCACCTTCCAATGGGAAGAAACACCTACCGGTTTGGGGCTGTGGTCGCCAATAACCAATGCTACTATGGCTAGCTATACGGTTACAGGTGGTATTACTGCCGCTATGGATTATCGTTTGATAGTTACTTGTACCAACAGTAGCCAAATGGATACTTCTAATGTTATCACCGTGAACGTAAACTCGTTTATGCAATGCTATTGTGCTTCTACGGCTACTTCAGTTGCCGATGAAGACATTCATAACGTAACCATCGGCACGTTGAATAACAGCTCTACATGTAGTACCGTAGCACCTGGTCCGGGTAGCGTTGCTGCCATGTATTCCAACTACACTACACTACCCGCTACCAACTTGTACTTAGGACAATTGCAGCCGTTTAGCCTTATTGTAGGTTACTGTGGTAGCTTTGCCTACAGCAATGTGGCCGGTATCTATATTGATTACAATCATAATGGGCTATTTACAGATCCTGGTGAAAATGTGTTCACTTCTACATACGCTGCCGGTGTGATACCGGGAGGTCGTTTGATAAGTGGTAATTTTACTGTTCCGTTGACTGCTGATACGGGTAATACCGTAATGCGTATAGTAGCATCAGAAAGCTCTACCGTTTCTCCTTGTGGTACCTATAGTTGGGGTGAAACCGAAGACTACTTGGTAAACATCATCATGCCTGTGGGCTGTACCGGTACTCCTAATGCAGGGGTGGCATATGGTCCGTCAATGATTTGTTCGGGTGTGTCCTTTAATTTGAATGACACTGCCAGCACCGTTGCTTCCGGTATTACCTACCAATGGGAAGAATCTCCTGCCGGTATGGGTGTATGGTCTCCTATTACCAACGCTACCAATACCACGCATACGCTAACTGCCGGTATCACTGCCGCTACAGATTATCGTTTGGTAGTAACTTGTACTAACAGTTTCTTAATGGATACGTCCAATGTATTTACCGTAACCTTAGATTCTTTCTACAAGTGTTATTGCTCTCCATTAACCGGGGTAACCTTACACTCTTGTTGCGGAAACTACATTACGAATGTGGGTATTACAACTACTACGTTAAACAACTCATCCACTACAACGGGTCCTGGTTATTACACCCAGTACTTGCCGAATGTACCTTCACAAACCGGTACGCTGACCCAAGGGGTACCATACACCTTCAATACAACACTGGCTTATAGTGGTTATGGTGCAGATGCTTGGGTGGACTTGAACAGAAACGGATTGTATGAATCCACAGAGTATTTCCCATTCAGTGGCACTTCCGGATCATCGCTTACATTATCACAAACCTTAATCATCCCATACACTTCGGATACCGGCTTAACCGGCTTGCGTGTGCGCATGTATTACCCACCGGCTTATGGTGCAGCTAATGCCTGCCAAAACTATGGTAGTGGTTATGAAACGGAAGATTATGTAGTTAATTTGATGGCAGCTCCTGCATGCTCAGGTACTCCGAATGCCGGTGTGGCATATGGTCCTGCTGCTACATGTCCTGGTACACCGTTGACCCTTATGGATAGCGCGGCTACGGTAGGTATGGGTATTACCATGCAATGGGAAGAATCACCATCCGGTATGGGTGTTTGGACTCCTATTACCAATGCTACTACACCCAACTATACCATCACCGGTGGTATTACTGCTGCTACAGATTATCGTTTGGTGGTTACTTGTACTAACAGTTCTCAGATGGATACATCCAATGTGTTTACGGTTACCATTAATTCGTTCTTGAACTGTTACTGTTCTTCTAGTGCCCAATACACCGGAGATGAAGAGCTATTCAATATGACCATTAGCACGTTAAACAACACTACTACTTGTGCCTCCGTAGGACCTGGTCCGGGTAGTGTGCAAAGTATGTATTCCAACTACACCACCTTGCCGGCAACACCGTTGTCTTTAGGAGTTACGCATCCGTTTAGCTTAACGGTAGGTTACTGTGGTAGCTTTGCCTACAGCAATGTGGCAGCTATCTACATCGACTACAACCACAACGGCTTGTTTACCGACTTAGGTGAAAATGTATATATTTCTACATACGGTGCCGGTACCGTTGCTGCGGGTCGTGTGTTGACAGGCAATATCACGGTTCCATTGACTGCCGATACCGGTATTACCCGTATGCGTGTAATTGCAGTAGAAGGAAGCTTAGTAAACCCATGTGGTACCTATGGCTGGGGTGAAACTGAAGACTATTATGTGAACATCTCGGCTCCGGTTACCTGTAGTGGTACTCCGAATGCCGGTGTAGCATATGGTCCATCTTCTACTTGTGCGAACACTGCTTTCACGCTCACTGATACCGCCAGTACATTAGGTATGGGTATTACTTACCAATGGGAAGACTCATCATCGCTTGGTACATGGACACCTATTACCAATGCTACCAATACTTCTTATACCGTAGCATCGGGTATTTCAGTTGCTACCAGCTATCGCTTGGTGGTTACTTGTACCAATAGTTCTCAGATGGATACGTCCAACGTTGTGAGCTTAAGCATTCTGCCTGCTGCTCAGTGTTATTGCCTACCGGGCGTTACCAATGCCGGTGCCAGTGATGACATCACAAATGTAACCTTCGCCGGTATCAACAATACCACATCATACGCTTCCTCACCGGGTGTGAATGGGTATAACAACTATACCGCTTTAACACCGGCACAAGTGAACCGTGGTAATACTTCGGATACCCTGAGTATGAGCATCAACTATGGCGGTACCGAACACGGTGCTGTATGGGCCGACTGGGATCAAAACGGTGTTTTTGATACCTCTGAATTCACATATATGGGTAGCGGCAATGCATCACCCATTCAGTTGAAGCAAGCGATTCCGGTGCCACTTACGGCAGCTATAGGTATCACTCGTATGCGTGTTCGTTCTAAATACAGTGCAGCCCATGCTAATACTGATGCATGTGCCGGATATACCTATGGTGAAACCGAAGACTATTCTGTAAACGTAGGATACCCACTTTCCATTGCCTTAAAAGATATCAGTGCTATCAACATGGGAGCTAAAAACCGTGTTGACTGGAATACGGAATCTGAAATGCAAGGAGATGTGTTCGAACTGCAACGCAGCTTGGATGGTAGAGTGTTTGAAACGATTTATGTAACCCCTGCGAAAGGCGCTGCTAGCCGTTACAGCTATGTGGACAATAGTCCTTTCCAAGGTGTGAACTACTATCGTCTGAACATGAAACAATCGAACGGAAGCAATGCTTACTCTAAAACAGTAACGGCAACCGTAACCGATAAGGTGTTTGCAATGCAAGCCTATCCGAACCCTGTGAGTCATGTATTGACAGTGGCTATCAGTGGTGCACAAGCCGATGATGCGATGGTACAAATTACCGACCTAACCGGTAAAGTATTACGCAGCGTGGCTATGCACAGTGCTACTGCTACGATAGATATGAGTGGCATTGCCAGCGGTGTTTACTTAGTAAAATATGTAGATGCCAACCGCACACAAACTATCCGTGTGACCAAACAATAAGCTAACAGAGTAGCAATAATAAAAACAGGAGTAGTAATGCTCCTGTTTTTTTGTATGCACGCCTCTGAAAAAAGCATATACCAATTCCACAAATAGGGTACAAGTAATTCCTCAAAAAATCACTTTCATTTTTAGGATGGTGCAAATAGGTGGCCAGTATATTTCTTGTGACAGTTAACCACGATATTTAAGAAGTTCATAATTGACTACTGTATCCTTGTTATTTCCGAAAATTATCTTCACAAAATTGTTGCTAAACTGATACTATCTGCTAAAACGTAATAAGTGAAAAAATAGGCATCAAACGAATATCCGAAGTATCATTACAGGGCTACTGCTATAGAAATATTTTGATAAATTTTCATAACGCTCATTTTTCTACCTAAATTCATCGAACATGTGATAAACAAATAAGAAATGGATAGCTGAAACACTATCCATTTTTGCATGTTGATACGTTGATAATTGACGTAAATAAGAATTATTCTATGGTAAGTTTTTCACTTACGGTTTGGTTGTTGTCGATATACTTGATCAAATAAGTACCGGCTGAAAGTTTAGAAATATCAAACACTGGCATCTTCTCATCGTGATTCGTAACATTCATTCTATCAACTAATTTTCCGGTCATATCTCTCAACTCTAACTCTGCTATGCCTTTTATATCACCTTGAATATGCACCATAACGCTGGTTGTAGCCGGATTAGGATGCAACTTGACAATGATATCGTCTTCTCCCATCAGTGCAAAAAAATAGACATTACTATAGCTTGATTTCCCGTTTACATCCACTTGTTTCAGTCGGTAAAACACTCGTTTGTTAACCGGCTTCTTATCTTCATAGCTGTATGATATTTCCGAAACACTTGCAGCTTCTTTAGCTAACGATTTTACTTGGGCAATCGTTTTATACTCCATGCCATCTTCGGATCGTTGTATTTCAAAATGGTGGTTGTTATGTTCTGAATAAGTTTTCCAATAAAGCTCAATGTGATTGCCTCCTACTAATTTTCCTTTTAATGCGTCCATTTTTATAGGCAAAGGAGTGGCAACACTAAACGAACCGAACATACTACTACTGTGTATGACACAATAGTAGCTATAGGAGCCAATAACTGAGGGTACATAGTCATACATGTTTGTCGGAGAAATCATTTGCTCATTCCATGGGGTAGCACCCGGCGGAATCGTAGTACTGGTTGTGGTGTGGTAACCTGAGACATACTGAAACCGAACGGTGTCTCCTAAATACACCGTCATGCTGGAAGGTGAAAAGGAATTGCCGGGCGAACCCACTAATACTGTGTGAACGGTAGCCTTGCTGTTAAAGGCAAACAAGCAGAAAACCAACAGCGTTAAGGTGCTTTTTGAAAGTGTAATTGTTTTTCGCATAGTATTGTTTTTAGATGGTAAAAAATGAATAGACATAAATCTACCGTCCATACGTTTGTACGGTCGTTGAAATATGCTCAGAAAGGAAACCCAACTGATGAGTAAGGAATAATTGAGTATGAAAAAAAATCACCAAACACGATTTCTCAATCCTTCTGTTTCTTTAGGTTTTACAATAGTGAACACACGCGAAATGTTGAACCCAAAATGAATTGCACCTTTGTTGATGTCGCCAAAGGTCTGTCCAATAACGGTTTTTTCGGTGATGCCCATTGCATTGGTAAACAATAATTGAAAAACGTGTCCGCCGGTTTCTATATCCAATCCCATTGAGAGCGCATTTTTTGTTCCACGTAATCTATCTCCCAACAGCATATAATATTCTCCCGTAAGTGATAAACGCTTGGTAAGTTTTATTCTTCCTCCTACGCCAAGTGAAAAAATATCATTGGGATCATTACGGTACCGCACCAGATTATAGTGCAAATACGTGGGCATGAGTTGTAAGGAAAATGCCGAAGAAAATTTTCTTGCAAGTAATAATTGGCTCACATAACCCAACCGATTATTGAACGAATAAGATTCGCCCGAAGGCGCATAAGCATCTACGGTTTGTATGGAAATGCTGCCCAGCACGCTCAAGCTGAATGGCATTCTATCATTCGTAGTTTGTCGTAAAATTTTATACTTGAAAAAACCATCATAGTCTTTCAAATACGTACTTCTTCCTACTCCTATCATCAACTGTTCAGTTATCCCGTAGTCTGCACCAATTCGAGTAGTAGCATTGTCTAATCCAAAAAAATCACGAATGCCTTGATTGAGCATTCCAAAGCGGTGGTTGATACGAAAATCCAAGACTCCTTTTCCTACATTTTCGATGCTGTGACCATTGGCAATTCGGGTGGTTTTAAATGTCGCTTCCGTGTATCGTTGTGTAGGGTCTTCAGAAGCATTAGAATTTAGTAAGGCTAACAGGTTTTCTCCGGCATCCGTTGCAGAAGAATCTGTCGTTTGTGCCGTAACAGCCGAGTGAAAACCCAAATAGAAAATACCCAAAAACAGAATAATATGTTTCATCCTTATTCTTATTTATCCCTTGTAGGGTTTAGTTTACAATCAACCGTTACTTCAATTTTTTCTGCAATTTTAGAAGCAGCGATAGATGGAATTTTTATGTTGTAATCAGCAGGTTTTACTAAAAACTTAGAAGCTATGGTGGTACTGTTTTTTTCCACTTGCAACGCACCTGTGATGGTTACGAATTTTGTAACTCCGTGAATGGTTAGTTGCCCTTTGACTGTAACAATATATTTTCCGTACTTGGTAAAATCTACTTTCTCATACTCCACTATCGTTCCTTTAAAAGTTGCTTTCGGAAACTGTTCGCTTTCCATGTAGTTTTCGTTGAAATGCTCTTGCATCAAGGCTTTTTCAAACTTAAACCCTCTTATAGGTACCACAAAAGCCACATCGCCTGTTTGTGTTTCAAGCAGTGCCGAAATCTGATTGTTTACGGCTTCAATATTTTCAACGGGTGTAGAAGAATAAAAGGAAATTTTTCCCATCCGCGTCATCCATTTATGAGCATGTAGCTGCGCAGAAAACAAAAACAAAATGAATAAAATTGAACTGAACGTTTTCATAAGTAATCCTATCATTGATTGAAGTATTTATTAATTTTCTAAAGCCCCTTCCCTTACCCAAATGGTAATTTTTGCAATCGTACAATCATCCAATTTAGGTGCGTCTTTGGGCATTTGTATCGGACCTGTATGATTGATGGCTATTAAGAGTTGCCCGCTTAGCGCTACCTTTTGCAAATCGCCAATAGTGGTATAATCATAACCACTGGAACTTCCTTTTACATGGCAACCGGCTATAGCACATTTCGACTGAATGATAGGGTTGATCACCTTCGAATAGGTCACATTGTTTGTGTCGCAAGTAGTGGTTTTGAAAAGGTCTTGTGCATTCTCTTTGGCACAACTTGTAACCAACAAAAAACCTATTACAGTGCTATATTTTATAAATGATTGACGAAGCATAATTATGAGTTGTTTCCTTCTTTTTCTATGATACAATCTGTGAGTAATACCACCGTTGTATAACCGCTGCAAAAACCTTTTATCGTTATTGGCGAACCGATTTTCACGGCAATATTTTTATCTTTCATGGTGCATTGCACGCCATTCAATGGGTCGGTGCCGTATAGCAACAACACAACGGAACTGTCTTGGTCATAAGAAATTTCTGCCACAGTACCTTGCACCGATACTACTTGACTCAGGTATTTTTTTGTGGCAACTTGTTCATCTTGCTCAAACGCTGATATAATAGAAGCAGCAGTAGTGTTTATACCTTCATTTCCTTCCACCGTTTCAGGAGGCTTATTCCACAAATAAAAACCGATTGCTAAAGCCACTAAACTCACGATGCTTGCAAGCTGTAATATTCTTTTCTTCATGTTTTCGAGCGACTCTTATTTGTTCCTAAAATTAACCGTTGAGAAACGGTCGCAAACAATAAGAGTTGCTGAAATGGTAAATGAACTGACTGAAATGGTAAAAAAAGTTATTCACCGGCAAGCCACTGTTTGAAAAGTGCAGCACGTTCAGAGCTTACTACCGGCTGCTCTTTGCAGTCAGGCTGCAACGAAATAATCACTCTAGCTTTGGAATACGTACGCATCTCTGCAATGGATGCCAAGCTGATAAGATATTGTCTATTGATACGAAAAAACAAATGTGGATCTATCATTTGAGCAAGCGCATCCAGATTATTATCAACAGGGAAATTTCGTCCTTCAAAACTTCTGGCAAACGTGGCTTTGTTCTCGCTATAGAAATACGCAATATCTTCTATGTTCAAAGTTTTGATATGCTCACCAAATCGGATAACAAATCTTTTTTTATACTCCTTTGCAGTTGAAGCATCAGACGTGTCTGTGTGATGAAAAATAGTCTTGAACAATTGCAGTTTTAGAAACGCATGTTGTAAATCTTCTTTTTTTATTGGCTTTAATAAATAGTCAATACCGGATGTTTTAAAGGCATCCATGGCATACTGATCAAAAGCGGTGGTGTATATAATAGGGCAATCAATTTTGATTTCTTTTTGCAGATCAAAGGCGGTTCCATCAGCAATATGAATGTCAAGGAAAACGATATCCGGCAACTCATTGATAGCAAACCAATTTTTAGCAGCCTGAATACCGTCGAGATGTGCTACCACTTCTATAGAAGCTGATATTTCCAGAATGAGCTTTTTCAGTCTTTTAAATGCCGGCAACTCGTCTTCAATAATAAGTACTTTCATAGGTTATACATTATTTTAATCATAACAATGGCAAACGCACTTCCCATACTCCATCATTCTTACCAAAACGAATAGGCTTGTCGGAGAGTAAAGCATATCGTTTTTGAATATTAGCCAACCCTAATCCTGATTCTTTTTCTTTTGATAGCTTCGGCTGAATCGTATTACTCACTACTAAAGTATCATTTTGTATTTCAAACTTTACGACCAATGGCGAAGCCATAGAAACTACATTGTGTTTTATGGCATTTTCAACCAGCAACTGCAAAGAAAGTGGCACTATTTTTTTGCTTTTCATCAACGCTTTAGGAATGTTTTTCACCACTTGTAATGCGCTTCCAAAGCGGCTTTCCTGAATGTACAAATAGTTAGCCAGAAAGCTCCACTCTTCCTCAAGTGTTACCCAATCATTGCCTTTATAAGAAAGAAGATTGCGATATAGATCCGACAGTTGTTCTGTGTAGGTGACGGCAGATTCGGGATCTTGTTCTATGAGACTGGTAAGCGTGTTGAGGCTGTTGAACAAGAAATGTGGGTTTACTTGTGTTTTGAGATGTTCGTATTCAAACAAGATACGCTCTTGTTTAAGTTGTGCCAATCGTTTATTTCTTTTGTCGCGCTGGCGAATGAGTAAAAAAACTATTCCACCTACTAAAAGAAGAAATGATGCTACAAACCAACCGCGTTGCCAAATGGGCGTAGCAATTTTAAAAGCAAAACGAGCTTCTTGTGCAGTAGAAAAATCTGCGTTGAGTGAAACTTGCACTTGAAAAACATAGTTGCCGGGAGGAAGTTTTGGAAATGTAACTTCTGTTTCGTTAGTGTGTATCCAGTTTTGGCTGTAACCTTCAAGACGATAACGGTAGTTCAAGCGTTCGGGATTGGTGAAGCTGATGCCATCAAAATGAAAGCTGATAAAATTGGTGTTCGCTTTAAAAATGGGTTGTTGTTGGGTCGTTTTTTTAAAATCATTCTCTACTCCGGTAAGCACTACTCTGGGCTTAATATCCCACTGCTTGCGTAAGTTTTTAAATAGTAAAAGTCCTTTTTCAAATGGAATGTACACATTGCCGGCAGTATCTTTTGCAGAGCAATTAAGCACCGTAGAAGTGCTGTCGAAACCCATATTAAGGCGACTGTTGAAGTGTCGAAACAAACTACTTTCAGGATACCAAACATCAATACAACGTTGAAAAACTGCAACTACTTGTCCTGTGCGATTGGTGTTTACCGTAAATACATTTACATCCACATCTTGCGTTTCGTTGTTTCGAATATTTTCCCATTTTTCATTTTTATAGCGATACAAATCTTTGTACAAAGTCCCCGACCAAATATTGCCGGTCATATCTTGCGCAACGGAGTAAGCAACATTATTATCTTTCGTATTAAAAATATCCCAGTGAAAATATTGCTTGCCGTCGTACATGCACACTCCGGCACCGTCTGTAGCCATCCAAATTCTATCTTTTGTATCGGTGAATAATTGATAGATATAATCAGTTCCCACTCCGCTTGCTTTGGTGTGTTGTTTTATGTCATTTACTTCATCCAAATTATTAGAAGCCGGCAAGGCTATTTCTTCCACTCCATTAAGTCCTGCCACCCAAAGCTTGTCAGTCGATGTTGTGATGCTCAAAATGCTTTGTTGGTTAAGTGTTTTAAGCGGTACTTTTTTTAATTGATTTTCTCCATTTAGTTTACACCAAAGCCCATCACCCATGGTGCCTATCCAAAGGCGGTTGTGGTTATCACAATACAGACAACTGATGGTAGAAGCAAACTGTTTTTCTGCATTGAGTGATCCTGTCGTTTCTACTGTATAAAGTTTGTTGGATAATGCCAACCAGCAAGTATTTTCTTTATCAAAACATAGTGTCGTTATGTCTCGTAATCGGTAGGGGGCATTAATAGAAATTTGCCATAAATATTCCGGTGTGAACAGCGTCAAACCCTTGTCCGTACCCACCCAAATATTTCCGGAATAATCTAACAGCAATGCTTTTAATTTTCTATTGGTAAAAGCGTAAGGATGATACGATAGGGCGTTGTCGGTCAAAACTACTTGAACTAAAAACCCTTGTTCTGTTGCTGCCCAAACATGATGTGCATCAATAGGAAGCAAGGCGTTTATTTGTCCCCATTGCCAAGGTGTTGCGGACTGTATAGGTAATAATTTTTGAGCGGCGGCATCATAAAGCACCAAACCTTTTTGTTGTGTACCCCCCCAAAATAAAGAGGTTTTATACGCAGGGGCAATCGCTGTAACAATATTATCCGGCAAGCCATTTTTTGATGTAAACGTTTTAACTGAAATTTTATCTTGTATTATATGTACATCATTGATGCCATGATCGGTAGCTGCTAAAAGGCGCTGTGGGTCTATGAAATGCATTGAATAAATGTAATCATCCGACAAGCCATGTTGTGTTGTGTAAATCGTTTTCTTCTTGTTATTAATAGCGCAAATGCCTTGATCTGTACTCAACCAAAGTTCATTTTTATTGGCGATCACAGCGTTGATCTTTGTATTTGAAAAGGTTTTTTCTAAAAAAAATTGCTGAACCGTATCTTGATGCACCGTTCCTATTTCCCCATTGCTATACGTTACTATTATTCCTTGGCTTGCCTTTACCATAGCGGTAACAGGAGCATTATTGAATGAAGAAATTTTCGTAAATCTATAGCCATTAAAGCGAAGCAACCCTTCATCTGTGCCAATAAAAATATATCCTGATGAATCTTGTAAAAGACAGTTTGCACTAAGCGGTGTGCGACTTTCATTGAGCCAATAATCCCTATGAAAAGGCTGCTGTCCAAAAGTGATTATGGAAAGCAACGCATTAATGAAAAGGAGCAGCAGCTTGCGCATATTAGTTTTTAAAAGCGATAAAAGAAGCAGTAACCGACACCTTGATTTCTGAAGCTAATTTGTCATTTACAATTCGAGGAATTTTTATACCATAGTCATTCAGCAATACCGAAAATTCAGAGTGAGTATCTATTTTTTTACTTTTCACTTCCACCCTTACCGAAATAATTTTTTCTTGGGCAATACCGTGTATAGTGAGTTTCCCTTTAGCGCGTATTGTGTACGTTCCGTTTTTTCCTAAATCGTGGTCTTCAATAATTTTACCGGTAAAGTAGGCGAAAGGAAATTTCTCACTCTCCATGTAATTCTCATTAAAATGCTCTCGTTGCAATGGACTGTTGAATCCCATGAAAGAAATTATTGCTACTTTAAACGCAAAGGTTTTTTTCTGAATGTCTAGTATTCCTTCTAAATTATCTGTACTTGCTTTGATTAGTTCTTTCGGTGCATTTGACGAAAAAACCACTTCCGACTTTTGTACTTTATAAAGATTTGTTTGTGCCAAACATGTGATAACACTTATTTGTAGTGCCAATAAACATAGCCCGACTTTTATGACATAGGAAATGTTATTCATAATAATTAGAGCTAAATTAATAAAGCCGCCTAAAAAGACGGCTTAACGTTCCCCTGTAGTCACGCTCCACTATTAGTCAATAGTAAATTTCTTCGTAATTCTTTTGCCTTCACTGTTGATGTTAATTAAGTACACACCCTTTGCATAAGCTGTAACGTCAATGAGCAGTTGATCCGTTTTCGCATTTTCCGTTTGCTGCATTATCCTGCCATCAAGGGTTGTAATATTATAGCTGAAGTTCTTAGCTGAAGAGATTTTTATGTTCAACTGCTCAGAAGCCGGATTCGGAAATACCTGCACTACATCTTGTTTTGAAACCTCCCCTACTCCGGTAAGATTAGTAACCGTAAATGTTCCTGTCATCCCCATTGATTCGTGCGGAGTGCATTTGTATGAATACGTTCCTGCAACTGTAGGAATATACATATACGATGTAGCTGAAGAGCTTAATACCTCATCCCAAGACGCAGCCCCAGTTGGCACAGCAGTGCTAGTCGTGGTATGAAATCCGTCTACCCATTGAAAAATAACTGTATCTCCCAACTGTATGGTTCCGGTGTTGGGTGTAAATGAGGTGCCACTTGCTTGAATAATGAGCTTGTTGGCAAAAGTGTTTACGGTAAGCAGCATAGCAATAGCGTAAAGTAGTGTTGATTTCATTTTTTTGTAGCTGTTTTTTTTGTTATTAAGATTGATTTCAAATGCAGAGATAGCACACATGGATAGAGACGACAAAAGAATTGCGCTTATCAGGAAATATTATTAGTTGAATCGGGAAAATATGTTCCCGAGCCAAACTGAATGATCCGACACTTCAATAATCAACCTTGCTATTCGACTAACAAGCAACAAAAAGACCTGAACAAATAAACGACAAAAGAACCCCAATAACTAGTTGCTCTTCTATACCAAATGTACATGACGGGGCATACAGCATTCGATTATATGATATCAACTACTTTCATATTCCATCATGCGATGAACATCCATTTCTCTATTATTGGTTGGCATATCACCTACCGCCAAAGTGAAATATATTTATTGCCAACCGCCACCCAAGGATTTATACAAATCGATATGGTTATGAATACGGTTCATTTGAAAGTTAAGCAGCTCCAATTGCGCTTCCAGCTTGCTTTTCTGGGCAGCCACTATTTCTAAATACGTGGCATAACCGGTAAGGTATAAGTCTTCTGAAATTCCTACACCCTTATCTAACGCAATCACCTCATCCTTTTTAAGGGCAATCAGTTTTTTATAGCTATCTATCCCAAACAAATGATTGGCTACTTCTTGGTAAGCATTGATTGCTACTTTTTGATAGTAAAAAAAGGCAGCCTTCTGCTCGGCAGTGTGTACCAAATATTGGGTACGCAATTGGCGTTGCTGAAAGAGAGGTGCCGAAACGCCACCCAACAACTGATTGCCTAATGATGCGGCAGTAAAAAGCAGGTTACCACTGAAAGCATTGAAGGCAAGATATCCTGATAAACTAACGCTGGGGAATAGGGCTGCACGAGCGGCAAGTGCATCTGCCTGACTGGCTTTTAATGTGGCAAAAGCTTGTTGCACATCCATACGCTTTGATAGCATATCAGTTGGAATACCGGCTTCTGTATAATCTTCAAAATGTAAATTAAACTTCATCAACTTGCTTCTTTTCACCTCACCGGTGTACTTACCTCTCAACTGATTGAGTTGATTTTCTAGGATCCGTATTTGCTGACGAATTTTATGCTTAGCGGTTTCGGTATTCAACATTTGTGCATTAAACTGCTGCACTGCCAGCTCCGTAGCCCTTCCGGCTTCTTTTTGTGATTCCACAATACGCAAGGCATGTTCTTGTAACTTAATATTCTCATCAATAATGATAGATTCATTGTCGAGTGTGATGAGCTCATAATACAGTCGAGCCGTTTGCGCCACCAGCTGGCTCACCATCCAGTTTTTCCCTTGCTGAGAAGCGAGCAGTCGAGAACGAGCTGCTTTCTTTTGATAGTGCATCTTCCCCCAAAAATCTAATTCCCAAGTGCTACTCAAACCGAGCCAATAATTAGGTGTTGGGTGTGTGCCTACCATTTGGTCTTTACTCAACCCGGGAGTAGCATTTGTTTCTTGGTTACCCACTCCTTCCATCGTATATTTCCCATAGGTAGTAGCACTGGCAGACCCCAATCCGCTAAGGGTAGGTGCAAAAGCCGTACGGGCACTGCGGAAATATGCACGAGACATCTCTATGTTTTGTATAGCTATATTGATGTCCATGTTATTTGTTAGCACTTCATCAATAAGCATACGAAGCAGGCTATCCTTATAAAAAGTAGCCATGGGCACCACCGCCATTGAGCTACTATCCGCACTGCTATTATTAAACGAAACGGGAACTGTATCACTAGGCTGTACCGTGGCATGTTTGGGAAGATTGCAAGACATCATCAATGACGCTCCCAAAGCCGTAGTGAATAATAAGAAACGATATGTTGGTGTCATACTAATTTGAAGTTTGGTGGGTGATAGTATCCGATTTTTTTCTTTTCATTTTTTCTTCCATGAGGCTAAAGAGCACGTATAGCCCCGGTATGATGAGCACGCCGAAAAGAGTGCCAATCAACATGCCGCCGGCTGCCGCTGTGCCTATAGAACGATTGCCCATAGCCCCTGCGCCGGTAGCGACACACAAAGGCAATAAACCGGCAATAAATGCAAACGAGGTCATGAGGATGGGGCGAAGACGCTGCACTGCCCCTTCGATGGCGGCTTCTGCAAATCGTAATCCTTCATTTCTTCGCTGCACGGCAAACTCTACAATCAGGATGGCATTTTTACCCAACAAACCAATCAGCATCACCAAGGCAACCTGTGCATAAATATTGTTTTCTAATCCGGCCAATTTCAAGGATAAAAAGGCACCGAAGATGCCTGCAGGTAAACTCAATATCACCGGTAATGGCAACAAAAAGCTTTCGTACTGCGCCGCGAGCAATAGGTACACAAACACTATACAAATCAAAAAAATGAACACTGTTTGATTGCCGGATAATATCTCCTCGCGGGTCATACCACTCCACTCATACGAATAGCCTTTGGGCAATTTTTCTGCTGCCATTTTTTCTACAGCTTTTATCACGTCTCCACTACTGTAACCCTTAGCAGGCGAGCCATTGATCATAGCAGAGAAATACATGTTATAGCGGGTTAACTGCTCCGGACCATAGATACGCTCCAATTTGATGAAGGTAGAATAGGGCACCATCTCTCCCCGATTGTTTTTGACATAAAGCTTTAAGATATCATCTGGTGCCATGCGATATTCTGGACCGGCTTGCACCATCACTTTATACATTTGATTGAAACGAATAAAGTTGGTAGCGTAATAACTACCCAACAATGTTTGTAAGGTACTCATCGCATTGTCTGCCGAAACGCCTTTCTTAGCTGCAATGCTAGGGTCTATATGAATGAGGTATTGAGGAAACGACGCATCAAAACTGGTAAAGGCATTTGTCACCTCCGGACTTTCATTGAGATCTTGCACAAACTGTTTGGTAACGGCGGCTGTTTGTGTGATATCTCCTTTGCCCGTCTTATCTAATAAACGTAATTCAAAACCGCTGGTATTACCGAATCCCGGTACGGTAGGCGGTGCGAATATTTCAATTTCGGCATCGTGAATGTTCACCACTTTTTGATTGAGAATGGCTATGATTTCATCTACATTTTTGCTTCTGTCATCCCACGATTTTAGATTAATCATTCCCATCCCATAAGAAGCACCGGCTATCTCATTGACTAAGCTATAACCGGCAAGTGTCGTGATGTTTTCTACTTCAGATAGTTCTTTGGATAGGTCTGTAATCTGATCCAACACCTTCTCGGTACGCTCCATCGTAGCTCCCGGAGGTGTCGTCACGTTCACATATATCATGCCTTGGTCTTCTGTAGGGATAAAGCCTCCTGGCAGAATAGCCGCAGCGCCCCAAGTAATCAAAAAAGAAACCACTAGCGCCACCAATGTAACGCTTCTTCTTGAAACAATCTTTGATAAGAAGCGTTGATATGTATTGTTAGTCGCATCAAAGCGTTCATTAAAGGCATGGAAAAAACGTTGTAAGATAGACTGTGGACGTTTATTGTGATGGGGGTTATGCTTCAGCAACAAGGCGCAAAGAGCAGGGGTAAGTGTTAACGCATTGATACCAGATATTACAATAGATATGGCCAAGGTTAAAGAAAACTGACGATAGAAAATGCCCACCGGCCCACTTAAGAAAGCAACCGGAATAAACACTGCCGACATCACCAAAGTAATAGATATTAACGCACCGGTTATCTCTTTCATAGCTTCAATAGTAGCCTCCATTGCCGGCATATTTTTCGTTACCATTTTGAGATGCACCGCTTCTACCACTACAATAGCATTATCTACTACAATACCGATAGCTAACACAAGGGCAAATAAGGTAAGTAGATTAATAGAGAAGCCCATCAATAACATAAAGGCAAGAGTACCAATCAAGGCTACCGGTACAGCCAAAGCTGGTATCAGTGTAGAGCGAAAATCTTGTAAGAACAAGAAAACCACCAAAGACACCAGGATAAAAGCTTCAATTAATGTATGAAGTACCTCTTCTATCGAAGCATCTAAAAATCGGGAAACATCATAGGCTAAGTTGTATTCCATGCCCGGAGGAAAAGTGGTTTCTTTCAACAATGCCATGCGGGATTTGATATTGTCAATCACCTCGCTGGCATTGGAGCCCGGGCGTTGTTTTATCATGATAGATGCTGATGGGCGACCATCGGTTTTAGACACCATGTTATAACTCATCGAGCCGAATACTACATCTGCTACATCCTTCAATCGCAGCACCGATCCGTCTTTATCAGCACGCAATACCAAGTCTTCATATTGTTCAGGAGTATTTAGTTTACCCGTATATCGAAGTACGTATTGTAGTGCTTGCTTGTTTTTGCCCGAGCTTTCGCCTGTCTTTCCGGGAGCCGCTTCCACATTCTGTTCGCGTAGTGCTTGTATGATATCATCTGCCGACAAATCATAGATTAATAGTTTCTCCGGCTTCAACCAAACGCGCATGGCATATTCTTGCTGCCCCATAATCTCGGCACGCCCCACACCATCTATACGTTTCAGTTCTTGAAGAATATTGATATCCGTAAAGTTGAAAATAAACTGCTCGTCTGCCGTAGTATCCGTACTGGTGAGGTTTAGATACATCAACATACTGTTTACTTCTTTTTCTGTAGTAACTCCGGCTTTGATAACCTCTTCGGGCAATTCGTCCAATACGGTGGTCACACGATTTTGCACGTTTACGGCGGCTAAATCCGGGTCGGTACCCACATTGAAGAATACTGTAATCATGGTGATACCATCATTGCTAGTAACGGTGGACATATAGGTCATGCCGGGCACCCCATTGATAGCTCTTTCAATGGGCATGGCAACTGCTTTTGCCGATACATCTGCGTTGGCACCGGTATATTTTGCAGTTACTACTACCGAAGGGGGTACGATATCGGGGAATTGTGTAACCGGCAGTTGAAACAATGCCAATACACCTACTAAGGTTATGATGATGGAGATGACTAACGATAATATTGGTCGTCTGATGAAAGTTTCTACCATGGTAAATAAGATGATGAACTATGAGGAGGGTTGGCATCCTCACTTTCACGAATGGTTATTAATATGATTGTTTTATTCGGTCGATAATCAGAGTATTGGGGTTATCTTTTCGCCTTCTCGAATAGATTGTATTCCTTCATAGATAATTGTATCGCCCGCATGCAGCCCATTGTTGATGATATAATAATCCTTCACACGATGCACCGGATTAAATTCCCTCATACGCACTATATTGCCTTTATCCAATACAAAAACGTAGTACTTATCTTGAATTTCTAACGCCGACTTTTGAGGTACCAACATCACTTTGGCACTAGTTTGCTCGATGATGACACTAGCCGTAGAGCCATGGCGTAATATCTTTTGAGGATTGGGAAAGTCTGCACGGATAGCTATCGAACCGGTGTTTTCATCAATCTCACTTTCGGAGGCCACAATCTTTCCCGGATAAGAATATACCGTTCCGTCAGAGAGTTCCAAACGAACGGGGCGTTGTCCAATCTCGCTCGGTGTGTCTGATTTCACATGCCTCAAGTATTCGTTTTCGGAGAGATGGAAGTAAGCAAGCACCGAATGTATATCCGACAGGGTGGTGAGCAAGGAACCCTCTGCCAATATACTACCGGCTTTGAGTGGCAATCGATCAATCACTCCGTCAAAGGGGGCGTAAATTTTAGTATAGGAAATATGCTTTAGTACAGCTGCTTTTGCCGAACGCAATTCTTCAATCTTTGCATTGGCGGCATTGTATTTTGCCTCTGCTAAATCAAGTTCGGTCTCGGAAATAATTTTTTTATCTACCAGTTTCTTTACTCGCTCCACCTCTACTTGCGCCACTTTTGCTTCTGCAATAGCACTGTTCAACGCCGCATTGGCTTTCGAATGTGCTATCTGTAATTCATCATCATTAATGCTAAACAGCAATTGTCCTTTATGAACCGTTTCTCCTTCATCTACATGAATATGTTCCAGACTTCCGGCAAAGCGGTTTCTTATTTCCACATTCTTTCGGGCTTGTATCTCTGCCACATAGCGAATTTCTAAAGTGGTGTCTTTTTGCTGTAGGGTGTAAACCGGATAGGATTTGGGTGCGGTTACTTTTTCTTTTTCTTTGGTATCCTTGCAAGATAGCAGCAATAGCAAAGCAGCTGGAAGTATGATATGCTTCATTTCTATTTTTTATTCGTGTAAATATTTGCGCAGCCTCTACGGAGGTAACGAAACGATGGTGTCAAAAAAATTTTAGGAGTGCCTTCAGCCTTTCGGCAAAAGCGAGAAGTGTGCGTGGTGAAGTGGCTACTATCGTTGTACCTAGATAGTTGCTAAACGAATACACTCATGCACCAAAATGAGGGAAGGTGAAATATCACCAGTGGTAATGCTTGGGAAAAAGCAGGCAGTTGATATAACTGAGGAAATACTCGGAATACACCCAATATGCCGCAATTTGCGACTGGGTAGCATTGTCCAGCAAAGCTGCATCTAGGTATTGATAAGGAGGTGCTTCGCATTTTATGCGTACTACATTAGAAATTTTAGTACGATTGTGGCGTGTCAGAAAATGAACATCCTTCCCTGCTTCATTTGTTTCAAATAGAAAATGGGAAACTTCCGCATAGTCATTAAATGCACATGCGTGATTGTCGGAAGTAGTACTATTATTTACAGCACTATGTGCTTTTGCAGAAACCTGCAAAAGACAGATGAAAAACACCACCACAGCCTGTACAATAGGACGTACTCGCATAAAAAATTGTGCAAAGGAACGGCATTTTTTCCGTTGGCATTTTTCTACTTCAATAATCTATTGTTAAACTTATTCGTTTGTCATTCTTTTCGGCTCCTTCTTTCACAACCGTTTTCATTGGTTATTTTTGAGTCGGGCAATACTATCATAATCATTGAACCATTTTTTTCATCCCTCATTAATAGAAGCCGGCTGTGATGAAGCTGGCAGAGGTTGTCTTGCCGGACCGGTCTTTGCTGCGGCGGTTATCTTGCCCAAGCATGCCATCCATCCATTGCTCAACGATAGCAAGCAACTGACCGAACAAGAGCGTTACACCCTGCGACCAATTATTGAACAAGAAGCATTGAGTTTTGCAGTTGCCGCCATCGACCACGAAGAAATAGACCGAATCAACATCTTGCAAGCAAGCATCAAAGCCATGCACCTAGCCGTTGATAAGCTATCCATACAACCGGAGTTATTGCTCATTGATGGCAATCGGTTTAAACCTTATTTGGGCATCGCTCATCAAACCATTGTAGGGGGTGATGCCAAATATGCGTCAATAGCCGCTGCCAGCATCTTAGCCAAAACCTATCGGGATGATTACATGATTGCCTTGCATGAAACCTATCCGCAGTACGACTGGAAACAAAACAAAGGATACGGCACCGTGCACCACCGTCAGATGATAAAGACTCATGGGCTTTCTGCCTTTCATCGAAAGACCTTTAAAGTAAACCTGAATAACTTGGTTGAAGAATAGTCATTGCCTTTGATATACATCCTTCCTTTACACAACCGGAATGGCTATCTCAAAAATGGCTCCTGTAGGTTGATTATCTTTTATAGTAATCGTTCCTTTATGTTCTTTAATAACCTTTGCTGTAAGATAAAGCCCCAGCCCAGTTCCTTTTGATGTGCGAACGTTTTCATTGCCGATACGATAAAACTTCCGAAAAACTTTTGGCTTCTCTGCATCAGGTATTCCCAAACCACTATCAATTACTCGCAAGTACGCGTATTGCTTTTTTACGAAGCAATGGAGTTCAACCCTTGCTGTTGAATACTTAAGAGCATTGGTCACCAAGTTGTAGATGGCCATTTGCAGCATGAGTTTGTCGGCTTGTATCCATGCATGGGCAGCATGTAAGTTGAGGAATATCCTGTCGGGGTAGCGTTGTTGATAAGGGGCAATAATGTGCGCTATCAATTCATTGAAATTAATTTTTTCAAACACAGGGCGGTATTGGTTGCCCTCCATTTGCGAGGTGAGAAGTATATTATTGCACAAGTCATTCAGCCGGTCGCTTTCTTGAATACAGTTTTGCACCATTTGCTTTTGTTGCGCTTCTTCCAATCGGCGTTTTTCTAATGTTTGCAAGTTTAGTTTGATGGCGGCAATAGGTGATTTCAGTTCGTGGGTAACGGATAGCATAAAGTTGTTTTGCTGCAACGATAGCCTTGCCCCTCTACGATAGGAAGAATACACCACACCGGCACCAATGCATATTACCAACAAAAACGTAATACCCTCGCCGGTGTATTGATGGAGGCGGCGATCACGTTTTTCTTGCAATGTTTTTTTATCGCTATTAAATAAGGCGGTATAACGGCTACTATCTACTTGAGAACGTAAGTGCAATAATTCTTGGTGGTAGATAATCTCGCTCTGCCGATAGAGGCTAAACCCCCAAAATAGCAAGGCTGCTACAACGTAGGCAAACAAGGTCAGGTATAATGTCGTAAACAAGCGCATCAGGTCTTATTTACAGGCAATTTACGATGTCCCCATTTGGCTACCCGCAATCCAATGTGCAGGATTTCGGGGAGTGGGTCGATGCGCATATTTTGCTCCAGACGTACTTCGTATTTACCGGGGCGTGTAAAAATCATCGGGCGATCTTCTTTGGTAATCGGCATGCGCTGTTCCCATATTTCGCCCATGCCACGCCCCAGCCATTTACCGGATTTTTCTGCTAAGGGTATCTCTACCCTCGACTGCTGAAATGCCGTATCGCCAGGCTGTTTGGTGGATATTTGCAACCAAATATTCGAATATGGATAGGCGTCGGTATGGCGTATCAAGAAGTATAAATGATATAATGAGGCAGTATCCGTTATCTCAAATGTAAAGGTGGGTTGGTTTTTATAATGCCATTCATTGCGGGGCAATGCCTCTGTCTTTTGGTAATAAGGCGACGACATACACCCTGCCATCATCCATGCAGTAAGGCATATCCAACAGCCGGAGATAATGGTTTGGCACAGGCTACGGGTACGTTGATTATAATACATTCAATATTTGCTCTTTTGCTTTTTCTAATGCATCCTTCATGGCAATAACCAGCTTTTGGATGTCTGCATGATTGGCTTTAGACCCCAGTGTGTTAATCTCTCTGCCAATCTCCTGCAAGATAAAACTTAATTTTTTGCCTTTGGCAACCTCTGTTTCCTGCATCGCATGCCTGAAATAATCGCAGTGTTGTTGAAGACGTGTTTTTTCTTCTGAAATGTCCATTCGTTCCAAGTAATAAATCAATTCTTGCTCAAAGCGATTGGCATCTATGGCTTCGGTGCCCACGGTAGCTTGCAACGATTGTTGGATTTTTTGCTTTATCTTTTCGATACGCTGCTCCTCATGTGGCGGCACCTGTGCCAATAGGGATTCGATGTTGTTGATATGATTTTCCAAATCGGTATTTAGCATTCGTCCTTCTGCCTCTCGGTGTTGCATCAGCAATTGGGCTGCTTTGATGATGAGTTGCTCAATAGCCGCCCATTCCGATTCGGGCAGGGCATCTTGATCCGCCACAATAACTTCCGGCATACGCATCAGGGTAGAGAGAATATTATCTTCTGCAATACCCAACTCTTGGGCAATTTGCTTCATACTCTGATAATAATAGACAGCTAAGGCGGTATTAATTACCATTGGTTTGGAGGCTCCGTCTTGTTTGATTTGTATAGTGAAATCAATGGTGCCGCGATAGAGGATTGCCAATAGCTTGTTGCGAAGTTCCAACTCATATGCCCGCAATAGTGGGGGCAATTGTTTGGCGTTCATTTCAAACTGCTTTCCGTTCAGCGACTTTATTTCTACGGTTATCTGCTTCCCATTCACGGTTCCTTCGGCTCTTCCAAACCCTGTCATTGAATATACCATACCTCTGTAGTTAATGCAACAAAAGTCTGTATTGCCCCTCAACATTCAAAGTTTTTTGAAGTGATGGGGTAAAATAAGCACAATTGACACCTCATCCCATCGCCTAAAACCCTTTACCACAGGGCATTTTCATAGTATATGGTGACTTGTTTCATAGTAATTCTTCCGTTGAACGGTGCCATCGCCACTGTGGTTTAATAGAAATTAAGAAGCTGACGCCTCCAAAAAACACATTAAAACATCGAGCCATATCAAGTATCCATAAGGGTTGCATGAATTATCCACAGGGTACTGAATAAATTCTAAGTCATGCACAAATCAGTTTTAATATTTTCGTTTTCCTGATTTCAAATTTCTCTTTTTACCATAAAAAATATTTTACCCATGAGTATTCCCCCATCGCCAAGCAAAGGGCTCTCTTTTCAACGACATTATACCCGCGAAGGCATCAGCCCTTACGATATGTTTGAGTACGACTATCGTACTTCTGTCATTCGCAACCCCAATGGGGAAAAGGTGTTTGAGATGACTAATGTGGAGGTGCCCAACCACTGGTCGCAAATAGCTACCGATATCTTGGCACAAAAGTATTTCCGCAAAGCCGGTGTACCGCAAGCGGATGGCTCTACCGGACGCGAAACTTCCATCAAGCAGGTAGCCCATCGGATGGCTCATTGCTGGATGAGCTGGGGACATAAGTATGGCTACTTTGCCTCTGAAAAAGATGCACAAATATTTTACGAAGAACTGGTGTATAGCTTGCTAGCACAAAGTTGTGCACCCAACTCACCACAATGGTTTAATACGGGACTCTATAGCAGCTACGGTATTGATGGCAAGGCACAAGGTCACTTTTTTGTGGACCCCGCTACCGGAAAACTGGAGCGCTCGAAGAATGCTTATGAACGCCCACAGCCACACGCCTGCTTTATCTTGAGCGTAGATGACGACTTGGTAAACGAAGGCGGCATCATGGATTTGTGGGTACGTGAAGCACGCATTTTCAAATATGGCTCGGGCGTAGGTACCAACTTTTCGCACATTCGTGCCGAAGGTGAAAAACTGAGTGGTGGCGGTACTTCTAGCGGTCTCATGAGCTTCTTGCGCATTGGAGACCGTGCTGCCGGTGCCATCAAAAGCGGTGGCACTACTCGTCGTGCAGCTAAAATGGTGTGCTTAGACTTAGACCACCCGGAAGTGGTGAACTTCATAGATTGGAAAGTAGAAGAAGAAAAGAAAGTGGCTGCGCTGATTGCAGCAGGCTATGCATCTGACTACGAAGGCGAAGCGTATCGTACGGTTTCGGGTCAAAACTCAAATAATTCGGTTCGTATTCCCAATGAATTTTTCCGTCGCTTGAGCAACAGTGAAAACTGGGATATGACCGCACGCAGCACCGGCAAGGTGATGAGCTCGATACCGGCAAAAGAGCTATGGGAAAAAATATCGTATGCCGCATGGCGCTGCGCCGACCCCGGTACCCAATACGATACCACTATCAACGAATGGCATACCTGTCCGGAAGGGGGTCGCATCAATGCTTCTAACCCTTGTTCGGAATATATGTTCTTGGACAATACGGCTTGCAACCTTGCTTCTTTCAACCTGCGTCGCTTCTTTAACGAAACCGACAACAGCTTTGATGTGCAAGGCTTCGAATACATGACCCGCTTATGGACGGTTGTGTTGGAAATTTCGGTACTGATGGCACAATTCCCTTCTCCGGAAGTAGCCCAACTCAGCTATGATTATCGCACGCTGGGATTAGGCTTTGCCAACTTAGGCTCTATGCTGATGGTTAGCGGCATCCCTTATGATAGTGAGCAAGCTCGTGCTATTGGTGGGGCTATTACAGCCATCATGACCGGTGTTTCGTATAAAACATCAGCTGAAATGGCTCAAGTATTGGGCGCATTCCCACGTTATCAAGAAAACAAACACCACATGATGCGCGTGATGCGCAACCACCGTGCTGCTGCCTACGATGCTGCCGATGCCTACGAGCAATTGGAAATAAAACCGATGGGGATTAATGCGAAGTATTGTCCGGATTACTTGCTGAGAGCCGCTACCAAAGCATGGGATGATGCGGTGCAACTGGGCGAGCAATACGGATACCGAAATGCACAAGCTACGGTGATAGCACCAACCGGCACTATTGGCTTGGTAATGGATTGCGACACTACCGGTGTAGAGCCTGATTTTGCGTTAGTGAAGTTTAAAAAATTATCGGGAGGTGGTTATTTTAAAATCATCAACCAATCGATACCTGCTGCCCTTAAAAACTTAGGCTACAACGAGCAACAAATAGATGCCATCGTAAAACACGCCAAAGGACATGGTAGCTTTGCCGGAGCACCCTTTATCAACCATCAGAGTCTGAGTGAAAAAGGATTGATAGCGGAAGAATTGAAAAAACTGGATGCTGCTGTTGAAAGTGCTTTTGAAATTGGGTTTGTATTTAATGCTTATACCCTTGGCGAAGAATGTATGCAACGCTTGGGCTTCCAACCGGAAACCTATTTTGCTCCCGATTTCAACCTATTGGAAGCGCTTGGATATAGCGATGAAGAGATAGAAGCCGCCAACGATTATGTGTGCGGAACCATGACCGTAGAAGGTGCGCCCCACTTGAAAGAAGAGCACTTACCGGTATTTGACTGCGCTAATAAATGCGGCAAAAAAGGTGAGCGCTACATACATGCACACGGGCATATTCGTATGATGGCAGCGGTGCAACCCTTTATTAGTGGTGCCATTTCCAAAACCATTAATCTGCCACACGAGGCTACTGTAGAAGAAATAAAAGACTGCTACATGCTGAGCTGGCAATTAGGTATTAAAGCCTGTGCGCTATATCGCGATGGCTCTAAACTCAGCCAACCTCTCAGCAATAAAAGCGATAAAAAAGCAAAAGATAAAAAAGGCGTAGAGGCAACCGCAGAAGAAGTAAAAGAAGAAACCTCACAAATAGTAGACCTTGGACAACTAACGATAGACGAGCTTTTAGAAGAAGTGAATAAGCGTATGCAAGCCAGTCCTGATACACAATTGAAACGCCAACTGAGCCGCATCGTAGAGCGTAAGCAACTACCGGCTAAAAGACGCGGCTACACCATTAAAGCCAAAGTGGGTGGGCAACCATTGTTTGTACGCACCGGTGAATATGGCGATGGTACTATTGGTGAAATCTTCTTAGACATGGCCAAAGAAGGAGCTACCATGCGCAGCTTGATGAACAGCTTCGCCATTGCGGTATCCGTAGGCTTGCAATACGGCGTTCCGCTCGAAGAGTTTGTGGACAAGTTTACCTTTACGCGCTTTGAGCCGGCAGGTATTGTAGAACATCCGAACATCAAATCGGCAACATCCGTACTAGACTTTATCTTCCGCTTGTTGGCATATGAATACCTAGACCGTACCGACTTAGTACACGTACCGGATGCCGACAGAATACAATCGGTAGAAGAAACGCCCTCGCAAGAACTATCGCAAGTGCGTGTGACGGCACCTTTGCACAAAAGCAAACCGGAAAGCATCGTACCGAAACCTATAACGGCAGCTGCTTTGCAAAACAATGCGGATGTAAAAAAACTGATGGGTACCAGTGCGGACGCTCCTGTTTGCCGCAACTGTGGCAACATTACCCTTCGCAATGGCACTTGTTATATGTGCCCCAACTGTGGCACTACTACCGGATGTAGCTAATTACTAACCTGCGTCATCATAAAAAATACCACTGTACGAAACGACAGTGGTATTTTTTTGCAGGTCATTTATGAAGAAACGAAGCAGAGGTTATTGTGCAAAGATGAAGCGGAGTGTGATACCCGCACGAGTAGTAGTAATAGGATAGGAATTGGATACGTATGGAATGCTTTGCCTGCGATCATAAAACAGTCGAAGGGTTAATTTTTCAGAAACCATATAGTTAATAGATGGCGAGATGGTAATTACCCGAGAGCCTCGTGTGACAATATCTTGGTTGAGTGCCAGGTAGTGATTGGTGGATTTATCATCCCGCAAACCAATGTCCATCTTCATGTCCAAATCGTTTTTCAATTCGGTAATACCAAAGACGCTGAATGGCAATTTCAATCCTTTAACGCGGTAGCCCAGTCCGACTACATATTCTGAACTGCGTGTTTCTACCACTTGATAATCCAACATGCTGAGGCTTACGGTACGTGATTTTCGATACTCAAAACGAGCCGTAACGTTATTTACAAATGCGGCGTCAATACCAATAAATGGATTGAATTGCTCGGTAATGGTAACGCTGGGCACCTGATAGAATGGAATAAAATTACCCGAGTTAGAATCAATAAAGGATGGGAAGCCGACGCTGAAGATATCTTGATAGAATAAAGAACTAACAAAGCTATTCATTGATAAGGTACCGGTATAGTTATGATTCACCATTATATTTTGTACCACACTTTGTAAAGCAGGCATTTTAGACAAACCGGAATAAGCTAAGCGCCAGTTGGGCATCGGAAAGTAATAACGGAAAGGATTACGCTTGATATTATCGCCTCTGTTGTCCACCAGTGCCACATTTTTTGCGTCTTTACCGGTGTAGGCAGCCAAGAAAGCCGGCACCATTACATCTTGTGCGTACTGTGTATATCCTTTATAATAATTAGGATCGTTAGGGTCGAGGGTATTATTGGTATAAGGATTACTATTTCCCAATCGTTGTGAAATGACAGGTCGGTTTGCCAAGAATTGTTGGAAGGTTGATTTATCAGACTTGAACAAGGTCTTCAGCCCGATATAGGTTACATTAAAGGAACCGGTTTCGTAAGGGCTCAAATGTTGGTAATCGCGAACACCATTGGCAGTTGTGTCTTTATATAATTCGGAATAGGATTTAGTGAATACTTTATTCCACGTAAGATCTACTCGAAGATCCGATATTGGTTCTACGGTGGCTTGTATGTTTAGGTTCTGGCTATAGGTCTGTTGATAGTTGCCATTAAACAAAGGGTCTTCCGTTAGCCTGCCGTCTGCTGCTTTTTGTTCCAGCCAAGTACGATTGGGTTGGTAACCATAAACGAAGTTGAGTCCCGGTTGTGCATTATAGGTATTCACACCCATCATGCGGGTACTATCCATATAGCCGGGCAGTATGGTACCACTTTGCTGGGAGTATGCCACAGTAGTGCGTTTCAGCATCGTGAGTATTCTTCCGAAGAAGCGTGCTACATCACTCATTTGTGGTGGCTTGCTACGACGCATTTTTCGCGCCAATCGTTTTTCTTTTTTCAGTTTATCTCGTTCTGCTTTTTGTTTGGCTTTTTCATTCGCCTCTAGTGCTTTTCGGATGGAGTCCACTTGCAAGTCGGTGTATTTACTCAGGTCTATACCTACAAAAAGTAACGAATCTTTTTGTTTAGGGGTAAGCTTGGGGGATACCACCTCTTTCTTGGGCTCTTCTTTTTTCTCAGGCTGTTTCGTATTGGGTTTATCATCCGGTGGAGGTGGCACATCCACATCATTCACATCTTTGCCACGTAAGGTACCGGGGCGGTCTTCTGCCATTTCCGGTTTTCTACCGTCTCCCGATGTTTTATCTCCCTTCGCCTCTTTCGGATTCTTAGGTTTGGGAGGTGCCGGTTGATTGAATGCTTTGAGCCAACGGTTTTTGTTATACAAAGCTCTAAAGTCCAGCTCTCCGTTTAGTTGAATATTTTGTGTGTTGCCGATAGTGTTTCCTAAGGAAGCAGCGATACGTGATGTCACTTGCCAGTTGTACGTACTGCTATAAGTGGTACGCAAAGTAGTCCAGTCGGCGAAAGGTAACTTAGACAGTGGCACATTATAACTTGCGTTAAACGACTGTGTATGCATGGTGTTTCTTCCGAAAGAAGAAATGCGATCCCATAAGGTATCTTTCTTCTCTTTGGTATCAATGCGTCCGTACGGTTCGTCAATGCGTGATTGGTTGTTCGCTCGATAGTCGAACGAGAGTGATTTAGCAAGCTCCCAACGCAAGGTATAGTCGCGCACCCACGTAAAGTTTTTGTAGTATGTAGGAGCTATTTTATACACTGCATCATCGCCTACATTACGCACTTGTGTTTCATCTACAATACGGTTCAGGTCGTTGCGGAACGTGAAGCTACTGGGCAACGGTTTGAAGTTAAAATCTTTGATGAGTGACACCCATTTGGAACGTGATTTAAAGAGTTTCTTAAAGGGTTCGATGGACTTGGTATTAAAGCTATAGGTATAACCCAATCCAAATTTTTGGTTCACCAATTCATCTTTTTCGATGAGGGGATTTCTTTTATACTGCCTATTGTAGGAGTAGCTCAAGTCGAAATTCCGAATGTTCCAAGGCATCAGCTTCTTGGGTTGCTTGTTGGGATTGCCCAAGATGCGCACATTAGAAAAATTAAAGCTGGTGATATCGGTATAATCTTGTGCCGCTCTTCTGGTAGAGTCTCTCACTTGCTTATCCTGTATCGCATCCAAACGGTCTTTCATTTTCACATCGAGGTCATAAGGGTCGTATTGTGGGTTGCTTACATTTTGCGAATAACCAATGAATGCCGGTAGTTGTACACCCCAGTTTTGCGGTAGTAGTTTGCCTAGGTTTAAGTTGGTAGAACCATCAAACTGATAATAATTATCCCGATGGCGTTGGTTGAGTTTTTGGTCAATATTTCCGTAGCCTTGCGTATGCATGCTACCCGCCAAGCGAAGGTTGCCCAAGTCAGCCATTTGAATGTTTAGTTTACCACTGGCTGCATAGCCGGCTTTTTCGTTGATGCCGGTCATGCGCAGTTCATTAAACCATACCTCGGCACACTTATCCATCCCATCATCGGTAGGCGTTTGTGGTGTTTTTTTAGGATTAAGAATGCCCAGCATGATGGTTTTTGCTTCGCCAATATTCGGACGACCTACCACTACAATGGTATTTCCTTTTTCATCCAACTCTTGATAAGGAATAAAAATGGGTTGCCCCGAGTTATCACGATTTGCTTTTGTTTTTACCAAATCTTCCAATATCAAATCCACTCTGTTTTCTTTTGCCCAAATCTCTTCCGGGTTTCTATTGCCGGGAGTTGTTATTTTTAATGGCACTTGATACTCGTAGTAATTATTGATAAAGTCGCTACCAATGCGGATGATAGCTTTTACATCGCCATCCATCAATGGAGCTCTATCCACCATAGACTCTGCGTGAATGAACATTCGCAACTTTCCAAACTGACGCATATCTACTCCCACTTCTTTGTACACCGCTCTGGCATCTCCATCTTTCAAGCCGCATACTTGCATCGAGAGAGCTTGCTCATTGAGTTGAATATTTTGCCCACTGGACACGGCTTGTTGTTGGCGGTCAACACCCGGAGGCAATACATACGGTATAGGCGTGCGGTTACTGTTTTCTTCAAGGCTTACCGAGGTAATGGAAAAGTCCATATTCCGTTGATCTTCTTCCGGAATATTTTCACCGGGGCTTTGCAAGGAAAACTGATAACGACGCCATTGGTTACGACCTAATTCTAACCGCGCAAAACGAAGGATGGTACTGTCTTCAAAACCATTTAAGAAGAGCCTCATAAACCGAATGGAGCGGAAATCGGAAATATTGCCGACACGTTGCTGAAATTCACGAATGGGGATTTTAAATTGATACCAGGTTTCCGGTTCTGTACTTCCGTTGGGCAGTTTTACGTTGGGTGTTTGCTTGTTGACAATAAAGTTGGTACCCACTTGCATTTTTGCGGGAGTGATGTCAATACGGTATTGGTAATAATCTTCCGACTCATTAAGGGTATTATCGCGGTTGATGTCTTCTGCGTCGGGCAAGTTGGTAGCCGCATTAGAGTATGCCTGTGCTTGCGTGGTCACCGGCGAGTTGCCTTGGGTATTATTAAAGTTTTTGTAGCGTGCCAATATGCGCGTTCCGGCATTATCAAAGTCTAGGCTTCGGAAGTATTGATAGTTATCGCCTGAAGGATCGTTTTGAATAATAGAAAGTGAAGTCGGGTCGGTCACTTTGGTCATCAAGACATTCAGGTAGTCTTTGTATTTCTCCTTTTCTTCTTCATCATCCAAACCATCTAAACCCACATCTTGAATGGCTCGTGCAGCAGGGTCGTTGTCGAAGGCACGTACCACTTGTGTTTGCAGTTGTGGAATATTTCCCCAATTGCTGGTACCTAACTGCGCCGGATTTTTGGGAAAAGGAATGCCGTTTTCAAAAAATTTACGAGAGTCTTTGAGTACATCTTCCGATACATTTCCTAAGTTGATGTACAGGCTGCCACCTGTGGAGTTTGTTTTGTTGATAAAAGGATCCAGCATCCAAAACTCTATAAACTCAACATTGGATTGCTCGAAATCGCTATACTCAATAGAACGTTGAATACCGCCCCATCTGGCACGAGGGTTCAACAATCGTCCTTTCGAATCAATATTAGTAGTGTCATAATTATACGGGCCTCTTTCTTGCGGATAGAAGCCGAGGTCTAACGTGCTGAGACCGGATTGCAGGGCATTATTAATATTTTGTTGGGGGAAGATATCCTTCAAATGTACTAGGCGGATGTAGTGTTGGTCGGGGTCGTTCTTCACATAGTCAGGCAAGCCGCCCACATTATCCAACAGCGTTGGCTCCAACATGTACCAAGCCAATTTCCCACGATTGTAGCCGTACTTCAAATCGTTTATCATAGTAGCTTCCGGGAATAACAAGGTACCATTGCCATCGCGGGCACCTGCCGGAGTAGAGGCCAACGACCATGACTGCGCCGGTAATTTTAAATCAATAGAACTACGTGTACCTTCAAAGTCATCAATATATACGGCTCCTTCCGGGTCAAGGGTATTGATCTGTTTGGGGTGACCGGGGAATAAACCGGCCACTTCGGCAGCACCGGAAATAAAGGATGTAGCCGTGGTAGAATAGAGAGGCAATTTATCCAAAGCACGTGTTAGTGCCGGAAATTCGGATTGATAATTAGCATCAAAACCAAGTACTGTGTTTTTTATGGGATCTTCACCGAAAGTAGTTTTGTGCGTAAACGGAATCTCCTTCAAGCGCATGATGGTACTACCCAACGACAGGTTGTTGTTGACATAATAATCAAAGCGGCTTGCCATGAAATTTTGCGTCTGAAAATTAAAGGTGGCGTTGTCTTCGTATTGAATATTTATAGGAATGTTGGAATTGAGGATGCCGGTGTTGAGTATCTTAATGCGACCCAAACTATAGTCGATTTGATAGTCTTGATTTTCGATGAGTTTTTGTCCTCCGGCAGATACACTTACCGACCCTTGAGGAATATTAAACCCTCCTAAAAATATCTCAGAGGAAGAAGCCGACTTGTACGTACCTTTTATGACATAGCGATTGTTTTGTTGAAATTGACGGGCGATGGTTTTGGTTGAGTCGTAGAGGATGTTGTAGAGGTACAATCGCTCCAGTTCTACATTTCCACCTGTGATTGCTTGTAGGTCTTTACCAAAGGGCTCCAACACCGGAAAGATGATTTTACCTTGTTGGGCATTAATCGTTATCCCTTCGATATAGTCAAAAATACCATCCGGCTGTGGGTCATTTTGTGCATTTAGTCTATCGAGGTTCAAAATGCTGATCAACGGTACACCTGCTTTTGGGCTGCGTTCATCAGGTATGTAGCGTTTCTCTCCGCCTCCGGGGTCTTGATATAATACATTCAATCGAAAATCTTCTTTGCTCACACCAAAGCCACCCAATGCATACACGTTCTTCATCATCAGCTTCCATATAGGTAAGGATGGGAAAGCAGCCGTGCCCTTCAGCAATTTCATGTACAGCACTTTGGTATTGGTAGAGTCCGGTGGTAGATCTTCAGCAAATTCCCCTACTTGATACACTCGACCATTGTAAGTGTATCGATATGCCACAGCTAAGATGTCATCTGCATTTAGAGTAGTGTTGATAGAGATGTAGCCAAGGTCTGAATTGAAACTATATTCCGAAGGGTTCAACTTCCGAGCCGTAGATCGCTCAAAATCGATACGCTGCGACAAGCCAAGGTTATTGACGGCGTAGTCGGTAGCAAATTGTTGCAAACGGGCATTGGGGTCTGCCAACAGTCGGTCGTACAAATTGTTCTTGCGGTTGTCAGGCAAGGTATCGTTAAACACGCCACCGGGCAAGGTATTGTTGTACGGGAACCGCTCACCGAGGTCAGCAAATGCCATGATGTCTCGTACACCTTCTATAGCACCGGTGCGATTAGTGACCCATACTTCTATTTTATTGATATTGACTAAGGAGTTGATGCGAGGGAATTGGGCCAAGGCTTCGTTGTATCGGTAGCGGAAGTATTGACCAATCAAGAAGTGCTTGTTTTCCTCGTACTCGTCAGCTTTTATAGAAAAGTTTTGTGTTTGCGAACCACCTTGTATTGTAGTTGATTGGCGTTTGGAACGTTGTTGCGATACTACCGAAGTGACCCACAGCCTTCCAAATTGTAATTGTGTTTTCAGCCCAAACAAAGACTGCACCCCCGAAATCAAGTTGCTTTTCAATGGAAAACTTACATTACCGGCTTCTATTTTTTTGATGATTTCATCTTCTTTGCCGGTGTATTCCAGCTTCTGCGCATTTTGGTTGTCAAAAGTGGCTTTGGTATTCTGGTTAATATTCAGTTTTAGCTTTTCCCCTATCGTAGCCAATAGGTTAATATTCATTTGTAAATCAAAATCGAAAATACCGTACTTGCGTGCACTTTGCACCAACATTGGGTTTTGAATATTCTGCCACTGCCCGCCAATCGTTACATCCACGTTTCCTTGTGGGCGAACTTGTATTTGAGTACCTCCAAAAATTCGGTCAAAGATGCCTTCCTTATACATGGTGGGCAACTTGGGTTTTTTGTTGAATAGGGTTAGAGCATCTAATCTTCGTTTCCAATAATTATTTTCATCTTGCTCTGAACGGTATTTTAAATATTCATCCAAAGTGAGGTAAGTAGGATTGCGGAAATATTGGTTGCCTATTTTTTCAGTGAGGTAATATTGGTGGTCATCGGTATTGTAATCCATCCCTTTTTGAATATTGGATGGATCGCTGAGGTCCATACCTGTGGGGCGTTGGCCATCCACATTGGGGTCTCCGGTACGGTCGTATATGGGGAAGTGTAGCTTAGGAGAATCTGTTTTTTTGGTTGGCGTATCCGGAGGTGCCGGCATGGGGTCATCAAACGTAAACGGATGCCGAAACCCACTAGCCGCCACATGCGCTATCGCTACAATGACGATTATTGAAAACAAAAACTTATATCCAAAATTGCTATTCCCCTTCAATGGCTATGGTTTATAACGCTCGTAATGCTTGTTTTATCAACTCTTCTACGGTTAGTTCTTGAGAGTTTGGAATTTTCTTAATGGCTGCTTCGGCTATGGCTTTGCCTATTCCCAAGTTCACCAATGCTATTAACGCATCATCCTTTACGGTATTGTGCACTCCGGCTATTATTTCACCGGAAGTCTTTGGCAGTGCAAGTTTTCCTTTCAACTCCAAGATAATGCGTTGTGCTGTTTTAGCGCCGATGCCCTTTACTTTCTCCAACACTTTTATGTCTTCTGAAAATATGGCCTGTTCTAATTCTTGCGGAGTCAGTGAGGATAAAATAATACGCGCCGTGCCTGCACCCACTCCATTGATGGCAATTAATTTTCGGAAGGTATCCCGCTCGGTTTCATCAGCGAAACCATATATCGTCCAGGCATCTTCACGAATGTGTAAATGGGTGTATAAGCGACAGGCTTCTGCATGTTGAATCTTCGAGAAGGTTTGCAATGTGATGTTCAATTCATACCCAACGCCGTTTACATCGAGATGTATCAGTGAGGGAGATTTGTATTGTAGCACACCTTGTAAATAAGCAAACATAATAGCAGAAATCCTTTAAAAAAAAACGGTATGCTGTGCACATACCGCTGGTAAAAATATAAAAAATGATAGTTATTATCAGTACCACCAAGGTACTTTTTTGCTCGGTATTTTGAAAACCAAAGTTAGACCCAAAGTACTGTAGGCATCTTTGTTGCTGGCATCGCCTCTTTTTTCTCCGGCTTTGTGTTGCACACTTCCATCTATCAACCAACTTTTATCTTGCATTTCTTTGGCCAGTGCTGCTTTTTCGGGCGATAAATATTTATCGTAGATAGCAGGGTCAACATATTTTCCACTTACGTTGTCCAAGTAGTCGGTAAAGGTATAACGATACACCCATTCCAAGCCCAAAGACAGCCTACGTCCAACATCCCATCTAACACCCAACCCTGCAGGAATCACTACTTGCCACAAGCTATACTTTTGCGGAGCTCCCGGATAAATAGAACTCGATACGCCGGTTCCTTCTACGTTCAGATCGTATAAATCCACATATCCTCTGTGTACTTGGTTGCGGTCAATGTATTGTGCCTGAGGTTTGAAGTGCATAGCACCTACACCCAGTAATAACAAGGGCTGGAAGCGACGCATAGCGGCTCTGCTTTCCGGATTAAATCGAAAAGGAACAATTTCAAAAAGCATGTTCATTTCCCAAGTATTGGCTCTGATACTTTGATTGCGTAAGTATCGTTGATACACATCATCATTGGGATTTTTTGATTCGAGTGCTTTTTCTTTATTCCAACGATCAGTAGCATATAAGGTGCCATAGTAGCCTCCTACTCGAAAAGCAAAGGAAGGATGGGAGGCATATCTAAAAAACAACCCTCCCATAAAACATGGCTTATTAAAATATTCCGGGTTGTCATAATGATCAATAACGGATTTGGTGCCTACATCACCCCATAAATCAAGCATACCGATACTGGTACCGATAGACCAACCACGGGGTTCTACATATTCTGTAGAAACACCAATTTGAGCGCTTGAAGTTTCTGCCATGGTTAGTAATATGGCGGCAGATAGTATGCTTCGGATAAATGACTTCCGCATGTACTTATTTGTTTTAGCGTACCAAGATAAAAAAATTATTCGCCTTTAAAAATAGCTTTTCTTTTTTCTAAAAAAGCATTTACACCTTCTTTCATGTCTAAAGTAGCAAATAATTTTCCAAAACGTGCTATTTCATTACTAAAACCGGCTGGGTTAGACTTCGCTGCTTCGTTGACACAAGCAATGACTTCGGCGATAGCCAATGGCGCTTTGGTTTGTATTTTTTGAGCTATCTTTTTGGCTTCTGCCAGCAGATCGGCAAGTGGAAACACATGGTTCACCAATCCTCGCTCTTTAGCTTCAGTTGCACTGATCATATCACCCGTCATCATCAGTTCCATGGTTTTTCCTTTTCCTATCAATTGGGTCAATCGTTGTGTACCACCATAGCCGGGTATCAATCCCAAGTTTACTTCGGGCTGACCGAATTTGGCATTTTCAGAGGCTACCCTAAAGTGGCATGCCATTGCCAATTCGCAACCGCCACCCAATGAGAAACCATTTACGGCAGCAATTACGGGCTTCGGACAGTTTTCTATTTTATCAAAAACATGGTCTTGTCCTTTTTGAGCTAAAGCCGCACCACCATTGGCATCCAGCGAGGTGAATTCCGAAATATCCGCACCGGCGACAAAGGCTTTTTCTCCAGCACCTGTGAGTAAGATAGTTTTTACATCTGCATTGGCAATGGCGGCATCCATAGCCTGCCCAAGTTCTTCAATCACATCTTTGTTTAAGGCATTCATTTTATCCGGGCGATTAACGGTAATCACCAAGGTTCCATCTTGTAGTTCTGTAAGGAGTGTTTGATACATTTTTTTGTTTTTGTAATGACTATTATATTGGTTATTGAAAATATAGTATTAAAACGCCACTATGCTTGTTATAGCAGTATAATGGGGAAGGACAAGAATGTCTAAAGCAACGAGGCTCGATGTTGCGACACCCATTCTTTAATATAATCAGCTATGGTCGTAGTGGGTACTCCGGGAGCAAATAGTTTTCCTACGCCCATGTTTTGCAAGGTCTGCATATCCTCTTCGGGAATGATGCCTCCGCCCGTGAGCAATACATCATCCAACTGTTGCTCCTTCATGAGTTGAAGAATTTTAGGAAATACGGTCATGTGGGCACCACTCAAAATGCTGATTCCAATGGCATCCACATCTTCCTGAAGGGCAGTATTCACCACCATTTCGGGGGTTTGTCTCAAGCCGGTATAAACCACTTCCATGCCGGCATCGCGCAATGAAGTAGCAATCACTTTGGCACCACGGTCGTGACCATCTAAGCCAACCTTGGCTACCAATACGCGAATGGGTCTTTGTAATGAAGACATTTTTTGAACTGTCTTTAAAGTAAAAAATTCGTAAAAACGCACAAATCTATTGAATCAGTCGAATTATCAAACCTTCTTCTGCTTTTTTACATAAAGAATTGGCGCTGCAGTTATCTTTAATTCAGCGAACAAAAGAAGGTGCTTTTCAATACAAAAAAACTAATCTACTTTTACGACAAATATTTTTTATGAATTTCCCTAATAACGTTAAGTACACAAAAGACCACGAATGGGTAATGCTGGAAGGCAATGTTGCCACTATCGGCGTAACTGATTTTGCACAAAGAGAACTGGGTGACATCGTATTTGTAGATATCACCGGAGTAGGCAAAGCACTCGCCGCCCATGAAATATTTGGCACTATCGAAGCGGTAAAAACCGTATCAGACTTGTACCTTCCCATGTCCGGCACTATTACGGAAGTTAATGCCGATTTGGAAAGCAATCCGGAAAATGTAAACAACGACCCTTATGGTAGCGGATGGATGGTGAAAATGACGGTGGATAATCCATCTGAATATGATAACTTGATGGATGCTGCTGCGTACGAAGCTTCTGTAGGATAATAATTAGTATCCCATTGAAAAGTGAAATAGACGTTGCAAAAAACGCTATCAATGAGTGAGACATTTAGCATACCGCCCATAAGGCTTTTCGGGATACATGCATGGTTTTGAAAGCAACCCAACTATTACAAATATTTTTTTCAGAGAAGCCCCATTACAAACAAGTACTGCGCCTAATAGCATGGGTGTGGACATTGGTAATAGTGCTTCTCTGTTTTATACCCTCGAATGAAGTGCCGGAGGTAAACATTCCGTTCTTAGATAAATACGCTCATTTTATTTTGTTCGGAGGCTTTGCGTTTTTATGGTTGGCTTCTTTTCGAATATTTAAAAAGTGGCAATTGCCACTACTGTTTTTTATAGCCTTATGCTACGGATGGCTGATAGAAGTATTGCAAGGAATGCTCCCATTGCTTGGCCGCTCGAAAGACCCTATGGACATACTGGCAGATGGTGTGGGCGGACTGATGGGCGTAATCAGTTTCTATATCGGCTACACGTTTTATAGCAAAAATAAAAAAGAACAAACCGTATGATATATCGCAGCAAAGCACCCTTACGAATAGGTTTAGCCGGTGGAGGAACCGACGTAAGTCCCTATTGTGATTTATATGGTGGTGCGGTACTAAACGCTACCATTTCGTTGTATGCATATGCCAGCATTGAATTGTTGGATACGGATGACATCATTATCGAAGCCATCGACCGAAAAGAAATAGAGATGCATAAACGCAACTCTCAACTTCCGATAAATGGCAAGCTGGACTTGGCAAAAGGGGTATATAACCGCATTGTACGAGATAGAGGTGACATGCCATCGGGCTTTAAGCTCACTACGTTTGTAGATGCTCCTGCGGGCTCCGGATTGGGGACATCTTCTACATTGATGGTGGCCATTATTGGAGCTTTTGTGGAATGGCTCAACTTGCCTTTAGGAGAATACGATATTGCACACCTTTCTTACCAAATAGAACGAAATGAACTGCAAATGGCCGGTGGCAAGCAAGACCAATATGCGGCTACGTTTGGCGGTGTAAACTTTATGGAGTTTTACAAAGAGGATAAGGTTATTGTAAACCCACTGCGCATCAAACAAAAATACCTTCACGAACTGGAAAATAATTTACTACTCTACTTTACTGCCACCAGTCGCTTGTCTTCAACTATCATTGAAGAACAACAAAAAAATGTGAATAATAAAAACGAAAAATCAATCGAAGCCATGCATCAGCTAAAAGAGCAGGCACAGATGATGAAAGAAGCGTTGCTGACAGGAAAAATAGATGAGATAGGGAAGATATTGGACTTCGGCTCTCGATATAAAAAACAAATGGCACAAGGTATATCCAACCCCAAAATGGATGAACTGTATGAAGCCGCATTAAAAGCCGGTGCTACCGGAGGCAAAATATCCGGTGCGGGCGGTGGAGGATTTATGATGTTTTACTGCCCTGGAAATTCGCATTATAAAGTACATGAAACCTTAATGCATTTTGGCGGCAATTTCCACCGATATCAGTTTACCAATACCGGCTTAATTAGTTGGACGATATAATTTCAATTGCCTCTATAATCAGTGAAGAAAGCTCAACTTAATTCCTTTTAATACTGCTATCCAAACACGATAAAACGAAAACTACTTTCATGGAAGCTATCATACTTGCCGGAGGATTGGGCACAAGGCTTCGCTCAGTGACCAAAGATGCGATGCCCAAATGTATGGCTCCTATCAATGGAAAGCCTTTTCTGTATTACTTGTTGTGGCAATTGCAGCAGCAGGGTGTACAACGCGTCATTTTATCTTTAGGGCATAAAGCATCCGTCATTTTAGACTGGATAAAGGAGCAAGATTTTGGGATGACTATCGATTACGTCATCGAAGAGACGCCCTTAGGAACCGGCGGTGGCATTCGTTTAGCCTTACAGCAAGCCAATGAGGAAAATTGCCTCATCGTAAACGGCGATACACTTTTTTGTTGCTCCATCACCATGCTTTTGCAAGAGCATATTTCCAAACATGCAGCCGTAACTATTGCTTTAAAAAACATGAAAGACTATGACCGTTATGGCTCAGTCGTACTACGTGCAGATGGTGCTATACAACAGTTTGAAGAAAAGCAATACAAAAAAGAAGGATGGATTAATGCCGGTGTGTATATCATACAAAAGCAAGACCTTCTCGCCAAACCGCTACCCGAGGTATTCTCCTTTGAAAAAGATTATTTAGAAACCAATCTATCTGAACATCGCTTTTATGGTATGGGATTCGATAGTTATTTTATCGACATTGGCATTCCCGAAGACTACCAACAAGCACAACAAGATTTTCTAACTTTATTTCCATGAAGATAGTGATAATCGGAGCAGCCCATCCCTTACGTGGAGGGCTGGCAACCTTTAATGAGCGCATGGCCGCTGCCTTACAAAAAGAAGGAAATGAGGTAAGCATCTATTCATTTTCGCTACAATACCCTTCCTTTTTATTCCCGGGCAAAACCCAATACACCGATGAGCCGGCGCCAAATGGGCTACAAATAAAGACAGTTGTCAATTCGATAAATCCCTTAAACTGGATAAAAATAGGCAATCAACTACGACGGTCCCGGCCCGATTTAATATTGGTTAAATATTGGCTTCCCTTTATGGGACCTTGCTTTGGTACAATATTGCGCCTTGCCAAAAAGAACAATCATACCAGAGTTGTATCCGTATTAGACAATGTCATCCCTCATGAAAAAAGACCCGGTGATACCTTGTTTACCAAGTATTTTTTGAAACCGGTGGATGCTTTTTTATCCATGAGTAAAGAAGTGTTGAAGGACTTGAGAACCTTTACCGATAAGCCAGCCGTGTTTCATCCACATCCTTTGTACGACAACTACGGTGCTGCAGTGAGCAAGGCTGATGCTTGCAAACATTTGGGGCTATCGCCCGATCAAAAATACCTTTTGTTCTTTGGTTTCATTCGCAAGTATAAAGGCTTAGACCTATTACTGGAAGCCATGAGCGATGCACGGGTAAAAGCATTGGGAGTAACGCTGGTAGTTGCCGGAGAGTATTACGAAGACCGTGCTGCCTACGATGCCATCATTGCCACAAATGGACTGCAAGAACGTGTAAAATGCTTTACAGAATTTATTCCCAATGATGCCCTCCGTTATTATTTTTCGTTGGCAGATGTAGTGGTGCAACCCTATCGAACAGCGACCCAAAGCGGCATTACGCAAATTGCTTACCATTTCGAGAAGCCAATGATCGTAACCAATGTGGGCGGATTGCCGGAGGTAGTGCCTGATGGAAAAGTGGGGATCGTAACCACCCCAGATGCTACAGCTATAGCCTCAGCCATAGTGCGTTTTTATGAAATGCCCGCTACTACTTGGCATGAACATATCCTTATCGAAAAGAAAAAATACAGTTGGGAATTGTTTATCAAAAAGCTGTTGTCGGTATAGTAGTGTGATGGTAAATGTTGCAACCACCTGTAGGCTTGACTATCATACCTAAAAAATATTCTACATTTGCGACCATTTTCTACACATGCTCGTATATAAATTTGGTGGCGCCTCTATTGCCACACCGGAAAGAATGACTGCCTTGCTTCCTATCATTCAAGAAGCCAAGGAGCCTTTAGTATTAGTTCTCTCTGCCTTTGGTAAAACCACCAATGCGTTAGAAGCTATTGTAGATAAAGCATGCAAAGGAGATAAGGAAGAAGCTCTCGCCTTGGCGCAGCAAATAGAAGAAGACCATTTGAATTTTGCAAAAGCATTGCTGAACGATGTGTATTTAAAACAAGCATCCGAAGCACTCCATGTATTCTTTACCGAAATACAATGGGCAATAGACGATGCGGATACGGCGCGCTACGATTATTTCTACGACCAGATAGTATGTGTAGGCGAGCTTATGTCCACTACGATATTTGCACAATTGGTAAAACAATCAGGGCAAAACTATGAATGGGTGGACGCAAGAGACCTTATCCGCACGGATGAAACTTATAGAGACCCAAAAGTAGATTGGGATTTTTCGCAACATCAAACAGTAGCATTAGTTGGCTCAAAATTGAATAGGGGCACCAACATTATCACACAAGGGTTTATTGGCGCTACTTCCGATAATGCCTCTGTAACCCTTGGCAGAGAAGGCTCTGACTATACGGCTGCCTTATTAGCGGCTTGGTTAAAAGCCAACAGTGTAACCATTTGGAAAGATGTGGAAGGACTTCGGAATGCCGATCCTAAAGAGTTTTCAAATACCGTAACAATTGAAGCCATAACCTTTCATGAGGTGATAGAAATGGCCTACTATGGAGCTCAGGTCATTCACCCTAAAACCATCAAACCACTTCAGAACAACAACATACCGCTGTATGTAAAATGCTTTTTGAATAAAGACTTTAAAGGCACCGTTATTCAAAATGAAGTGAACACAATTTTTTATCCATCCCTCATCATTCAAAAAAAGAATCAAATCTTATTGCAGGTTACCACCAAAGATTTTTCCTTTATTACCGAAGATAACCTCAGCTACCTCTACAAAGTGTTTCATGGGTTGAAGATTAAAATCAACTTGATACAAAATGCTGCCATCAGCTTCGTAGCTTGTATTGACAACAACGAACAGAAACTGGTACAATTGCTTTCGGAGTTGGAGAAAAACTACAAAGTGCTGCGCAATGATAACGTAACCCTACTGACCGTAAGGCATTATACATCGGAGATATTGACTGAATTGTTGAAAGGACGTTATCAATTACTGGAGCAAAAGACTAGAAATACAGTACAGGTAGTATTGAAATAATCTACTCTTTTCGCACCCATTTCAGGTCGATTATGTTCATGGGACTGGAGCGAAATCCGTTTACTTTTTTCTGAAGGAAATGCATGCGTTGATCGTAATACAAAGGCACCACCGGCGCTTTCTGAATAGCCATGCTATCCATCTTTCGGTAGTATGACAGTCGTATAGAATCATTGTTTTCATTCATGGCAGCGTCATACAAACGGTCGAAGTCGGCATTACTAAAACGAGTATAATTGGGCGGCGAAGGCAATCGACTATCGAAAACCGTAAGGAAGGTTTCGGCATCGGGATAATCGGCAATCCATTGTGCTCGGAAGAACGGTGTTTTGTTTTTGGCCATTTGCTCTTTGATAATAGCAGGCTGCATGATTTCTACTTCCAACTTGATACCTACATCTTGCAACTGTCCGGCAATAAAATTGACAATATCGGCATAGTTATCCGGTGTAATAATTTTTATGGGTGCCAACCCTTTTCCATTGGGGTATCCTGCTTGTGCTAATAATGCCAATGCTTTTGCAGGTTGGTATTGATATCCGTAGTGGGCTACCGAGTCGAAACCCGGAATGCCCGGAGGTGTGAAGCCGCCGGTAGCCGGAATGCCCATGCCGTTTTTAAAGTACGTCACTATTTTTTTTCTATCAATTGCATAGTTGATGGCTTTTCGGATTGGCTCGCTTTGGGTTGGCGATGCTGCCACCACAGGATTGGCAGTATCTATATTAAACCCTAAGTACTCTGTGTTGAGGTATCCTTTTTTTTGAAGCACCATCTTCTGCGCAAATTCAGGCTTCAATGTAGCTTGTCGGGTAAGCACTAAGTCTTTGAAAGAGCCATCCACTCCGTTGACAAAATCCAGCCTTCCTTGCAAAAACAGTAAAAATTCCGTTGCCTTATTATCATAAAAAGAAAACTGCACCGCATCGATATACGGCAGCGGATTGCCCGCACTATCCCGCTGCCAATAGTTTTCATTTTTGTAGAACAAAAGAACATTGCCCTCATCCCAGTATTGAAAACGAAACGGACCGGTACCACAGGGATGATTTCTGAAATCTTTACCCCAATGGCGCACCACTTCTTGCGGTACAATGCTGCAATACGGCATGGTGAGAATCTCCAACAACGGGCGGAATGGACGAACTAAACGAATTTGAAAAGTGGTATCATCAATGGCAACAAAGGGTTGCTGCGGGACTACCCGATCATTAAAAATCCATGCACCGGGAGAAGCCGTAGCCGGGTCTATCAACCGATTATAACTAAAGACTACATCCGCTGCTGTCAACTTTCTGGAGTTGTTTACAAACAAAGGATTGGGATGAAAATACACATCATTCCGCAGGTGAAAGGTGTATAATAGTCCATCGCTGCTGACCTTCCAATCTTTAGCAATAGAAGGCACCAATTGTGATTGTTCATTCGACTCTATTAAGGTATTATAAAGAGCATGGGCACACCACATCGTGCTCAAATCTTTGGCAAATGCCGGGTCTAAATTTTCCAACCCACCTACCAGATTCAGATAAAACACTTGTTTTCCTTTGTGCTTTTGAGAAGAGAAGCAAGCCGATAAAAAAACACCAACAAACAATATTCCAAGGATACGCAGGTTCATCGATTGCAAGATACTATTGTTGTGTGGTTGTTTTCATATAGAGGAAAGAAGCAGTAGGGCAAAAGCCGGTCGAATAATATTAGTGTAGCCAAAGTTTGGCTGCATCGTGTATTTTTGAAGTGAAATGCGCATACAGAGAATTGGTTCCTTCATAAAAAAAGACCTGCTGATAGAATGGCGGCAGAAGCATACCCTCTACGGTGTGGTGCTGTATGTAGGTGCTACTGTATTCTCGGTATATATGATGGCAGGGCAGCCGGAGGCTAAAATATGGAATGCGCTTTTTTGGTTAACGCAATTATTTGTCTCGGTTAATTCGGTTGCAAAAAGTTTTTTACAAGAGCCACAACAGCGTTTTCGGTATTATTTCACCATTGCTAATCCGGTTGATTTTTTGTGGGCAAAGATGCTTTATAGTATGGTGCTGATGATAGCCATGAACCTCATTAGCTTATTGCTGTTTGTGCTACTACTCGGACTACCGTTGAAACAGGTATCGTTATTTGTTTTGATATCTTGCATGGGCAGCATCAGCTTATCATCGGTCTTTACTTTTTTGGCAGCTATTGCCTCGCGCGCCAACCAAAACGCAGCACTGATGGCTATCTTAGGTTTTCCGATAGTGATTCCCATTTTGATGATGTTGAGCAATCTATCCTTAAAAGCGATAGCACCTGTATATCAACCCGGATGGTGGATGCTTGCGGCTTCGCTCATGGGGTTGGTGCTGTTAGTTGTGGCACTGGGCACTATCCTTTTTCCTTTTCTTTGGAAGGAATAATAGGCATTGTATTCTCTGCAGAAGGCAGTTGTTGTGCGATGTTCATTAATATAGTACGGTAGCATAATTTATATTAGGTACATGAAAACTACTCGATTATTTAAGGACTTTTTTAATAGTGAGAAAGCCGGCGGGCTGGTGCTAATATCCTGTACGATACTTTCATTAGTGCTTGCCAACAGCAGTTTCGGTGATGCTTACCAACATTTTTGGCATACTCCATTTGCCGTAGGTAGCATTGAATATTGGGTAAATGATGGGCTCATGGCAATATTCTTTTTGCTCATTGGGCTGGAGTTGGAAAGAGAAATCTATCAAGGTGAATTGTCTAATATTAAAGATGCATTATTCCCTATCATTGCTGCCATAGGCGGTATGCTGTTGCCGGCAGGCATCTATCTTTTTTTTAATCACGATACTCCTACACAATCCGGTGCGGGCATACCCATGGCTACCGATATTGCTTTTGCGTTGGGAATTCTATCGCTTTTGGGCAACAAAGTACCCACTTCCTTAAAAGTATTTTTAACGGCTCTTGCCGTTATTGACGACCTGGGTGCTATTATCGTAATTGCATTGTTTTATACCAACGAACTGGCTTGGGCAAACTTGGGATTGGCATTGGGGATTTTTGGATTATTGTTAGCATTAAATCGGTTGAAAGTTCGCAACCTGATTCCCTACTTAGTAGGAGGTATATTGATGTGGTACTTCATGTTGCACTCCGGTGTACACGCCACTATTTCCGGTGTTTTACTGGCTTTCGCTATTCCTTTTGGAGATGGAAAGCCCGCTTCTACATCCTATATCTTACAGCATTATTTACACAAGCCGATAGCCTTTTTTGTTTTACCTGTTTTTGCATTAGCCAATACCGCAATCGCTATCGATGGAAACTTTAGCCAGGTACTATCCGAAAACTATAGCTTGGGAGTAGCTTTAGGACTTTTGGTAGGCAAGCCTTTGGGGATATTTGCTTTTACCTTCTTGGCTACCCAATCGGGTATTTGCAGGCTACCATCCGATTTAGCATGGAAAGACATTCTTGCCGTTGGAATGTTGGCAGGAATTGGTTTTACGATGTCAATCTTCATTGCACTTTTAGCCTTCGAAAACCAAACCATCATCAACCACACCAAGCTTGTCATATTGCTCAGTTCTTCTGTGGCAGCCATTGCCGGTTATATTGTTTTAAGCCTGCGCCTTCAATCAAGAGAGAATCACCACATACCGGATACAAGCGACACCGACAGTTCCTATTAGCAAGCCAGTTTATTGCAAAGAAGTTGCTTTAAAACAAAAGCCTCACACTTGTTTGTGAGGCTTTTGTTTTGGTATGCGCTTTTAATGGCGCTATTGTTTACTAAATCGTATGGTTTCTTTTGCTCCTTGATATTGCAAGAGCATTAAGTAGGCACCATTGGCTAAGTGTGCTACATTGATAGAAGTAGGTTGGCTGCCGAGGGTTGCAGTTTTTAACACTACCTTACCGGACATGTCTAATACCAGAATGTCTATCTTTTCGTTGTTGCCTATGCCGGACGATACGACATGGAGGATACTGGCGGTTGGATTGGGGTACAATACAAATCCATGCTGACCATCAGCTGAAGTACGTAGTAGTACTGTGTTACTGTATTTGTAACTTCCATTGCTCGAATGAATTTTCAAGCGATAAAAGTTGTTCCCTACCAAGGGAGCTCTATCTACATAACTGTATTCGTTATGTTGGCTGTTGCTGGCAGCATCTTGTACATTGATGGTGCTATATAATTTGGCATCAGCAGAACGCTCTAATTCAAAACCGTAAACGTTATCGGTACCTGCTGTAAGCCAACGTAGCAAGTGCCCGTCTTCAATTTTACTACCGGTAAAGGAAAGCAGTTCGATGGGCAACGGCGCTACATTATACTGTACTGCTGCCCAGCCATCACCAATGCCACCGGTAAAAGAGTTGGTGGTTGCTTGTGCAAAATTATTGATAGCATGACCATCGCCAACTCCTCCAATAAAGGAATTGGTGGTGGGTTGTATAAAATTATTGAGGACATACCCATCACCCATACCACCTGCAAAAGTGTTGGTGGTGGGCTGTACAAAGTTACCCTTGGCATATCCATCTCCTGTACCACCTGCAAAAGTGTTGGTGGTACTTTGAGAATAGGTGCTCAACCCAAAGCCATCTCCTATTCCTCCATAGAACACAAATGGATTGTTTTGAGCATGAGCTAAGGCTATTGCCAATACGCCAATTATGGTTAGAAAATAGTTTTTCATCTTAATTAAGTTTTAGCATCATAAAGCAAACATTATTGTGCGGTACGCACACCACGTCCTCCGCTGTTTGAGTATCGGTAGCTACCATTTGTTACGCTATATAGTCTATCAGATACTTGCAAATAACTTGTGCTTATATCCCCCCCACGGTAGGCATAGAAACTAGAGTTTGCACCACCCCAAGAAGGTACATTGAAGGATTGCGCAGAAGCGTCTAAGTTTCCATCACCATGAGCATTGATAAAGGTTCTACCACCTGTTTCAGCAGTTACTGTCACTTCCCATACATTGCCGGACATTTCCATGATTCCGTAGTAAGTACCACCACTTGATGTACGTGTAGATGTTGCGGTAGCTAAGGCGCCACATCGAATGGGTGTAGTAATACCGTTAGCCACATTTCCGCTTCCCCATGTTTCGGTAGATAAACCCAAATCTGTAGGAGTTGCAACACCCGAAAAAGTGGTGTTTCCCCAAGCATATTCGTTTGGTATGGGTACTTGGTTGGCACCGCGACATGCTTTTTCATATTCAAACTCAGTCATGGGGCGAAGCGCAGACCAATCTAGCAAAGCAAGTACATCATCAATACCAAGATAGTTCATGGCTTGTGTAGGGTTTTGTGCTACATACGCCGGGTGTGATCCGGTTGCAAATCCACTAGGACGACGAAGGGCTACCGTTGCAGAATCTATGGTATTTAAGAAATCAGCATATTGTTGTTGGCTTATTTCATATTTCATACACCAAAAAGCATTATAGCCTTTAGGATAGGTAGCCGGTATGGTACCACTAGTAAGGTAAACACCGCTTGCAGAGCTTAAATTAGAAGGGGAACTCCCCCCTACCGTAATAGCATTTTCAGAGCCCACATTAAACATGGTGTCTTTATCGGCACGACGGAAATGATAATATTCGGATCCATTACTACCCAATGCAAATGCCCCCTGTGTCACATACACCATTTCTACGGCAAAAAGTTTTATCTCTACGCTATCATTATCAGCTACGCCATCTACACCATAGTTCCAACGAAGCTGAGCGTTCATCCAGTTTACGGTACCATTACCATTAGCACTACGATACATCCATACCCCTTTGCCATCAGAAGACGTTTGAATCAACGAGCCGGATGGTTGCGTATGACCACAAGCAGCAGCCGTACCAGGCGAGGCATAGTTGATAGTAGCATGTTGCCAAGCACTGGTATTCTTTTTACGAAATTTCACAAATATCCAACAACCATCATAATTACTTTCGTTGTTAGAAGTGCGCCAACTATTATCCCAAGAAATGTCGTATTTGATTAGGGAATAATGGCTGCTCGTGTTTTGTCCACCGATCGAAATGTTTGCCGTTACTACGTTGTTGGCATGTGCCATGCAAGTGAGTAGTAGCGCTACTAAAATTAAGTTTATCTGCTTCATGATATTAAAATTTTTCAAATATACTTTATTATTAGGGTACAAAAAATACCCAATGCATGGTATTTTTTTCTAAGAATAATATACCAAAGTATAATCCATTTGAATACTAATAGGTTGCTGCCTTTCTGTTTATACAGTATTTATACGCATTATTACATGTAAAAATCAGTATTTAATGAAAGAAACAATTGAAAAGGAAGTATCTTTAAGGCATGGATAACAAAGCTCGGTTTCTTGCGAAAAGTGCTGTTAAAGCAAGTGATTTAGACCACAAACGCAAGTTGGCCTTTAATATTCAAAAGTATTCGGATACCGTCGTAAAAGGGAAAAAGCAATTTGCCCAATTAGAGAATGCACGAAAAAAGGCTAAAAATTGTAAATGGAGGGGCATCGAAAACCTCGATAAAAACCTCGAGTTATTTGAAAAAAACTTTACGGCACGCGGCGGTAAGGTGATATGGGCAGAAACGGCTCAAGAAGCCTTAGATGCTGTATTGACCATTTGCAGGCAGAAAAATGCAAAGCAAGTAGTCAAAATGAAGTCGATGGTTACGGAAGAAATTCATCTCAATCATTTCTTGCAGCAACACGGCATTGAAAGTGTAGAAACGGATTTAGGAGAATACATTCAACAGTTGGATGGCGAGCCTCCTTACCATATTGTTACGCCAGCCATGCACAAAAGCAAAGAAGATGTAGCCAAGTTATTTCATGAAAAGCTGGGTACCGACCCACAGCTCACCCCACCGGAGCTCACGCAAATAGCTCGTGCAAATCTTCGTGAAAAATATACCACAGCGGATATTGGGCTTACCGGTGGTAATTTTCTGATAGCAGATATTGGTGCCGTTTGCGCTAGCGAAAATGAAGGAAACGGGCGGCTTTCAACTGCCTTTGCTAAAACCCAAATAGCCATCGTAGGTATCGAAAAGATATTACCCTCCGTCAAAGACCTTTCGTTGTTTTGGCCTCTGTTGGCAACATACGGTACCGGGCAAAACCTCACAGTATATAATACCATTTTCACCGGACCGGCACAACCCGGTGAACAAGACGGACCTGAAGAAATGTATGTTATCTTACTGGACAATGGGCGCACCAATCTTATTCACAGAAAAGAAATAAGAGAAAGCATGTATTGCATTCGCTGTGGTGCATGTCTGAATGTTTGTCCGGTATATAAAAACATTGGAGGACATACTTACAGTACCACTTATAGCGGGCCTATCGGCTCGGTTATTTCGCCACACATGAAAGGCATGAAGGACTATAGTCATTTGAGCTATGCCTCCAGCCTCTGTGGCAGTTGCACCGAAACATGTCCTGTAAAAATAAATATACACGGGATGCTGGTGGAAAACAGACACATCGCCACTAATGAAGGGAAGGGAAGTTTTGGCGAAGACATGGGATGGAAGCTATGGAAACGTGCGATGCTCAGTCGCCGATTGATGAATATGGCCGGCGCCGGAACAAAAGAAAAACTAGTTCACAAACTTTTTAAAAATAGCTGGGGTGCCCACCGACAATCGTTACATTTCCCTCCCAAAACGTTTCAACAACTATGGAAAGGGCGTAACAAAAATTAATCATGGCTGCCATCACCATTTTATGTAAGCAAGATAGTCCACGGTTGCGGTATGTGCTCGACTGGATATTCAAGCATGTGATGCATATTACGTACTTATTGGAGAGCGATGTAGAAAACCTTTCTGAATGCGAGGCTTGCATAGCTTATGGCGAAGTCTATGAAAATGCCTACATAACCCTACCTGATGCCGGCTTACTATGGGAAAAAGCAATACAACAGCACTCCATCCCAACGGGTAATTGGAACAACATTCCTACCCTTTATCATCAGGCGGACAGTGCTGCCACAGTACCTTTTGACCTATTTAGTGCCATCTTTTTCTTACTATCTCGCTACGAAGAATACTATCCGCATACCCCCGATAAACATGGACGATACCCGGCTACTGAAAGTATTTTATACAAAAACAATTGGCTGTTGCGCCCGTTAATAGACGAATGGATATATGCATTCTATCTGATGCTAAAGGAGAAAGGGGTACCGGCACAACTTTCGGGATTTAGGTTTGTACCTACTTATGATATTGACATGGCCTATTCCTTCAAACACAAAGGAACCCGAAGAAATATTGGCGGTTTTTTGCGTAGTATATTAAAAGGAGATAAAAAAGAAATTATCCTTCGCCAACGTGTATTAGCATCCCGCGCTTTGGACCCATACGATTCGTTTGTTTTCATAAAAGGGTTGCACGCACAATATCATGTGCATCCCATATACTTCATGTTGGTAGCGCTGCAAACAACGGCTTATGATAAAAATATCCATCCGGAAACAAGTGTGATGCAACGTTTGATTCGGAGACTAAAGCATGAAGGTAGTATTGGGTTGCACCCTTCGTATTACTCTGACAAGGAAAAAACTTTTCAAGAAGAAGCCACTCTATTAAAACAAACCGTTGGTGAAAACATTACCCAATCACGACAACACTATTTACGGTTTACGGTGCCGAAAACCTATCCATACCTGATAAAACAAGGTGTAGCTCATGATTATAGTATGGGCTATGGCAGCGCATTAGGATTCCGATGTGCTACCGGGCGTAGCTTTTACTGGTACGATATTTCAAAAGAAATTGCAGCGCCACTCATTGTTCATCCATTTTGCTTTATGGATGCAACAGCTCATTACGAAGCTAAATTATCTACACAGGAGTCATTGGAAACTTTGCTGGGTATGATGCACATTTTGAAACGTACCGAAAGTCAAATGGTCACTGTTTTTCACAATTTTTCGTTGGGAACCGATACTGCTTGGAAGGGTTGGGATACCTTATACGAAACCTTTATCAAAGCTTGCATTGCCCATCGAAATCATTGATACGAATGAGCCGTTACTTATTTTCAAACTTGCAAATAGAGGGTTCCTTCACTAATTATATTATACAGTTATACCGCCAATGACAAAGCCTGCATCAAGTTGATGCAGGCTTTGCCATACGCTCAATACTCTTTGTGTTTATTTGCTAAAGGCATTTAGCACATCATATTTGGTAAGGATATGGTATTCTCCACTTTCATCTTTAGCGAGCACAGCACCATTTTCCTTATTGATATAGTTTGATAAGCGCTCAACGGTTGTGTCCATTTCCACCACCGGTAAGGCATTTTCTTTTACACTGGCAATATCGGATTCTTTTACATCACTATTTTCAATTAGTTTTTTAAACAAGCCTGCTTGTGTAATAGCACCTGTAATAGTACCCGCATTCATTACCGGTATTTGCTCAATATCATACTTCTTCATGAGGGCTAATGCATCTGCCACCTTCGCACTCTCATCAATGGTTAGCAGTCTTCTTTTTCCCAGTCCTGCAATCAGGTCTTTCACTGTATCTACATCCAAAAAGCCTCTATCCATCATCCATTCATCGTTATAAATTTTTCCTACATAACGGCTGCCATGGTCATGAAATATCACTACTACCAAATCAGTAGGTTTTAGCTGATCTTTCAATTGCCTCAAACCGGCTATTACCGAACCTGCCGAATATCCAACAAATAATCCTTCTTCCTTGGCTATGCGACGAGCCATAACAGCTCCATCTTTGTCAGTTACTTTTTCGAAGTGGTCGATGACGTTCTTGATATAGTTTTCCGGCAAAAAATCTTCCCCAAACCCTTCTGAAATGTAAGGGTAAACTTCTTTCATGTCCAACTCTCCGGTTTCAAACCATTTTTTTAGCAAAGAACCATAGCTGTCAATCGCCCACATCTTAATGTTAGGATTTTTTTCTTTCATGAACATGCCAATGCCCGTAATAGTACCACCCGTACCGGAGGCCACCACTACGTGTGTAACCTTTCCTTCCGTTTGTTCCCATATTTCAGGAGCGGTAGTTTCATAGTGAGCCAAGCGATTGGCAAGGTTGTCGTATTGGTTTACATACCAGCTATTCGGCACTTCTTTTGCCAACCTTTTAGACACAGAATAGTAGGAACGCGGGTCTTCAGGCTCTACGTTCGTGGGGCATACTATCACTTCAGCTCCCACCGCTTTCAGGATGTCTATTTTTTCTTTTGACTGTTTGTCCGTAGTGGTGAAAATACATTTATACCCTTTAATGATGGCAGCTAATGCCAAGCCCATACCGGTATTACCTGAGGTACCTTCAATAATAGTACCACCTGGTTTTATCTTACCTTCCTGCTCTGCTACTTCCAACATTTTTAGAGCCATGCGATCTTTGATGGAGTTGCCGGGATTGAAGAAATCTACTTTGGCATATACCGGACAAGGGAGCCCAGCAGCAACCTTATTGAGCTTTATCAATGGGGTGTTTCCTATAGTTTGCAGCACATTATCGTAAACACGTTTACTCGGATTCATCTTTATTATGTTTTTTGTTTATTATGTTATGTCAGTATTGAAATACTGATTTTATTGGATTGGGAATAATTAGTGACAATTACTTGGGTATAAGTACGTTATCAACCAATTTGAAAAAGATTGATTCTTAATTATAAAAAAAAGTACAATGCAATAATGCGTTTTGCCCACATACATTATACGCTATAGTTTCATACAATGTTTTGGCAATGAGAATAGTTATTTATGGTTTATGAATGGAAGGCGTTGGTAAAGAAGTACAGATAAATGGTAAGCAAAATGAACACAATTATTACAATTGTCATAATGGTAATGGTACTTTTGTATCCTTTGTTTACGGCTTTCATTTTGTTGAGATCGCCAAGGTTGTTCAATATGTTTTCTGTACGGGAAAAAGCTGTCTCTCCCTTTACTACATAATCATAGGCACCATATTTCATGCTATCTACAGCTACTTCTATTTTATCTTGCCCGGATATCATGATCACTTGTGTTTCAGGGCATTTTTCCTTTAAAGCTTTTAGGATTTCTACCCCATTTTTTGCATTGGGCAAATGAGCACTGAGGTGATAATCTAATACAACAACTTCTGGATTGAGGTCGATATTTTTGAGCATCTCCTCTCCGCTTTCAAATGTTTTAATGTCATAAAGAAAGCGTTCACTAAGGTAGTCCTTAAGCATTTCATTTTGGATGGGTTCATCATCTACTAAGAAGATGTAGCGCTTGTTTGTGTCCATTTTGAAGGAAATTCAATTTTCGAGTAAAATAAAAAAAATAAATGTAACCAACCAATGATTTACCACTTAAATATTGTAGTAATAAGTCACTCTTTGAAAATGGAGAAAGGGTATATGTCCAAAAAAAGCCTTTACAAAAGAGTAAAGGCTTTTGAGATATTTCGTTAATCAGTTTTTAATTAAATATTAAATGCTTTTTTCACAGCATCAACGTAGTCCAGCTTTTCCCAAGTGAAGAGTTCAACTTCTACTTTTTTCTCGAAATCTTTACCGGAATTGAACACCTTTGTAACTACTTCATTTTTTCTTCCCATGTGTCCATAGGCTGCTGTTTCGCTGTAAATGGGGTTACGCAATTTTAGTCTTTGCTCAATAGCATAAGGGCGCATGTCAAAAATCTTTTCGGCAACTTTGGCTATTTCACCATCGGTCATATTTACTTTGGCAGTACCACGAGTATCTACAAACAAACCACATGGTTTTGCCACACCAATTGCATAAGAAACCTGCACTAAAATTTCATCAGCCACACCTGCAGCCACTAAGTTTTTAGCAATATGGCGTGTCGCATAGGCAGCACTTCTATCTACCTTGCTGGGGTCCTTTCCGGAGAAGGCACCACCACCATGAGCACCCTTACCACCATACGTATCTACGATAATCTTACGACCGGTAAGCCCGGTATCTCCGTGAGGCCCACCGATTACAAATTTTCCGGTTGGGTTGATATGGTATTGAATATCCTCGTTGAATAATTTTTGTATAGCCGGAGTCAATTGTGCTTTTACTCTTGGGATAATAATTTCCTTTACATCTTTATTGATTTGTGCAAGCATGGCATTGTCTTCGTCAAAATCATCGTGCTGTGTAGATACTACGATGGTGTCAATACGGATAGGTTGGTTGTCGTCGCTGTATTCAATGGTTACTTGGCTTTTAGCATCCGGACGCAGGTAGGTCATTTCTTTTCCGGCTCTGCGGGTATTCGAAAGCTCTTGTAAAATTTTGTGAGCGATATCTAAAGCAAGCGGCATGTAATTTTCCGTTTCTTTGGTAGCATACCCAAACATCATACCCTGGTCGCCCGCACCTTGCGCATTGGCTTTGGCTTCAAAATCGTTGTTAGATGCTACTCTGTCAACACCTTGGTTGATATCGCTAGACTGCTCATGGATGGCTGAAAATACACCACAAGAGTGCGCCTCAAACATGTACTCAGACTTCGTATATCCGATGTTTTTTATCACATTGCGAGCAATGTCTTGCACGTCCAAGTAAGCTTTGGATTTTACTTCACCGGCAAGTACTACTTGGCCGGTAGTTACTAAGGTTTCGCAAGCAACTTTTGCTTCGGGGTCGTATGCTAAAAAATGGTCGATGAGTGCGTCCGATATTTGATCGGCTACTTTATCGGGGTGTCCTTCGGATACAGATTCGGAAGTAAATAAGTAAGGCATTTTTTGTTGTTATTTATAATTGGTGATGATCAAAATTAAAAAGTGTGCAAATCTACAATTCGCAAGGGAATAAACTTTCAATAAAATGAAAATTATTCTACTGTAACAGATTTAGCCAAGTTACGTGGTTGGTCCACATTGGCACCACGCATTACAGCAATATGATATGATAAAAGTTGCAATGGTACGATAGTTACCAGAGGGGATAATATCTCTTCAGTTGCAGGTACTTCGATTACGTGATCGGCTATTTCTTTTATTTCGGTATCTCCTTCGTTTACGATGGCAATTACTTTTCCTTTTCTTGCTTTTACCTCTTGGATGTTAGAAATAATTTTTTCGTACGCACTTTGATTGGTGGCTAGGAATACTACCGGCATAGCTTCATCAATTAAGGCGATGGGGCCGTGTTTCATTTCGGCAGCAGGATATCCCTCAGCATGTATGTACGAGATTTCTTTCAGTTTTAAAGCGCCTTCTAAAGCAACCGGGAAGTTTAATCCCCTTCCTAAATACAGGAAGTTGGGAGCATCTTTATAAATAGCTGCAATTTCTTTTACCTGCTCGTCAAGGGCTAATGCTTTTTCTACTTTTTTAGGAATATTTTCTAACTCATACAGTATTTCACGCAACTTGCTATTGGCAATGGTACCCTTGTGCTTTGCAATTTGTAAGGCAATAAGTATTAATATGGATACCTGAGTAGAAAATGCCTTGGTAGAAGCCACTCCAATTTCCGGACCGGCATGTGTATAGGATCCGGCATGCGAAACCCGCGCTATAGAAGAGCCGATAACGTTGCAGATACCATATATTAATGCTTGCCGTTCTTTAGCCAATTCAATAGCTGCAAGCGTATCCGCGGTTTCCCCACTTTGTGAGATGGCCAGTACTACATCAGAAGAGTTGATGATGGGATTTCGGTAGCGGAATTCTGAAGCATATTCCACTTCCACATTCACCCTGGCCAGTTCTTCTATCAGGTATTCACCAATTAAGCCTGAGTGCCATGAAGTACCACAGGCAGTGATGATAATGCGATGTGCATTGTTGATACGATTGATATATTCATCCAGTCCACCCAATTTTATCCAACCTTCTACTGCACTCATTCTTCCACGAAGAGAGTCTGCAATTACTTTAGGTTGCTCATATATTTCTTTGAGCATAAAATGTTCGAAACCTCCTTTTTCAATGGCTTCGATGCTCATTTCTAATTTTTGAATGGCAGGAGATTTCTCTACATTCCCCAAGGTCTTGATATAAAAATCACCGGTTCTATTTATTACTGCATATTCTTGGTCATCTAGATATACTACGTTTTTGGTGTATTCTACAATGGGTGATGCATCGGATGCTATAAAAAATTCTTTTTCTCCAATACCTAATACCAAGGGGCTTCCTTTCCGTGCAGCAATAAGTTGATTGGGATTGTTTTTATCCATCACCACAATGGCGTAGGCGCCAATTACTTGGTTTAATGCAATTCGTACAGCATCTTCCAGTGTGCATTTTTCTTGCTTCTTGATTTCTTCAATCAAGTTTATTAAAACCTCTGTATCTGTATCCGAATGAAAGGTATAGCCACGCCCTTTTAATTCTGTTTTTATGGATGCGTAGTTTTCAATAATTCCATTGTGGATGATGGTCAGGTTGCCGGATTGTGATAAGTGGGGGTGTGCATTTTCATCATTTGGTGCACCGTGGGTAGCCCATCGGGTATGTCCTATTCCAATGGTAGAGGTTACATCACTATCAGCTATGTGCTTTTCTAAATCACTTACTTTACCGGCTTTTTTGTACACATGCAAATCGCCATTTAGGATTGCAATACCGGCACTGTCATAGCCTCTATATTCAAGCCTTTTCAGCCCTTTGAGTAATATTGGAAAGACTTCTCTATTACCTATATAACCAACAATTCCGCACATAGTGTATTAATGGAGTTTTATATTTTGGTGAAGACAACATTTAGACGAATACGGTAGTGCGATTGCTCCATTTTACTACCACCAACTATAAGCCGGTAAGCAGCAGGGTAACCGGAAGCACCTACTAGTCGCAAATGTAATTTATCTTTTTGTTCCGTTATAGCCTTTTGTAATTCGCGAGGGATGTTCAGGGTATATTGTGTAATGGTAATACCAGCAACTGTTGTCGTTTTCCGAGCGCCATCCATGAATAAGAGCGGTTGTACAGAGCTTAATGGATATCGGTCAAGAATGGCTTCGGTAGTTCGATCGCTATTAACCCGATAGGGATAAATACGTGATGGAGTGGTGTAAATATCAGAGCCATCTCCGATGAAACTATATTGGGTAATCAGAAGTTCTGCTTTATTAATGGGTTTGTTGGGAAGGCTTTTTACATACGGCAATATAATATCTGCTGCTACACCCGGTTCATTTTGAAGAACGGCTACCGTATCGGATAATTGTGTAGATGCAAGATAGTTGCCGGTGGGAGTGCCCGAAAAATCTTTAGAAATCTTATTATAACGGGCACATTGTGCTGGGTCATAAAAATAAGAAGCCGTCTTCACTTCGCCCTTTTCGGTATAATAAAATAATAAGTTTGCCCTATTGTAGTTGGAGGTTACGGAGCCGGCACTTACCATTTGCATATAGAAAAGAGCATTGCCGATACTGGTGCTGGAAGGCTCTATGTAGAACCCTTTAAAATAGCTGAAGAAATTTGCGTAGGTATTGAGGTGTGTATTGGGGTCGGCATTCTTTATCTTGTCAATAAAACTACTGCTTAGTTTGATGCGAATGTGTGCTTGTGTATTTACCCCCAAGTCTTTTACAGAGTCTTTTAACGTATTGTAGTTGGAAATCGTGGCAGTACCTATTATTTCCGGTTTGTAAGCTACCTGTGTATAGCTATAGTAATTTTTCTTTTGCGGAAAAGAGTCAGCTATTTCATGTACATTAAATGTTTGTGGCAGCATACTGCTGGTGGTATCGCCCCAAGTGAATTTAGCATAAGGTATTATCAAATATGCTGAGTCCGGTGTAGCCGGAAAGGTGTAAGTGAGCTTGGGCGGCACTACTTGAAAATAGATGCCGGCAGTTGTTTTACCAAAGTACGGGTCGGTAGTAAGCGTGCCTAATGCATGGTAGATCGGCAGCCCTGCAATATAAATACTATCACCTGTTTTTGCAGAATCGCTTCGTACAGTCTTGGTGTATATCGTAATGGTATCCGGCAGAATAATACTATTGATAGTATCTCCTGATGGTACGATATTGGCGTTTAAAATGGTGTCTTCTTTACATCCGAAAATAGATGCGATGAAAAACGTAGAAACAGAAAGAAATAAGGTTATTCGACTGAATGAAGAATAGTTCAAAATGAAATTTTTTTGCGAATGTGGCAAATGTTTATCTAAGACGCTGTTAAGCTTTTGTATAATTCCAATAGCGGTGCTACAGATTCTTTCCAGCTCTCATCAAATTTTACAATCTTCCGGTAGCGGCTGGGTTTTATTTCATCAGCAATTTCTTTTTTTAAATTGTCTTCACCCACAATCACCACATCCGAACTTTTAATACCGCCAATTGTCATAGCCGTATTCGTAAGTGCTTTAAATGGATCTAGATCTTTTTCTTTAATATCAGCACTTATCAACGCTTTTTTGAGGAAATCAGCATGAAGCAGTTCGGTAAACTGGTCGTTTTCTGCGGTGAAAATCGTTTTAGAATAATTGAAAACAGGTTCCTTTTTATAAGCCGTTTTTAGGAATAATGGCACCAGCGATGTCATCCAACCGTGGCAGTGAATCACGTCTGGTGGCCAGCCAAATTTCTTAACGGTTTCGAGGGCACTTTTACAGAAAAATATCATGCGCTCTGCATTATCATCAAAGAATTGGTTGTTGTCGTCATGAAAAAGTTGCTTCCTTTTGAAATAGTCTTCATTGTCCATAAAATATACCTGAAGGCGTGCATTGGGTAAGGAAGCTACTTTTATGATAAGGGGGTAATCGTCTTTGTCAATAATAATGTTGATGCCGGAAAGTCGTACTACTTCGTGCAGCCGGTGCCTACGCTCATTAATGACCCCAAATCGAGGCATGATTACGCGTACTTCCAGTCCACTATCAAAAGTGGCAATTGCCAGTTTATTCAGAATATGAGCGAAATCAGATAATTCAACATATGGAGACAAGTCATTTGCTACAATAAGCACTCTTTTTTTTGTGTCTGCAACCATAATATATTATTGAGAATAGTTAATTACCAAAAAATGATAATAATGAAAATGTTTGCAAAATTACGAAAATATTAAATAGCAACCATTATTTTGCAGCACCAGCCTTTAAGCATCATGGTGATATTTAAAAAAGTAGGGGATCTTCAAGCTTATCTGAGCGACAAAAACAAGAGTCATAGTGGGGTCAATTTTGTACCTACGATGGGGGCATTGCATCAAGGACATCTATCGCTCATTCAGTTGGCAAAGCAACATTCGGGTATTACCGTTTGTAGTGTTTTCGTGAATCCTACCCAATTCAATAATGCAATCGATTTTGAAAAGTATCCCATCACTATTGCAGAAGATATAGCCTTGCTTACGGATGCCGGATGTGATGTGTTGTTCTTGCCTTCGCAGCAAGAAATTTATCCCGATGGTACGGACAAAGCACCTTCTTTTGACTTTGGTTATCTGGAAACCATTTTGGAAGGAGTGCATCGCCCGGGGCATTTTAAAGGAGTGGGGCAAGTTGTTGCTCGATTGTTGGACATAGTGAAACCGGAATGTCTCTTCTTGGGTCAAAAAGATTACCAGCAATGCATGGTGATAAAAATGCTGTTAGAAAAATTGAAGCTTGATTCAAAAATTCAACTCATTACGGCTCCCACTATTAGAGAAGATGATGGTTTGGCGATGAGTTCTCGCAACCGAAGATTGACACCTTCCCAGCGAACCATTGCCAGTACTATTTATCAATGTTTGGTCTCTATACAAGCTAAACTACAAACGGAAAAATTTGAAGTAGTACAAAAGGAATGCATTGACCTTCTTAAAGACAAAGGCTTTGCGCCGGAATATGTTTCTTTGGCAAATGCCACAACGCTATCGTTGATGGATGACTATAATATTGATGTGCCTATGGTGGCGCTCATTGCTGCCGAGATTGGCGGGGTGCGCCTCATTGATAATATGGTGCTTAACCCGGTTCAATAATTTGTTATTTAATATCTACAGTTTCATATAGCTGCTTGCTTTCACTTGTTTGGAAGTTGACTTATATTATATTGATTTCCATAATGTTGCAAGTAGTTTTGAAGACAATTTCTATCTAAGTTATTGAAATAATATCCGCTTTGAAGATTGCTGCTCAAAAATGCGCTTTGTCGTCTAGCTTAAAGATATATTTTTTACACATTGTAAAATATTTCACTTTTCAATTAGCTTATTATCAATGATTTGATTTGAATATCATTAAAATATTTTCGCTGCATAATATTTTTTTATAAGGCGACAGTCAAAAAGCACTTTTTTACTCCCGCCTATAATCTTACTTTTGTGTCAAGTTGTGAATTTAATGGGTTAGTAAGTAGAGCCGCCGTATTCTTACAGTGGCTCTTTTTTTATTCTTCTCACAGTTATCTTCCGACATGATCACGTCAATGTCATTTATTCTTTTCTGCTCTTCTCGAATCAGGATATACCTTCCAATAGCGTCGTGTTTTTTTCAATAATAGAATAGTCGAGTAATACATGTTTCATCATTTGTCGAAAAGAACTTTCGGCATAATGCTTGCAAAAGGATTTACTTCGTTTTATGGAAACGGAATAGTTCTGCATCATTATTACCTAACCACGTTGTTATGAGATACCTGCTTTCGATAATATTTATTCTAACACTACAACCCATATTTGCCCAAAACATGAATGTTCCTTATGCTCGAGAGTGGATGCAAGCGGACAGCTTACTCCAGAGAGGATTCCCTAAAAGCGCTACGGAAGTAGTCAACAAAATTTACAAAAGCGCCCTTCAGAAAAATGAACAAATACAAATGATAAAAGCAGAATTGTATTTGTTGAATATTGGCTTCGAACGAAGCGAAACAGCGTATAATACGGCTATCAGCAAAGCAGAAGAACAAATTCAGAAAAACACGTTCCCGATAAAAAATATCTGGCAAAGCATAGCCGCACAATTGTATTGGAATTATTATCAGCAGCACCGGTGGGATATTATCAATCGAACTTCGATAAGCCAAGAAACCCAAATTGAAGACTTCGAACAATGGGATGCTAAACGTTTTTATCAAAACGTATCCGCATTGCATGAAGCATCTGTATCGAAGGCTACTGAGTTGGCAAAACTGAACATTCATCTGTACGATCCTATTTTGACGAAAGCAATAAACACACAGTTGCTACGACCTACCTTACTTGATTTACTTTCCTTCAGAGCATTATCTTTCTTTGAGAATGATGAAAAAGACCTCACTCGTCCGGCATTTGCTTTTGTAATGAATGATGAAAAAGCCTTTGCACCTGCAAACCGTTTTGTGTCATCACAATTTATTACTGAAGATACTGCCTCGTTGCAATACAAAGCATTGAGATTATATCAACAATTACTTGCTCAACATTTAGCTGATACTAAAACGGATGCTTTGATAGATATAGATCTCAGCAGATTGGCATTTGCATACAAGTATAGCGTGCTGCCCAATAAACAATCATTGTATCGAAAAGCATTGGAGCAAATAGAAACGCAGTATGCCCAACATCCCATCTCCGGATTAGCAACCATTGCCATTGTACAGTTGCAGATGCTACAAAATGTTGCAGAAGGAGAAGCATTGGACAAACCCTCAACCCAACGTAACATCGACTACCGATTGGCAAAGAAAAAATTAGATGCTTTAGTGGCAAAATTTCCCAATTCGGAAGCCGGTATTCAAGCGAAAAATTTAGTACAAAACATTGAAAGGAAATCGTTGAACATCACAACCGAGGAGGTGGTGCTGCCTTCTGAACCTTCCAAATTTTTGGTGCAGTATAAGAATGTAAAAAACATTACCGTTAGAATAGTAGCCATAAAAGACAAAGAAACTTTTTGGAAAAACAAAGACCGCTATAATGAAAAGGAAAAAGTATGGGAGTATCAACAACTACCCACAATAAAGCAATGGAGCGTAGCACTACCCGGCTCGGAAGATTATCATAGCCATACTACCGAAGTAAAGATAGATGCCTTGCCCAAAGGAATGTACATGGTCATTGTGAGCGCGAATGACAACTTCTCTGAAAAGGATAATATCATTGCTCGTAGCGTCTTTCAAGTATCGGATATCAGTATGGTGAGTCTATCCAATAGTGGCAAAGCATATACCCTTCATCGAAAAACAGGAAAGCCTTTACCAAACATAAAGGCAGACTTTTATAGCCAACAATACAATCGGCTCTCGGCCACTTATGAGAGTGCAAGGCAAAGCAGTACCCATAGCGCATCGGATGGGAGTTTTACATTGTCGAAAAACAACCATATCCATTTTGTAAAACTCAGTACGCAAGATGAAACCTTGTATGTAAACGGAAATTATTACGGATGGGATGAAGGCAGTAATAACGACAAAAGCAATCAAACATTTTTCTTTACCGACCGCAGCATTTACCGCCCTGGGCAAACGATTCACTTTAAAGGAATCCTATTTCAACAAGCTCAACAAGGGAAGAAAAACGATGTACTAAAAAATCAAAAAACAACGGTAACGTTTTACGACGCCAACTATCAAAAGATAAGCTCAAAGACGTTTACGACAAATGAATTTGGTTCATTCTCCGGTAGCTTCACCGCTCCGGAAGGCATATTGAACGGTGCTATGCATATACAAAACGAAAGTGGCAGCACTGAAATATCCGTAGAAGAATACAAGCGCCCTAAGTTTTACGTAGCATTTGACACACTCAAAAAAGAATACACACTAAACGATAAAGTAAAGATACTGGGGCGCGCAACAGCATATGCCGGCAACACAATTGATGGCGCTACAGTAGCATATCGGGTGGTACGAACCTATCGTTTCCCCTATCCATGGCTTTGTTATTATTACCGTTACTTGCCTCAAAATGATGAAATGGAAATCGTGAATGGAGTAGTGAAAACAGCCGCAGACGGAAGTTTTCAAATAGACTTTAAAGCCCTGCCTGATGAAACTATGGATGCGAAAACAATGCCTCTGTTTACATATAAGATTACAGCCGATGTTACCGATATTAATGGTGAAACTCGCAGCAGTAGCCAATCCGTAAACATTGGATACACATCAATAGCTATTAATGCTAGCGTACCAGAAACATGGTATCCGAATAAAACTAACAACATAGCACTGCGTACCGAAACCCAAAATGGTGATTTTGTATCAACAAAAGTGCAGGTGAAAATTGGAAAATTAATAACACCGTCAAAGGTATTGCGCAAACGCTTGTGGGGTAAGCCGGACATGTATATCATGGATAGTATCAGTTTCAAAAAAGACTTTCCGAATGATGTATATAAAGATGAAGACAACTACCAACAATGGAAGATTGAAAAAAATATTTGGGAAAAAACCGTAACGACAACTGCAGATGGCAAGGTGGCGATAGACAATAGCATTTGGAAGGAAGATGGACGGTATGTAATCATCTTTTCGACTACAGATAATAATGGAAAACCGGTGGTAGAAAAGCAGTACACACAAGTGATGTCTATAGGCGGCAAGACAGATCAAGCATTGACAATTCTTAACTCAACACTAAAAGTTTTGCCGGGCAATCAAGCTGAATTAAGTGTAATAAGTGGTTATAAAAACTTATACCTATTGCGCACCGTAAAAGATATGAATGGATTGCGTCCTACGGATTCGCTCATCTATCAAAATGCACCCACTCATTGGTCAAGAAAAATTACCGAAGCTGATCGAGGTGGAATGATGGTATCGTATCTCACGGTAAAAGAAAACAGGGTGTACAAAGAGGAAGCCGTCATTGCTATTCCTTGGGATAATAAAGACCTGCACATACGTTGGGAAACACACCGAGATAAACTACAGCCCGGTGCCCATGAAACATGGACAATGGTAGTGAGTGGTACCCAAAAAGAAAAAATTGCAGCCGAGTTGGTAGCTACTTTGTACGATGCTTCATTAGAAGCTTTCAAACCCCATCGATGGTGGGTACATGGGATATATCCTACGTTGAACACCGGACTTTATTGGGGCAATGGATTCGGTACGCAAAATGGCAGAGTGGATGATGGATTTCCATACGCATATTATAAAGAGTATTCAAAAGAGTACAGTGACATCATCATGATTCCAAACTCGTTTGGCTATAGAGGTAGTAGGCATTATGCCATTGCGGATAAAGCAACCATGAGTGAAGGTGTATTCATGGATGAAGCACCAGCTGCTAAGAGCGTCAATATGAGTATGGCTGCTCCGGCACCCGGCCGCGATAATTTAAAAGAAGCAGTAGTACACTTTACACCACCCATAATAGATAATACGACAACTGCGCCCCCGAAAGATGCATCACCTTCCGTTCGAAAGAATCTGCAAGAGACAGCCTTCTTTTTTCCTGAATTAAGAACTGACAGCGCCGGTAATGTGCGCATTCAATTCACCTTACCGGAGTCGCTCACCGAATGGAGAATGATGTCCATTGCACACACTAAAGACATGAGCATTGGGTATATAGATGGCACCATCAAAACGCAAAAAGACTTGATGGTAATGCCAAACTTACCCCGCTTTTTACGTCAAAATGATGCGATAACGCTTAGTGCAAAAATATCTAACCTCAGCACGAAACAATTGTCAGGTAAGGCAACGATTAGTTTGAAAAATGCACTTACACTACAACCGGTTGAATTGCCATTCCGTCTTTCTCAAAAAGACAAAAACTTTTCAGTGGCTGCCGGACAAAGCACCAACGTAACCTGGAGTTTGCACGTTCCTGAAAGTTTGTACGTGCCGGTCATCATTACCATCACGGCACAAGCCGGTGATTTCACCGATGGCGAAGAAAACACTTTGCCCATTGTTACCAATCGAATGTTAGTTACCGAGACGTTGCCATTGTGGATGAATGGTATGGGCACCAAGCAATACCAATTGGATAAATTACTTTATTCCGATACCAGCAAGTCACTTACACCGCACGTACTTACATTGGAATACACAGCCAATCCTGCGTGGTATGCCGTGCAAGCCTTGCCATATATGATGGAGTACCCGTATGCCTGTGCCGAACAAACATTTAATCGGTTTTATGCTACCGCATTGGCTGCAACGATTGTAGAAAAAATGCCATTATTGAAGCAGGTTTTTGATAAATGGATGGAGGCATCTTCAAGTCAAGCGATGGCTTCTCCACTTGTAAAAAACGAAGAACTCAAATCGGCATTGCTGCAAGAAACACCATGGGTGCTGGAGGCACAAGATGAAACGGAGCAACAAAAACGCATTGCACTGCTTTTTGATGCGCACAAACTGTCAAAAGATTTGAAATCTACTCTTAAAAAACTACAAGACAAACAACGTCCTGATGGAGCTTTTGGTTGGTTTGACGGAATGTACCCCGACCGATACATCACACAATATATCGTAACCGGTTTAGCTAAACTACAGAAACTGGGAGTGACCACAGGCGCAAATGAAATGAAGACAATCATCAATAAAGCTTTACCGTATTTAGATAATGAAATACACCGCGACTATCAAACGTTAGTAAAGAATAAATTGCCTTTAGACAAAATGCATCTGGGCTACACACAAGTACAATACCTGTATATGCGCAGCTTCTTAGGTGCTTTACCCAATAGCAAAGCAACCGTTGCAATTCAATATTACACCCAACAAGCAGCTACTTACTGGCCATCATTCAATGCTTATACCAAAGGGATGATAGCTTTAGCACTCCACAGAACCGGAAATACAAAAGTTCCCAAAGACATTATTCGCTCTTTGAAAGAAACCGCTATTACCAAAGAAGAAATGGGCATGTACTGGATGCCGCGCGGCTATGGATATTGGTGGTACGAAGCGCCTATTGAAACCCAATCTTTATTGATAGAATGTTTCAACGAAATTGATAAAGACATGGCTACTGTTGATAAGATGAAATTATGGCTACTGAAAAATAAACAAACGAATCATTGGGAAACCACCAAAGCTACAGCCGATGCTTGCTATGCCTTGTTGCTTACCGGCAATAATGGGTTGACTTCACAACCGATTGTTACCGTACAATTAGGTACTCAAAAAGTAAACAGTACATCGCAGGCGCAAGTGCCGGGCACCGGCTACTTCAAGAAACAATGGAAGGATAGTGAGATAAAACCGGATATGGGTAATATCACCTTGAATGTATCAAACAGTACTTCATCACCAGCTGCAACCGCCAGTTGGGGTGCCGTATATTGGCAATATTTCGAAGACCTCGACAAGATCAGCTTTGCCAAAACACCCTTGGTGGTCAAGAAGCAATTATTTATTGAAAAGCCTACTGCACGTGGCCCCGAGCTAGTGCCTATCACTGAGAAGAACGTACTACATGTAGGCGACAAAGCCATAGTACGCATCGAAATAATTGTAGATAGAGATATGGAGTACGTGCATTTGAAAGACATGAGAGCCGCTTGTTTTGAGCCTGTGAATGTGCTGAGCACGTATCGTTATCAAAACGGATTAGGTTATTATGAAAGCACCAAAGACATTAGTACCAACTTCTTTTTCGACCGACTGAATAAAGGGAAATACGTTTTTGAATATGCTGTATTTACGCAACAAAAAGGCAATTTCAGCAACGGCATTGCTACCATACAATGCATGTATGCACCGGAGTTCTCGAGTCATAGTGAAGGGCTGCGTATCAGTGTAGAATAATCCTGTAGGCATTATCGGCGAAGAAACATAACAGTCGATAATACCTACTTTAATTGCAAGATATAATAATGCTTTACTGCTTCTCTTCGTGTTTTGGGGTTTAGAAAAGTTGGTGTTAGTTGGCTTACCGGAAAGTAAGAACCTGTTCGTATTATTTGAAAAGGTATTTGCTGTTTTTGCAAACTATCTAAGCCTTTTTTCATGGTCAATAGGTACTGGCTAGAATGCAAGCCTTTTGCGGGCTCTATCATTCTGTCTGCGTAAAAATTGATTGCATTAATAGGGTCTTCCGGAGCATAAACGGCAATGGGTTGGTTGGGCATTTGCTGCTTGATGTATCGCCCCACTTGTGAGCCTACTTGGTATTTTAATAGTTGCGGATAAAAGTGCAACGACATGAAAACATTGGCTATCAAGATTGCAGCAGCACTCGCCCAAACGATTTTGTTTTTTACTTTTCGAGTAGTGACTAACCCTACCCAAAACACCGTTAACACTACCCAAACGAATAGCCAAATCATAAAGGATTCCGTTTTGAAAACTACTACGAACGTTAGTAATGCAGCTACTAATAACAAGACACTAAGGATGTACTGTATCGGTGTCAGAATACGGTAAAGTCTTTGTTGGTGTTGATTTAACATCATAGCCAAGAGCCGGGCCGTTATGATGGATGCTAATGGGAAAACTACAAAAATATAATGGGGTAATTGGTACTTCGATAGTGCCAGCGAAAGATATGCCAACACAAAACCACCCGTAGTAATATACTCTTGCTCTTTTCGTAGTCTGCCTCGTTGATGGATGAGAGTGTAAAGATTCATCACCAATGCAATGGTAAATAACACCACCCAAGGCAAGAAAGACCAAAGCATATTTTCATATAGAAAAGAAAAAGGCGCCCCATTATCCCAATGACTTTCTCCGGTAATTCTACCAAAACTTTGTGTCCAATAAAAGAATTTTAATCCTGACACTCCGGTTTGTCCATTGACTTCTATTTCCGGATGCTTGTCAAATTGTAAGTACAACCCAATACTCATAGGTATTAAGAAGACGCCGATGAGCAATGCTTGTAGTAAATGTCGATAATGAAATATCTGCGACCATTTTCTTTTGAGTACCCAATCGCTTCCAAAGCAAAAGATGGGCACCAGCAAGGCAATGGGGCCTTTCGTCATCATGCCGCAGGCTATAGCCAAAGCACCACCGACCAAATATTTCCACTTCATTTGCATCTCCAACTCTTTCAACATCCATATAGCTGTGATTACCCAACTCATTAAGATGGTGTCCGTACGAATATCATTGGTCATTAAAAACAATCCTTGACAAGTGCCTAATACCAAGGCTGATAATGAAGCTGTAGTTTTATCATACAGTAGCAATGCTAATCGGTAGGTTGCGTATAATGCCCATAAGGCAAAAAGTATGGATGGGAGTTTGAACCCAAAATTGGTGACACCAAATAGTTTTATGCTGAGCGCACTCACCCAAAATAAAAAAGGAGGTTTATCTAAATAGTTGTTGCCTCTGTCGTACAAAAAAAGCGGGTTAGAACTGTTGCTCATTTCCCGGCTCATTTCTGCGTATTGTGAGGCATCTACATCCATCGTGTCAATGCCGATGCTGAGTACATAAAGGATTGCCAGCAGGAAGAAAAACCAAATTGGAACACGGATATCTTTTTGCATAGAACACAAAAATAGTTGCAATTTTACCGAATGTTATCGGTATCCCTGCACCCTTTTGAATTAGCATTTGAACATCCCTTTACCATTTCCAAAGGCACCAAGACCCATCAACCAACGCTCATTGTATCGTTAGGCATGGGGCAATTCAAAGGATATGGAGAAGCGCCTGCAATCACTTACTATGGCGTTACTGTTGCGGATATGATGGAGAAAATCAACCGCAAGGTGCACTTGCTGCGCACGTATGCGCTTACTGACCCTCGTCGTTTTTGGCATTTTTTAGAGCATTTATTTCCCGGGGATAATTTTTTAATTGCTGCATTTGATATTGCCGGTTGGGATTTATTTGCTCGCATACGCAGAATGCCATTGCATCATTTATTAATGATTCCCAAAACAACCCTACCTGTTTGCGATTATACCATCGGATTAGATACTGTGGAGAAGATGAAAACAAAATTGCTGCAACATCCGGCACCGGTGTATAAAATAAAAATCAATAATGCAGACGACATTAACACCATCGAAGCGTTAAGAGCTATTACAGATAAGCCTTTTAGAGTCGACGCAAATGAAGCCCTCTCTTTTGATGAGGCAAAAAAGCTATTGCCTGATTTACATAAACTAGGCGTGCAAATTTTAGAACAACCCCTTCCGAAAACAGAGTGGGAAGTCATGGGAGAATTAAAAGCATTATCTCCCCTCGACTTATATGCGGATGAAAGTTGTGTAGAAGAAACGGACGTTTTGAAGTGTCTAAACGGTTTTCATGGAATCAACATAAAGCTCACGAAATGTAGTGGCATTACACCGGCATTGCGGATGATAAAAAACGCCAAACAAGCCGGACTCAAAGTGATGCTTGGCTCTATGAATGAAAGTACGATAGGCACCGCAGCATTGGTGCATTTACAGCCATTGGCAGATGCGTTGGATGCGGATGGACCCTTGTTGTTGCAAGAAGATGTAGCAGAAGGGTTGACCTATCAAGACGGAGTATGGAAAGCGAGTGATTATACCGGTTTAGGTGTCCAATTTTGGGGAGCAAAAAAGTCACACACCTATTTCTAATACTGCCTTCATTGCATGTAACAGGATTGCTTAAATAAATTTATCCAAGTAACCTTCATCAGCAAAAGCAAGCAATTCTTTATCGCCGGCACTATCGCCATACGCAATAAGCGTGTATTGTTGTCTGTTGGGAAAAGCAGCAACCAATCGATTTACTTTTTCTTGTCCATAACAATTCTTGCTCAACAATCTTCCTGTGATGCGCTGTTGAGGGTCTATTTCAATTTGTGTAGCCAACAGATGATGAATGCCTTTTTGCTGCGCCCAATAGCTTACCCAGTTTTCTATAGAGGCACTTATAATAACCAAGGTGTGTTGGGCATCTTGATGTGTTTTAATGGCATCCATTGCTTTGGGACGAACTATCTTATCAACCTCAATGGCAAACAAGCGGCCTTTTTCATTAAAATCATCCAACGACCAGCCTTTAAAAAACCAACTGAAAACAATTTGTTTTGCACGATAGTTCGAGAGCCATTTAAGCTTGTATATTAGCAACACAGGCGATAGAATGATACTACCCATAACGATGCGGAAGGTGCTTTGTGAAAAAACCAGAAATCGAAAAAAACTATCCTTATGAGTGATCGTACCGTCGAAGTCAAAAGCGGCAATCGTAGATGGGTTGGACATTTGGAGGGAAGTGCTACTGTTGTATGTTTTGTTTAAAACGAAGATACTGATTCCAGTACTTCTGTTAACATGCTACTTCTTGTTCCATACTAGTAGCATTGGTTGTATTATATAATTTAATACTCCTACGACAATACGTATCATAGTCAATTAAGGTTGTTTCCAACATTCTACACAAGGTCAATTTTTATTAATTAGTAATAAGAAAAATAAAAAGTGAAGCCACCCCTACAGATGCTTCACTTTTCGGTATGAATATATTCAGTGGAACACTATTACGACTTCACCTTTACCACTCGTACTTTCCAGTCGTCCGGGCCTTCTTGTAAGTATTCCCATCGGAACGGTTCTTTGCTTTCTGCTTCCATTTGGTAATACAATGGTTTTGGGTCATGGTCGTTTATGAATTCAAAGGCTTCCCCCGGTTTGATATCGGCAAAGGCTTTATAAAACATTTCGTGCCGCTCTGCCGGTGGGTAAGGGCGGATATCAAATTCGTTGACTACTGAAAATCCGTCATCACCCAAACCGCTTTTTATTTTTTTGGCAATGTGCACAATCACTTCTCCGGGTTCATTCTTTTTATAAATCCAGCTGTGTTGTCCTTCAAATTTCTGTACAAAAATGGCATGTATTTCTTGTGGGTCTTCAGCTGAAATTAGCTCCATTACATCGTCTTGCTGCATCATGCCATAGCGGTGAAATACAATTTGCTTCCATTCTTTCTTATCGGCTTTGCGCAGGTCTAATAGAGTGGATATGTCGGTGAACTCACGCCCCTGCGAGGCTTCGGTACGTGTCACTTTTACCTTCCATTCTCTACCACCACGGTTAAGGTATTCCCATCCTACTACATCACCATAGATAGAGCGAAATTCATAGTAAAGTGGAATGGGGTCGTGGTCGTTAATGAATATAAAACTTTTGTCAACCGGTAGTTCTTTGAACATTTGAATTAGCATGGTATGGCGCTCTATCGGTACAAATACCCTAACGTCGATTTCTTGTGTGGTGTGGTTCATAAAAAATATTTGTTGATTGTATGGTTTGTCATTGAGGCTACCGGCATTTAACAACCTTTGCCGATAACTGTTATGCTTTGGGATAGTGAATTGAAGTCATTTTTGATCTCATTATGACCAATAAAGGACACAAAGGTATTAAATTTTCTTTCTACGAATACCTTGCGTAGTAAGCATTTCAAACAGCACGATAGAAAATAACTATGTTTCGAATATCGTTAGCTCAAGGGATGATGCCAATGAAAAGAGCAGCATCGCTATACTTCAATAAGTATGAAAAGGATAAATGGCTGTTGAGCTAATACAATAGTGGGCAGCCCGAAACAATCTTTCCCCACCGACGACCAAATAGATACCTTATTTTTGCCGCTCATTATTATCAAATCATGGCTGATTTATTCTTATATAATTCTTACACGAGACAAAAGGAAAAATTTGAACCCCTCACTCCGGGCAATGTAGGTATGTATGTGTGCGGACCTACTGTATCGGGTGAGTCTCATTTAGGCCATGCGCGTCCGTACATTACATTTGATGTATTGTACCGTTATTTATTGCATCTGGGGTATAAAGTACGCTATGTACGAAACATTACTGATGCCGGACACTTTGAAGAGGAAGGCAGGGAAGCGATTGACAAAGTAAGTGATAAAGCCAAGCTGGAGCAACTGGAGCCGATGGAACTGGTGCATAAATACACCGGTTTGTTTCATTGGGCAATGGCGCAGTTTAACAACCTAACCCCGGTGATAGAGCCAACCGCCACGGGTCATGTGATAGAGCAAATCAACATGATAGAAGATATCATCACGAAGGGATATGCCTATGAGGTGAATGGCTCCGTATATTTTGATGTAAAAAAATACGCCACAACCCATCCTTACGGAAAGCTATCCGGTAGGGTATTGGAAGACTTGTTGGAAACAACCAGAGACCTTGACGGACAAGACGAAAAAAGAAATAAAGTAGATTTTGCGCTTTGGAAAAATGCTCCACCTCAACATATCATGCGTTGGAAAAGCCCATGGGGAGAAGGCTTCCCGGGATGGCATATTGAGTGCTCGGCAATGAGCAGCAAATATCTTGGTGAGACATTTGACATTCATGGCGGTGGTATGGACTTGCTTTTTCCGCATCATGAGAGTGAGATTGCTCAAAGCACTGTAGCACACGGGCATCCTCCGGTTCGTTATTGGATGCACAACAACATGATTACCATCAACGGGAAAAAAATGGGAAAGAGCTACAATAACGTTATTAAACTAACTGAATTGTTTAGCGGCACCCATCCGTTATTAGAGCAGGCCTATCATCCGATGACCATCCGCTTTAATATCCTTCAAACCCATTATCGGAGCACCTTAGATTTTTCAAATGAAGCCTTGAAAGCATCTGAAAAAGCTTTTAAAAGATTGTGGGAAGCATACGAAGTAGTAAAGACATTGCAAGCCAATAATGCAGAAGCTACGGATACCGAACTCAACAAACAAGTACTGGACTGGTGTGCCGATTGCGAATTGTTTATGAACGATGATTTGAACACTGCAAAAGTGATTGCCAATCTATTTGAATTGGCACCTATCATCAATGGGTTGAAAGGTGGGCAGATAGCACCCGATGCATTATCGGTAACTACATTGCAAGTATTGAAAGATACCTTTAAAAAATATTTGGAAGATATCTTCGGACTATTGCCCATGCAAGCAGCACAAAGCGATGCACTGAACAAGGTAATGGAACTGCTGTTGGATATTCGTAAAGAAGCTCGTAGCCGCAAAGACTTTGCTACTTCCGACCATATCAGAGATCGATTAGCGGAGGCTGGCGTAATGATCAAAGATGAAAAAGACGGTTCTGTATCTTATACGATAGCGTAAATGAAAAAATATTCAAGAATATTAGGCTACCTCAATGACCAAAAGAAGCAAGTTGCATTTTATTTTGTGACCAACCTCTTGGCGATAGTTTTTGCTACCTTCTCATTGGTATCGGTAGCACCGGTATTAAAAATATTGTTTACTCCGGATAAGACAACCGTTAAAGGCAAAGGAATATTAGCGGAAGTGCAGGCGTTTGTCACACAGCTCATACTGCAATACCAACCCATGAAAGCGCTGATAGTAATAGTGAGCGTGATAGTAACGGCAACCTTATTAAAAAACCTTTTCCTTTATTTATCGCGATACATCTTGATGCCCATTCGCAATAATGTACTTCGTCGTCTGCGCAACGATATGTTTGTAAAAACTATTTCGCTGCCTATCGGTTTTTTTACCGAAGAACGAAAAGGCGACTTAATGTCGAGGATGACTAATGACATCAACGAAGTGGAGCTTTCCATCATGGCAACTTTAGAAGTAATCATTCGAGAACCGCTCACCATTATTTTTACATTGGGCAGTATGATTATTATTAGCCCGCAGCTGACCTTGTTTCTGTTGTTGTTTTTGCCGGTGATAGGGGCCATCATTGCCATCATCGGAAAATCATTGAAAAAACGCTCTACAAAGGCACAAGAGCAATTGGGTGAGATGCTGGGAGTATTGGATGAAACATTGGGAGGCTTGCGCATATTAAAAGCCTTTAGTGCTGAAAAGCAGCAGTACCAAAAGTTTTCAACGATTAACGACCAAGTATTTCATACCCGCAATCAAATATCGTTACGACAAGAGTTGGGTTCTCCCTTGTCAGAAACGGTGGGTGTCATAGCTGTTGGTGTTATCCTTTGGTATGGTGGCAGCCTTATCTTTTCCGGGCAAACAACCATGACCGGCGAGTGGTTCATTGGTTACATCATCTTATTTACCCAAATTATCAATCCCTTAAAAAGCCTTTCGAACAGCTTATTAAATATGAAGAAAGGCAGTGCAGCTCTCGAGCGTATCGAACATTTATTAAATGCTGATAATGCGATTAAGGAGGCTGAAAACCCGCTACCTATCCACTCCTTCAAGGATGCTATAGAACTTAAAGAAGTGTCTTTTTCTTATGGAGAGAAAACCATTTTACAACATATAAATGTCCGCATCGAAAAAGGAAAGACGATTGCTTTGGTAGGTTCTTCCGGTGCCGGCAAATCAACCCTTGTGGATCTGATACCTCGTTTTCATGAAGTGAGTACAGGCGCTTTGTTGTTGGATGGACAAGACATTCGTCAGTATGCATTGCAAGACCTTCGCAGCTTGATGGGTATCGTTAGCCAAGAGCCTATATTATTCAACGATACGATTTATAACAACATTACACTAGGCACCGATGGGGCTACACAAAAGCAAGTGGAAGAAGCTGCGAGAATAGCCAATGCACATAGCTTTATCATGCAAAAGCCGGAAGGGTATCAGACTATTGTAGGAGATAGAGGCACTAAACTTTCCGGCGGTGAAAGGCAGCGTATTACCATCGCCCGTGCGGTTTTGAAAAACCCACCCATCCTTATTTTGGATGAAGCGACCTCTTCATTAGACACCGAGAGCGAGCGATTGGTACAACATGCCATCAATACACTCATGCAAAACAGAACGAGTATTGTAATTGCACACCGTCTCTCAACCGTTCAGCACGCTGACGAAATTATTGTACTTCACAAAGGACAAATAGCCGAGCGCGGAACGCACGAACAACTGCTCCAAAATAAAGGACATTACCACAAACTTGTGGAAATGCAACAAGTGAAATAACCCCAATTCCGTTGTATTCCATAACCTATAGTCATAGCCAAAGTAAGCATATACCATGAGCACCAAACTATCGGTAAACATTAATAAAATAGCCACCCTCCGAAACAGCAGGGGCGGACAAAAACCGGATGTGCTACAAGCAGCCATAGACTGTCAGTTGTTTGGTGCCGATGGTATCACCGTACATCCGCGACCCGATGAGCGGCATATACGATACAGCGATGTAAGAGCCATTGCGCCCATCATCAATACCGAATTTAATATTGAAGGAAATCCGAAAGAAGATAAGTTCGTGGACTTGGTATTGGAAGTAAAGCCCCACCAAGTGACACTCGTGCCGGATGCCATTGGGCAACTGACCTCCAATCATGGTTGGGATGTCATAAAACACCAAGAGTATTTGGTAAAAACCGTGGCGCTGTTTCAAAAACACCAAATCAGGGTGTCTGTTTTTGTAGATCCGGATTCCTACATGGCAGCAGCAGCAGCAGACACCGGTACCGATAGGATAGAACTTTATACAGAAGCCTACGCCAAACACTACCCACAAGACCGTATGAAAGCTATAAAACCTTATGTGGATGCGGCTCAGGCAGCCATGTATAAAGGTCTTGATATAAACGCCGGACATGATTTAGACTTAGACAACCTGCGTTTCTTCGCGTCACAAATACCTCAATTGAAAGAAGTATCCATTGGTCATGCATTGATAAGTGATGCCCTCTATTATGGTTTAGAAAATACCATTCAACTATACAAGCGACAGCTACAATAACATTTCTATTTGATGTATGAAATAAATTGGTAAAAAACAGCAGTCCGTCAAACTTGTAAAAACTTCTTTTACAAAAAACCACATCTCCTATCTTTGTGCCGTATGTCGTCGTTAAAAGAGCAGCTACAACAGCACGAAGCAGCCATTCAGGCTTTAGAAATAACATCTGCCAAAGCATTAGAGGAATATCGAATTCAGTACCTCGGCACCAAGGGTATTGTGAAGATGATTTTCGGTGAAATGAAAAATGTACCCGTAACCGAGAAAAAAGAAGCCGGACAACTGCTCAATGCCTTCAAGCAAATGGCAGAAGCAAAATATGCGGCACACGAACATCTGAAAGATGCAGGTAACGATAGCAGCCCACGAGAAGACCTAAGCCTGCCCGGAGATGCATTGCCATTAGGTACTCGCCATCCATTGAGAAAAGTAGAAAACGAAATTGTCTCCATCTTCGAAAAGATAGGCTTTAGTGTAGCCACCGGTCCGGAGATAGAAGACGACTGGCACAATTTTACTTCTTTGAATATGCCCGAAAACCACACGGCTCGCGATATGCAAGATACATTTTACGTTTCTCGTAATCCGGATTACGTATTGCGTACCCACACTTCTTCAGTGCAAGCCCGTGTGATGGAAAAAGGTCAATTGCCGGTGCGGGTTATTTGCCCGGGACGAGTGTATAGAAACGAAACCATATCTGCACGAGCACACTGTTTTTTTCACCAATGCGAAGGATTGTATATTGATAAAAATGTTTCGTTTGCTGATTTGAAACAGACCCTATATTACTTCGTGAAAGAGATGTTTGGAGAAGATGTGCGGGTACGTTTTCGTCCCTCATATTTCCCTTTTACCGAGCCCAGTGCCGAAATGGATATATCCTGTACCGTTTGCGGTGGTTCCGGTTGCAGCTTGTGCAAGCACACCGGATGGGTGGAAATATTAGGATGCGGTATGGTACACCCCAATATGCTTCGCAATTTCAATATAGACCCTGATGTCTATACCGGTTTTGCCTTTGGAATGGGGGTTGAGCGCATTACTCAAATAAAGTATCAAGTAAACGATTTGCGGTTGTATTCGCAGAATGATGTTCGCTTTTTGAGGCAATTCCAGTCTTTGTAACGCCCCGGCATAATAGCACGAACATTATCCGTAATTTCCTGAGGAAAGCTTTAATACTTCTATAAAGGACGGAGGTTATGGACTATTTTTCGATTCGCAATTCTTTAAGAATGCATTGCCCATCTGCTTTTTTTACGGAGATATAGAGTTTGAAATTCCCTTTGGTAGTGGATACTTCACCGATGGCATATTGCACCAAACTGGTTTCTCCCCGACGGTGAAGGGTTACTTGTTTGACGTCCATCTTGCGAAAAAAATCAGAGAGCAGCATTTCTGCCTGAGCACTGCTGTAATTTGCTTGTGCCCCGGGAAGACTTAACACCACGTTTCCTTCAATAGATGAGGTCAAGTTGGAAACATCTTTCTTTTCGATAGCCTGGCTTACAATATCAATACAATTGCCCGCCATTGCTTTTTCAGAGATAGAAAAAAACAGGACGAAGAGAAAGAGTACAATATGTCGTTTCCAATGTTCCACTTTGCTAAGATACACACTCTTCAAAAATTATGCTAGAAAAGGGTTTTCATATTTTGCTCGGGAATAATCACCCCCAGTACTTCAAGCATGTAGCGCCTTGCATGTATTAGTATGTGTTGACAATCAAAAAAATGCACTAACTGCTGAAGCTACTATTTTCCTTTCTTTTCATTTCGGTGTAAGATGTAATTTTGCGCCATGTCAAAAAAAGTACTGCTCATTATTATGGATGGATGGGGACACGGACAAGTGCCGGCATCCGATGCTATAGCACACGCAAAGGTTCCTTTTGTACAATCGCTATATGGGAAATATCCTCACACCGAATTAATAACTTGTGGAGAAGCAGTAGGATTGCCGGATGGACAAATGGGTAACTCCGAAGTGGGGCATCTGAATATTGGTGCCGGTAGAATTGTATATCAAGAATTACAACGCATCAATGTAGCTATTCGGGATGGCGAGCTGAAAAACAATCCTACACTATTGAAATTGTTCAATACAGCAAAACAACAAAACAAAACAGTCCATTTTATGGGATTAGTGAGTGATGGTGGCGTGCATTCTCACATCAATCACCTCAAAGCCCTTTGTGGATTGGCACAAGAAAACGGCATTGATAATGTAGCCGTACATGCCTTTACCGATGGACGTGATACCGACCCAAAAAGCGGACTGGGTTTTATTAAAGAACTACAAGAATGTTTGCAACAAACCGGGGGCAAACTGGCTACCGTTTGTGGTAGATACTACGCTATGGACAGGGACAAGCGTTGGGAGCGTGTAAAATTATCTTACGATGCATTGACCGCCGGCAAAGGAAATCATACAACCAACGTTTTGCAATCAATTCAAGATTCGTATGACAATAACATTACTGATGAATTCATTCAACCCATTATAGCTTGTGACGAAAACAACCAACCGATAGCTACTATCCAAGAAGGCGATATCGTTATTTGCTTCAACTTCCGTACCGACCGATGCCGCGAAATCACCGTTGCGCTTACTCAGCAAGCATTTCCGGAGCATCAAATGCAACCCCTGTCATTGCACTATGCTACCATGACTGAGTATGATGCTACGTATAAAAACGTTGCTGTCTTTTTTTACAACGACAACTTGAATAATACCTTGGGTGAGGTCATTGAAAGACAAGGACTACAGCAAATACGCATTGCCGAAACAGAGAAGTACCCGCATGTGACGTTTTTCTTTAGTGGTGGCAGAGAAAAAGAGTTTGTTGGAGAAAAGCGTATCATGAAGCCTTCTCCGAAGTCCGTGCCTACCTACGATTTGAAACCGGAGATGAGTGCAGTTGATTTGAAAGAGGCTATTCTTCCGGAAATAAAAAATAAAACTGCTGATTTTATCTGTCTCAACTTTGCCAATGCTGATATGGTGGGACACACCGGGGTGTGGGATGCCGTAGTAACAGCGGTAGAAACAGTAGATGCTTGCGTGAGCGAGATTGTACCTGCCGCGTTAGAAAAGGATTATACCATCTTCTTAACTGCAGACCATGGCAATGCCGATTATATGTTGAATGAAGACGGAACGCCAAACACGGCTCATACCCTCAATCCGGTACCACTATTTATTATTTCCAATGACTTTAAAGGTACTGTTCGTCCGGGTAAGTTGGGTGACATTGCTCCTACCATATTGCGCATAATGGACATTGACATACCCAAAGAAATGACCGGAAATGTATTGGTATAAAGCGTTGCGTGCGGGTAGTAAGGAAAGCTCTTACGTAGTAGCCAACTATGGTAATCTGTTAACATTTACTGTTAAAACAATAGTTCCAAAATAAAATTCTATTAATCAAAAAAATTACAAGCACCGAAAGCAGTAATTTTGCACCAAAATATCAGAAATAACCATGACTGAATTAGCAACACCACCCGTACTGACGTCCAAAGATTTTGCTACCGACCAAGAAGTACGCTGGTGTCCGGGATGTGGAGACTATTCAATACTGGCACAAGTACAAAAAGTATTTCCCACCTTAGGAATTCCCAGAGAGAATTTTGTTATTCTATCGGGAATCGGTTGCAGCTCTCGTTTCCCATATTATATGAATACCTATGGCATGCACTCCATTCACGGGAGGGCTACAGCCATTGCTTCGGGATTAAAGGCTTCCCGTCCCGAACTAAGCATTTGGATTGTAACAGGCGATGGTGATTGTCTAAGTATTGGTGGCAACCATACCATCCATCTGTTGCGAAGAAACTTTGATGTAAATGTGTTGTTGTTTAACAACCAAATTTATGGACTTACGAAAGGGCAATATTCACCCACTTCGGAAGTCAATAAAGTGACGAAATCTACTCCGGTGGGTAGCTTAGATCACCCTTTCAATCCGTTGGCGCTGGCACTGGGAGCCGATGCTACCTTCATAGCCCGCACAATGGATAGAGACCCTAAGCACCTACAGCAAATGTTACTGAGGAGCCACGCCCACCATGGTGCTTCTTTCTTAGAAATATATCAGAACTGCAACATCTTTAACGACGGAACCTTTGAAATGTTTTCTGAAAAGGCAACGAAAGCCGAAGAAACCATTTTCCTCGAACAAGGACAACCATTAGTTTTCGGTGCCAATAAAGATAAAGGTATTCGATTGGATGGCTACAAACCACAAATAGTAAGCCTCTCAGACTATAGTACCGAAGATTTGTGGGTACATGATGAGCATGATTTTTATAAAGCGCAAATCTTGGTACGCATATTTGATGACCCTCATAATGAAGGACATTTTCCTAGACCGTTTGGCGTTTTTTATCAAGGAGAAAGAGCTACCTACGAAGATCAGATGCAACACCAGCTGGATGAAATAATAACTGCAAAAGGATTTGGCGATTTGGATAAACTGCTAGAAGGAAAAGAATCTTGGTTGATTGACTAACCATTTCAAGCACTGAAATAGCAGGGATTTTTTCGAATATAAGCAAGAAAGGTCTCCCAATGGGAGACCTTTCTTTGTATCAGTTAAGTATGGATGATTACTTAAGGATTTCAGTCACTTGACCAGCACCTACGGTACGTCCACCTTCACGGATAGCGAACTTAAGACCTTTATCCATCGCGATGGGGGCGATTAATTTTACAGTTAAGTTTACGTTATCACCAGGCATTACCATTTCTACGCCATCAGGAAGTTGGCATTCACCGGTAACGTCGGTAGTACGGAAGTAGAATTGAGGACGGTATTTGTTGAAGAATGGAGTGTGACGACCACCTTCTTCTTTGCTCAATACGTACACTTCACCTTTGAACTCAGTGTGTGGAGTGATAGATTTTGGAGCAGCGATAACCATACCACGACGGATATCTTTTTTATCGATACCACGAAGTAATAAACCAGCGTTGTCACCGGCTTCACCACGGTCCAATAATTTTTTAAACATTTCAACCCCTGTACAAGTAGAAGTCAAAGCTGAATCGTTAAATCCTACGATATCTACGTTGTCGCCTACTTTAATCACACCGCGTTCGATACGACCTGTAGCAACTGTACCACGACCAGTGATAGTGAATACGTCTTCTACAGACATCAAGAAAGGTTGATCAACTGCGCGAGGAGGCAATGGAATGTATGTATCAACAGCGTCCATTAATTCTTCTACAGCTTTCACCCATTGGTCTTCACCGGCTAAAGCACCAGTAGCAGAACCTTTGATGATAGGTGTGTTATCACCATCATAATCGTATTTGCTCAACAATTCGCGGATTTCGAATTCCACCAATTCTAACATTTCAGGATCGTCAACTAAGTCAACCTTGTTCATAAATACTACGATACGAGGTACACCCACCTGACGAGCCAAAAGGATGTGTTCTTTAGTTTGAGGCATAGGACCATCGGTAGAAGCCACCACTAAGATAGCACCGTCCATTTGAGCAGCACCGGTAATCATGTTTTTCACATAGTCAGCGTGACCTGGACAGTCAACGTGTGCATAGTGACGGTTAGCTGTTTGATATTCTACGTGCGCCGTATTGATAGTGATACCGCGTTCTTTTTCTTCAGGAGCAGCATCAATTTCATCATAACCCTTTTTTTCAGCCATACCCTTATTAGCAAGGATAGTGGTGATAGCAGCAGTTAATGTAGTTTTACCATGGTCAACGTGACCGATAGTACCAATGTTTACGTGGGGTTTTTCCCGATTAAAGGTCTCTTTTGCCATTTTTTATTTTTTTAAGAGATGTTATTAATTGTTGTTTATTAAACTATTTTATTACGATTTGTATAAAAAAACTCAATACAAAAAACAGTATTATATTAAGCTTATGAGCTGTTGAGCAGGATTGAACTGCCGACCTCTTCCTTACCAAGGAAGTGCTCTACCACTGAGCTACAACAGCTTGATACAATAGCTAATGTTGCGATTAGCGTATTAGCCGATTGAACTCAAGAAAAAAAGAACTCTTACAATAATCATCAGCTAATCAGAATTATCTAATTAGCTGCGTTAATCATTTACAAATAGAGCGGGAGACGAGGCTCGAACCCGCGACCTACAGCTTGGAAGGCTGTCGCTCTACCAACTGAGCTACTCCCGCAAAGATGACAATCAATAATAAACAGCAATAATTAAAAAAGTGGGCAGGGAAGGATTCGAACCTCCGTACTCCGAAGAGAACAGATTTACAGTCTGTCGCCTTTAGCCACTCGGCCACCTACCCAACTTATTTCTTTTGTTAACTGCTAATACGCATATTGTCGGTGTAGCGACATTATGTTATTATCAATCTTAGAGCCACTTGCCGGAATCGAACCAGCGACCTACTGATTACAAATCAGTTGCTCTACCAGCTGAGCTAAAGTGGCCTATATAGTTGCTTCAAAGAACTACTCTTCTTGCGAAGGGATTGCAAAAGTAGATAAGATTTTTAATTCTGCAAATTTTCTTTTAATGCAATCCTACTTTTTTAGAAATATTTTTTTCTATCCTGCTATGCTTTTTGTGCATCCTTCATTTTCAAGCTAACAATACAAGTATGTCGCCTTTTCAAGGCTCTCAATAGTACTGTGATAATACAAGAAATATTTATGGAAGACTAGGCTTTTTGAGCAGGCTTTTTCATGATGGCATAAATTTCTATACCAAATCCAATCATAATCATGATGGGAGCCAATGTAATTCTACGAAAGCTAAATACGTCATCATAGTTGAATGCGTGTGGGTCAGGACTTTTACCACCGGAGGTTAATGCAATTCCTAAAAATATAAGTGCTATACCTATCAGCATCCACATATAGTTGCTTTTATCAAACAGAAAAGTTTGGTTGCCCCTAGGAGCACTTTGTGTATGAGTTGCTTTGGTATTAGTTTTATTTGTTGCCATAAAAAAGAAAAATATAAACTAGAATTTTGGAATTAATATAAATCCTCTACATGCATCTTTAGGTACTTTAATACCGACCTGTTGGTACTTATAACGGATATCAATACGCCAGTAACAATCATCCCAAAAAGCAAAAGACCGATTAGCAGTGGATCATGAAGCGCTTTCAATTCGGGCCAACGAGAAGCAGCAAAGCTGGTTAACATCCATAAAGCCACTACCGCTATCACGCCTCCAATAAGCCCGTTAATTACGGCTCTACGTTCAAAAGGCTTGGAGATGAATTTATGAGTAGCGCCCACCATTTGCATGGTTTTTATCAAAAAACGATTACTAAACATGGCTAATCGAACGGTGTTATCTATCAGCACAACGGCAATAATGATGAATATTACCGATAGTACCGCCAAGACAATACTAAACTTTTTAAAATTACTGTTCATTTTCTCAATGATGTTCTTGGGATACACCACCTCACGAACTATATTGCTTTGCTTTAGAAATTGCTCTACTTTGCTGAGGCTATCTTTATTTACATATTCAGAATGCAACAGTATTTCGATAGATGAATAGAGGGGATTGAATTCACTACCTAATAGTTGCGAGTAATCTTCGCCTCCTTCTTCTTTAAAAAGTCGGGCAGCCTCTTCTTTGGTAGTAATTTTTGTCTTTTTTACAAAACCCTGTCCATCGAGCATTTCTTTCATCTTGTCAATATTCTCAGGGCGCGTATTGTCATGAAACACAACCTGTACTTCGGTATTTTCTTTTAATACCTTCGTAAGACCACGTCCATATATCACCAACCAGCCGAGTACGCCCAATAGAAATAGCACTAAAGAGACGCCGACAATAGCGTAAAAATAGGAGGGTTTTGATTTTTGAGGGGAAGACATCAGCAAAAACTCTTAATTGCCAAAAGTAAAAAATTATCGGTGCCTTCAAAGGAATATCCTGTTAAAATAGAAAGTTGTGCAGAATAAGTACTGAACATTAGTGTGCGTGGGGTACTATTTAGAGAAATAGCACAATCGTTATCCATATTCAAAAGGGCAAATAGCGATGCCCACTTGGCAAAAAGTTACGGCAATATTTTCGCATTTGCCTTGTACCATCTACTTTTGAAATTCCTATGCAAGATTTAAGACATTTTTTTGCTCCGGTTCATTTTCTGGAACTACAAGAACCGGGAACCTATCAACCCGAGCAATGGGGTGCACAAGTGAATTTTGGAAACGACGAAGGCTTTGATTGGGAAGATGCCGACATCATCCTTATTGGCTGTGGCGAAACGCGCGGCAACAAGCCTTCAGCAGCTTATTCAAACGCTCCCGATGCCATAAGAGAACAATTTTATAAAACCTATAATTGGCATCGTTCTATAAAAATTGCGGATGCCGGCAATATCATTGAAGGGGCTACCGTTGAAGATACTTATGCAGCACTGCGTACGGTGTTAACAGAAGTGTATGCTGCCGGAAAAGTAGCCATTGTACTTGGAGGTGCTCACGACCTTACCCTTCAGCAATATGAAACCTATAAAAAAGCAGGGCGCATTATTAATGCCGCTGTTGCCGATATGCTTATCGATTTGAAAGAAACAGAGTCCTTATCCGATGAAAGTTTTTTGTTTGATATGCTCACCCACGAGCCCAACTTTGTTCGACACTACAGCCATATAGGTTTTCAGAGCTACTATGTTCATCCACACATGTTGGAAACACTCGATAAACTACGATTCGATTTTTATAGAGTAGGAAAGGTAAAAGAGCATATTGAAAATATAGAACCGGTACTTCGTAATAGTGATTTGTTCAGCTTCGATGTGTCTGCCATAGCACATACTTATGCACCTGCCAATACCCACGGCTCTCCCAATGGATTTACCGGCGAAGAAGCTTGCACACTCACCCGATATGCCGGCATGAGCAAGCAACTTACTTCTTTGGGCATTTATGGGTATCAACCGGCACAAGACAAGCATCAGATGACGGCCAAACAAATAGCACAAATGCTTTGGTATTTTATAGATGGATTTTACGTTCGGAATGCAGAGGCTGACCTTTCTGACAGAAATGAGTTTATCTCGTTTCATGTGCAGCTCACCCACTATGATACATTATTTCTAAAAAGCAAGCGCACCAACCGATGGTGGATGGAATTGCCGGACAAAACTTTTGTTCCTTGCTCCTACAGCGATTATTTACAAGCAAGCAATAACGAAATTCCGGAGCGTTGGTTAAGAGAACAAGAACGATTGGTATAAACTTATCTTCAATTACACAATAGCTTTCGGCATTAAGATGAAATAGGTTCAACTCAACATAGCTCGATAGCAAAACAGCATTATTCCTTCAAAGCATCAATTGATTTGGCATCGTGATAGAAAATAAAAACATAATTCAACAAGAAGAAAAAGCCGTGCTGGTAGGTTTGGTCTATAAAGAGCAAACCGAACCCATATTGACGGAATACCTGTCGGAGCTTGCTTTTCTTGCAGAGACCGCCGGTGCCAAAACAGAAAAGATTTTTTTTCAAAAACTACCACGCCCGGATAGTAAAACGTTTATTGGGAAAGGAAAGACAGAGGAGATAAAAGCATACGTCAATGCGAAAGGAATTCAACTAGTCATATTTGATGATGAGTTGACGGGTGCTCAAATTGGAAATCTGTCTGATGCACTTGGTGTGAAGGTGATTGACAGAAGTGATTTGATTCTGGATATTTTTGCCAGAAGGGCTAAAACGGCACAAGCAAAAGTGCAAGTTGAGCTGGCGCAATACCAATACATTCTCCCTCGATTACGCGGCATGTGGAAACACTTAGAGCGACAAGGTGGAGGAATTGGCAGCAGAGGACCGGGGGAAACCGAAATAGAAACCGACCGACGTTTAGTAAAAGATAAGATTGCTTTGTTACGAAAAAGGTTGGTGGAAATAGACAAGCAATCTGCTACGCAACGAAAAGAACGAGGCACCTATATTCGTATCGCCTTGGTGGGCTATACCAATGCGGGGAAAAGCACGCTGATGAATGTGTTGAGTAAGTCAGAAGTATTTGCCGAAAACAAACTCTTTGCAACGCTGGACACTACAACCCGAAAAGTAGTGTATGAACAAACCCCATTTTTGCTGAGTGACACTGTTGGATTTATTAGAAAACTGCCGCACCATTTGGTTGAAAGTTTTAAAAGCACTTTAGATGAAGTAAAAGAAGCCGATTGTCTCTTACATGTGGTGGATGTTTCGCATCCGGTATATGAAGACCAAATAGGAGTTGTCAATAAAACATTACAAGAAATCGGCGCCTTCAACAAGCCTATTATTACTATTTTCAACAAAATGGATTTGTATGAAAAAACGGTTTTTGACGAGTGGCTACACGATGATGTAAAGACAGAATTATTAAATCAACTAAAAAATAGATGGGAACAAGAAACACAGGATTCTTGTGTATTTATCTCGGCCATTGAAAGACGAAATTTAGACCATTTACGAAAAGTGATTTTAGATAAAGTAAAAGCTCTGTATGAAGAGCGATATCCCTATCTGACCAATTTTTATTAGCATTTTTCTTCTCAAAATAAGTACTTCTACTGATTGCATTTGTTGATTTGGGTTGTAGCTTTATATAAGAAACCTCCCCCAGGTATTCTAGCTATTGTTCATAATAAATACATTACCCATGAAACAAAAAAAATCTACCGAGCTATTGCTCACCAGTAGAATGGTGCAGCGGTGGGACAATTCCCTTGACAAAAACATAGACGAAATCTTAGACTTCATTAGTAAATTGGAGAAAGCGACTCAATCGCACAAAACGACCATTGATATTAACTTGTACAAAAAGAGAACTGCACCAACAAAACACAACTCCCAAAAATCTGCTGAGGCAGCCAATAGACCTTTTCAATTTCAAGTATTCTGTAACTAAATATTGTACTTTATTGAATTGAATTTTACAAGAAAGCAAATCACTCTACGCCCTTTATCTATTATCCGCTACGGGTTATCGGGATAGTATATACCCATCCAATAGCTAGTATTTCGAGGTAATAGCTCTAATAGACTACATTTGTGAGTGTAGTATTTGAAGTGCTATAAAGCTTGACATGCACTTGTACTTAGGCACACCGCCCCACTCATTTAAGCACTCATGATAAAGATTCAATAAGCTGCCTCCATTGTTGCATAATAGTGGGTAGGTTATATTGCTCCGCTTTTATCGGGCAATATTTTTTCGCTTCCAGATACCGTTCGTCATCATCTAGCAAGGCTTCTATAGCTTCTTTCCACACGCTTAGGTCCTTGTTTTCGTCATCAGAAAAATAACGTACTAGATTGCCACAAGCTAATGGAACAAATGTATGAGGGGTGTTACTGTATGCATCATTGGCTGCTAGCAACTCACGTGGGCCGGTAGGACAATCAATAGATACAATAGGTACACTACAAGATAACGACTCGCCTAATACCAATGGAAAACCTTCATTGAAGGAGCTCAACACAAATAGTTTAGAACGAATAATGAGCGGATATGGGTTGGGCTGTGCCCCCATAAAAAAGACATCTGCAGTTTGATCAATCGGGCTGCCATCATTCACAAACACTCGTAATGCTAACGCATTTGCCAAGGCAATCAATTCCGGTTTTAAATCACCATCACCCACCAATACCAACTTTTCAGTTCTTCCATTATCACGCAAAAAACGAATGAGCTTCAAGAGGAATTTTTGATTTTTCTGATTGGCTAACCGACCTACATTAATCAATGTATTAGCTTGTTCAAATACAGGGTCAAGTACGGTAGGCGATGCTGCTTTTTGTAGAATCTTTTCTATTTCAAAAAAATTTTGAATACAGATTACCTTATCCTTTAAAACCCCCGAGTCAATATGCTCTTGTGCCAAGTCGCGACTCACCGTTACCACTTTGTCCGTTCGGTTATACAAATAAGGGATGAGCAGGTTTTGTGTTATGATTTTGTCCCAAAAAGTTTTTTGTGGATTCACCTTTATGGAGCCGTGCGATACAACTATTTTTTTGCAAGGAGCTTTTGAAAAACTATTTAAAAAATTGGGTCCTTCCATGTGGCTGATGCAAACGTCAATATCATTTTCTTGAACAATTTGCTTTAATCTTTTAGCTCGATACAGCCAGCGTTTTGCAGGATTAATAAAAGACTTATCGTCCAATTGAAACAAGCGATTTTCGAAACGAAACCCTTCGTAAATATGGCTGGTATCAAACAAACATACATACACATTATAGTGCTTGGAGAAAGCCATGATGTGTTCATAAAACACTTTCTCAGCACCTCCAAGCCGCATTTCAGTAGTCAGAAACAATATGTTTTTCAAAAGGGTTGTTGGATTTTTCTATTGACCACAAAATAAAACATGAATGTACAAATAAAGAATAGCCTTGCGGTGAGCTGCTATAATAAAATATTACCGAGTAATTGACTTGGCTCAGGTAAACAAACTGATAAACTTTTCTTCTTGAGATTGAATGCTATATTCCTTCACGATTTTTTCTCTCCCTACGAGTCCCATTTGTTTTCTAACAGCGGCATTTGTGATAAGCTGTTTGAGACAGCCTTTCCATTCTTCTTTTGAATTACAGAGAAAACCATTTACTCCATGGTCAATAATATTTTTGTTTACCCCCACCGGTGCCGCTACTGCGGGTATTCCAAGGGCCAAGTATTGTATCAGTTTAAAACCACACTTCCCTTCACTCCAGGCATTTTCCTTCAACGGCATGATGCCAATATCTATTTGCAACAAGTCATCTTGTTCTGTCTGCTCATTCCAAGGAATAAATCGTTGGTGGGGAAATTCCCAATCAGGTTTTTTATCCGCTATTATCACTATTTCAAAAGCTATTTCTTGTTGCAACTCTTTTAACACCGGTACGATATCATCAAGATATACCAAGGTTGAGTGGCTGCCTGTCCAACCGATAACAGCAGTGTTGGAGTGGTGTTGTTTTGGTTTCCAATGTCCTTTTTCAATATCTACACAAGTGGGCAGTAATACCACTTGTTCATTGTATTGTTTTGCAAAATCGCTCAGATAGGCATTGCCGGCAGTTATGCGATAAGCCCATTGACAGATATATTTTACTTTCCAAAAAGCCTTCCATTGCGCAGCTAGCTTATTCGCTTCAGAAGTGTTGGGTATCCAAATGGCATCATCAAAGTCATATATGATTTTCTTTCTAAACACCTTTGCCAACATCCATTCTACCATAGGTGGGCCTAAAGGAGCCGCTTCGCGGTGAATGAAAACATACCGATACTGTGTCGCCGAAAAAAGTAATACCCAACGTTTCAAAAAACTTTTTAGGATACCCATCGCTTTCTTTATCACAGAAGATTGTTTGTAAAGAACATTCCATGTTGCTTCGTCCATAAAGGGTGCAATGGTGTAACGCAACTGATGCTTTTGCAAAATGGGTTCGTATAGTTCTACTCGGAAGCGCTGTGAGGGCGCACGGTGCAACGGATAAGGCACCAAAAACAAAATGTCTTTCATCGGGTAGCGGTTAGTAGCTTACTATAATTTTCTTTGTATTGCTGTTGTGAAAACTTCTCACGTACATACTTTCTGGCATTAGCTGAGAGGCGGTTTCTATAAACTTCATCAGTCAATAATTTTTGCATAGCCGACACCATTGCAGGGATATCCCCCACCGGTACCAGCAGTCCCGTTTCGTCATCAACAATTATCTCTTCGGGGCCACCACAACGGGTAGCAATAACAGGGGTTCCAAAGTAGGAAGCTTCTAAACAAGTCATCGAAAATGATTCGGATACCGAAAAGTTGAGCAAGGCGTAACTTTCTTTAATGATCGCTTCTATCGAATCTGTAAAATCATAAAAGTGAACCACTGCGTCTAGTTGTATATTTCGACTAGTTGTTTCTAACTCGTTACGAAATGCTCTGTTTTTCTCCAGTCCCAAATCTCCACCAACAAACTTTAATTGCACCTCCGGAAACAATGGATGGATTTGCTCAAAAGCCGCTAATGCTAGCTCTTGTCCTTTGCCTCTGGTATAATTTGCCAGATAGAGTAATACTTTTTTTTGAGGCAATATTGGGTACGGATATGGCAACTGTTCCCGAACGTTAAAGACATCATATAGCTTGATAACTTTCGGGTGGGGTGGTAACTGATTTTTTACAGCATCTGATACTGCCACGATAGTTTCACTGTATCGTTGTGCCATATTTATCCACCAATTCCGAAGTGGTTTGGGTACGGTTGCGGGCAAGAATCGAACATACGTTATCAACTTTACATTAGAGCCGAGTGCTACCAATCCTGCACCCAGTAGATTATAAAAATCATTTACTATAACAAAGTCTATACGCTCTCGTTTTACCAATATTCTTACTCTCCACAGATTGTATAGCAATCGGAAAGGGTATTGCAGGAGCCGCCATAAGGACTTGCTGATTTCCAGCATAGGGATTTTATAAACCTTAACTTGGTCTTGCTGCAAAAGCTTGTCATTGGTGCTTTGTGATGGTATTAAAAAAACAAAACGATATGTGTCTGCCATCAACACAGCCGATTGGTGTGCACATTTAAACGCACCTGTAACACTATTTGAGTTGTCAATGACTAGTACATTCACGGGTATCCCTTTGCAATATTTTGTAGCACCAATGCATTCTTGTGGGTGCAAGATATTACATTTCAAATATTATCGAATAGCAAGCAGCACATAGCCTATGGGTGTTGGGGCAATGCCAGTAGGTTGAATAATAGTTTGTATGCACCAGGTACTCCATGCGGCAGCTCTCTAAAAAATACTAATCCGGTATAAACAAAATTCCCTTTCCCGTAAGGTGCTACTATCAGCGCACCATCCTGTGGTTTTTCGCCGGGGTCATTCATACGCAGCATCGGACGGTAATGTTTGTCCCAGTCAGTTGCAAAGTAGATACCACGCTCCTGCACCCATCCTTCAAAGTCTTTTTCGGTAATGACGTTCGGCTTATTAAACAACGGATGCTCAGGAGCTAAGAAAGTAACGGGAGCTTGTTCATCGGTTACTCTTTCGCGCGAAATGGAAAAAGGATATGGACCCATTTGAATGTTTAAAGGTCCCACGCGGCTATTGGTATTGTACTGAACTATCAGGTTGCCGCCTTGCTTTACAAAGTCCATGAGTCTGGCATAATAGCGTTGCAGTTTATCATGAGTATTATATGCCCTCACGCCCGTCACAATAGTATGGTATGCATGTAGGTTTCCGGTGGCTAAAATTTCGTCGGTAAGAATGGTTACATCCATATGCATCTCTTTCAACAAAGCAGCCACCTCATCACCGGCGCCGGGTATGTAGCCCAACTTAATAGAAGGCACTATCATTTTTTCATACTTCAACTGCACTTCCGAAGGAACTAACAACTGTTGGATAGGTATATGGTCGTAATCAATAGTAGTAAGGCTTTGGTTGTACTGCTTATCTTGGGTCTTTACAATGGGGCGAAGAACGCCATCCGATGCCGCTTCCGCGGGTATTACAGTGACAGGCAACACGAGTAGTTCACCTTTCTTTGCAATAGTAAATGATTGTTTGGAAGGGTTTACTGCCCACCCCTTTGGAGCCTCAATGAAAATCTGTCCGCTAAAGCTATCGACATTTGCCAAAAGGGTTATCGGAAAAACTTTGGCTCTTTTATCGGTAAACAGATAGGAAGTAAATGGCGGGTTGATAACAATAGGCGGCACCACGCTAAACGGTTGGTAAATTTCTCCTTTCACAGGGTCAACACTTTTATTTCTTACCGGCAATTCTATCGAGAACGTATCATTTAACAACGAAAAGGTAATGCGTGACGATAGTGTAGGGTCGTTGAAAGGTTTGGTGTTGAGTACTTCATCATTCACCTGAAACATTCCTTTGCGAGGAGGTTGCTGAAGCCAATAGGGAGTAGTGCTCGGCGTATGCATCGGTAACTGATAATGATGTACAAGGTGGTTCATTTTATTTTCTGACAAGGGTATGTGAACCATACTATCGGCTGTGCCGGTTTGGATTTTCACAATAGTAATGGGCGCTTTTCCTGAATTAATAAAGCTATAATTCACTTTCAAGGAGCTGCCTGCAACTGCAGTACGCGTAGGTGTTGTAGCATCTGCCCATACATGGCAATAGCCCAGTATCACGCGCTTGATGCGATGGGTGTGGAGTTTCAGCCATGCTTTGGCCGGAGATGGTTTGTCTGCTTCTTTTTGTGTGTGTTGATACAACTGCCATAGTTGTGGCAAAATGTCTTTGTTCGGATTGTTTTGATAAGATGCTATCAATGCATCAATTTCTTTCTTTAATGATTTCAAATGTGGGTATCGCGCCCAAGTAACGTCAATGCCATCCATCAAATCAGTTATAGCTTTCTCGCCTTTAATGTGTTTGAAGTACTCCATTTGCGAGCCTCTGTTTTTCTCAGAGCCAAAGCCCTGGCTCTTGTGCATGGAGCGGCTTTCGGCAGCTATCTCTCCATTGTATTTTCCTAAATGCGGGTTGTAGCCGCCTACATCAATTTTCAATTGATCTTCCGACGTTGTATTGTTTCCGCCAAAGTTAAAGGTGTTCCATACAATTCGTTTGGCTTGCCACGTAGTAGTGTGTTGCAATTGCCATGGAAATTTTTGCGGGTCGGCTGCCGCTGTGAATGCTTCTTCTGCTAATATGGCTGAAGCCGTATGATGACCATGCCCTCCTTCGCCGGTAGTTGGGAATCGGCAAATGATTACATCCGGTTGGAAGATGCGTATGACCCATACAATATCTGCCAACACACTGTCTTTGTTCCAAAAACGAAAGGTTTCTTCTGGGTTTTTAGAATATCCAAAATCATACGCACGACTAAAGTACTGTGTGCCGTGGTCTATCTTTCTTGCGGCTATCAATTCTTGTGTGCGCACCATACCCAGCATAGGGCCTTTCTCGTTGCCTATCAAGTTTTGTCCGCCATCGCCGCGTGTCAACGACATATAAGCAGTGCGTATGTGTCGTTCATTTGCCAGGTAGCTTATCAACCTAGTGTTTTCATCATCGGGATGCGCCGCTATATATAACACAGCACCCGTATTGCCGGTGTATTGCAACTCCCATAGCAACTCCGGTTGGCTCATCGACCGTATTGGTTGTGCAAGACCAATATTCAACCATAAAAAATAAAAACAAATTGAAAGAACCGATTTCATAGGGTGCAAAAGTAGGAACATCTCAATGGACGCAACAACCTAACGCAATACAAAATGCTGCTTTTCTAAAAACTCTTTATGAAATAGTAGCACACCATACGAATACAGGTCAATACTCATGGTTACACGGCTATCAGCAATGGCAACATTCCAACTAACAGTTTTTTCCGGGCTTTGGTGAATCCCTTTTACTAAAACAACCGTGTTTTCATGTGCCTTCTGTATGTCCTCTATATGGTATTGGATATCGTATGTATGAAAGAACTGCTCTAAACGTGTTTGCAGCGGTTGGTTGCCAGAGTGGTGTAAAACGGTTTCAGAAAAATGATACACAAAAGGAGAATGCACGCCATGCCGGCGACGTGCTTTCCAACGATGCTTCATCCATTGTAATAAGGGATACCATTTGCTCACAAGACCACTCTTTCGTATTGCTGAAAAGAAAAAGAATACCGGTGCTTTTCATCTGCCTCATGCTTTTCTTCCCATACGAGCTTCCAATGTGTATGATCAATATCAGGAATAAAAACTGTAGCTCCATCAACTACGGTATGCACACGTGTGAGATATAATCGATCGATGATATCCATCGTTTGTTGAAACAAGATACCACCGCCAATAATAAACGCTTCATCGGTAGCTTCTCGTTGTACACACTCCAAGGCAGCGTCTATAGAATTGTACCTGAGCACTCCTTCCGGTAGCGATACATCTTTTTGGCGGGATATGACGATATTCAACCTACCGGGCAAGGGTTTCCCCAGCGACTCGTATGTTTTCCGTCCCATAATGATGGGTTTTCCGAAGGTGGTTTTTTTAAAAAACTGTAAGTCTTTAGGCAAATGCCAAGGCAATAAATTGTCTTTACCAATGGCATTGTTTTCATCTGCAGCTACTATAGAAGATAGTATCATAATGGTCGTATCGTGTTTCAAAGGTAAAAAGGAAATAGTGTAAAAAAAGATATTGCTACCACCGATGATTTGAAATCTATAAGTATTCGTTTATTTTGCCCTAAATATCTAAATAGCACGGTAGTGCGGATAGCCTTTTGCTACTTGAGAATTTTTTTAGATTTTCAACGATATACTGACCCCCCATTATGACGAAGGATAGCATATTAATAGTGTTGGTGCTGTACAAGTGTGAATTACAAAACAGCCTGAGTTATCATTCGCTCACACAAACCATACAGCACCTTTCTGTACCTCATCACCTTCTGGTTTTTAATAATTCTCCTGAGATAGCTGTACCGCCATCCGATCAGTACGAAGTAGCCCATGAAGCAACCAATGTAATGCTGAGTGGTGCTTATAATCACGCGCTTCAGGTGGCTGCATCAGCAAAGGACACATGGCTGCTGCTGCTCGACCAAGACACACAGTTGACAGAATCGTACTTTCAAACATTATCTGCATTTTTCCAACATCAGTACGATACCAACATCGTGAATGTAGTACCTCGTTTATTAGGTAATGGGAGAGTTATTTCACCCCACCGAACGCAATTTTTTCATTCCTTTCGGCAACCCGTATTACAGTTTGGTGAGCATGACGGGCATGTGATTGCACTTAATTCGGTTTCTTTACTCAGCGTAGATTTTATGCAATCCATCGGTGGTTTTTCATCCGAGTTTCCATTGGATATGTTGGACAAATGGACGAGTCTTCAAATCTTCAAACAGCATAAAAAATATTACGTGTTGGATACTACATTGGAGCACCATCTATCCGTACTAGATACCCAGCAGTACATGAGCGAAAGCCGCTACAGTCGGCTACTGGAAAGTGAGTATCATTATTTTAAAAAGTTGGGTAAAATACATGTTGTATTATACAAATGTCGCCTTATCTTTCGATTTATTAAGCAGTTGCTACTTTTCAAAAGCAAGGCATACGCTGTCTTAACCTGTAAACATATTTTTAGGTAATCCATGGTTTCAGTCTGTGTCACCACATATAATGGCGAAAAACATATCGAGGAGCAATTGCGAAGTATTCTTTCGCAACTTGGCGATACGGACGAAGTAATTATTTCGGATGATGGTTCTGACGATCATACCCTTTCAATCATTCACAACATTGCCGACAGCAGGGTTTCAATATATCACAATACCGGAAAGAAAGGCGTGATTCATAATGTAGAAAACGCATTAGGAAAGGCAAAAGGCGACTATATTTTCTTATCCGACCAAGATGATGTATGGTTGCCAACGAAAGTAGCTTGCAGCTTAAAAGGCTTACAGGAAGCGCCTTTGGTAGTATCCGATTGTTATGTAACAGATGATGACTTACAGATTGTTCACGATTCATTTTTTGCTGTCAACCGCTCCAAACAAAATAAATACTTAGCTTTATTGAAGAACCCTTATTTGGGTTGTTGCATGGCTTTCCACCGTTCGTTGTTGGAATTGGTTTTGCCCTTCCCCGACCACATACCCATGCACGATATTTGGATTGGTAATGTGGCAGCCTTCAGAAGGAGTACAAAATTCCTTCCGGACAAACTGATATACTACAGAAGGCATGGCAATAATGTGACTACTACTTCTGAAAAATCAAAAAACGGATTTATAGATAAAGTAATTTTCAGGATGCATGTTCTGAAAAATTTGTTGATCAAAAGATAATTCATGAAGGTCTCCATCATTACGGCTACCTACAATAGTGTTCATAAGTTGCAGCGTGCTATTGACGCTGTAGCCCAACAAGATTATCCGGATTTGGAGCATATACTGATAGATGGCGGTTCTACAGATGGTACCCTTGAATTAATACAAAAAAACCAAGAACGTATAGCACATGTTATTTCTGAAAAAGACAATGGCATTTACGATGCGCTCAATAAAGGTATCCACTTAGCAACCGGTCATATCATTGGGTTTCTACATTCCGATGACGTATTTGAAAATGAAAAAGTCATCTCTACAATCGTACAAAAATTCAAAGAATGTAACGCCGATGTGGTTTACGGAAATGTTACTTATCTATCTCACTCCGATGGCAAAAAACGTTTAGTAAGGTATTGGGCAAGCTCCCCTTTTGACCCCAAAAGTCTTAAGTTTGGATGGATGCCTCCACACCCTACGGTATATTGCAAAAGAGAAGTGTACGAAGACTGTGGTTTATATGATGCCAGCTTTCGCATCGCTGCAGATTACGATTTTATTTTACGTCTTTTTCAAAATCCTAAATACAAAAAAGTACACATCCCCAATGTACTGGTCAATATGGACATGGGTGGCATCAGCAATAGTTCTATCAAAAACATAATTAAAAAATCGAAAGAAGATTGGCGAGCCATCAAAAAAAATAAGGCCGGCAACTTCTGGACAATCGTTTTAAAAAACCTAAGAAAGCTCCATCAATTTTGGGGGTATCGGCAACGCGGTTGGCAATAAGATATGGACGGCTGCCGTTTGGCATTTCTAAATGCATTGTATATTGCTGCGTTTTTCAGCATTCATTGCGTTCTATTTTCACACTAATCTCTTCATCATTCCTATTGGCAGGTTATGATTCATTATCAGAAATTCACTTTAGCAAACGGTTTGCGTGTTATTGTACACGAAGATAAAAACACTCCTATGGTTGCCTTCAATGTGCTTTACAATGTAGGCGCTCGCGACGAAGATGCCGACCATACCGGCTTTGCACACTTGTTTGAACATTTGATGTTTGGCGGCTCTGAAAATATTCCGGTATATGATGCCCCATTGCAAATGGCAGGTGGCGAGAACAATGCATATACTACTAATGACATTACCAACTATTACATTCAACTACCTGCTGAAAATATTGAAACCGCATTTTGGTTGGAAAGTGACCGCATGAAGGGCTTAGCATTCAGCCCTAAAAGCTTGGAAGTACAACGCAAAGTAGTATGTGAAGAGTTTAAAGAACACTATATAAACAAACCATACGGAGATGCTTGGAAACACCTTCGTAAGCTGGCGTATCAGCAACACCCCTATCAATGGATGACCATTGGCAAAGAGCTAAAACATATAGAAGATGCTACATTGGAAGATGTCAAATCTTTTTTCTATAAACACTATCGTCCACAGGAGGCGGTACTATGCATTGCCGGCAACATCTCAGTAGAGAAGGTAAAAGCCTTAGCCGAAGAATGGTTTGGCGATATCCCCATGGGAACTCCCTATAATAGAAACTTACCGAAAGAACCGGTTCAAACGGAGCCACATTATGAAACGGTGGAAGCAGATGTGCCTTTAGATGCCTTGTATAAGGCTTGGCATATTCAAGGGCGTTTACATCCGGACTATTATGCAGCCGATTTGATAACAGAGATTATGGGTAATGGACTCGCCTCTCGTTTGCATCAGCGTTTGGTTAAGGAGCAAAAACTATTCAGCCATATCCATTGTTATCACACCGGCAGCTTAGACCCCGGACTGCTGGTGATAGAGGGCAAGTTGGTTATTGGTTGTAGCTTGGAAGATGCCGATGCTGCTATTGAAAAGGAATTAGAAGCATTAATGACAGATGGTGTCAGTGATATTGAGTTGGAAAAAGCAAAAAACAAGATCGAATCGATGATTGTTTTTGAAGACATGAACTTGCTATCACGCGCCAACAACTTAGCCTTTTATGAATTGCTGGGAGATGCCGCATTAATGAATACGGAATGGGAACGATATAATGCCGTTACGGCTGCGCAACTGACTGCCGTGGCTAAGGACGTTTTCAAAAAAGAAAACAGCAGTACGTTGTTTTATAAAAAAAGTGGGAAGGTTGCCGTTGCCATAGAAGATGATGAATAACGACACACCATTGGATGGTATAATAAACGCAGTCGTTGCTTTTTTACTTACGGCAAAAGAGGGCTCCATTAGGAGCTATGGTCGTTGATAATGACCCAACCTACCTTTTTCATCTTGCGTAGCAGCAGGGTGTACGATCCGCTTAAATTGCCCGCGGTACGTGCCAAAGCCCATGTACCCACTACGAAATAATATTCTCCTGACAAGCGCTGCATGCTGATGATGGTGGAAGTAAGTATTCCCATTGCTGCAGCATCCGGGTATGATTTTTTGTAGCGTTCCAGTGTTGCATGATAGCCATAAGTAGGTCCATTTTTACCGATAAAAACTAGACTATCACTTTCCCAATAACCTTTCATATAACCGACAATATCCCCATTATTCCATGCCGATACTTGGGCTTTCAGAAGAGCACTTATGGCTTGTTCGTCTTTCGATTGAGCAATGGAGTAGTAGCTCACTCCTAAGCAGAGTACTAACAATAAGCCTGTTTTCCTGAGGAATGTTTTCATAAGGTGGTATATAAATAATTATAAAAAGTTACCGCAAGCGATCCATTGATTTTACCAGCTTGTCATCCTTTCGAATACCTTTAAAAGCCAGTATCAACAACACCATTACCGCCACCACTACCACAATGCCCGGTTGATAACTGCCGTTTAAAGGTGCCGGTGCGCTGCTCTTAAAATCTTCAATGCGCATTAAACTAAATGCTATAAACGCTACTGCCGATAAGAGACTAAGCAGTACAAATGATTTTTGACGCTTTCTGTTTTTGAAAAAGAAAATAGTGATAAAAGGCAATACGATTAAAGCCGTTGCCAATAGCAAGGTTGGCAAATGGTCGCTTATCCGAAGGTACTTCACAAGAGTGGTGATGCCCTGTGGTACATCTCCTTTATATACATATCCTGTGTACCAATCCATCAACAACAAAGCGCTGAGTAAGGACGATAACAAGAGCCATACAGACTGTATTCTTTGAATCATAAAATAGCTTGTTTTAAAAAGGAATGGTTGTAATGTTTTTTGTGATGACTATGTTTTTTGCAAGTGGTATTATTGTATCCATTCGCTACCAAAATAAGGTTGCAATGCGTCAGGGATCTTAATACCATTAGGTGTTTGGTGGTTTTCCAACAAGCATGCCATAATTCGAGGCAAGGCTAATGAACTGCCATTTAAAGAGTGTGCCAATTGCGCCTTTCCATTTTCGTCTTTAAAGCGAATTTTCATTCTATTGGTTTGGAAGGATTCAAAATTTGAAACAGAGCTCACTTCCAACCAGCGTTCTTGCGCAGCACTATACACTTCGAAATCGTATGTAAGCGCTGAGGCAAAACTCATATCACCGCCACACAAACGAAGGATGCGGTATTGTAGTTGTAACGATTGTAATAATTTTTCTACATGGGCTACCATCTCCTCTAATGCCTCATAGCTTTTGTCGGGGTGTACCAGTTGTACGATTTCTACTTTATCAAATTGGTGCACTCTGTTCAATCCGCGCACATCTTTGCCATAACTGCCGGCTTCTCTTCTGAAACATGGAGAATAAGCCGTCATTTTTATGGGAAGTGATTTCACAATTTCATCACGGTAGATATTTGTTACGGGCACTTCTGCTGTGGGTATTAAATAAAAGTTGTCTTCCGTAGCATGATACATTTGTCCTTCTTTGTCGGGCAATTGTCCGGTGCCATATGCTGAAGCTTCATTAACCATATAAGGCGGATAATATTCTTTATATCCGGCTGCGATATTGTATTCTATAAAGTAATTGATTAAGGCTCGTTGCAAACGCGCACCACGACCGGTATATACAGGAAAACCGCTTCCGGTAATTTTATTGCCCAGTTCAAAATCTATCAATTCATAACGGGCTGCCAGTTCCCAATGAGGTTGTTTTTGAGCAGATAAATCAGGGGTTTCGAATACTTGTCGCACCACTTCGTTATCTTCTGGGGTACGCCCCACGGGCACCGAATCATGCGGCAGATTGGGCAATCGAAGTAGTTTTTCGTGTAAATCATTATCGATGGTGGCAATCGATTGCAGAAATGTTTTTGATTGTTCCTTGTACGTTGATACGGTGGACTTTTGGGTTTCGGCGGCTTCCTTATCGCCCTTTGCCATTAGCATTCCTACATTTTTTGAAGCCGTGTTGATAAGGGCTGCCAGTGCATCACTTTCTGCTTGTACTTTTCTGCGTTCTTCATCTAAGGCTATTATTTCATCTACCAGTTGCAGGTCTTTAAAATTTTTTTTGCGCAGTCCTGCCAGAATAGCTTCTTTATTTGTTCTGAATAATTGAATAGATAACATATGTATGCAAAGATAGTTTTAGCAAGGCTATTTTGCTGTGTTATTTTATGGCTGGCGGCAAAACTTGAATTACAACTTAGGCGACTTGTGAAGTTATTCTTGCTTTGCATTTTGAAATAGCAGAACTGAAATGGGTGGTTCTACTTTACTTGCCCTCTTCCTAATTCTGCAACAAAAGACTGCCCACTGTTATACGATACAGGCTTACCCGGTTCGCTGGCAAATAAGCGGAAGCGCGCCGATCGAAGCTTTATTTCACTTCCATCCACCGCTTGAACCTTATTAATAGTGAATCCTATTAATGCTTTTTTTCTGCCATTGTTAGAGGGTATTACATCTACAATTTTGCCCGTTACTGTGGCACCTTTTCTAATGATTACTCTACCCCCGGCTTCTACATTTTCAGAACAAGTAAGTCTAATTGCTGCACCATCTCTATCTGGATTTTCAGAACTTATGGTTTCCGAAAGGGTTACTCTGATAGTCTTTCCAGCGGGTACCTCTACCGGTCCAGTATTTGATTTTCGCACCTCTACTGGGCGTGCCGGCTCTGTTTCCACTTTCTCTTCTTCTTTTGGGTACTCTTTTTTCTGTTCTTCTTTACGAGGTTCTACTTTTTTGGGAGTCGGTTTGGGAGCCTCTGTTTTTTCTTCTTTTGGAGTTTCACTTTCTGTGTTGTTGTTGGCATTATTTTGTTTACTGATTCGTTGATACATTTCGTTGGGGGTTTCTGAGACAGCTCCTGTGGTAGGCGATGCATCATTAGAAACAAACCCTTCGGTAGTCGTGGCACTATTTTCTATAGGGTTTGCAACTGCTGTATCAGGGCTGGGTGTGTCTGGGTTGGGCGTCATCAATGCCCATACTAATAAGATTAAGCAAAGTATTACAGACCCTATCAACAGCAGTACCGGCTTGCTCACCTTTTTGATATCAGGAATATGTATGTCTCCTGAAATGTTTTTTGCTTTTGAAAGAAGGGAATTGACGGTAGATGTAGTGGCTGTGGTGCTCGCATTGGTAGTGATTTGTGGTGCTTCTATTGCCGCTAGTAATGAGGATGTCGGAAGTAGGTTTGCTCCGAATGCCGTTTCGATGGCACGCTTAAATTCTTGTGCGCTTTGGTAGCGATTATCCGGGTTGCGTTCGAGGGCTTTTGAAATTATTTTTTGCAAAGTAGAAGGCACCGAAGGATTAATGCTTGATATGGGTCTAGGGTTTTGTTCTAATTTATCCTTCATAATTTGGTAATCCGAATTTGCTTGGTACGGAGGGTTTCCGCTCAGCAACTCGTACATGATATTCCCCACTGCGTAGATATCGGTTCGCTCATCACCTTCCTTTCCTTGTATTTGCTCAGGCGACATATACTCGAGGGTTCCTACCGATTTGCCATGGCTTGTTAAGCGTTGTGCATTACGCATTCGTGCTATACCAAAGTCCATTATTTTCACTTCGCCATCTTCATTTATCATCACATTTGCCGGTTTCATATCCCTATGGATAATTCCTTTTTTATGTGCATGCCCAATACCATCCAACATTTGTGCGGCGATGGTAGCTACCAATTGATAGCCTATGGTAGTATGTATGCGTATCCAATCTTCGAGCGTTTTCCCTTCCACATATTCCATAACCATCCAGTAAGTATTTTCTTTTGGGATAAAAGAATACAAATGGGTAATGTTGGGATGGTTTAACCTTGCTAAGGCCAATGCTTCTTGTTGAAATCGATCACTCATTGATGCGTCTTCAACCGACGATCTGTTTAGTTGCTTTATGGCTACCTTTCTATCGAGCATGGTGTCATTGGCAACATAAACGGTGCCCATGCCCCCTTCGCCTATTTTCTCAATTATCGTGTATTGATTTTCAAAAATGCTCATGACATAATGTTTTGCTCTTTAGTAATGGGAGATGCGGTAAACACTTCATCAGAGAAGGTAATTAAGATAGCTGAAAAGTTATCGTTTGCATGCCTTGCCGTTGCTAGCGTTTTCAAACATTCTATGGTAAGGTTGGGGTCGTTCATGTTGAGAATATCTGCGAGTTGCTCATCAGAAAAAGTACCATGCAATCCATCGGAGCACAGCAAGAATTTATCTTTTATAGAGCAGTTAATGGGAGTGGCGGATATCTGAGTTTCGATGCTTTGTGCAGTACCCAACGCTTGTAGCAGTACATTCTTCATCGGATGGGTTTCAAGCTGGTCTTTACTTATTTCACCCTTTTCATACATCTGATATACTAAAGAATGGTCTTTAGTGAGTTGCTGCATTTGCCCATGTTGTATTTGGTATAACCTGCTATCTCCGACATGTGCAAAGTATAGTTGGTTGTTTTTAATGCGCACAGCCGTTGCAGTTGTCCCCATTCCTTTTTGTGCCGGATTTTCATCTCCGGTTTGCACTATGGTTTTATGTGCTAATTGAAACGCTTGGTTCATGGCTTTTTCAATAGACTCATTCACATGATTTGATAGGTAAGACTGAATGGTTTGACATGCTATATTACTGGCTACTTCACCGGCACTATGCCCTCCCATACCATCCGCTACAATGCAGAGTACATCATCAGCAGCATCGTTAAAGTAATACGTTAGCACCTGGTCTTCGTTGTGGTTTCTTACCGGACCGGTTTCAGATATAGAGTGAATGATACAACGCAAGTTTGTGTGTGGCATGTCGGTACTTGTCATTAGCTGTTGCTCGACATTGATTTTTTTAGTCCTTGAAAAAAGAAAATTCATACAAGAAACTTTAGAAGATTGTTTTTATCAAATCCCTATATATAGTTTACCAGGGGGTTACGAATTGACGATATAGGTTCTTTCGTTTGTTATATTTCTAATCCAAGTATTAATTAGTATCACTGCTGTAAGAAGCTTATGGGCATTATTCATACTAGTATTTAGCGTATAAATAATGCCCAAATAAATATTAGCGTTGCACGCATTTCATATATCACTCGCCAATGGCTATAACCAACAATTTACACTTTCATACAACGCGAATAATGGATTCATTATACAATGGTGGTTTTTCTGATTGTGTTTTTTTAATCAATAACTTGTTGCCGCCCCATTAGTTCCATTACATATTTTACTGGTACAGCAAAGGATATTGCAGTACCGGCATCCCAAGCACCGGCACTATACACCCCGATTACTTTACCGTGGTCATCAAACATGGGTCCTCCGCTATTACCACCACCGGTTGAATTGATAGTAAGTTGGTAATAATCTCCCCAAGTGCTTTTGTAGTCATCTATCTTGCTATTTTTTTCTGTGCCTCTAACCAATCTTCCAATATTACCATTACTTACAGTAGGTACCGGTACTGAGGTAATATTCGGATTGGTGTTAAACACATCTTGAGATCTCTTTAAAACATATTGCGCCGGCGCTATACCTGGATATCCCATGACTACCACTACATCGCCGGGTTGAATCGTTTCGTAATTATCATTCAGCTCTACTTTGGGCAGGCTCTCCGGTAATTCAATTTTTATCATGGCAATATCATGTGTTGCAGAGATGCGAACAATTTTAGCAGGGGTACGTTGAGCATTGTTGGCAAATGTTACATCCAAATAGGTATTTACACCGGTATATCTAGGATTGCTTCCCGGCACCCATTCACCCACCATGCCTTGCGTAATCTCGGTTGACCAGTCAGGGCCTATACTACCGTCCTTTTGTTGTTTCACTAATACGCCAGGGAAAGCATAGTTTTGAAAACGATAGGAAGTAAGCCAATTGGAGGCTACGTGACGATTGGTAGCTATAAACCCTCTGTCGTCAACTACAAAGCCACTGCCACTGCCACCACTTTGAATTAAATCCAACTCAATGCCCTTAAAGTTGCCTAAGGTTTTCAAATAATCTCCTTTAGTAGCCAAGTAAGGAACAATTTTACCGTTTTCATCTTGTGTATAACCTCCTCTATAGCCGGCAATGTTCCCTTTATCGTCTGTAACGGGGTAGTACACTTGATACAACTCTTCTCCCGAACTAGTGCTAGTGAGCTTCCAAGCCATTTCTATATAAACGACTTTATCTTGATTTGCTTTAGCAATTTCTGCCGGGGTCATCGTCGTTTTCTTTGCAGTATCTCCTATTACTACCGTATTAGTTTTAGGAGGAAAAATTTTAGGGTATATTATTACCCCTGTAACTATTAAGAGTAATAATGCAACTCCTGTTATTATTATACCTGTCCGGCTTTTCTTTTCAGATTCTTGCAACATATGCTGCATGGTCTGTTTGCCGATAGTGTCTTTGGGTGGTGCCGCAGTTTCGGCTGTTTTCTGCGTGGGTGCTGCGTGTACTTTGGTTTCTTTTGCAGAAGGCGTATCTATCACCCTTGTTTTCTTTACATGAGATGCTGGGCGTGGGTCTAAGTCAAACTCAAACTCCGGACCATCTTTTCCCAACTTGATAATATCACCTGCATATATGTTAGTTTTATCCGTAATGGCAGCACCATTTACAAAAGTACCATTTTTACTTTGGCAGTCTATTGCAACAAACTGTTCAGGGTTTGCTGTGTCTTGAACGATTCTGCAATGCTCACGACTAATAGTGTCTTCTTTCACCGGATCATATCCCACATCATTATTTAGCCCACGACCTATTTTAATATCGGTATTGCCTGTTAGTGTAAAGCGCTCCACCTGTCCTTTTTTAGAACCAGATATATGCCTAATAATTAGAGAAACTTGCTGATCCATATTAATATGTTTTTATGATGGTTAATACATATTGTAATATTACAATTTTAAAACAATAATTGCAATTTGGATTTTATTGAAAATAATTAGATAGCATTGTTCGGATAATATTAATACCAACTACGCCCCTTATTTGAATTGAACAATTGCTGTACCTTCGTAAGATGTTCAAAATAGAACGCCCCTTCTTGCCTGCCGGTGACCAACCTACTGCCATCCATCAATTAACGGATGGTATCCAAAAGGGAGAGTCGTTTCAAACCCTGTTAGGTGTTACCGGTTCCGGAAAAACATTCACTATTGCCAACATCATCCAAAACACACAAAAGCCTACGTTGGTATTGACGCATAATAAGACCCTTGTGGCACAACTCTATGGTGAGTTTCGGCAGTTTTTTCCCGACAATGCAGTAGAGTACTTTGTATCCTACTACGACTATTACCAACCAGAAGCTTACTTGCCAACTACAGGCACCTATATTGAAAAAGACCTTTCTATCAATGAAGAATTAGAAAAACTACGACTACGCACTACGACCAGCTTGCTGAGCGGAAGACGGGATATAATAGTGGTTGCATCAGTATCTTGTATATATGGTATTGGGAATCCAACGGAGTATGCAAATAGCATTTTACGATTTACTAAGGGCGATAAAACTCCTAGAAACTCCTTTTTGCATTCACTTGTAAATGCACTTTACAACCGTAGTCAAGGTGAGTTCTCAAGGGGTACCTTTAGAGTAAAAGGGGATACTGTAGATGTTAACCTGCCTTATGTGGATTATGGTATTCGCATCAGTTTTTTTGGGGATGAAATAGATGAAATAGAAAATTTTGAAATAGAGAGTGGTAAGCGTATTACCTCGATGGAGCATGCAGCAATTTTTCCGGCCAACCTATATGTAGCTCCTAAAGACCAAATGGGGCAAATCGTTCGTGATATTCAAGATGAGCTATTTGCACAAATCGAATATTTTAAAGAGATAGGAAAGCATGTTGAGGCACAACGCATCAAAGAACGGGTCAATTATGATTTGGAAATGATGCAAGAGCTGGGTTATTGTAGCGGTATCGAAAACTATTCCCGCTTTTTGGATCGACGACAACCCGGCGCACGCCCTTTCTGCCTTTTAGATTATTTTCCAGATGACTTTTTATTGGTGGTGGACGAAAGCCATGTAACCATTCCACAGATTAGTGGCATGTATGGTGGCGACCGTTCACGGAAATTAAATCTCGTAGAATTTGGCTTTCGCTTACCATCTGCATTAGATAACAGACCCCTCAATTTTTATGAATTTGAAAGTCTTTTAAACCAAGTCGTTTTTGTGAGTGCCACCCCCGGAAACTATGAATTGGAAAAAACAGAAGGGCATTTTATAGAGCAAATAGTGAGGCCCACCGGACTCTTAGACCCTCCCATTGAAGTGCGACCCAGCCTCAATCAGATTGACGATTTACTGGACGAAATAGACAAACGAGTAAAAAAAGGCGACCGCGTTTTAGTAACCACACTTACCAAGCGCATGGCAGAAGAACTGGACAAATATTTACAACGCATCCAAATAAAATCAAAGTATATCCATTCTGAGGTAGACACCTTGGAGCGTGTAGAAATATTGCGGGACCTCCGTTTGGGCATTATTGATGTGCTGGTAGGTGTTAATTTATTACGGGAAGGTTTAGACTTGCCGGAGGTATCTTTAATGGCTATATTAGATGCTGATAAAGAAGGATTTCTCAGAAATGTACGCTCGCTTACACAGATGGCCGGACGGGCCGCTCGTAATGCCGAAGGATTGGTAATTTTCTATGCCGATAAAGTAACCGAAAGCATGCAACGCACAATAGATGAAACAGAACGCCGTAGGCAAAAACAGATAGCTTACAATATGGAGCACGGCATCGTTCCGAAAACGGTTACAAAATCGAAAGAACAAATCCTAAGGCAATCGGCCGTATTAGATATTAAAGGCTACAATGAGGAAAGCCGATATGCTGTAAATGACTCTTTAAAAAGCATTGCTGCGGAAGACAATGGCTACTATCAAACTTCTCAAAGCCTAAAAGCTAAGATTGTGCAAACCAAAAAAGATATGGATAAAGCAGTAAAGGATATGGACTTTTTAGAAGCAGCAAGACTTAGAGACCTATGGCTGCAATTGCAAAGAGAAGCTAAAAACAAATAGTACAAAAAAAGTCCTTTGCAGTGAGCACAAAGGACTTAATAGCGTACGAATATATATTTATACTACTAGTTAGCTCCAGGGCGGTCAGTCACCGGTTTTACTTCGCCTTTCTTATCAGCACCGGGGCGATCAGTTACTGCTTTCACTTCTCCTTTCTTGTCTGCACCGGGTCTAGTGGTTACACTGCCTGGGTCGTTTTTGCGAGTGGTGTTGCTTGGGTTTTTCACAGTGGTAGTTACGGTTTTTGCGGGTGCTGTTGGTTTGGCAGGTGTGCCTGTAGCTTTAGCAGCCGCAATAATAGAGTCCGCTTTTACCAAAGCTAAAGCGTTAATGATAGAATCGTTTGAAGCTTGCAACTCCATTGTTTTTTCAGCAATGCGTGCGTTCACTATTGAATCTACTTGTTCTTGTGTAAATCCACCGGAAGCGGCTGGATTTTCTGACTGGCAAGATGCTAAGGTTAGTATTACTCCACCTAACAATAAAAATTGCTTTTTCATTTTTTAGACTTTAAATTTTTTGCAAAGATTAAATATATTCATCTGACTAACAAAGAAAATGCCAATATCAATCGGAAACGATAGAAACAAGAGGTTATTTCAAATAATATTTTTTTGAAAAAAATCGCCCCTATTGAAGTAGGGGCGATTGTGTATTGACAGGCTTGTACCTGCTCTGCATTAATAACGGTAATGTTCTGGCTTGTATGGGCCATCTTTAGCAATACCTAAGTAACTAGCTTGCGCGTCGGTAAGCACTTCTAACTCAACTCCAATTTTCGAAAGGTGAAGGCGAGCTACTTTTTCATCCAAATGTTTAGGAAGCACATAAACCTTGTTTTCGTAACGGTCGTGGTGGTTCCATAGTTCTATCTGTGCTAAGGTTTGGTTGGTAAATGAGTTACTCATTACAAAGCTTGGGTGACCTGTTGCACAACCTAAGTTTACTAAGCGACCTTCTGCCAACAAGATGATGTCTTTCCCATCAATGGTATATAAATCTACTTGTGGTTTGATTTCATTTTTAGTAGCACCGTAATTATCGTTAAGCCATGCTACGTCTATTTCAATATCGAAGTGTCCGATGTTACAAACAATCGCTTTGTCCTTCATCAATTTGAAATGCTCACCTGTAATGAGGTCACGACAACCGGAAGCAGTTACGATAATATCGGCTTCTTTTACAGCATCCGTCATTTTCTTTACTTCAAAACCATCCATAGCCGCTTGCAATGCACAGATAGGATCTATTTCAGTAACAATAACTCGAGCGCCCGCACCACGTAATGATTCTGCAGAACCCTTACCCACATCACCATAACCACCTACAACGGCTACTTTGCCGGCCATCATTACATCGGTAGCACGGCGGATAGCATCTACCAAGGATTCTTTACATCCGTATTTGTTATCAAATTTCGACTTGGTAACAGAGTCATTCACATTTATAGAAGGAATGGGCAAGGTGCCTTTTTGCATTCTTTCGTATAAGCGGTGAACCCCTGTAGTAGTTTCTTCGCTAATACCTTTAATGTTTTGAACCAATTCGGTGTAGTTATCCAACACCATATTGGTAAGGTCGCCACCATCATCCAAAATCATGTTGAGTGGGCGATCTTCACTACCGAAAAACAAGGTTTGTTCGATGCACCAGTCGGCTTCAGCTTGTGTTTGTCCTTTCCAAGCAAATACACCAATACCGGCAGCAGCAATGGCGGCAGCAGCGTGGTCTTGTGTAGAGAAAATGTTACAAGAACTCCAGCGAACCTCGGCACCCAATTCAACCAATGTTTCAATCAACACAGCGGTTTGAATAGTCATGTGCAAACATCCTGCGATACGGGCGTTTTTTAATGGTTTTTGCGCACCAAATTCTTTACGAATTGCCATAAGACCGGGCATTTCAGCTTCGGCCAATTTTATTTCCTTACGACCCCATTCTGCTAGGCTCATGTCTTTTACTTTGTAAGGAAGTTTAAAATCAATTTGATTGCGAGTGGTTGTACTCATGTCTATGTGTTTTTAATAATTAAGGATATACTCAAAAAAGTCCGCGAAGGTACATTTTATTTCTTATATGTTGTGAGATGTTTATTATTTTCCCATAATTCTATACAAACAAAAGAAGCTGACTAGCAGCTTCTTTTGTTTGTAATAATGTTTAGTTACTACTACTATACTATTTCTAACACGGTAGGTGCAGCACTACGGATTTCGTCATTGGCTTGTGCAGCGTATTTTTCAAAGTTTTTCACGAACAATTTAGCCAGCTCGTTTGCTTTTTTGTCATACGCTTCTTTTTCTGACCAAGTATCGCGTGGATTAAGTATTTCAGCCGGCACATTAGGGCAAGACTGTGGTACCAATACACCAAATACACTGTGCGGTTGGTACGTTACATTGTCTAATGCTCCGTTCATCGCAGCCGTAATCATGGCTCGTGTGTATTTCAGACTCATACGGTTACCAACGCCATATGGTCCACCACTCCATCCGGTGTTGATAAGCCATACGTTTACATCTTGATGTTGTGCTAGTTTTTCACCCAACAGTTCGGCATATTTGGTAGGGTGAAGCGGCAAGAATACTTTTCCGAAACAAGCAGAAAACGTAGTTTGTGGTTCTGTAACCCCTACTTCTGTACCAGCTACCTTGGCAGTATAACCAGAAATAAAGTGGTACATGGCTTGTGCTTTGGTCAGTTTGCTGATGGGAGGTAGGATACCAAAAGCATCACAGGTGAGGAAGAAAATATTTTTGGGATCACCGCCGTATGAAGGCTCTTTTGCATTAGGGATATGGTAGATGGGATAAGCAGCTCGTGTATTTTCGGTAATACTACCATCTTTATAATCTACTTCTTTGCTGCCAGCTTTAAATACGATATTCTCTAGGATTGCGTTAGGTTTTACGGCTGCAAAGATTTGTGGTTCTTTTTCTGCCGAAAGGTCAATTACTTTTGCATAGCAACCGCCTTCAAAGTTAAACACAGAACCATCTGCCCAGCCATGCTCATCATCACCGATTAGTGCGCGATCAGGGTCAGCAGACAAGGTTGTTTTTCCGGTTCCTGACAATCCGAAGAATAAGGCTACATCACCATTTTTACCTTCGTTAGCCGAGCAGTGCATGCTCAACACACGATGCTTGTGAGGCAATAGGTAGTTCAACACACCGAAAATACCTTTTTTCATTTCACCGGTATAAGCAGAGCCGCCTATTAATATGATTTTACGAGTAAAGTTTACGATGGTAAAGTTTCCCTGGCGTGTACCATCTGTTGCAGGGTCTGCTAAAAAACCTGGCGCTTGAAGGATTAACCAATCAGGTTGCTGTGTTTCAATTTCAGCAGCAGTAGGGCGCAAGAATAAATCGTTACAAAACAAATTTGCCCATGGAGCCTCATTTACCACACGAATATTGAGACGGTATTTAGGATCTGCGCAAGCATAGGCATCACGCACCCATACCTCTTTTCCATTGAAATAAGCACACACTTTATCATACAACTTATCAAAAGTGGCACTATCCATAGGGATATTTACATCACCCCAGTCAACGCTGTTTTCCGTTTCGCTATCTTTGATAGTAAACTTGTCTTTAGGAGAGCGACCTGTAAATTTTCCGGTACTAACACATAAGGCTCCGGTATCATTCAATTCACCTTGGCCTAATTCGATGGTTTTATTCACCAATTCTTCAGGGGCTAAGTTCCAATGAGCTATAGCTACATTAAGACCCAAGTCAGATAAGTTTGCTGATGGGTTCTTTTTGCCAAATTCCTGCATAGTTTTTTGTCTTTTGTGAAAAAAAATTTAGGTGGCAAAATTAGGTTAATTTATTATTTCGTTACTATGAATTTCTAATTTTTTCCTTTTGACGAAGGAGTGACAATTCACAATACTCAAACAATACATTAAACGAAATCCGCATAAAAGGTGGCTTGCACTATGAGTATAGAATGGGTGCTAAAAATGAATTGTCATGTCACTATACAACTAAAAAAATGCCGAATAGGTCTAAATAAATTTGAAAGTAGATGGCTGATAATTTCAGAACAATTTAAACACATTCTTTTTTTTGAATTTAAAACTCCTATATTTGCGCAAAATTTCGAGGGTTAGTAACGATGTCAAGACGATTTTTCTCTTTATTTATCATGCTTTCAGCGCTTTTTTGCGCTTCGAATACCACATTTGCACAACACGAAGAAACAGCTCCTTCAGAAGCTCATGGAGGACATGCTGCCACTTCAGAAAAAAAAGAATTTAACGCAGCCGAAACCATTTTTGGTCACGTTAGAGACTCTCACTATTGGCATCTGTTTGATGTAAATGGCCATCCGGTTAGCCTTTCTTTACCCGTAATAATCTACGACAATCAAAAAGGGCTTTCTGTATTTTCTGCTTCGAAATTTCATCACGGACATGAAGCGTATGAAGGGTATCAGATAGACCCTCATAATAAAATGAAAGAAAAGATTGTATTAGTAAACCCTGCTGAAGGACAAAAAATCTATGACCTTTCTATTACCAAGAATGTGTTGTCGATGATTATTTCAGTGGTTTTACTACTATGGATTGGCTTTAGCGTTGCAGGAAAATACAAAAAAGCCGGCTCCAATAAAGCGCCATCTGGTTTTCAAAATGCTTTGGAAGTAGCTATTATCTTCATTCGTGACGAAGTGGCTAAGCCGAATTTAGGATACAAATACGCAAAATATTTGCCTTTGCTATTAACGATATTCTTCTTCATCTGGATCAACAATATGTTAGGATTGTTACCAGGAGGCGCCAATTTCACCGGAAACATTGCGGTTACCGCTTGCTTAGCCGTAGTGTCATTTATAGTAATGGTATTTAGTGGCAACAAACATTTTTGGGGTCACTTGTTCAATCCTCCCGGAGTACCCTTGGGTATCAAGTTTTTATTGGTTCCTATCGAAATCATTTCCTTGTTTATTAAACCCATCGCATTGATGATACGTCTTTTTGCCAATATGTTGGCTGGGCACATCGTAATTCTCAGTGTGGTGTCGATGATATTTATTTTCGGTTCGTTGAGTGCCGTTGCGGGTTGGGGCTTTGTGCCGGTGTCATTGGCTTTCTCCATCTTTATGTTCTTGTTAGAACTATTGGTGGCTGCCATTCAGGCATTTATCTTCACTACGCTTACAGCAGTGTTTATTGGGCAAGCTGTAGAAGAAGCACATCACCATGACGCAGAACATGAATCGTATCATAAGCACAATCCGGAAACGGGTCAAGCCTATAATGTATCAGAGGAAGAAATAATAGCTTTATAAACTAGTTTTTTAATCAAAATCCATATATAACATGTCAGTGTTGAACACAATTATGTTAGCAATTGATGGTACTGCCGCAGCCGGTGGTGCTATCGGAGCAGGTATCGCCGTATTAGGCGCAGGTATCGGTATCGGTAACATTGGTAAAGGAGCCGTAGAATCTATTGCTCGTCAACCAGAAGCTTCCGGTGATATTCGTGCAAACATGATCCTTACAGCTGCCTTCGTAGAAGGTGTGGCGCTGTTTGGTGTAATTGCAGGTCTGCTTGCTGTAGTGCTTTAATCGCACCCAAAAATAAAAACGCCCAACGCAAAGGGCAGCGGGCGTTTTTATTCATTCGTATTCAAATAAGGGCTTAAGTCAATGACTTCTTAAGACCACCATTTGGATATACGAATAATACTAAACAAGATTAAAATATTGTGTAGTTGCACGTGGATAACGACACTCTTAGCAATAAAACAATTTTGATATTTTTGACATCTTTTAAATAACATCAAATGGATTTATTAAGTCCCGAATTAGGTTTATTTGTCTGGACACTTTTAGCTTTCCTGACGGTATTTTACATTCTTAAAAAATTTGCGTGGAAGCCCATTATCAAATCGTTGAGCGAACGCGAAAGCAGCATTGCTGACAGCATTGCTACCGCAGATCGTGTAAAGAAAGAAATGGCACAATTGAAAAACGAGAATGAAGTGATGATGCAGCAAGCGCGCGAAGAACGTTCGCAAATGCTGAAAGAGGCGAAAGAAACGCGTGATAAAATTGTAAACGAAGCCAAAGAACTAGCCAAAGTTGAAGCCAATAAAATTATTGCGGATGCACAACAACAAATTCACCATCAAAAAATGGCAGCACTGACTGAAGTGAAAAACGAAATAGGCAATTTGGCGGTAGCCGTTGCTGAAAAAGTATTGCGCAAAGAATTGGCAGATACAGATGCTCAAAGCAAATACGCCAATGTGTTAGCCGGTGAAATTAATATGAACTAATGTAGCATTAACTATTTCTGTTGATGCACTCCATAAGCTGAAAAAATTATGCAAAATCCTCGCCTTGCTTCACGATACGCTAAGTCGCTTTTAGATTTGGCAAAAGAACAAAACTGTTTAGATGCAGTTTTACAAGATGTGAAGTTACTGGATACCGTAAACAAAGGTAATCGTGAGTTTGAAAACATGCTCAAAAGCCCGATTATCAAAGCCGATAAAAAATTACAAATACTGACTGCCGTCTTCGGAAGTCGTTTATCCTCCTTAACCAATGCGTTCATTACACTATTAGTGAACAAAGGAAGAGAAGCAAGCCTACCGGAAATGATTACTGCATTTATTCGTCAATACAAAGAAATGATGAACATAAAGACAGTAAAACTAACTACGGCAATGCCTTTGTCAGACACTGTGAAATCGGCAATTTTACAACAAGTAAAAACATCATTACCCAACAATACCATTGAACTGAACGAGGTAATAGATGCCAAAATCATTGGTGGTTTTGTGTTGGAGATGGATGACAAACTATTTGACGCCAGCATCCTTCGCGACCTTAATGATGTAAAAAATCAGTTTTTGAAAAACATATACGTACCCAATATTCGATAGCGTATTTGCCTCAGGATACTAGCCAATCCAACATTCAAAAACACTTTTGATAAATACGAATAAACAAATAATACTAACAATAAAATACAAAACAAATGGTTGACATTAAACCGGATGAAATATCAGCGATACTGCGTCAACAGTTGACCAACTTTGATGCTAGTGCAAGCCTTGAAGAAGTAGGCACCATCTTACAAGTGGGTGATGGTATTGCTCGCGTGTATGGTCTAAATGGCGTACGCCAAGGGGAATTGGTGGAGTTTGAAAATGGTGTAAAAGCCATTGCCATGAACCTTGAAGAAGACAACGTGGGTGTGGTATTGATGGGTGAAAGTGGTGACATTAAAGAAGGTGCACGTGTAAAACGTACCGGACGCATTGCCTCTATTAAAGTAGGTGAAGGAATGTGTGGTCGTGTGGTAAATACCCTCGGCGAACCCATTGACGGTAAAGGTCCATTGACCGGCGAGTTGTATGAAATGCCTTTGGAGCGTAAAGCACCGGGCGTTATCTTCCGTGAGCCGGTAAAAGAACCACTACAAACCGGTATTAAGGCTATCGATGCCATGATACCTGTAGGTCGTGGACAACGTGAGTTGGTAATCGGCGACCGTCAGACCGGTAAGACAGCAATCTGTATTGACACCATCATCAATCAAAAAGAATTTTATGCTGCCGGCAAACCGGTATACTGTATTTACGTAGCTATCGGGCAAAAAGCCTCTACCATAGCGGGTGTTATGAAGACTTTAGAAGAAAACGGTGCAATGGCATATACCACAATCGTTGCAGCGTCTGCATCGGATCCCGCACCGTTACAATTCTTTGCTCCATTTGCCGGAGCAGCTATCGGGGAATACTTCCGTGATACAGGTCGCCCTGCATTAGTAGTATATGATGATCTTTCGAAACAAGCCGTTGCTTATCGTGAAGTATCGTTGTTGCTTCGCCGCCCACCGGGACGTGAAGCCTATCCGGGTGACGTATTCTACTTGCACAGCCGCTTACTCGAGCGTGCCGCTAAGGTAATTAGCAACGATGATATTGCTAAAAACATGAACGACTTGCCAGAAAGCCTGAAAAGCAAAGTAAAAGGTGGCGGTTCATTGACAGCCTTACCCATCATCGAAACTCAAGCCGGTGACGTGTCTGCCTACATTCCTACCAACGTAATCTCCATTACCGATGGACAAATTTTCTTGGAAGGTAACCTCTTCAACGCTGGTATCCGTCCGGCAATCAACGTAGGTATCTCTGTAAGCCGCGTAGGTGGTAATGCGCAGATTAAATCCATGAAAAAAGTAGCCGGTACCTTGAAGTTAGACCAAGCACTTTACCGTGAGTTGGAAGCCTTCGCAAAATTTGGTGGGGATTTGGATGCTGCAACCAAAAACGTAATCGACAAAGGTAGCCGCAACGTGGAAGTATTGAAACAAGCACAGTTTACTCCTTATAGCGTAGAAAAACAAGTTGCCATCATTTACTTAGGTACCAACAACCTGATGCGTGAAGTGCCTGTGAAAAACATTAAAGCGTTCGAAGAAGCATTCCTTACTGAAATGGAAACGAAATTGCCCGATGTTTTAGGTGAGTTTAAGAAAGGTAATTTGCCGGAAGACGGATTAGCAAAAATGACTAAACTGGCAGAAGGATTGATTCCTCAGTTTAAAGCATAATTCATTTTTCCTTTACCCATATTTTAAAAGGAGGCGATACCAAAAGTACAACCTCCTTTTTTGATTTTATTAATGCAACAAGATGTGCTGAGTATGTAATTTTGAAGCAATGTTTTCATTGAAAGAACTATTTAATAGATAGTTTTTGAAGCAATTCTGCAAAAACAGATTACTGACAATCCATCCCAAAAAGAAATCAAATTATGAAAGTCATACCCGGAGAAATCAATACCGCATTACTGCATGCCCACCTTCTAGGCAGTATTGGTCCCCGACCTATATGCTTTGCAAGTACGATAGATGAAAACGGAGTCCCGAACGTCAGCCCATTCAGTTTTTTTAATGTATTTGGAAGCAAACCACCCATTGTGGTCTTTTCACCTGCACGCAGAGTACGCGATAATACCACCAAGCACACTTTACAAAACGCACAAGCTACCGGCGAAGTAGTGATTAATGTGGTCAACTTCGACATTGTGCAACAAGTAAACTTGGCTAGTTGTGAGTACCCGAAAGGAGTAAGCGAATTTGAGAAAGCCGGATTAACGGCACTGCCTTCAGATATGGTGAAACCCTTTCGTGTGAAAGAATCGCCTGTACAATTGGAATGTAAAGTGCTGCAAATAATAGAAACTGGGAAAGAAGGTGGCTCCGGAAATCTTATCGTTTGTGAAGTGCTTTGTATGCATATCGATGATGCAATATTAGGCACCGATGGGAAAATAGACCCTCATAAAATAGACCTTGTGGCTCGTATGGGTGGCGATTATTATTGCAGAGCTTCGGGTGATGCAGTATTCTCTGTACCAAAACCCAACTTAAATTTAGGTATAGGTGTAGATGCCCTTCCAGCATCCATTCGCAACAGCACTATACTCACCGGCAACAACCTGGGAATATTAGGCAATAGCACCAATATACCCATAGTAGCTGCACCATTAAACGACGACCGTTTACTTCAATTACTTCGCACGTATGAAGCCGATAAAGTAACCTTACAAAAAGAACTGCATCATTATGCAAAAGAAATTATTGAATCCGGTGATGTAGAGAAAGCATGGCAAATATTATTAGCCGGAGCTTAAACCCGATTTGTAGGCGTTGTAGCAGATTATAAAAATATTAGCAACCAATAAATAGAATCAACAGTGGCATTACAAGTAGGCATCGTAGGACTACCCAATGTAGGAAAATCAACTCTTTTCAATGCAGTAAGCAATAGTGCAAAAGCACAGGCATCCAACTATCGTTTTTGTACCATCGACCCAAATGTAGGGCAAGTAGATGTTCCTGATGAAAGACTCAATCAACTCGCTGCATTAGTGCAACCCCAGCGTATCTTACCGACTACAATTGAGTTTGTAGATATTGCCGGCCTCGTTAAAGGAGCCAGCAAAGGCGAAGGTTTGGGCAACAAATTTTTAGGAAACATCAGAGAAGTAGATGCCATCGTGCATGTAATTCGTTGTTTTGAGGATGAAAATATATTACGCGAAGAAGGAGCTATTAACCCCATAGGCGATAAAGAGATTATTGACACAGAACTGCAATTAAAAGACCTTGAAAGTATAGAAAAGAAAATAGGTCGCTATGAAAAAATAGCCAAGAACGACCCGAAGGCAAATGCCGTATATCAAGTATTAGTTTCTTGTAAAGACCATTTATACAAAGGGAAAAATATTCGCAGTTTGCAATTGGAAGGAGAAGAAAGGGAGGCAATTGCAGATTTATTTCTGCTAACTGAAAAACCGGTATTGTATGTAGCAAATGTAGATGAAGCAGGCATTCATACCGGAAACAAATATTCGGAGATGTTGCAACAAATAGCAAAAGAAGAAGGTGCAGAAGTAATAGTGATGAACAACAGTATAGAAGCTCAAATTTCTGAAATGGAAAGTGAAGAAGACAAAGCACTATTTTTAGAAGAATATGGATTGCAAGAACCAGGTCTCAATCGCTTGATACGCGGTGCTTACAAATTACTCAACCTAATCACCTATTTTACTGCCGGTGTACAAGAAGTACGTGCCTGGACAATACACAAAGGATGGAAGGCACCACAAGCAGCCAGCGTTATTCATACCGATTTTGAGAAAGGATTTATTAAAGCAGAGACCATTTCCTTTAAAGACTACATTCAATATGGTAGTGAAGCAGCTTGTAGAGAAAATGGGAAACTGAGAATTGAAGGCAAAGAGTATATAGTTCAGGATGGTGATGTATTGCACTTTAGATTTAATGTTTAACAACATTTCAAAATAAACATACCACAAAATCATACGATTCCTAACAGTTAATAATGAACAAATGCTGTTACTTGAAAGAAAGAAATAAGGTTGCAAACACGAAGAGCGTTCTACTTATTACAACCATACTTAACTACTTTTGATTTCTATTCATATGGCACAAACACTTTCTATAGTAATACCTGCATACAATGAAGGCGCTACTATTCATCATATTTTGAATAAGGTGAAAGCAGTGCAACTTATTAATGGAATCGAAAAAGAAGTAATCATAGTAAACGATTGCTCTAAAGACAATACCGAGGAAGCAATATTGCTATATAAAAACCAAAATCCGGAATTGCCCATTACTTATTACAAACAACCGGTGAATATGGGAAAGGGTGCTGCTTTACATACGGGAATTGAGAAGGCAACCGGCGACTATATAATTATACAAGATGCCGACTTGGAATACGACCCCAATGAATACAATGTGTTGCTGAAACCAATAATAGATGGCTTTGCAGATGTGGTGTATGGCTCTCGTTTTATGGGTGGTCGTCCACACCGTATTTTATTCTTTTGGCACTCTATCGGCAACCGATGGCTGACGTTACTTTCCAACATGCTCACCAATCTCAACCTGACTGATATGGAAACATGCTACAAATTATTCCGTAGCGAAGTCATACAAGGCATTGCCCTAAAAGAAAAACGATTTGGGTTTGAACCAGAAGTAACTGCGAAAATATCAAGAGTGCCCAATATCAGAATTTATGAGGTAGGTATTTCTTACTATGGCAGAACCTATGAAGAAGGAAAAAAAATAGGCTGGAAAGACGGCTTTAGAGCCGTCTATTGCATCTTAAAATACAACCTATTTAAATAAGCAGTAGTTACGCTCCATATTTGTGAGAGGAGTTTGGTTAGTAATTTAAATAATCAACGTATTTTTCTATTGTAAAAAATTAACCTCGATAAGATGAGTCAACAACCTATTATCCTCCCTGTTGAGGGTAAGTATCCTAACATTCCAGACGATTGTTTTGTAGCTCCCAATGCCACTATCGTTGGAGATGTCACAATGGGCAGTGAATGCAGCATCTGGTTTAATGCTGTGGTAAGAGGAGATGTAAACAGTATTCAAATGGGCAATAAGGTAAACGTACAAGATGGTGCCTGCATCCATTGCACTTATCAAAAAACAAAAACCATTATTGGAAACAATGTGTCAATAGGGCATCATGCCATTGTACATGGATGTGTGGTAGAAGATAATGTACTGATAGGTATGGGAGCTATCGTAATGGATGGAGCGCGAATAGGCAACAACAGTATTATTGCCGCTGGCGCCGTGGTATTGGAAGATACCGTGGTACCGCCGGGCAGCATCTTTGCCGGCGTGCCTGCAAAAAAAGTAAAAGACATTTCACAAGAGTTGATAAAAGGTGAGATATCGCGCATTGCCAACAACTACGTAAAATACAGTTCTTGGTTTCGGTAGAAAAAATTTGTAATAAAAAAGTCAAACTATTGCAATAATTGAAACTAGCTATTATATTTGTTCATTAAAATCTTAAATCAATAAACGACTTTATGAAAAAATTGATCCTTGCTGCAATCGCTGTTGGTTCACTTACAGCAGCCAATGCCCAAAAAGCCGGTAGCCTTTTAATTTATGGTGATTTAGGTGTAAGTAGCCATACTAGCACTTTTGATGACGGTATCGTAGGCACACCTGATACAAAAGTTAAAGATTTTGGCGTTCATTTTATGCCAGGAGTAGGTTTTCAAATCAACAACAAACTAACCGTTGGGTTGAACTTTGGCGTTGGCTTTAACAAAAGCAGCACTGACCCTGCTACAGTTGTTGAAAAAGAAAGAATGTTGGGCGTAGGACCTTTTGTTCGTTTGACACAACCTCTCAGCCACACTTTCTTCGTGTTTAACCAATTAAACTTATCTTACCTTAACGGTAAAAAAACTACAGACAATCCAACACCAATTTTCGATCCTATCTACACGTCTAATGGCTTCGTAGCAAACATCCTTCCTGGTGTAGGAGTTAACTTCAGCAAGTCATTGGCATTAAACTTTGGCTTTGGAGGACTTCAATATGGTTTCTCTAAAGAAACTAATAATGTGGATGCAAAAGTAAACAAGCATTCTGGTTTCGATTTCACATTAGGTCGTCAATTCAGCCTTGGTATTTCTGCTAATATCGGTGGTAAAAAATCTAAAGGATGCTGCGGTGAACCAGGTTCTGAATTCCGTCGTCACCACGATTCTTCAGATGATGATGCTGATATCAAAGTAAAAAGAAAGAAAGTAACTGTTGATGACGAAGAATAATTCGTTCATAGATACTAACAAATAAAGCTACTCAGTTCGAGTAGCTTTATTTTTTTGCATCAATATTGTTTCCTGATTTGTTTTCCTTCAATCTACACTTTGTTTTAGTTTTAAAGACACCTACATCCAATATCGTTACTTCTAGCCGTCTGAGAATGGAAACATTTGTGTAAAGAAAAAAAATAACGCAGCCATCTATACGAGGCTGCGTTAATGATAGCTTTAATAAAAAGTGACTGATTAGATATCGTCAGTATTCACTAATTCGTTCACAAACTTAGCAACTGCCGCAATGCGTTCGTGATTTAAAGCATAATGAATAAATTTACCTTCACGTACCGTTTCAACGATATTTGCACGACGCAAAATTGCTAAGTATTGTGAAGCAACTGATTGTTCTAAACGAAGTTTTACATAAATATCAGTTACATTCATGCGCTTATTTTCCTCCAACAATTTTACAATTTGTTGGCGCAATTTGTGGTTGATAGCTCTCAACGTCATTGCAGCGCTTTTCACAGCTATGTAATCCAATTTAATCTGGTCGTTCGTAACTTCATCTTTTCTAATTACTAACGTGTTGGTTGACATTGTTGTTTCCATTTTACTTTTCTGATTTTCTATGATTAAATATTAAACTAATTTTCGTTGCAAACATACGCCATATATATATATAAAACAACGAATCGTTTTAAAAGATTGTTAATAAACTTATTTTTTTCTTATCGTACAATTTAGTAATGATCGTTATTAGCCCTTTTTAGAGGTTAAAAATACATCCTTCAAATAAAAAGGTTCTATGAAAGAAAGTGATGCAAATTTTTGATTATCAAAGTCATAATTGGACAAAAAAAGCCAATGCTCCTCATTGATTTCAAGGTTAGATTTCCCATCACCTATTATATAATAAATATCATTAATCATTTCTTCCCATTCTGATGCAAGTATATGCTTGGGAGGGATAATGTACTCTAAAGATGCATCATATACGGTAGCAAAATATTCACCACTACGAGCAGGTAATAAGGCTGCGTAAGAGGCAAATTTTTTATTCTGAGCCTCATGCAAGACCAAAAGGTCTAATTTATTGTAAGCCATCAGCGGAATGTTTAGCCCATAGCAAAGTCCTTTTGCAGTTGCCATTCCAATACGCAAACCGGTGTAAGAGCCCGGTCCTGCAATAATGGCTATGGCACTTAGATCCGAAGCTTTAATGGATGCCTCTGAAAGAACGCTTTCAATTTGGAGATTAAGGGTAGATGCGTGTTCACGAGAAGTAGCATGCTGTATTCTTGCTAATAACTTCCCATCCTTTGCAATGGCGGTGTAACATACATCCCCAGAAGTATCTATATGGAGAACATAATTCATATAGTTGCAAAGGTAAGGACTAAGGATTGCTCCCTCCTATTTCCTATTTTTGCAACATGGAAAAGAAAATAATTATCACCAACGAAGCACCTGCTCCAATAGGTCCATACAACCAAGCTGTAATGGTAAACAATATGCTGTTCATTTCTGGACAAATAGCCCTTGACCCCAAAACCGGCAATCTTTTTCAAGGTGAAATAAGCGAAGAAACCACACTCGTTATGGAAAACTTGAAAGCCATTCTTAAGGCAGCAGGAATGGATTTTAGCAATGTTTTTAAATCAAGCATTTTCTTGATGGACATGGGAAAATTTGCACAGGTAAACGAAGTTTATGGCAAATACTTTACAGCCGATTTTCCGGCAAGGGAAACCATACAAGTATCCGGGCTTCCGAAAGGAGTAAATGTAGAAATCAGTATGATAGCTGCTAAATAGCAAAACTTGTATTGCCGATTACCTCCCTTCAAAACGGATGATTATACAGTAGATAAACGAAAGAGGTCAAAATTTTTGACCTCTTTCGTTTAAAATATTTGTTTGATTGTTTCGTTTATAATACTTCTTGTAAATAACAGTGCAGTGCCAATATGTTCATGTATTTTTACAAGTTTTTACCATTTCCATAAAATGAAATGGCGTAACTATGCATAATATTTTTTAGCTTTGCATCCTTTTATTTTAATGCGTTTACAGCAATCCATATTACTTTCGGGCATTTTATTATTGCTGGCTTCTTGTAGCGGCTATGAAAAAGTGTTGAAAAGTGACGATATTAATTATAAACTTTCGAAGGCAAATGCCTACTACGAGAAGCGTCAATATCAAAAAGCAAACGGAGTATATCAAAACTTGTTGCCTGTAATGAAAGGCACCAAAGATTTTGAAATGCTCTATTTTAAATACGCCTATACATCCTTTTATCTAAAAGACTATTTAGCGGCTTCTTACCATTTTAAAAATTTCACCGATTACTTTCCTTCTAGTAAAGATGCAGATGAGGCAGAGTATATGCATGCCTATTGCTTATATAAAGAGTCGCCCAAACCGAACTTGGACCAAACAAATACTATTAAAGCAATGGAAGCAATGCAATCGTATATTAATATGCATCCTTCCTCTAAACGAGTACCGGAAGCCAACAAGCTAATGTTGGATATGCGTAGCAAATTGGAAGTAAAAGACGCAGATGCAGCTAAGTTGTATTATAATCTTGGGCATTACAAAGCAGCCAGTGTTGCCTATAAATTACTGTTAGAATCCTATCCGGAATCTGTTGCTGCTGACTACTATCAATATATGACCATGCGCTCGTACTATCAATATGCCAAAGCCAGTATTAAAGGAAAGCAAGAAGAGCGTTATGGCAATGCGGCTGCCGCTTATCAAGAATTAAAGAACGATTATCCGACTTCAAAGTATATCGTTGAGGCTGAAAAATTAAACAATCAAATTCAAAACAACATAAATAAACTACGCCATGAGTACCAATAAAAGAGCTTTAGCGGCTGTTAACCCTTTAGTAGAAACTAAAGATGTTATTGCAATCAAAAACAAAACAGGCAATATTTATGAATCTATCGTAGTAATGGCTCGCCGTTCTAATCAGATTTCAATTTCTATGAAAGAAGAATTACACAAGAAGTTGGATGAGTTTAGCAGCCATACCGACAACTTGGAAGAAATTCATGAAAACAAAGAGCAAATAGAAATCTCTAGAATGTACGAACGCATGGCCAATCCGGCGCTTCAAGCAACTTCAGAGTTTCTTGACGACAAGATTTACTATAGCAAGAAATAAACATTTGTTTATCTCTTTGAATAGCTGTCGTACAAAAGTTCGACAGCTATTTTATTTACACATGATACTATCGTTAAGCATTTTGATTATTGAAAAAACTAGAAAATAGTAAAACCGACTTTAACCGATAGTCCACTACATTTGCAAACAATAAATTGTAACATGAGCGCAGAAAAATCTTTAAACTTTTTAGAAGAAATAATTGAAAACGATTTAGCCGCCGGAACTTATCAACAAATCCATACACGCTTTCCTCCAGAGCCAAATGGCTATCTGCATATTGGGCATGCCTCTAGTATCCACTTAAATTTTGGTCTTGCCCTCAAATATAATGGCAAGTGCAACCTCCGTTTTGACGATACCAATCCGGTTACAGAAGAAACAGAATATGTGGACAGCATCCGAAACGACATTAAATGGTTGGGCTATAACTGGGATAATGAGTTTTATGCATCCGACTATTTTGAACAACTATATGCCTTTGCGCAAACCCTTATCCGCAAAGGATTAGCCTATGTTGATGACAGTAGCAGTGAAGAAATAGCAGCATCAAAAGGGGACCTTAACACACCCGGAAAAAACGCTCCTTATCGAGATAGAACCATAGAAGAAAATCTGGCATTATTTGCAGCCATGAGGGAAGGGAAGTATAAAGACGGAGAAAAAGTACTGCGTGCAAAGATAGATATGGCGCACCCCAACTTGCTGCTTCGCGACCCTATTATCTATCGTATAAAACATGCCCATCACCACCGCACCGGCGACCAATGGTGCATTTATCCCATGTACGATTTTGCACATGGGCAAAGCGACAGCATTGAACATATTACCCACTCTATATGCACGTTGGAGTTTATCCACCATCGCCCCTTGTATGATTGGTTTATTGAAAAACTCGAAATTTATCCGTCGCATCAATACGAGTTTGCCCGTCGCAACCTTACTTACACGGTGATGAGCAAACGAAAGCTATTGCAACTAGTGAACGAGAAACACGTATCCGGCTGGGATGACCCAAGGATGCCCACTATCAGCGGTATGCGTCGCAGAGGATATACCGCAGCCGCCATTCGCAATTTTTGCGATGCTGCCGGTATTGCCAAAAGAGAAAACATTGTAGATATCGGATTGCTAGAGCATTTTGTACGCGAAGATCTCAACAAAACTGCCCTGCGTGCCATGGCTGTTTTAGACCCCGTTAAATTAATCATCACCAACTATCCGGATTCGAAAACAGAAGAATTAGAAATAGAAAACAATCCTGAAGATGAAAATGGAGGCAAGCGAAAAGTAGGCTTTAGCAAAGAACTATGGATTGAACGCGAAGATTTCATGGAACAACCTCCAAAAAAATTCTTCCGACTAGGTCCCGGGTTGCAAGTGCGTTTAAAGGGAGCCTATATTGTTACCTGTGAAGACTATAAGAAAGATGAAAACGGCAATATCACTGAAATATACGGAAGCTATTACCCCGAAAGCAAAAGCGGACAAGACACCAGTGGCATCCATGTAAAAGGTACTATCCACTGGGTGAGTGTGCCACATGCCAAACAAGCTGAGGTGCGTTTATACGATCGGCTGTTCAAGGTAGAAAACCCGGCGGCAGAAGAAGGAAATTTCAAAAGCTATATCAACGAAAACTCATTGCAGATAGTACCTTCTGTGCAAATAGAAGCATCATTAGCTGCGGCAATAACGGGACAACATTTTCAATTTTTGAGAAAAGGGTACTTTACATTAGACCCTGACAGCAGTGAAACACACCTTGTTTTTAACCGCACAGTTACTTTAAAAGACAGCTGGGCAAAGGAGCAAAAGAAGGCGTAATTTTTCAGAATATTTTTTTGTAAATAATTATTTATCTGAAACAAAAATACCCTACCTTTGCCATCCCTTTGGCGGGTGTGGTGAAATTGGTAGACACGCTAGACTTAGGATCTAGTGCCGCGAGGCATGGGGGTTCGAGTCCCTCCACCCGCACTGAAAATCTCAGTCCTGCTACAATAAAGCGGGACTGTTTTACTTTAATAAACATAAAAACAACGTACTAATGGCAACGGTAACAAGAGAGAATATCGGCAAGTTGCACGACAAAATCAGTGTAAAGATGACCAAGGAAGATTATATGCCTTCCTTTGAAAAATCTTTGAAACAATATGCCAAGCAAGCTAATGTTCCCGGATTTCGTAAGGGGATGGTACCTGCCGGAATGGTGAGAAAAATGTATGGACCATCCATTTTTGGAGAAGAAGTATTTCGTTCTGCCGGCAAACATTTAGAAGAATACATCATTGCGGAGAAGCTTAACATCTTTGCTCAACCTATGGTATTGCCACCTAGCGAGTCGATGAAACTGGATATGAACAACCCCGGTGAAGCAGACTTTGAATTTGAAATTGGTATTAAACCTGATTTCGAAATTGCTCCTTTGAAAAACAAAACTTCCCTCACACGCTATAAAATAGACGTTTCGGACAAGATGTTGGAAGATGAAGTAGAGCGTATCCGCCGTCGTTATGGAAAGGTTGAAGACCAAGAAACCGTACAAGTAAAAGACAATATCATATATGCTCAATATGAGCTTTGCGATGCAAATGGTACTGTAGCCGAAGACAGCAAACCGGTAGAAGATACCGTATTGCTCGAGAAGTTGCCTGCTGCCTTGCAAGAAAAGCTAATGGGCATGAAAGCCGGTGACACTCTTGTTTTCAAACCCAGTGAAATCGCATCGGGTGATGAGCTAAACAGCTTTATGAAAGACCCGCTGAAGCAAGAAGCTTCCGCTGCTGATACTACATTCAAATTCACTTTAACTAAAGTAGGCTTATTGATTGCCCGCGAATTGGATGCTGAATTGTTTGCGCAAGTATTCCCCAATGATGATATTGCTGATGAAGCCGCTTTCAAAGAGCGCTTGAAGGTGGAGCTTTCCAAAGAGTTTACCCGTATTGCAAACGAGCGTCTTCAAAACGAGATATACGAACTTTTGGTACACCAAACACCCATTGAACTGCCGGTAGCTTTCTTGAAACGTTGGATGAAAGAAGGACAAGAAAAACCACGCAGCGAAGCAGACGTAGAAAAAGAATTTCCTTCTTTTGACCATCAGCTTCGTTGGACGCTTATCTCCGACAAACTGATTATTGAAAACGGCATCTCTGTAACCAAAGATGATGTAATAAACGAACTGAAAGGTCGTGTGTTGGCATATTTCGGTATGGAAAACGGTGATGATGCCCCTTGGTTGGACAGCTATATGCAAAAAGTAATCAAGGACGACAAAACCATTGATGAAACTTACCGCCGCATGATTTTCGATAAATTATTCCAGTGGTTAGAAACACAATTTGAAGTAGCAGAAACGACTATTGATGAAGAAGCGTTCTTCAAACTTCCGAATGCTCACGATGCACACCATCACCACCATTAATAGCATACTTGCTATTATGCAAGATTCATTCTGAAACAAGGCTATTCATTTTTTTGAAAGTATTGTATCAAAAAAAAAACAAAGTACAGAGGCTGTCCAAAATGGATAGCCTTTGTGCTATAGATAAAAAAGATACTAACTCAATACCTATAGTATCCAAACATTATCCTTCCAACACACCCATCCCAAACAAAGCATAATCATACTTCACCGGATCATCTGCATCCATTTGCTTTAGTTTATTTGTCAAGATAACTGCGTTTTTCCAGTTTGATGTTTCGTATTCCAACAACCCGATACGACAAGATACACGTGCTACGTGCACATCTAAGGGGATGATGAGTTGATGTGAATGGAGACGATTCCATAGCCCGAAATCAATACCTTGTTCGTCTTTTCGAACCATCCATCGCAAGTACATATTTAGTCGCTTGCATGCAGCATTTTTAGCAGGTGTGGCAATATGCTTTCGAGTGCGTTGCGGATGCTCTAACGAAAAAAAGTATTGATGAAAGTATTGCAAGGCATTCCCAACATGCTCATCCGAATTATTGGTATCCGGCACAAATGCGGTTTCTAACGAATCGTGGTGGGAATAATGGTGCTGTAAAAACTGGATGAAATATAATAGGTCTGTGGCATTAAATGTACGATGCGCAAAGCCAAGAAACCGTTTCAAATCGGAGTCTTGATGCTGCCGTATAAAGGAGTAAGGAGCATGATCCATCAATTGTAATAGCCGCAAAGCATTATTGAGAATAGTGGTTCTATTACCCCAAGCGATGGTAGCAGCAAAGAATCCGGCAATCTCTATATCTTGTATTTGGGTAAAACGATGCGGAATACTAACCGGGTCTTTGAGGATAAAATCTGCTTGGTGATACAAGTGGAGTTTTTCATCCAACCACTTTTTTATTTCCTTCATTCAATTACCATTCAGGAATGAGTATTACTTCAAAAATATGCTCCGCTTTACCACACTTACGATTCAGTATTTTTATTTTCTTTTTTTCTTCTTACGACCCTTCTCTCCTTTTTCATCCACCAAATAAACCTTACGCATAGCCATGTCGGTATTGGGGCGATTGACTGCATTACCCGGCATAGCAGATATCCTTTCTACCACATCCATACCCTCTGTTACCATACCATAAATAGTGTAATTGCCATCCAAAAAAGGAACCCCACCCTTGGTTTTATACACCTCTCTTTGCGAAGCACTAAATACTCTTCCTGTTTTTTGTGAGATAGCATCCAACTCTTGGTCGGTATATTTTTTCCCGGTTACAATATAAAACTGACAAGCCGATGAGGCTTTCTCCGGATTATTGTCGCGAGCCATGCCCAGCGCACCATAACAGTGGTATTCACTATCATTAATCTCTGCGGGAACACGATAGCCCAATTCTCCATTTCCTAACATCTCACCGGGCTTTGCATGTTTGGATACGGGGTCGCCACCTTGAATAACAAATTGTGCTATCACCCGATGAAATAAAGTGCTGTCAAAAAAACCTTCTTTCACTAGTTTTATCATATTATCTCGATGCAACGGAGTACGGTCGCTCAGCGCCAACACAATCCGTCCGCTGTCGGTTTCGATAGCCACTTTGGCAGATTGAGCAGAGACACTGATGGTGTAAATAATAAGGGCACTAAGTGCAAGCAATTTTTTCATGTTCAAAACGATTATTTTTACCATTATATACGCTGCTAATTTAGTGGATAATCTCTTGTCATGAGCATTCTAAAACAAGCTAATAAATTCGTCAATCTTTTGCCCGACTGGCCATGGACCTATGCTGCTCGTGAGCCGATTACCAATTACAATCCGGCGAGGGATATATCCGAACGAGATGAAGCAAAAGAAACGGTTTATTCACTGTATCGATATAATGCACAAACATTAGAAGAGCGAAGGTCAACCAAAGACACAGACTGCCTCATTCACACACAAGCCGATGGGGTAACATGGATAAATATCGATGGGCTTAAGAAAAATGAAGTAGAACATATCTGTGCTCATTTTGAAATTCACAGTCTGTTAGTTGAAGATATTCTTAGTGTGGGGCAACGCGCCAAGACCGATGAAATAGGCAATGTCATCTTTTGCTTACTACCCATGTTGTATTACAATGAAGGCACCGGTGTGATAGAGTCCGAACAAGTAAGTATTGTTTTAGGAAAAAACTTTGTACTCTCTTTTCAAGAAGACCCTGAGCGCGATGTCTTTGACCCGGTGCGAGAGCGGCTTCGATTGAACAACGCAAAGCTGCGAGGCAATACCGCCGACTATTTGTGTTATAGTTTGATGGATGTGATTGTGGACAGCTATTTTTCGGTGATTGAAAAACTTAGCGATCGCATCGAACGCCTCGAAGATGCTTTGTTGTTGAAGAAAGACAAGGGAAGCCTTCCTAAAATTAGCATCTTGCGCCGCGAAATCATGTTGCTTCGCCGATCTATCATGCCCGTGCGCGATTTGGTGGGTGCCATCGTGCGTAGCGAAAACGACGTATTGGAAGAGCGAAACGAAAAATACTTTAAAGATGTTTTAGACCATATCACTCAAGCTAACGAATATGTAGAGAACCACCGAGAAATGCTGATGAACTTGCAAGACCTTTCGATGAGTCAGATAAATACTCGGCTGAATGAAGTAATGAAAGTATTTACATTATTGGCTACGCTAATGGCTCCTGCTACGGTTATTGGAGGCATCTTCGGTATGAACTTCGATATCATTCCGATGGCACACCATCCATTGGGTTTCTACCTTACGGTAGCTATCATGCTGGTCATTCCATTAGTCATGCTGCTTTGGTTCCGTCGGAAGGGTTGGTTTTAACGCTATTCTTCTTCGTAATAGCTTTCATTCAACTCAGCAATAAACGAAAGTATTTCCTTTCGACCGGTAAATTTCACCGCACTCGTGATAAAACTCTTGGGTATAAACTCCCATTCTTTTTTCATGGCTTCAATAAAGTAACGTGCATTCTTGGCTGCAACAGATTGAGTACTTTTATCGGCTTTGGTGAAGATGATATTAAAGGGAACCTGCCACTCACCTAATTGTCGCAAAAACTCCATATCGGCGTGTTGCGGCTCATGGCGGCTATCTATCAGCACAAATACCGTCACCAAATTCTCACGCTCCGAGAGGTACTGCTGTATCATCTTTTTCCAAACTGCACGTTGCGCCTGCGATACTTTTGCATAACCATAGCCCGGCAAGTCCACAAAATAAAACGAACTCCCAACTGAATCTGATAATACAAAATGATTTATCATTTGCGTCTTCCCCGGACTGGCAGAGGTTTTCGCCAATCCGCTATGCTTCGTAATCATGTTTATCAACGATGATTTACCCACATTACTGCGACCAATAAAAGCATATTCCGGGCGGTCGGCTTTGGGACATTTAGTAATATCCGGACTGGAAATGAGGTATTGTGCTTTGGTAATATCCATGTACTGCTATTACGGGCGTTCAAATTTTCCCTTCAGTGATTTATTGTTGTTTTATTTTTTCCCATGTTTCATATAGACTCTCTTGCGGCGGACGATGAGCAGGGATTTCATGCAAGGGTGTACAAGCTATCAAACTATTATAACAGTCGGCGGGCAATGCTTGATACAATTGCGTGCCTTTGGTTTTCCACGCTATCATGTCATCGCTCACCTCCTTTATTACCTTGCCCGGATTGCCCACTACCAATGAGCGCCGCGGGATCTTCGTATTAGCCGCCACAAAAGACAAGGCTCCCACTATCGACTCTTCGCCAATTTCCACATCATCCATGATCACACTATTCATCCCTATCAACACATTTTTACCAATAGAGGCACCGTGTATGATAGCCCCATGACCAATATGAGCGCTCTCTTGCAGCCTTACCGTCACGCCGGGAAACATGTGTATCGTACAATTCTCTTGCACATTGCAACCATCCTCTATCACAATACCGCCCCAATCGCCACGCAGCGCCGCACCCGGACCAATATACACATCCTTACCAATGATTACATTGCCGGTTACCACCGCTTGTGGATGAACAAATGCCGAGGGATGCACCACCGGTATAAATCCTTTAAACGCATAAAACATAGTGCCTCAAAATTCCACAACCAAAAATCAAAAACCAAAAAATCGACGGCATTAATTCAGTTATTATCTTTTTTAGGAAACCGGCCGCAGCATTCTTATTCGGCATCCGTTGCGTCGCACTCTTGTACTATATTTCTCTATTCGGCTATTCAGCTACAGCAGAATGATAGTACCTTTACCCTACTTCGTCAGCAAGTATCTGCCAGCGTGTTATGAATCTTTTCATACACACCCTTTGCAAGATGAAGCCACACCACTAACGCATACAACACACCATACATGAAAGCCATGCTCTTAGCCGCCGGACTCGGCACTCGCTTAAAGCCCTTCACCGACAAGCATCCTAAAGCACTTGCCGTAGTAAACGGCAAAACATTATTACAACACAATATTGAGTACCTGCAACAATTCGGCATCACCGATGTAGTGGTCAATGTACACCATTTTGCAGCACAAATAGAAGACGCCGTACTGCAACACCAAGGCTTTGGCAGCTGTATTACCATTTCTGATGAGCGCGATGCCGTATTGGAAACCGGCGGCGGCATTTTGAAAGCAGCACCTCATTTCATTCACGAAAAAGCTTTTGTAGTCATGAATGTAGATGTGCTCACCCGTTTTGATTTGCGACGATTAATAGCCGCACACAACACTGCTGCTATCGCTACCCTTGCGGTGATGCAGCGCCCTTCTTCCCGTCAATTACTCTTTGATACCCACATGACGCTTTGTGGCTGGCGAAACAACAATACCGCAGAAACCAAAACATCCCTACACCATACAAATACGACTGCCTTTGCCTTTAGTGGTATTCAAGTGGTATCACCTGCTATCTTCAACATGCCATTCGAGGGCAAGTTTTCTATCATTGATGTTTATTTGCATTATGCCAAAGAAGCCTTAGTAAAAGGCTATGACCATACAGGAGATGTGTTCATAGATGTGGGCAAGCCGGAGAGTATCGAAAAAGCATCGCTGCTATTTCAAACAGAAAAATAATACGAAGGCGATGCTATATTACTGTGGCTCTATATGATAGTCCAATAAAGAGTCCGTATGTTTGATGCCTAAAGTTAATATACTTACGTTCACATCTTCCATTATCACTCCTATCCCTTTGGCAAACCATATATCAATGGTACCGGCATCAAAATAAGTGGGTAGTGTAGAAGGTTTGCCCTTTAGTTTATTATGCACTTTAGTAACTTCTTTATAAGTTTTTGTACCTAAAGTAAGTGTACCGCCTGTAAAATCTACATTACTTTCGATGAGCAAATTCACCTTTATCCCAAGATAGTTATAGTCTTGCGTATTATTCCATTGAGTGCCGGCTACAGCACTGTCTAATAGAAATACCAATGTGGCATAATTGGTTTGTGCACCATCAAAATCATACAAAGACAAATACCGATTTCCATTTTTGCCAAAGTATTCCGGTGTTACGAATTTGGTATTGGTATCTTGTTTTTCAAAATAGCTAAAGAGCAACCCGTTTTTTATAGAATCTTTCCCGGTAGCCATGCGTTTAGTAACATCGCCATTGCGAGCGCCAAAGAGCCACCACGAGCCTTTTTTGGTGGACATATAGTTGCTGTTTTCTTGTTTGTTGGGATCTAAATTTTGATTCAATCCATCCTTCTTTTTACAAGCAAATAGCAGCGAAGTAATGATAGCAAGCCCTACAATGACGGTATGTTTTTTCATAAGATGATAAAGATATAAGGGAAGTTGCATTTGTCAAAATGGTAAGAGCATTCAATTGTACGGCTTACACAATACGCCATAAATATTAATACTTCTTCTGAACCATAGCAGAAGAAGTTTTAATAATATCAGAAGTTTTAGGATTAATAAAAGTCGTAATCCCGTCTGGCAATATTCAAACGGAAGCCACCATAACCATAGGTCGTATTGTAACTCGGTACGGCAAGTACATCGGAGCTTGCATAACGGCGGTGTGTGAATCCAAGGTCAATAAAGAAATTGTCGCGCAATTCATACGTCAGGTTTAGGTTAGCCATCATACAGTTTACTTTTATTCCGTTGATAACACCAATACCAAAACTTTGGTTGCGGGTATTGTAGTCTGCAAAAATATTGCTACCGTAGTTGGACAACCCAGTATCCACCCCTTGTGAATAGTACATTCCTTTTAGCTGGATGGACAATCGCTCGATGGGTTGGTAACGAGCTATCCCTATTAACTCTACAAAACCGGCACCCAATGGGTGTGCAAGGGGTTGGTTGTAATGCGTATAATTGGCTGTGCTATCGTAGTGTGTATAGGTGAATGGACGTACAACATTCAATTCACCTTGTAAGTCGAGGTTCTTCACGCCCAAAGCATCAAAGTATTTTCCGCCCAATTGCAAGCCCCATTTATTACCCCAGTAACCACTACGGCTGAAGAATTGTTTGGACGTAAACTCATCTAACATAAACTGCCCGTAAAACTGAAGGCGTTTGGCCACAATGGCTTTGAAATTGATACCCAGGTTCACATTGTCCGGACTACCAAAGGCACGTTCCACCGAACGGAACATGATGATAGGATTGAGGTATCCAAACTCGTAACGATCTCTCCTACCAAACACCACACTTTCAAAGATGCCTACATTCAACCATTTGGTAGCATTGATGCTGAGGCTGTGAATGGTAGCATATTTCCTTGGCAAGCGGGCATCAGCACCTTTTACAAACTGTGGTGTCAATTCTACATATAAGTTTTGGTAGTTCAACTTCCACACTTTTGTATTCAATCTTAAGAAGGGATAATTGGCAGAGAAGTCGCTCAGAAAGGTACTTCTGATACCATCTCCATAGAAATTCTTTCCATACCCAAAGGTGACGTTTGTGTAATTCTTGATTGCCTGAAAGTCGATATAGCCCTGCGCCAGCATGTAGTCATAGGAGCGAGTACCTTTTCTAAAATAAAAATCACCCCCCGGAACAGCTTTGTAGGCTTTGTTTTCGATGTATTGCCCAATGTAGCTAACCGGCTGCTCTTGGTTGTCAGTAAAGAACGTATAAAAGCCTATTCGTTTGGCAATCCAACCGCGTAATTCTACACCACGGCTACTCATAAAATCCATTTGATTGCCGGCACTGTTTTTTTCAGCAATTAACTGAGCAGATATAACCGGATTGGCTACCAAGAAGAAATTATACTCGGGCTCATTGGCATAAATAAAGTCGGGTTGTTTTTTATAAAACGTGCGGAAGATGGCTTTCTTTGAATTGATAGCACCTCTGGTATTGGGTGTCCACTCGCCACTTTTAGAGATGGCGTGGTCTAAGTTATACCGATCTATTTTCGACAATCCCAGCTCACGAGCCTGTTCTCTTTTTTCATAGAAGTACTGTACCACACCACTTCTGGGAGCCGGTTTTACAGTTGTAAAAAACTTATTGGTCAGCTCGCCCGAGAGCGTTTCTACCTTATCCATCAACGAATATTCATCTTTGTGAAGAGGCATATACGTAGTTTGTGCCGTAGCAAACGAGCTGATACCGAGAGCCGCGAGGAGGAGTTTTGAATACGTATTCATGAAGTCGATTGTAAAAAAATCGTGAACAAAATGTAATGCCTACAAAAATAATTTTCTATTTCGGATTTTATACATCGATATCACTTTACTGCCACCATATCTGAATTTGTAAGCGGAGTAAAGTCATAATGCGCTATCTTGCTGAGTATAACTTTACGCTTACCGTTTTCATCCATCATGAGTACCATACTTATTAAAAACGCGACCCTCGTAAACGAAGGCAAACAATTCGTTGCTGATGTATTCATAAAAAACCAACGAATAGAAACGATAGCACCCAACCTTACTCGGGTTGAAAAATGCCGTATCATTGATGCTACAGGATTGTATCTACTACCCGGAGTCATAGACGACCAAGTGCATTTCAGAGAGCCCGGATTGACCCATAAAGCCACTATTGCTTCTGAAGCGCGAGCTGCCGTTGCCGGTGGTATTACCAGTTTTATGGAAATGCCTAATACCCAACCGGCCACACTAACACAAGATTTGTTGGAAGATAAATATGTCATTGCAGCAGCTACATCGGTAGCCAATTTTTCTTTTTTCATGGGTGTTTCCAACGATAATGCAGAAGAAGTATTAAAGACCAATAAGAAGCGAAATGAAGTATGTGGGGTGAAAATATTTATGGGCTCCAGTACAGGAAACATGTTGGTGGATAATTACGTAACTCTGAATAAAATTTTTTCGGATAGCGAGCTGCTCATTGCTACTCATTGCGAAGACGAACGCATCATTAATGCACAAAAAGAACACAATAAGGATGCAGACCATGCACGGTTTCACCCGTTGATACGTAGTGCAGAAGCCTGTTTTGAAAGTTCGTTTTCAGCCGTGCAACTCGCTAAGCAAACAGGTGCTCGCTTGCATGTATTACATATTTCTACTGCAAAAGAACTGGTGATCTTTGGCAATATGCTTCCTTTAAAAGAAAAGCGAATTACCAGCGAAGTATGTGTGCATCACTTACACTTTACGGCTGACGATTATGAGCAGTTAGGCAATCTTATTAAGTGCAACCCTGCTATCAAAGCCCCAGAAAACAAAACAGCTTTATGGGAGGCCTTGCTAGATGACAGACTGGACATTATAGCTACCGATCATGCACCTCATACCTGGGAAGAAAAACAACTACCTTATCTACAAGCACCATCCGGCTTACCATTGGTACAACACTCTTTGCTGTTGATGTTGGACTATGTGAAACAAGGAAAAATCAGTTTGGAAAAAGTGGTAGAGAAAATGTGCCATGCCGTTGCTGATTGTTTTCAGATAGCGCAGCGTGGCTATATCCGAGAGGGCTACTATGCCGACTTGGTATTAGTGAATATGAACCATCCATTCACCGTTTCCAAAAACAACATTCTATATCAATGCGGCTGGTCGCCATTAGAAGGGCATACTTTTCCTACCACCATACATACCACATTCGTAAACGGAAACGTAGTTTATGAAAATGGGCAAGTGCAAGCGTCTTCTAAAGGCATGCGACTAACATTTGACCGAGACTAATGCAGCACGATACTACTACATTAAAAGACTTATCCATTTTAGGAGGGACACATAGTGTTTTCCAGTTGTTGGATTTTTGTACCACACAAAAGGGGAAGGAGGTGCTTCGAAAAATGATCTTGCATCCTCCTTCCAACTATGAATCACTGCAACAAGAGCAAGAAGTCATACGATACTTTGCAGAGGGGAAGGCAACATTGCCCACCATTATATCGAATGGCACTTTGGTAATGTTGGAGAAATTCTTTGAAAGCGCGGACCATATCCCGCAAAAACCATCGGGCTTCAACTTGTTATTTAATGCCTATTTTCAAAAAGCACTCAATAGAAACGAATACTCTTTTCACCAATTTTCAGTTTCACATCTTGCCGATTTTTTCAAAGGTTGTAAGGAATTAACCCTACTTCTGGCATCACAAATACTACCGGAAAAACTTCGAAATCATGTACAAGAAATCCAACGAGAGCTTGAGCAAAGCAAGTTAACAGAAGCCTTGCTAAAGGTAAAAAAAGAGATGGGATATCAAGAGATGGCAACCATTAGTTACGAAGCACGTCGAGAATTGAAAAATCCCATTGAACGACTGTTGAAACGATATAGCCAACTGGATGCCTGGCAATCAATAGGCAAAGCTGCTGTAACGCATCATTGGTCGTTTCCGAAACTGCAACCTTCTATTCCGGTGGTATATGAAGCAAGTGGCTTGTATCATTTCTTGTTCAAGCAGCAGACGGCATACGATATCCACTTCAACGAGCAAGAAAATTTCCTTTTGCTCACCGGTGCCAACATGAGTGGAAAGACTACGTATATGCGCTCCCTGGGCATTGGGGCATTGCTGGCGCATATTGGATCGGCAGTACCGGCACAAGCCATGACCATTAGTTTTCTGCAAGGCATTATTACCAATATGCACGTAGAAGACAATATCCATTTGGGTGAAAGTTTGTTTATGGCAGAAGTACAGCGCATCAAACAGACTGCACAAAAAGTCATTTCGCCACATCCGCATTTGGTACTAATGGATGAACTCTTTAAAGGCACCAATGTGCATGATGCTTTTGAATGTACCAAGGCAGTCGTATCGGGGTTATTGGCGCATCCACATCATATCATGGTACTCTCTACACACTTATATGAAGTGGCGCAACAGTTTAGGGGTACAGCTTCCATTCAGTTTCATTATTTTGAAACACAACTCACCACAAGCGGTCCATTTTCTTTTACGTACGAACTGAAAAAAGGCATCTCTAACGACCGCATTGGTTATCGGATTTTAGAAAAAGAAGGTGTCCTAAATTTATTGAAAGGAAAATCAGAATAACCCCTTTCAAATAATTACTTTTGAACGATTTTGAAAAAAATAAATTCATGCAACAACAGCAGCAGTCCGGACAAAACGAGGTTGTAAAACATGAGCTTTCATTAATTGAAATGACCCACACCATCCGCAATTGGTGGAGACAACTGTTATTGAAAAAGAAAACAATTGCAATTTGGAGTATGGTGGGCGGACTATTGGGTATTGCTTATTCTTTCATAGCAGACCCCAGCTATACGGCTAATACTACGTTTGTATTAGACAATACAAAAAGCGCTGCTTCTTCGGCTGCCAGCATTGCAGCAAAATTTGGACTAGGTACGGGTAGTAATGCCGACGGGCTTTTTGGCGATGAGGATAATATCATGACCTTTATCGACTCCCGAACAGTGGTAGCCAGAACCTTATTGACAGCCGTAACCATTGACAACAAAAAAACCTTGCTCATTGATAAATACCTTCAGACCTACGACTATACCGATAAATGGAAATCCAACAAGCGACTGAAAAAGCTATCCTTTAAAGAATACCCACAACAAAACACACTATTAGCAGACAGTATCATTACTGCCATGCATAAAATCATTATCAAGAAAAACCTGTCGGTTGAGAAACCTGACAAAGAAGGCAACATCATTAGCGTAACCGTAACATCAAACAGTGAGGCATTCTCCAAACTTTTTTTGGACAACCTACTGCACAACATGACCGAATTTTATATTGAAACTAATACCAAACGTCTTTCGGATAATGTGAAAGTATTGCAACGCCAAGTGGACTCCACCAAATCATTATTGGACGATGCCATCTATAATGCCGCCATCAATACCGACCAAGTACCCAATATCAATCCGGCTTTCCAACGATTGAAAGTGCCTTCTCAAAAAAAGATAGTGGATGTAGAAATGAACAAAGCCATCTTAATAGAGTTGGTTAAAAATTTGGAATTGGCCAAAGTAACCCTTCGTAAAGAAACACCGCTCATTCAAGTCATTGACCAACCGGTGTTACCATTGGAGCGAAAAAAGACCGGAAAATTGAAAGGACTCATCTTGGGTATGATGCTTACCACCCTGGGTGCTGTGGCTTACTACACCTTAAAATCATACCTGCTTCAAAACCAAAAAAGTTAATGAGGATTCTCTAAAACTGCTGTATCCAAGTATAATAAGGCTTGAAGAAATCTAGTTGGATAAAATAGTAATAGAAAAACGAAAGAGAGATAAACACAATAATAGTGTAAGGGATAATCTTTTCTTTAAAGGCATATACGATTATAGGGAATAGAATTATTTGCACCACACCCAATAGCTGGCTTACTCTTGCTGCAAATACCGGCATCGATGCGAAGGACATATATGCAATAATAGAAAGGATATTTATCTTCAAAAGGATAATGAAGTACTTGTTTTTGTCTATCAAAAGTGATGACTTGAGAAGCAAGAAAAACGTTAGTAAGAAATTTATAAGAAAGGCAAAGCTGGTCCATACATTAATCAATACAAAATCACCCCCTGCTTTCATCAATTCAATATAGGCTTGAATTTTCGGGATAAAGCTAAGCACGGTAAGGTCAAAAATATTAATCCCCAAAAGAGAAAGTATCGAAAAGCTGCTCAACACCACTATCCACCAGATTTTGTTGAACGATGTTGGGCTTAAAAAATAGAGAAACAAATACAGCGCACTGGAGTAGTGAAAGAAACAAGCCCAAAGAATGTATAGTAAGAATTTCCCAAAATTTCTATTGTAAATATGTTTTATACTCAGTAGAAATATCCCGGACGCAATGCCCGCACGAATTTGCACCATCTCATGCAACAGGTAAAAATTGGTGAGGTAGATGAGGATGGAAAGAAAAAATGAATTCGACATCTCCATCGCTTTCATCTTGTAATAAACTCCCAAAAAGGCAAAGAGTAAAAAACACAATTGGATGAAATATTCCCGACCAAAAATCAATTTCAACAAATAAGGAAGCGCATAATTGGAAGGTTCGTAAAACAAAAATTTGTTCCCGAAATAGTCAAAGTTGTCGCTGGTCAAGGCATTGAAGTACTTTATGTACAAGGTATAATCTCTGCCCACTTGCCCACGGAAGCCTGCTAATGCTACCAATAGCACAAAAACAACAACGGCAATGTATTTTGTATTCTTCAACTTGAAGATACTCAGTGAAGAAACTAAGCTAACAATAATATAGTGTAGATAGTAAACAAACATGAATGACTATTATTGTTGTAACGACTGTTTGCTACGGATACTTTTTGCTTTTGAGGAGAGTCAAAAGTCCTCGTCGCTTTGGTATTCCTATATATTTTAGCAGCGTTCTATCAACCGTTCAAACCTACATAATTTTTTTCACTCATGTAGGCAAGGCATACTGGCGCTATTCCGTTCCTCCTTCCGTTTTCACTCCACCCTGCAAATGGACAAACCAACAATGCTGCAATAATATTGCCTCTTGGGAAAAACCAATGGCATCAATGCTTTTTTATACATTAGCACTCTATTACAAAACCAATATCGAATTCCACCAAGCTACGAGCGCCAATACATGAGGAACTCAGCCAAAAACATCATTGCGAATTTCATCAACAGGATATGGGGCTTTTTAGCATTATACTTGTTTAGTCGCATCAACCTGGGCATTGTTGGTCCGGATCAGTTTGGTGTGATTAGCTATTATGCGTTAATACTTCTTATCGTTTCTTTTGCCGATGTGGGTATGTCGGCAACTATTACTAGAGAGTTTGCCAAACAAGCCAGCGACGGCTATCTGCGAGGGTTACTACGTTTTTTCGAGAAAATATATATAGCCGTAAGCATTGCCTGTGGCGCTATCATTTGTCTGCTTGCCAAGCCCATTACTACCTATTGGTTGGTGAGCGATAAGCTATCACAGAATATCTTGGAGCATTATATATACCTCATCGGTATTAGTGCCGCTACACAATTTGTTTCGCTAATCTACTTCGGTGCCATCATGGGCAAAGAGAAACAAGTATGGGCGAACGCAACACAGATTGTGTTTAACATTATTAAGGTAGTGGGTGGCACCTTGTTGTTGTTCTTGTATTCAGAAAACCTGTATTTGTTTTTTTGCTGGCAGATTCTCTGCAACCTTGCCTTCTTTTTTGTTTTGCGTAACTATGTTTACAAATTGCTCAAGGTTGAAAGCAGCACTGCATTTACCGGTGTGTCCAAAGAAATGTGGCGCTATATGGGCTCTATGGCTTTGGCATCGCTATTGTCTTCGGTAGGGGTACAATCAGATAAACTAGTAGCGAGTAAGTTTCTGCTAACAACCGACTATGGTTATTTTTCGTTGGCTTCCACCTTATCCCAACTTCCGGTGATGGTCATCGTACCGGTAGCAATGGCTATATTTCCGGTGTTTGTAAGGCACTATAGTTTGGGAGATGTCAACCGGCTGCATAAGGTGTATGAAACGGTTTTGTTCGGCATTTTTATTTTGGTCGTTCCTTTAGGTTTCGTGCTGTCTTTATACGGCGAAGATATTTTTAGGATATGGCTTTCTACCAGAAATTTACACAGTGCTCCGGCAGAGATAAGCATGGTCATCCTGTTGCTGACGGTCGGCAATGCATTCCAAGCGCTACAACTCCCATCATACCAGTACCTGATGGCAAAAGGCAATACCCGACCACCTTTGTACCAATCGACTGTCGAAACGATACTCATCCTTCCGTTTATGGCATTTTTTATGAGTCGATATGGACTAATAGGGCTGGGAATTCCTTGGGCTATGCTCAAGCTGTTTAGCTTTATTTACTTGCAAACCTATACCCTGCGCATCATTTCTAAAACGAGTCGCATTCCATACGGTAAGATCATTGTGTTACCCATCTTCGTTAGTGCTGCAGTTACTTTGGGACTATATTTCGTCTATACCTCCCTACCCAATAACACCTTTACGACCCTAGGCTCTATTGTGCTAACCATGGGCGCTTCGATTCTATTATCCATCATATTTTTTGATAAGGATTTGTTGCATCCATCCAAGTTTAAAAAGCTATTTAAATAACAGTTACACGTATCTTATAAATACAGACCGGATAATGCAAGTAATCGAAAAAGTAATAGAGAAATGCAATAAAAAAGGATTTCAGTATGCATAACTGAAATCCTTATGTTGGTAGTGGAAGCACACGGGATCGAACCGCGGACCCTCTGCTTGTAAGGCAGATGCTCTAAACCAGCTGAGCTATGCTTCCAAACGGAGTGCAAAGATAATCAACGATTTTATTTCACCAAATATCTTTCAAAAAAATTTTTCTACGCAGTAGCTTTATTACTTTCGTGCCCTAAAGCAAATGATATGAGTCAACAATTGCAATCCCTTATTCAAGAGGCATTTGCCAATAGAGCTTTATTACAAGAATCCACTCATAAACAAGCCGTCTTAGAAGTGTTGGAAGCTGTAGATAAGGGGCGACTGCGTGTAGCACAACCCACAGAAAAAGGCTGGCAGGTAAACGAATGGGTAAAGCAAGCCATTTTACTTTACTTCGGTATTCAACAAATGCAAACTTGGAATATCGAGCCTTTTGAGTTTCATGATAAGATGCCGTTAAAAAAAGACTACGCCTCGCTGGGTGTAAGAGCCGTGCCTCATGCCGTGGCGCGATACGGCGCCTACCTTGCCAAAAATGTGGTGTTGATGCCTTCTTATGTCAATATAGGTGCTTATGTAGATGAAGGCACGATGGTGGATACTTGGGCTACGGTAGGGTCTTGTGCACAGATAGGTAAGAACGTTCACTTGAGTGGTGGTGTAGGAATTGGTGGCGTGTTGGAACCTTTGCAAGCAGCTCCCGTAATCATCGAGGATGGTTGTTTTATTGGCTCCCGCTGCATAGTGGTAGAAGGAGTAGTGGTAGAAAAAGAAGCGGTATTAGGTGCGAATGTAGTATTGACACAATCCACCAAAATAATTGATGTAAGCGGTAGCACGCCGAAAGAGTACAAAGGGCGAGTGCCTGCAAGAAGTGTTGTGATTCCGGGTACGTACAATAAACAGTTTGCAGCCGGTGAATATGGCGTCAGTTGTGCATTGATAATCGGAGAACGCAAGGCTTCCACCGACCTAAAAACCAGTCTTAACGATGCCCTGCGCGATTTTAATATTTCCGTATAATGTATTGCCTGTTGGAAATAAGTTGGGAACGTATTGCCACACAAAAGATAGCTGGTGAACCTCTGACACATATTTTTTGGTGTGTGGGCATCATCCTCATGGCACTTTTGCTGAAGCGTTATATTGCCTCTTTGCTCACAAAGGTTTTATACCGTATCACTCAACGTTTCAGCGACAAAAAGCATGGCGATATCCTGAAACGATTGTTGCAAAAACCACTGGAGTATTTGTGCACCACCATCTTGTTTTACATTGCCGTCAACCAGTTGACTGTCCTGTTGGATACTACGCTCCTCCATCGTTTTAACGAAAATGGAAAACTGCGTTATGCCATTCATTTTGTGGATGCAATTGATAAGCTATTCCTATTTTTTATCATTACCTTTTCAACCCTTACGCTTTCTCGAATAGAAGATTATATTTTTCATACCCTCATTGAAAAAGCCAATCAAGAGGACAATAAGAACAAAGAACAGCTGCTACCCTTAGTAAAAGATGTAATAAAAATACTTACCTGGACACTCGGGCTTTTTTGGGTATTGGGCTCTGTGTTCAATGTCAATATCCCGGCATTGGTAACCGGCTTGGGAATTGGTGGTGTGGCAATTGCCTTAGCCGCAAAGGAAAGTGTTGAAAACCTTTTTGCAGCTTTTACGATTCTTACGGATAAGCCTTTTCATGTAGGTGATTCCATTCGTTTAGATAGTCTCGAAGGCAAGGTAGAACGCGTTGGTTTTAGAAGTACGCGTTTGCGGAGTGCAGAAGGTTCGTTGGTCATCATTCCCAAGAAAAGCCTCATCGGAAACAATCTGGAAAACCTATCGGAACTTGAAGCCCGTAGGTTAAAAATATCGATGCACCTAAAAAACGGTATTAGCTACGAAACATTAAAATCTTATGTAGATACCCTTGATACAAGGCTCAAAAAACAATCCTATTTATTGAACCGTACCGAAATACTTTTAAAAACGTTTCATGAGAAAAGCATAGTGCTGAATATATTTTACTATTTGCCGAATCCCTTACCCGAGCACTTGCAACTGAGTACGGTAAAACACGAAATGAACATGATAGCTTTTGAAGTACTGCAACCTATATTACCCGAACAAGCAACCGATGGGAAGGGGAATAATTAGGTTTAATGACCGTTCATCCTATGTAATAAGGAATCAGTACTTTTGACAACGCATTGAATGCCGAAAGCAGCCAGCAACGCCTTCGATGAATGAATACAGAAAAGGTTTTTCATCCTTTATGCAATTGCCCTCCGATAAAAAAATATATTTTGCCTCTGATTTTCACTTAGGCATACCGGACAAGAAGTCGAGCTTGGAGCGCGAGCGAAGGCTCTGCAATTGGTTGGATGAGATTCGCCATGATGCTGCTGCGCTCTACCTTGTGGGTGATATTTTTGATGCTTGGTTCGAGTATAAAAACGTAGTGCCCAAAGGCTTCACCCGGTTTTTGGGTAAGTTAGCCACATTATCCGATAGCGGTTTATGCATTGAGGCTTTTACCGGTAATCATGACCTATGGATGCGGGGCTATTTTCAAGAAGAACTGAATATACCGGTGCACCATCATCCTATTATGCGCAGCTATAATGGAAAGAAGTTTTTGATAGCTCATGGCGATGGATTAGGTCCTGGTGATAGAGGTTACAAACTCTTAAAAAAAGTCCTCCGTAACCCATTTTCACAATGGCTGTACCGCCGTATACATCCAGATACCGGCGTGGGTATTGCCAGCAGCCTCAGCCGCATGGGGCCCAAGCACGATGTACAAAAAGAAGATGGATTTTTGGGAGAACAGGAATGGCTGGTGCAATATGCCCGTGAAAGGCTAAAGTCAGAAGCGATAGATTATTTCATCTTTGGGCATCGGCATATCGCCATCGATTATCCTTTGGGTAATGGTAGTAAATACATCAACCTGGGCGATTGGATAGCCTATAACAGCTATGCCGAATTTGATGGTCATGATTTGCATTTAAAATATTACGCATCTCCTGTTTAAGAAATCCTTGCCATGACCAAAAAGATATTACTCATTCGTCATGCCAAAGCGCAACCCGCCACACCATACACAAGTGATTTTGACCGTCCGTTGCACCCGCAAGGCGAGCGCGATGCGCAGCAATTAGGCATCTTGCTAAAAAAACATCATTTACTACCGGACGCAATTATTGCCAGTGCTGCACTTCGCACACAACAAACAGCAACTCTAATAGCCCAAGCAGTTGGATTTGCACCTGAATACATACAATTACAGGCAACCATTTATAACAGTAGTGCTGACGTCTTGCAGCATATTATCCGTACCTTGCCACCCGAAATTAAAACGGTATATATCATTGCACACAACCCCGGTATCACAAATTTTTCAAACAGTCTTTCTCCTCATTTCCGCATCGACCAGATGCCTACAGCATGTGTAGTAGGTGCTCGATGGAATGGGATGGATTGGCGTGATTTTGATGCTACGGAGAAAGAGCTATTTCTATTTGAATACCCCAAACCTTTATGACAACGAAAAAAAACAAAGCCTCCGATACGGAAATATTAGAACAATTATTTGAAACGCAGTTTGGCGAAAAACCTACCCTTATCAATGCCTTGCCGGTATCCGGTTCCGATAGAAGATACTTTCGTCTTAGCAACGAAAAGCATACGGCCATTGGCACTTACAATCATCATGTAAACGAAAACAACACTTATTTTTATTTTACCGATCTGCTATTGAAGCACGATGTATATGTGCCTAAAGTCTATCAAAAAAGCAAAGACAAAAGATATTACCTGCAAGAAGACTTAGGCGACAAAACACTCTTCAGTATGTTGATACAAGATGGCTTTACAGAAGAAGTAAAAGTCTATTTTCAACAAGCTCTGGATGAGCTAGTGAAAATGCAATGGGTAGCCGGTACGGAAGCTAATTATGAGCAATGCTTTGGCATTAACCGGTTTGATGAAAAAGCCATCATGCAAGACTTGTTATACTTCAAGTATTATTTCGCCGACTTGCAAAAGCTACCTTATGATAAACTGGGACTCTTAGATGAGATGGAACAATGGAGCAGAGAGCTGGGGCGTATACAACCCCAAATGCTTATGTACCGCGATTTTCAGAGTCGCAATATCATGATTCATGGAGGTAAATCCTATTTGATAGATTACCAAGGTGCCATGCAAGGCCCTCCCTATTACGATGTGGCTTCTTTGCTGTGGCAAGCTAAAGCGCAGCTACCACAAGAGTGGAAAGAAGATCTGTTGCGATATTATTTGTCCAAATTACAAGAAACACCATCCGCACGTATCGACGAATTGCATTTCAGAAAAAGCTATGTACAATTTGTGCTTTTACGATTGTTGCAAGTTTTAGGAGCGTATGGTTTCAGAGGTTTGTTTGAAAAGAAACCCCATTTCATTTCCAGCATTGCACCCGCATTAAAAAATCTGGAGGCATTCCTTTCGGACAATCCTTCGTTACCCAACTACCCACAATTACGAAAACTATTAGAACAGTTGTCGTCACCGAAAATGCAAGCCATTTATGCCGTTGATGAGCCAGTCAAAAACAACGCAACTCTTTCAATTGAAATCAACAGTTTTTCCTTCAAAAACGGCTACCCTAAAGATAAAACCGAACATGGCGGGGGTTATGTATTCGATTGTAGAGGCATCTTAAATCCGGGGCGTTTTGATGAATATAAACACCTCACCGGCCAAGAAAAATCAGTGCAGGATTTCTTGGAGCAGCAAACAAAAATGCCGGTATTTTTAGAGCATTGCTTTGCCACCGTCAGTATTAGTGTAGAAGATTATTTGAAGCGCGGCTTTGATCACCTGACAATATCCTTTGGGTGTACCGGAGGGCAACACCGATCCGTATTTGCAGCAGAAAGATTGGCTGCTTTCCTCAAAGAGAAATATGATATTACCGCGCAAGTAACCCACTTAAACAAGAAAAAATGGGTATTGGAATAGCCTATTAAACACCGGTTTCTTTGAAGCAAAGAATTATTGGCGAAGTATCTTTTCGTTGATATATTTGCAACCCGCTGCCCAAGTGGCGAAATTGGTAGACGCACTGTGTTCAGGTCGCAGCGTCCGCAAGGATGTGCTGGTTCGAATCCGGTCTTGGGCACAAGGCCACTCACATAACTTGTGGGTGGCTTTTTTTACCTTCTTTGCAATTACTTCTTTTGGTGTGCCTGAAGTAAATCAGAATACTAAATCACTTTATTACCAATGTTTCTATATAGTTTCGGGTAGCTAAAATTTAAAAATATCCGTTGAAATTGCAATGCCAATATTGGAATTAAATCCCTTGATATCTCTGTTTTGAATATCAATGCTATTCATCATTTGCTTAAAGTCTGCAAATACACCAAGCTGCTGATATTGGGCCAATACCTTTATACCCCAACTATAGAGTTCATTTGGCAAATTTTCATTTTGATTCTTAATAAATGCAAGCTTATAGTCTTCAACATCTTCATTGGGAATGTTGCAAATATTGAAATAGGGGATAATAGAAAGTGAGGCAAACTTTTCTTCCTCTTTATCATTTTCTATACTATTAAATTTGTAATCAAATGTGTAACGGAGTCCCAACGTATAATTGAGGATATCAAAATGTATGTTCGAGTTATTAACAGTAGCCGAAATGTTCTTTAATGAAAACTCCGCCAATATTGCAACGGTATTTCGGTAATTAAAGGGGTTATCAAATGTCCAACTTTGATCTAATGTTCCAATAAAAGACGAGTTACCTGACTCAGGAAACAATAAGGTACTAGATAAAATACTATCATTGGAAGCATTTTTATTAAAAGAGAATATCAAGATTGTCTGTAATCTTTTAGATTGTACAGGTACGAAGTAACAACTAATCTTAGCGGAACCATTGAGCTTTTGTACGTTTTCAGAGTTAAGGTTTCCTATACCAGTAATCCCAAATCGGTCTTTTCTAATACTAATAGTATCACTTTGGACAGTACCTACAAGGAGTGTGTCACTTTTTTCATTTCTAATAGTAATCGTTGAGTCACCATTTTTCATGTTTTTTGTTGTAATGGTTTTTTTAAACTCATTCTCTACTTTAGATACTTTCGTTTGCCTTACGAATTTCTGCACTGTACTACTTCTAAACGATCTATTAGAAATGTATTGCTGTGCATCAGCAGCGTAATACAAAATTGATATCAAAGCTATCAACGAAATCTGTTTCATATGCTAAAGTGGCCTACTCATTTCCCATTTCGGCATTCGGGCGCATACTCTATTCAATTGGATTTTCTGCTATACTCCTTCAATTTTTCGAAACAAAGAAACGAAGTCGGCAGTCCATTCGTCAACTGGGTTTCTACGTTAATGTTTGCGTACTTTGTATATAGCAATTTTGAAAAAAGAAGTTATATTATGAAGGTGGGTAAATTATTGAGCAACTACGAATACCCTTGAAATACAGCTCACATTAATCCCGGTAATGGCTTTCTGCCGTCTGTTGCTCGTATAATTTGGCGTAGCTGCCGTTTTGCTGCAAGAGCTGCTCGTGGGTACCCATTTCTGTGACACGTCCATCTTCCATAACCAAAATTTTATCAAAGTTCCAATTGGGGAAAATACGATGGGTAATGACTAGTATGGTCTTGTCTGCCAAGTAGGTGTTGATGTTGGAAAGGATGTTTTTTTCGGTTTGTGTATCTACGGCCGAAAGGCTTTCATCCAATAGAAGAATCTGACTGTTTTTTATCAGTGCCCGGGCTAGTCCAATGCGCTGTTTTTGCCCGCCTGATAGCATGACGCCGCGTTCGCCAACGACGGTTTCAAATCCTTTTTCAAAATGGAGGATATCTTTTTGTAAATCGGCCATTTGTGCCGCCAGGTGTACTTCTTCGGCCGTAGCTTCTTGCTTGCCAAAGGTGATATTGTTATAAATAGTATCCGAAAACAAATAGGCTTCTTGTGGCGCATAGGCTATTTGCCGGCGCAACGATGATAGGGCAATGGTGCGAATGTCATTTCCATCTACTTGCAAAGAGCCTTCGGTAACATCATACATTCTCAACAGCAAATGTGCGATGGTAGATTTCCCGGAACCCGTTTTCCCAATGATGGCTATTTTTTCTCCGCTGCGTATGTCTAATGAAAAATTTTTAAGGGCATGTATATGGGTATGTTGATAAGTGAAATGAACATTTTCAAAACGGATAGCACCGGTAAGCGATACCTCCATTGCAGACGGCTCATCTTGAATTTTCGGTTTGGTTTGCAAAAACTCGTTGATGCGTTTTTGTGATACGGCTGCGCGCTGCACCATACTTGCCGTCCAGCCGATACTGGATATCGGAAACATGAGTAGGTTGATGTAAATAACAAACTCAGCAATATTGCCAACGCTCACATAGTCTTGCATGGCCAAGTAACCACCGGCTAATATGGTCAGCAGCATACTCAACCCAATAAATACATTCATGGATGGGAAGTATATAGCTTCTGTGAGGGAAAGATTGATAGCACTTTTTCGGTACGCCTCAGAAGTTTGATTGAAGAAGCGAATCATGTTTTGCTCTTGCACAAATGATTTTATGACGCGTATGCCACTGTAGCTTTCTTGCGCTGTAGCTGTGAGCGACGATAATTGTGTTTGAATTTTTTCTGTTTTCCGATGGATGATACTATTAACCCAATAAATGATGAACGCCAATAGGGGCAAGGGCGCTACTACCAACAAGGTGAGCCAAACATCGACTCGCAACATACCCCACACACACATCAGTGTAAGCACCAACAGGTTTGCCGCATACATGATAGAAGGTCCGGTGTAAGAGCGCACCCGGCTTACGTCTTCACTGATACGGTTCATCAGGTCGCCGGTGAAATGGGTCTTGTAAAAATGTAAATCCAGCTTTTGGTAATGGTCGTAAATTTCTTTTTTCTGCTCGTACTCTATATGGCGACTCATCACTATCAATGTTTGGCGCATCAAAAACATAAACACGCCACGTACCAAAGCGAGGGCTATTAAGAGAATGCCGCTACCCAATACCATAGAAAAGATAATGGATTGCATGTCTGTGGTGAGGCTACTACCGGTAAGCAATCGATAACTGTTTACATTGGCTTGTACATCATCCAACACCATTCTTACAATAACGGGACCTACAACTGCCAATAGGTTAGAGATCGCTACAAACAACAAGCCCCATACAAACCGCCATTTGTATTTGACAAAATACTTATTGAGTGCAAAGAGGTGTTTCATGGAAGTTGCAAAAGTCAGTCATTTCTTCCGGCTGCATTTTATAGGCTCATATTTTTTGCCAATAAGATTACCGAGTTACATACATCCATTCGGCATTGCCCAATTGATTACGGCATTATTTTCTTATTGACAAAGGGATATTGGCGCAACTGCTGATAGGCTTTGGTGTTGATAAGTTTTTGCAGATTTACCAAATGTCTATCATGGTGCAAGTCGGTACCGCAATAGTCGTACATGCCATCGTTGAGCAATTTTTCAGCCATCTCTTTTACCGGCTTCCCATAATACCCGGTCAGCGAAAGAGTGTTTAATTGCAAGAGGCATCCTCGGTTTTTCAGCTCTGCAAATACATGGTATTTGTGATGATAAAATGCATAACGCTCCGGGTGCGCCAATATAGGTGTGTAGCCTTTTGTCTCGATTCGGAATATTGTTTCGGGCAATCGTACCGGCTCAAACAAGAAAGAAAATTCAATTAAGATTTGTTTTCCTTGAATGGGCAAAAGGGGTTCTTTTTCCAGCAATTCCATGAAAATATCATCCACATAATATTCGGCAGCGGCTTGTATGGGTATGTCCAGCCCATGTTCTTTCATGGCTTGTCGCAGTTGCTTCAATTGGGTTTGAATGATGGCAGTAGTATTCGGATAAATATCCGACTTAACGTGCGGCGTGGTCACCAGTTTTTTATAACCCAAATCCATCATGCCTTTTATCAAAGTAATGCTGTCTTCGATGGTAGGTGCGCCATCGTCAATACCGGGCAATAGGTGTGAGTGCATATCCGTTTCCAAAAAGGCAAAAGCCTCTCGAACGGTAGCACCCTGTGCATGAGGGATATCAGTGTGTTCCTTTTTCCTAAATCCAAATAACTTTCCAAACATGGACATCGTAACGCTTAATCGCTCTATTTTTTAGATAGACAAAGGTCAAAACTAAGCGATAATTCTGTTATGGTGGCGCTAAGAAGTTGAATAATTTAAGCACCTCCTTATTCAATTATTTTTTCTTGCTAAAAAATTCTTTGAGCTCGTGGGTCATCTCTTCTGCTTTTTGCTTAAGTCCTTTCAACTCTTCTCCTACATTGTTTTTTATCTCATCAAAGGTAAGCGGGTCGCCTTCTTTCATGTTAGTCATTTCTTCGGGTGTACGTGCCAATGGTATTATGGCCCATGCAATAATATAAGCCCATAGTCCTAAGGTTCCGGCCAAAAACAAAACTACCATAAGCAAACGGATAATGACCGGGTCGATATCAAAATAAGCTGCCAACCCGCTGCACACACCGCCCAGTAATTTATCGTTAGGGTTTCGGTAGAGCCTTCTATTCGCATCCGTCTGTTGTCGGTTCCCACTTTTGTTGGTGCGATATACTTCCGGTAAAAATGGACTTTGTGGAGAGGCATTTTCGGCACCCAAAGTATAGGCTTCTCCCAAGGTATCTATTACTTTTTGCACATCTTTTCTGTCGATGCAAGCTGCCCCCGACTGTAGGCGTATGGAAAATAGTTCGGCAATGCGGTATTCTATATCTTCAATGATTTCGTCGCAGCCTTCTTCTTTTGCAAAATGGCGTTTTAATGATGTGTTGTAACGGTGCAATTCGAGATAGGCATCTTCTTCGATGGGTATCAATCGTCCACCAATTGTGATTTGAATGATTTTTTGCATGGTTGATATGTTTTAGTTAGTTACTTGATCAATGGATTGGCTTAGCTCATCCCAAGCTTTTTTTAATTGTCTATATGTATTCTCTCCCTTTTGGGTGAGTGCATAATATTTCCTCGGTGGACCGGATGGCGATTCTTCCCAACGATAGCTCAGTATCGCTGCGTTCTTCAGCCGTGTGAGTAATGGGTATAAGGTACCTTCTAGCACCACTAAATTTGCCTCCTTCAATTGCTCCAATATATCTGTGGTATAGGCTTCTTTCCCTTTATGAATAATGCCCAGAATACATAGCTCCAGCAATCCTTTACGCATCTGCGACGCCGTGTTTTCAATATCCATAATCAAATTTTGTAAGGCAAATATAGTAATAATATAGTACCATGCATTACATACTACTATATTTTTAAAAATTTTTCTTTGAGTATTTCTTATTTGACAAAATGGTGAGAAGTGAATGTTGTTACGGGTTAGCAGATTTACCGTGTTTGGCATCTATCCATACATTTTCGGGCGTCCATTGAATAGGTGCCTGGAGCGGGGATTGCCGAACGGGACATGAGGCTACGGAGCAAATTTTGCAGGAGTAAGATGCGCAAGCGTCTATATGAATAAACATTTCAACATCATTACCAAAGTAGCTACGGACAAGCTGTTCCAGCCGATGTATTTCTTTTTCGCCATCAGCCACCGTGTAGTACCAGGGCAATGTCATGTGTGCATCGATGTGCAATACGGCGCCATATTGCAACACCCGCATATTATGTATATCGATCCATTGGGGCAACCGATGCTGTTCTAAATATTGGATCACTTTTTTAACCACCTCTTCATCCGATTCATCCATAATACCGGAGAGTGATTTGCGAAGTACCTTATAGCCGGTAATAATAATAAAGACTGCAAAAAGCAAGGCAACGGCACTATCTATCCACCACCAATGTGTCCATTGTAATAGTAGCAATCCGGCAATGATGGCAAAAGTAGAATAAGCATCTACCCGTAAGTGCCTGCCGGCAGCATCTAGCGTAGCAGAGGGTTGACGAGCGGCTTGCCGTAAGGCATAGCTACCCAATACGTAGTTTACAATGCCGGTACAGGTCGTAAGTATGATACCCAGTTCTAACGCTTGTAATGGCTGCGGAAAAATCAGTTTATGCACTGCCTCAAAAGAGATAATCATTCCGGCGATCAGTATTAAAACTCCTTCTATGGAAGCGGAAACATATTCAATCTTACCATGCCCAAAGGGATGGTTTCTGTCGCGGGGTTTTACGGCAAGTATAATACTGTATAACCCAATGAAACCCGCAACTACATTGATGATACTTTCTAAAGCATCGGTGAGTATGGCTACTGAGTGCGTGAGTCTCCAAGCTATTATTTTCCCTATGAAAATAGCTACAGAAACAAAGGCTATTAGTTTTTGTACTCGTACCGGCATATCAAAACATCAATCAAAGTATTTTTGATAAAAGGGTAACAACACTACTTCCACTGTAGCGTTTCCAACAAATGCATCATATCATCTCTCAAAAATTCGTTGGAAGGCATTAGCGAATCGGCATTGGGGGTTACATCAAAATACAAGGCGCCGCGCAAAAAGTGTGTAACTGAATCGGTGGCTATAAACTGATAAGCGGATGCGGCATTTCCCCCTGCGTTATATAATATGGCAGCTACCTTCCCATTGTCAAAATACTTGTCGGTAATATAATCTGCACGCTTGCTGTGAACATTAAAGGACATTTCGTGTGCATCTTCCATCAACTTGCTGAGGGGCTGTGCCGTGGTGATTTTTTTATACGAAATATAGAATCGTCCCCCTATCGTGGGGAAGTCAATATAGATCCAATAAGGGTTCTCCGGTTTTTTGCCTAAAAACAACGTGTCATGAATAATATTGGCATAAGTAGGGTACTCAAAGCTATAAGGGAAGCCGGTTTCTTCGAATTGCCGATATTGATGCTCTGGTAAAGCAACCCTGTAATATCCTCTCGGCTTGGGAATATATGTTTCCGGGCGACATGAATACAGCAAGCAAAGCAGAGAAAGAAAGAAGACAAACCGCATAAGACATCAAAGCTATGAAAATATAGACGTGCCATCAAACACATTCCCAAGGGATGCTATAAATAACAAAAGGAACTAAACAGATTATCTTATTTTCGCACCAAAATAAAGCAGATGGACGTTCAACAAGAGCAACAAGGACAACAAATAAACATTGAGCTTTCAGAAGAGTTAGCTGATGGTGCTTATGCCAACCTGGCTATTATCACTCATTCTTTTGCAGAGTTTGTAATCGATTTTGTCAATATCATGCCCAATACTCCTAAAGCAAAGGTGAAGTCAAGAATTGTGATGACGCCGCAACATGCTAAGCGTTTAATGAGGGCTTTAGTAGAAAACGTAAAGCGATTTGAAGCTCAAAACGGAACAATTAAAGAGCAAGAGCAAGTAAACATTCCTTTCAACTTTGGCACTCCTACAGCGCAAGCCTAAATAGAACATGAAAAACAAGATACTCATCCTGGACTTCGGGTCGCAATACACACAGTTGATTGCGCGTAGCATTAGAGAGTTAAACATTTATTGTGAGATTCAACCTTGCACGAAAGAAATAATTTACGAAGAAAGTCTCAAGGGTGTCATCCTTTCGGGTAGTCCCTTTTCGGTAAATGACCCACAAGCACCTCGCCCCGATATTAAAGCGATTGCCGACCGGCTGCCCGTATTAGGCATCTGCTATGGCGCTCAGTTGATAGCTGCCCAATCGGGTGGTGAAGTGGGCAAATCCGCACATCGTGAATATGGCAGAGCTCATTTGCAAGACATAAAAGACAATACCCTATTGGCTACTATTCCCAACCAATCGCAGGTGTGGATGAGCCATAGTGATTCTATTAAAAAACTACCGGAAGGGTTTTCAATCATTGCTACTACCGAGAGTATTCCGGTGGCGGCATTTGCTACCAGCACGTATGCAACGCATCCTATTTATGGTATTCAGTTTCATCCGGAGGTAACACACAGCACCGATGGCAAGCAGTTGTTGAAAAATTTTGTACTGGATATATGCGGCTGCGTGCAAGATTGGACACCTGCTGCCTTTATTGAAGAAACCGTTGCGCGCATCAAAGCCGAATCCGGCAATGATAAGGTAGTAATGGCGCTGAGCGGTGGTGTGGATTCTACCGTTGCGGCTACCTTGATTCAAAAAGCCATTGGCAGCAACCTATATTGCATATTTGTGGACAATGGTCTCCTTCGGAAAAATGAATTTGAACAAGTGCTGGAAGGCTATCGCCACTTGGGTTTGAACGTAAAAGGAGTGGATGCAAAAGATTATTTCTACAGCGAATTAAAAGACATTACCGACCCGGAACAAAAAAGAAAAATCATTGGCAAAGGGTTTATTGACGTATTTCAAAAAGAAGCTACCGAGCTAAAAGACGTTCGCTTTTTGGGACAAGGCACCATTTACCCCGATGTGATCGAATCGGTATCCGTACACGGGCCATCCGTTACTATTAAATCGCACCACAACGTGGGCGGGCTGCCGGAAAAGATGAACCTGAAACTCATCGAGCCCTTGCGTTTTTTGTTTAAAGATGAAGTGCGGAGAAT
>JAKQGX010000013.1 GCA_029573235.1 Bacteroidota bacterium
GCTACTTTGGCAAATGAAGAAGCATTGCCCGTTAACCAGCGAGATGCAAACGGAAGAAAACAAGGGCTTTGGTATTTTTCTACTCCTGCCAGAATGGGAGAGTCTGGCACTGTAACTTTTGGCAATTTCATTGATGGAAAACGAAACGGTGTTTGGTATAAATTAGAAAAGTTTACAGAAAATCCTATTTCTATAGAAACATACAAGGATGGAATGCTACATGGGGAAGCACAATATTTTGAAGAAGGAAAACTCTATTGTGTTGGTAGCTATAGAGCCTTTAATCCACAACAATCTTTTGACACTTTTGTAATTGTAGATCCGGTTTCTCAGTTGGAACGATATAAAGCCGTTGAAAATGAAAGTGGAGCGATGCGACAAGGCTATTGGCGCTATTATGATGTCGAAACCGGCTATTTGATTCGTGAAGAAGAATACAATGCCGGAGAACTTTTATATCGAAAGGACTTTACTACTACAGCATACAAAGCATCTACCAAAGATATACCGCTTGAATACCCTCATGATAAATCGAAACGCTATGCGCCGCCTGTAAAGAAGCGTTCTTTTACAAAATAGCCAATAACGTTGTCGCTTCTAATGAAGCGATAGCAACCAAGCGTTGGTCGTTACTTTTTTGTATGGATAATGGACATTACTACCAGCCGTTTTTTAGCTTTTAAAAAAAATACTCTAATAATGCTATTATTATTCCTTGAACTTTTATACCTTACCCCGTAAAATTTTTTTTAAATAGAGATGAGAAATTTACTTTTTGTTGCGGTAATGTCAATGATGCTCTTTTCTTGTGATAAAGACAAGGATCCTATTCCACAATTTAGAACGCCAAGCTGTACTGATACAACGGACGATGGACAGTTTGAAGCATTTACCGAGCCAGAAGCACATGAGTTTCTACGTTTTTATCAATCGGTACCGGACTCTGCTGATAACAGTGCACTATCTTATGTAGGCATCTCCTCTCATATTTTATACAACAATAGTATTGCCTACGATCCTGTTTTTAAATACAAACAAAATCGTCCCACTAACTTGGTAATATATATGCCTATCGGCGGTCCGGAAAAGTATTTTTCATGGGTTCGTAACAACGATAATATCACAGATACCGCTACTGTAGCTATTTTTAATGCCCGTAGCCTAAGCTTGTCTGAAGGTTGCTATCGCTTATATTACGTTTTCGCAGATAGTGCTTTTGGCAAGGTGTTGAACAAAGGCCATATGGATATAGAAGTACGTCGATAATTTTTGGGAAGTAACACTTGTTACTTCGTATTCTTAAATAGGCGTACCCACTTAGATTCTTTTTATCATCTTACTCCTTGTCGGTGATAAAAGTCACAAAACTGTCTAGAAAAGTATGACAATAAACATGGATTTTCCATTTGCTTTGCTACTTTTGTAACTCTTTTCAATTTCCAACAATCAGCGCAAAGAATGTTGCAACAAGAGCCGATAGTTAAAGCTAAAGATTCCATGTTTATTTTTAACCGTATTCGAGATTTTGGACTTCTTATGAAACCCAATCTCAGTACAATGGTGGTATTTTCTAGCGTAGTGGGTTATTTGTTGGCGCCGGGTGTACAGTTTGTTTGGCGGGAAGTCATCCTCTTATTTTTAGGTGGTATGTTGGTAACCGGAGGGGCAAATACCATCAATCAAATACTCGAAAAAGATTCGGATAAATATATGCGTCGCACCATGCGTCGCCCTTTGCCCGATGGGCGTATGGACACCAAAGAAGCATGGATATTTGCCATCCTCACCGGCATGGCAGGCGTATTTTTGCTCGGATACTTTTTTAATGTTACCACAGGGGTGCTGAGTTTCGTTTCAATGCTATTATACGCATTTGCCTATACCCCCATGAAGAAAATTAGCCCCATTGCCGTTTTTGTTGGAGCAATTCCCGGAGCTTTCCCGCCACTAATCGGTTGGGTAGCAGCAACCAATTCTTTGAGTTTTGATAATGCCGGAGGATGGGTATTGTTTTTTATCCAATTTTTTTGGCAGTTCCCCCATTTTTGGGCTATTGCTTGGGTCGGTTTTGAAGACTATAGCAAAGCCGGTATTTATTTACTGCCTTCCCGAGAAGGTAAAACAAAATTTACCGGTTTACAATGTATGTTGTATTGCATTCCGTTGATTCCGTTGGCAATTTTGGCAAATGAAATAAAAATGAGTGGATATATAGGCATGGCTATGGCTATTGCCTGTGGAATTGCCTATTTTATTGCCGCAGTATTATTTTTTAAACACAACGATCATAAGTCAGCTAAACGACTCATGTTTACCTCGTTTATTTATTTACCGGTAGTGTTACTGGCACTGTTGATTGATAAAATATAAATTTAGTTATTGCATATTATGGAAGTTACGGCGCAGAGAAGAACGGTTCACCCTCAAAAGTTTGCATTGTGGATTGCCCTAAGCAGCATCGTTATGATGTTTGCAGGCTTTACCAGTGCCTATGTAGTAAAAGAATCGCAGGGAAATTGGCGTTCCTTTCATTTGCCGGGTATATTTTGGGTATCTACTTTTGTGATAGTTGCCAGTAGCGTTACTATTGCCTTGGGGATAAGGGCATTTAAACAAAGAGCAATTCCCAGATTCAGAACCTTAATATTGCTAACGCTTTTGTTGGGAATATTGTTTGGAATGCTACAGTTTGTAGGCTTTTACCAACTCTATCATCAACCTCAAACCGTAGTATATGATGGTGCCGTACAGTTTGTAAAAGAAAATGGTGCACAAAGAGAAAATAGCTACCCTGTAAAAGTGAATGGGAACCCAAGTGAGTCTTTTTTATTTGTCATTGCAGGCATGCACTTACTACATATTCTTGGTGGTGTCGTAGCATTGGCTATCGTATATTTCAGAGCATATCGCCGTAAGATAAAGGAATACAGCGCTACCGGATTGGAAATGGTAGGTACTTATTGGCATTTTGTCGATGCATTATGGATATATTTATTTGTATTCTTTCTCGCTTATCAATAAAAACTTTTTAAAATTTACAGTCAATTTACTTCTTTTACAATTATATGACACAACAACCTACAGCAACAGTATCAGCAGAAAATAATGCATGGCAAGGAGGGCGCTCGCCTTTCAATGTGAGTTATGGAAAAATGATGATGTGGATTTTCCTTCTTTCTGATGCATTTACTTTCGGAGCGTTCCTTATTTCGTATGGTTCTACACGTTTCTTTAGCACCGTTTGGCCAGACCCCAATAAGGTTTTCCACTCATTCCCCTTTATGGGAGAAGCCAACCTTCCGCTCTTATTTGTAAGTTTAATGACCTTTATCCTCATCATGAGTTCGGTAACGATGGTGTTAGCGGTACATGCCGGACACTATGGCGATAGAGCTGGTGTTACCAAATGGTTGTTGTGGACTATTTTAGGCGGTATTTGTTTCTTAGGTTGCCAGGCATGGGAATGGACACACTTACATCATCAAGGTGCTTGGTGGGGTTCTTTTACGGATGCCAGCACTCCCATTGAAACGATCAAGCATTTCTTTAATGCAAAAGCTACTTCGCACGCCACTTTTGCCACGGGTGCCGGGTTGCAAGCCAGCCACGATTTTTATAATTACTTCTTTACCATCACCGGTTTCCACGGTGGGCACGTATTGAGTGGTATTGTACTTTTATCAATTGCATTGGTCAATACGGTGAATGGCACTTACGAAAAACGTGGACACTACGAAATGGTAGAAAAAATAGGATTGTATTGGCACTTTGTAGATTTGGTTTGGGTATTCGTATTCACTTGTTTCTACCTACTTTAATTCTCCATTTCATTAATAGTATTATATAAAAAATAAACAGCATAATTATGTCTCATCATCATAACGATAGCAATCTACATTATTACGAAGGCGACCAATCCAAACTGTATTCCGGTGTTTTAAACCACCATTTTAATCAAGATGTAAAATCTGCCGAAAGCAAAAAACAAATCGGGAGAATTTGGAAAGTATTTTGGATTCTACTGGTTGTTACCGTGGCAGAAGTTATCATGGGTATGTTCTTTAGCCATCACATGCCATCGTGGTTAGTAGCTACTATGTTCTTGGCATTAACCATTTTGAAAGCGGGTTATATTGTTTCCGTATTCATGCACTTGGGTGATGAAGTGAAAGACTTTATCATGATGATACTCGTGCCTTTAATGTTCTTTATTTGGTTCATTATTGCTTTCTTGGCGGATGGTAGTTTTTGGTTGTTCATGAATACGAACACTCCCGTTAAGTAAGTACATTCTTTAGAGCCAATAAATGAATCAAAACAAAAAGAAAAACAAACGTTTTTTAGTGGGTTTAGCGGTGGCATTTTTGCTGCCGCTATCTTTTTACTTCGTCATGAAATCGTTGGGAGATAGCACGATTCACATGCCGCTACGCTACCGACTGGATAAGGTAGAGAAGGGCGATTCGATATTCCATCAAGTGAAAGATATCTCTTTGGTGAATCAACTGGGGGTACCAGTGTCATTAAACAACGACCTGAAAGGGAAAATCATTATCATTGATTTTATTTTTACCACTTGTCCATCCATTTGCCCAAGGCTGACAAGCAACTTGAAAGTATTACATACCGCTTTTCGCAAGCGACCTAAGCGAGGTATTGGTTTAGATGAGTTGGTGCAACTCGTTTCGATTACAGTTAACCCCACCGTGGATTCTTTTCCTCGTTTGCGTCACTACGCCGATTCGTACGGTGTGAATCATGATAAATGGTGGTTTCTTACCGGTGATAAAGGGGCTATTTATGACTTTGCCAGAAATGAACTTGGCTTGTCGGTTCAGCCGGGTGATGGTGATGAAAACGATATCATCCATTCACAAAAGTTGATTGTACTGGACGCTGATAGATATATCAGAGGCTACTATGATGGGTTAGATACGGCTGCCGTCAGCAAATGTGCTTATGATGTATCCTTATTGACAATGGAGAAAAAGAAAAAATAGATTGCCATGAATTTGAAACCGGTTCTAAAAAAAAACGACAAACAAGCAAGACTGCTGATTATTACTATTTCGTTCACCGTATTTGCTGCCATTGTCCTGCTTTCGAAGGTAAAGTGGGAAGTCGATTTGGGATTTGACGTACATATTTTTGCTTTGATAAATGCCGTTATCAACTCAATGGTGAGCCTCTTGTTGATTGCAGGGTTTATAGCCGTAAAAAACAAAAATTTTGTAGCACACAAAAAGATAATGCTTGCCGCTATAATGCTTTCCGTAGCTTTTTTAATCTCTTATATCACGCATCATTTGCTTTCGGGAGATACTAAATTTGGAGGAGTAGGGAACATCCGGTATTTCTATTTCTTCATACTGATTACACATATTTTCTTAGCAGCCATTATCCTACCTTTTATATTATTTACTGCCTATCGTGCCCTAACCGGAGAATATGCCAAGCATAAAAAGATAGCTCGTTTTGCCTTCCCATTGTGGCTATATGTAAGCATTACCGGGGTTATTGTGTATTTGATGATTTCACCCTATTATCAATAATAAAACGAGGCAATCATTATCTTTTGTGATGATGATGAATAGTGGTAATGTCGTAAGTTTGCTAGCGAATAGGTTTCAAAAAATAAGCAGAATGAGCAGCCTTGTTGATTGTACCACACCATTCATAGCAGCATGAAAAAGATAACATTCCTGATCGCGTTTATAGGTATTATTTCTGTAAGTACTAGTAATGCACAAGGTTGTTCGGTATGTAGTAAAACAGCCTCTGAGTTGGGAGATGGAGCGGCAAAGGGTATGAATAAGGGCATCCTTTTTCTCGCCGTCTTACCCTTAACCATCTTGGGAACCATCGGTGTAATTTGGTGGCGCAAGCATCAACAATCATCAGAAGATGGCTCCATGGTTAATGAATAATAATAGATTACCTCTACAGCAAGGTATCCTTTTTCTCATTTCGATAAGGCTATTTATTAAAAGTATTTTACGGGGCAATAGAGCGCAGTTTCTATTAGTACATTTGTGACACTAATCGAAAAAACTGCCATGAAATACATTTGGATTTTTGCAACGGTCGTTAATTTCTTTAACCTAAGCTGTAACGCAAAAGACAGAAAGCCGCAAGATATACCCGGAAGCATTTACGACTTTAAAGTAACCGCACTTGAGGGAGGCATCATTGATTTTGCAGCGTTTAAAGGGAAGAAAATTTTGATTGTGAATACAGCATCCAAATGTGGCTACACACCGCAATACGAAGGGTTGGAAGCATTGTATAAAAAGTATAAAGACAAGTTGATCGTTGTTGGATTTCCGGCAAACAATTTCTTGAGACAAGAGCCCGGTACTAATGAAGAAATTGCCGGATTTTGTAAAAAAAATTATGGCGTAAGTTTTCCAATGGCGGCAAAGATTTCTGTAAAAGGTAGCCATCAAGCTACTATTTACACATGGCTAACGGATAAGCAATACAATGGTTTTGAAAACAGCTCGGTGAAATGGAATTTTCAAAAATACTTGATTGACGAAAACGGAAAATTAATAGCCATTTTCTCGCCTTCAACAAAACCGGATGACGAAGCACTACTACAAGCTATCGAAAAATAATAGACCTCTTAAAAGGCACTTTGCTGCGGTAGCTATTGCATATTGATAGCCGCTACCATCACCATTGAAATAGGACGGGGCATCATTACTTCCTTGCTTGCATGAATGTTTTTCGAATCGATGGATACAAGTTAATGGTTGCAACTATCCATCTTTTTCTTTCGATACAGCATCGAAAAAAAACTCCACTATTATCAGCTATCTTTGTTCAAAATATGCTAAAATAGAATGGTTATTTCCTATAACTGGTTGTTAGAATACCTGCCGGTACAATTGTCTATAAACGAACTCAGCAAAATCCTTACCTCTATTGGTCTTGAAGTAGAACAAGTAGAAACCGTTGAAGCTATCAAAGGCAGTTTGGAAGGGCTTGTCATTGGTGAAGTACTTACTTGTACTAAGCATCCTAATGCTGATAAACTAAGCGTTACCACCGTATCCATTGGTAGCGAAACTCCGTTGCATATTGTATGTGGTGCGCCCAATGTTGCGGCAGGTCAACGTGTAGTAGTAGCTCCAGTAGGGGCAACAGTACACCCCACACAAGGTGAAGCATTTGAAATAAAAAAAGCTAAGATACGCGGTGAATTAAGTGAAGGGATGATATGTGCGGAAGATGAGATAGGACTTGGTAACCAACATAACGGCATATTAATATTGCCGGAAGATGCACCGATAGGGGAGAAAGCCAAAACCTATTTCAATGTACCGGCAGCAGAATATGCTATTCATATTGGGTTAACTCCCAACCGCTCGGATGCAATGAGCCATATTGGTGTAGCCAAAGATGTTTGTGCTTATCTGACGCATCATACCGGCAACGAACATCGTGTGAAAATGCCGGAGACAACCTTGCCTCAACATACGGCCGGCACTCCCTTGTCTATTACTATTCAGAATGAAGATGCTTGTCCGCGATATACAGGACTCAGTTTTTCTGGAGTAGTTGTTGGTGATTCGCCTGAATGGCTCAAAAGAAAATTACAAACGATTGGTATGAGAAGCATCAACAATGTTGTGGATATTACCAATTTTGTATTACATGAATATGGCCAACCATTGCATGCCTTTGATGAAGATGCCATAAAAGGGAGGAGCATACAAGTAAAAACCGGCTTGGGTGGCAGTACCTTCAAAACACTGGATGGTAACGACATTCAGCTGACGGATACCGACCTGATGATTTGCGATGCCGAAAACCCAATGTGCTTGGCAGGTGTGTATGGTGGCGCTGCAAGTGGTGTGACTGCTGCCACACAACGCGTGTTTTTAGAAAGTGCTTATTTCAATCCACAATATATTCGTCGCAGCTCGCTACACCACGGACTGCGCACCGATGCCGCCACCCATTTTGAGAAAGCCGTGGATGTCAACTTGGTGATACCGGCTTTGTTGCGTGCTGCCCATTGGATGGTGGAGCTTACAGGAGCTTCGATTACATCACCTATCATTGACCATTATCCTGCTCCATTAAAAAGCGTAACCATTGTTACCACACAAGAATATATCTGCCGACTCAGCGGCAAGTCCTATACCAATGAAACCATTCAAACCATTCTGAAGGCGTTGGGATTTGCGGTATCAGAAAAAGAAGGCACATTTACTATTGAGGTTCCTTCCAATAAAGCGGATGTATTACAACCGGCAGACATCGTAGAAGAAATTGTAAGATTGGATGGATTGGACAATATTTTCATCCCCGAAAAATTAAACATAACCTTACTACCCACGCTGCCCAACGATAGAAAACTGAAAGAGAAAATTGCGGAGATGCTGTGTGCACAAGGATTGCAGGAAATCGTTACCAACTCGGTTACCAATAGCAAGTACTATCCGGGCAATGATACATTGGTTGCCATGATTAATAGCTTGAGCAGCGAGTTGGATATACTACGCCCTTCCATGTTAGAAAGCGGATTGGAAGTAGTGAGTTACAATATTAACCGTAAAAGCACCAACCTTTCGTTGTTTGAATTTGGGAAAACCTATCATGCCTCCAATGGTAGTCAAATAGAAGAAGAACAATTAGCCATGTGGTTTACCGGCAATGTGCAAGAACCCGCTTGGAATACGCGCCAAAAGCCTTTTGATGCCTATTATGTAAAAGGGGTATTGCAAAATATTTTTTTACGAAATGGTATTCATAAACTACAAACCGGCATTGTGGAAGACACCATTATTTGGAAATACAAAAACCAAACGATAGCGCAAGTAACGAAAGTAAACAACGAAAGACTGAAACGTTTTGACATCAAGCAGCCGGTATTTTTTGCTACAATACATTGGGACATGTTTGTAAAAGCGACGGCAACTCATAAAATCAAATACGCCGAAGTGCCCAAGTATCCATCGGTGCAACGTGATTTGGCATTAGTTATTGATAAAGCCGTAACCTATGCACAAGTGCAACAAGCTACCGACCAATTGCAGATACTTGCCTTGCAAGACTATCATGTGTTTGATGTGTTTGAAAATGAAAAACTGGGCGACAATAAAAAATCGTACGCACTGAGCTATCGATTCCAACTAAAAGATAAGACGCTTACCGACACGGAAATTGAGGCACACATGCAAGCACTTATCAAAAACTATGAAACGAAATTGAATGCTACCATAAGACAATAGCAACACTATGCAAGAGTTCGAGTACCTCCATCAGAAAGTACAGCAGTTGCTGAAAAAATACCAAGAGCTGAAAAAAGAAAATCGGCAATTGAAGACTACTCTTGCGAAGCAAACACAAGAATTAGCAGCTTTGAATACACAGTTTGATGGATTGGAACAGCAAGTAGCGGCTCAACAATTAGGAAATCATGTATTGACCGAAGATGACAAGCAACAAATTAAAAAGCAAATCACACAAGTAATCAGCGAAATTGACAAACTCTTATTATCGCTCCATGAATAAAACAATATTGCTTTACACCTTATGGGTAGGTTGCTTGATGTTTATCGCTGCTTGTAGCATCGACAGAGATCCCTGTATGCTTCCCAAACAGACCATCACCCGAATAGGGAGTTACACTGTAGATACAGCCGGTAATACCATCGACACCCTACTTCCCAAACCCTTGTTGATAGCCATTAGCAAGGATACCCTGCGAGGATTGCGCTTTGCAGATAAGTCATCAAAGCTCAGCATGGTCTTATCCTCTGTGGCAGATACTTGTCGTTATATGATAGTGCCCGATTCTAGCACGGGTGTTGCAGACACGATGACATTTTACTACCAAAGGAGCTTACATTTTTTATCCAATTCTTGCGGATACTCTTATTTCTTTTTGCTGAAAAATATTACCACCACAACCTATGCAATCGATTCGGTGAAAATCAATAATGCAGAAGTAAACAACGATGCCAATACTCCGGAACATGTCAAAGTATATTATTAACACACTCTTGTTGTGCTGCTTCTCGGTAACGGTGTGGGCACAAGACAGTGGAGATAGCACTGCTAAAGCGGAGGTGAAAAAGATACGTCCGGGCTATCACCAACTTAGACTCTCCATCAATGTTAGTAGTCCGGTAGTAAGCATGATACTAAAAGACCGTACCCATTACGAAGCCGGCTTGGATTATTATTGGAAAAACGAAGTTTATCTGGCTTTAGAAGCCGGTAAGGGAGGCGCTAATTTTGACAATACCGACTTGAAATATACGGCTACCAACAGTTTTGTAAGAATAGGAATTGATAAAAGTATGTTGCTACGCCTCTTTCCGCAAGACTGGGATATGGTGCATATCGGACTACGGTATGGCATAGCCCCCATCACACGTAATGCAGCCACTTTCACCCTGCAAGATAACTTTTGGGGTACCACCACCGGCACAATTCCGGCAAAAAAAAGTGTAGCACATTGGGCATCGTTAGGTGTGGGAACGAGGGTAGAGTTGTTTCGTGGGTTCTTTGCCGGCTATAACTTACGTGCCAATTTTTTAATGAATCCCAAAGCTTTTACCGAGCTGCCGCCCAACTACGTAGCAGGTTATGGTAAAATAGAGAAGAGTACCACTTTCGATTTTGGAGTTTACTTCAGTTATGCTTTGCGATGGAAACAGTAGCCGTTTATAGCAAGCTACCTCGATATTCATATTGCTCCTGCGGTGTCCGGTAACTCGATGCTCCTTTCTTTTTGAAATGAATGTTAAATGCTGTAGAGAGCAATAAAGCTACGCCAATAGCAAAAATGCAAATCGCTGAAAAGCGTTGCAGGTACATGATTCTACGCAGGGTTAGTTTCCTACGAATAGAGTCTGCTAAAAAAACTTTTAAAAAATCGATGGACAAAATGAGCGCCAGGCAAGTGCCAAACAGTACAACTCGATAAGATACCGATGTGTTGGCCGTTGCCGTTACGGCTGCAAGCCAGGTAATGATAACACCCGGGTTGATGGTGTTGATTAAAAAACCGGAGAGCCATATTTTGAAATAATGCCCTCCACCCACCGGAAGTGGTTTGGTAGAAGGTCGCTGCGGTTTGTATTTTTTCAACATTCCGGCACCGCCCACCATGATTAATACAATAGCGCCTCCATAAGCAATATATCGTTCGTATTCGTGCAACAACTCCAACCAAGTAACGGCTACATTGGCCATCGTAACATACATGGCATCGCTAACCGAAACCCCCAATACAAACGCCAATCCCGACTTATAGCTATGATAAATACTATAGCGAATCACAGCGAACAAGGTTGGGCCAACAGAAATGGCCATAAATAGTCCTATCAAAATACCCTTTATGAACGCATCAATCAAATGCATGTGTCTAAAGTAATAAGTAATTAGGAAAGTTCTGTCAGTAGCGAAAAGAATATATACTTGAAGACATCTCTTTTAGGCAATTGCACTACATTATGACCGTACAATTCATTATTCTCTCTTGCGGGCTGATGGTAGTGATGGATACATTCAAAAACGGGCGTGGTAATAAACATTTCGCCTTCGCCGCCCATTCTATAAAACAATAATCGGCTTGCCCCAGCACGGCATCTTCCATACCGGCTTGTATAGCGTCTTCTTCATTGTCGATACGGTACCAATCCATGTGGTAAATGATGCGCGATACTCCATCGTCTTGATAACGATATTCGTTAATCAATGAAAAGGTAGGACTGCTCACCACATCCTGCACTTGCAATAGGTTGCAAAGCGCATGTATGAAGGTGGTTTTGCCAGCACCCATATTTCCATCAAAAGCAATAATTCGGTAAGGTTTTGCCCATTGCCAAAAAGCCTCAACTGTTTTCGGCAAATCCTCTAAACGATATTGAAATGAGATAGACGGTGTTGTCACGATGGAAAATAATAAGGAGTGTGGGTGATGATGAGTTGGGATGATGAAAAGTATTTTAATCTAAGAATAAATCTTTTTGCAAGTCGGCACCCGGCACTACCGAGTAATGCTCAAATTGGGTAACTCCGGCTTGCCTTAACACTGCTTCGTCTATCAATTGTTGACCCGTATAAGTAGTGGGGGGTTGTTGTAAAATATAATGAGCGGCATCGGCTACAATCTCTGGCTTCCGGCTACGCTTCATCAGATAGTCGCCACCCAATAAGTTGTTGATAGCAGCAGTGGCAATAGTGGTAGCCGGCCATAGTGCATTGGCAGCAATGCCATACGCTTGCAGCTCGGCAGCCCAGCCCAAGGTCAGCATGGTCATATTGTATTTGCTTATGGTGTAGGCAACGGAATCTTTAAACCATTTTACTTGCATATCTAAGGGCGGAGATAAGGTAAGGATATGCGCGTGACGAGACTCTTTCAAAAAAGGGAGACAATGTTTGGTAACTAAAAAGGTACCCCTCACATTGATGTCGTACATAAGGTCAAATCGTTTGGCAGTAGTTTGTTCTGTATTGGTCAGAGAGATGGCAGAAGCATTGTTTATAACTCCATCGATACCACCAAAATGAGCAGCGCCTTTTTGCACAGCATCAATAATATTTTCCTCATCACGTACATCGCAAGCAATAGGTAAAGCCCTACCACCCGCGTTCTCTATTGCTTCAGCTGCCGTAAAGATGGTGCCCTCCAATTTGGGTTGTTCTGCTATCGATTTGGAGGCAATGATAATATTGGCACCACTGGTTGCCAGTCGCAAAGCAATAGCTTTTCCAATGCCCCTGCTGGCACCGGATATGAAATAGGTTTTGTCTTTAAACATGGACACGGTTTTGTGAAGCTATCTGGTTAATAAATTATGGACAATTCAAATGATGGTTATAGTTTAAACTTGAAAGTTCCAGCCGTTGAAATACTGTAGATTGGCTTATGGAATGTGCGATTGATTATAATAACGATTGAGCACCTCTACTTTGATAATATTCAATTTTATGAAGGAATAAAGCAGCCATTTTATTCCCCCGCCACTTCGCTTCATCAGCACGTATGCCACAGAAATAACCATCTACAGTTTCGTGCCATAGCCGCAGCCATTCATCGAAATGCTGTGCTTTTACGGGCAGCTTGGCATGTGGTGGAAAGGGAGCACCAAAGTAGGTACGTTCTTCTTCTAATAATACCGTTTGCCAAAAGCTGTACATTTTTTTTAAATGTTGCGGCCAACGGTCTTGTATGACGTTGTTGAAGATGTCGCCCAGCAAATCATTCTCTCTTATTTTTTGGTAGAAGCTATCTACCAACAGTTGGATGTCCTCTAAGTTTTCAATATCCTTTTGTGGCATGGCTCGTCTATGGTATTTAATGTAGTTTCAAAAAAGATTTTTGGTTGTCGAGTTCGTCTTTAAAGCTGGTGAGTTGGGCACTTTCAAGCATTTGATTGGTAGCTTCGCGAATGCCTTTGTACTCATGGTGAATGGGGCATGGGTTGGCTTCCGAACATTGGTGTAATCCCAATCCACAAGCCGTGAAGATAGCATCTCCATCTACCGCTCTGACAATATCGGCAATGGAGCATTGTGCATTTTGTTCACTCAAATAAAACCCACCACGAGGTCCTTTCATGGATTGTACCAAACCTTCTCTGCATAAATTCTGCATCACTTTTGCGATGAAGTATTCCGGGGCTCCGGAGCCCTTGGCTATCTCTTTGATGCCAATTCGTTTGCCCCCCACCGATTTTTGTGCAAGGAATATCATGGCTCGTATGGCATATTCACAGGTTTTTGAAAACATATTTTCAACTGGTTTCAATTGGGTGATAAATAGTGCTATCCTTTGTAAAAATAGGGAGTTTATAATGATATTGAAATAAGCAGCTTAAAGGCAATATTGAACAGCGAAGATTACTTCATAAGCTACCAGTGGCAATTCATTGGTAGTAATTGCCCATGCAATAGAAGGTGTTGTTATTACAAGCGTTATCTATTATCTTTGTCAGGATAGGATTTGGTTATTGCATAAAATTCGCAATGCTATGATGTAGCAGATAATATTTGGCTTTCAGACACTATTTACTTTATGAACACATTCCCTGAAAATTTTTTATTAGACCGTACTTACTCATTTGAAAACATCGCGGCGCAATACCCAAACCATATTGCACTCTTGCATAGTGATGGCACATCGCTCCGCTACAGAGAACTTCACGAGAAGAGCAATCAACTCGCTCAGTTTTTTATTGCTCAAGGAATAGTTGCCAATGATATCGTTGCCATTTGTTTGGATAATGTTTTTGATAGAATAGTTGCCATCATTGCCTTGCAAAAAATTGGAGCCGCCTATATGCCTATCGATGCTGCTTTCCCTGCGGAGCGCATAGCTCATATGCTGGCAGATGGGAAGCCCAAAGGCGTTCTTACGGAACCAAGTTATTTACCCTTGTTTCCACAACAACAAACATGGCTCTTGGCAGCACAACGAGAGCTCATTCAGTCGTATGACCCTGCATGGGTAGCTCCCACGCACAACGGTAATTATTCTTACGTGCTTTTTACATCAGGCTCTACCGGCAAACCAAAAGGTGTGCTCATGAATCGGGTTGCCTCGGATAATTTAATTGCATGGCAGATGCAGGATTCATTGATGGGTGTTGGCTCAAAGACGCTTCATTTTTCGCCACTTACTTTTGATGTTTCATTTCAAGAAATTTTTGCAACACTGACAACAGGCGGTACACTGTGTACTATCAACGAAGATTTGAAACTGGATGCGGAAGGCTTGTTGCAATATATCGCTGCTACGAATATCAACCGTATTTTTCTGCCTTTCGTGGCGCTACAAGCCATTTGCGATATGGCAACTACGGTGTCATTGTATCCATCACAACTCAAAGAAGTTATTACAGCCGGAGAACAATTGAAGGTTTCTTCATCCGTTCGGGAGTTCTTTACACAGTTGCCGCAAGCCCGGCTTATTAATCAATACGGACCCACCGAAGCGCATGTAGTAACCAGCCTTACACTACAAGGTGCACCGAATGAATGGGCAGAACTTCCATCGATTGGCACCCCTATTACAGGTGCACATATTTACTTGCTTGATGAAAACAATCAGGAAGTCGCTACCAATACTCCTGCTGCCTTGTTTATTGGTGGTGTGGTATTGGCAAAAGAGTATATCCATCAACCGGAGCTAACCGCTGAAAAATTTATTTCTTATACCCCTACTGAAGCAAGTTCTATTCGTTTATATAAGACCGGAGATTTAGCAAAACGATTACCAGACGGCACCATTGAATTTTTGGGGCGAATGGATGAGCAAGTAAAAATCAGTGGCTATCGTATAGAGTTAGGGGAAATAGAAAATTGTTTGTTACAGTATGAAGGAATAGCTCAAGCAGTCGTAAATGTATATCGTAAAAACACACAGAACCCTCAACTGGTAGCCTATTTAGTAGCACGAAAAGCGGAAAAAGATACGGCACTAATAAAGGCATATCTAAAGCGGTTCTTGCCAGAGTATATGATACCTTCCTTGTTGGTATGGTTGGATGAAATACCCAAAACTGCCAGTGGCAAGATAGACCGCAAAGCCCTGCCAGAACCCACTACCAACGCAACTGCATCACAGGCTTATGTAGCACCGGTATCAGCTACCGAAAAACTATTGGCAACACTATGGACCGATGTATTAGGCATCGACCCAATAGGAATAAACGATAACTTTTTTGAAATCGGAGGCGCTTCTCTCTCGGTATTAAAGGTGACCACCTTGCTAAGAAAAAAGGAAGTAAAAATAGCAGCCGTAAAATTGTATCAATACCCAACTATTCGAGCCTTAGCAGCACATATAGATGGTAAAACCGTAGTGAAGAAAAATGCAAAAATGCTAAAAGGGGATAGTGATGAAGTAGCCGTAATAGGCATGGCAGGGCGTTTTCCAGGTGCTGAGACGATACAGGAATTTTGGGAATTGTTAGTAGAGGGAAAAGAAACGATTCATTTCTTTGATGAAAACGAACTGGATGAAACAATACCGAAGGCAATCATCAAGCAACCGGCTTACGTGAAAGCGCGCGGTATATTGAAGAACGTAAAAACTTTTGACGCTACTTTCTTTGGTATCAACCCCAACCATGCAAGACTCATGGATCCACAGCAACGGATATTCTTAGAAGTAGCTTGGGAGGCAATAGAAAGTAGCGGTTATGCCAATAATAAGCATGATGCAACCATTGGCGTTTTTGCAGCTGTAAATTCCAATACATACTTTGTACAGAATGTACTGGCACACCCGGATTTAATAGAGCAAGCAGGACAGTTGCAAACGACGCTGGTAAACGACAAAGACTATGTCGCCACACATACATCCTATGCCCTCAACTTAAAAGGTCCCGCGGTGAATATCCAAACGGCATGCTCCTCTTCATTAGTAGCCATTGCACAAGCCGTACAAAGCATTCGGTCGGGGCAATGCGAGATGGCCATTGCCGGCGGCGCCTCAATAACCGTTCCGATGCATTCGGGGCATTTATACGAAGAAGGTGCCATGCTTTGTAAAGACGGGCATTGTCGCCCATTTGATGCAGCTGCTACCGGCACTACTTTTAGTGATGGAGTAGGGGCAGTGATGTTGAAGCATAAAGAACAAGCCATAAAAGATGGAGATACTATTTATGCTGTTATTAAGGGAATAGGAGTTAGCAATGATGGTGGAGGCAAAGGCAGTTTTTCCGCTCCAAGCGCAGAAGGACAAGCCGCTGCTATTTCATTAGCCATACAAGATGCGCAACTAACAGCAGACTACATCGGATATATTGAAGCACATGGTACGGCTACTCCTCTCGGCGACCCGATTGAGATAGAAGGATTGAAGTTAGCATTTGGAGAACAGCAAGCCAAGCAATATTGCCCCATCGGTTCGGTGAAAGGCAATTTTGGACATTTGACCATTGCTGCTGGTGTTGCGGGATTCATCAAAACCTGTTTGGCATTATACCATCAGCAACTGCCACCCTCTATTAATTTTAGTACGCCCAATCCTCATATTGATTTTGCCGACAGTCCATTTTATGTCAATACTACCTTGCAACCCTGGAAAGCTGAAGGGGTAAGGGTTGCAGGCGTTAGCTCCTTCGGGGTAGGTGGTACCAATGCGCATGTGATTCTTTGTGAAGCAACAGAGCCGCCAAGTCCATCCGACCTTTCCAAGGTGCGAAGGATCCAATTGTTTTGTTGGTCAGCAAAAACAGAAAACAGCCTTAAAGGTTTTAATGACCGTATGGTACATTATCTTTCAGATGCCCCTTCAGTTGGGCTGCAAGATGTAGCTTATACGCTGAATAGTACGAGGAAACCCTTTGTGCATAGGCGTTTTGCAGTAGCTTCCGACAACAAGGGCATGATAGAGGCTCTGAAAAATAGTGCTTCGATAGGAGCACATACGAAAGCAGTAAAGCACTTGCCGCAACAACTCGTATTCATGTTTCCCGGTCAGGGCGATCAATACATCAACATGTGTAAGTCGCTTTACGATACGGAATCTATTTTTAGAGAGGCGGTAAATGAATGTACCGAAATGCTTCAGGAGTTTTTAGGTGAGTCGATATTAGACATTTTATACCCTCCTGCAGATACAGACGTTGCAAAAGAAAAAATAAATCAAACTCAATACAGTCAGCCTATTCTCTTTACCATTGGTTATGCGTTAGGAAAGATGTGGATGAATTGGGGGATATTCCCAACAGCAATGGTGGGACATAGTATTGGAGAATTTGTGGCGGCTTACTTTGCCGGTGTCTTCTCTTTACGCGATGCGTTGAAATTAATAGCCACTCGTGGTCGAATGATGTACCAATTGCCGAATGGTAGCATGTTATCGGTACGAATGCCACAAGCATCCATTCGTGACTATATCAATGATACCATTGAGTTGGCAGCAGAAAATAGTCCGAACCTTAGTGTATTGGCCGGAACGCAAGAAGCTATTACTGCATTGAGTGAAACGCTGAAAGAGAAAGATATTCCATGTAAGGTGATAGCCACTAGCCATGCCTTCCATTCGTACATGATGGAGGAAGCCATAGCACCGTTCGAAGCCATTGTGAAAACAATCAATTTGCAAGAGCCGTTGATACCAATTATGTCCACCGTTACGGGTGCATGGATGCAATCGAAGGATGCTACAGACCCAGCTTACTGGGCCAAACACTTACGACAACCCGTATTGTTTGATACCGCCATGCGCCAATTGTTGGAGGCTTCATACGATGCTTTTATAGAGATAGGTCCGGGCAAATCGGTCAGCACTTTTGCGCGTCAGCAAACCATTGGCAAGCCTATACCGGTTATTACATCTATTGAAAAAGAAGAATCCTTGTTGTCATCCGATATCGCCATTGCCAACGCATTGGGGCAACTTTGGATCAACGGTATTGAACCGGATTGGAATGCGTATTATCAACAAAGTGCTTGTCAGCGTTTGGATAGTGTGCCTACCTATGCATTCGATCGAAAGGAATATTGGTTGGATGCAAAAGCCAAAGAGTCCATTGCCATGACCCCTGCGGCAACATTGCAAGAAGAGGAACCGCTACTTGTTAGCCCCACTACTACCACACTCATCGATACGCAAGATATTATTACAAGAATCAAAGAAATCATTGAGGGTGCATCCGGTATAGATGTTAGCAGTGCAGCTCCTGAAAGTGGCTTTATGGAATTGGGTCTTGATTCCCTTTCGTTGACGCAAGTGGCGTTGATGTTGAAGAAACAATTTGCAGTAGCCGTATCGTTTCGGCAGTTAAATGATGAACTGCATACGATAGCTCTTTTGTCCAACTATATTGCTTCGCTAAACGCGCAAGGAGAAAGAACGGTACAAGATACCGGTGTCCAAAAAATATCATTAACCAAGCTATCCTCCGAAGAGGAAAATGAAATAAAAAAACCCTTTGGTGCCATTGCTCGCATTGAAAAGAAAGTAACGACCTTAAACCCTTCTCAACAAGAATATCTGGATGCCTTGACGAATAACTATAATCAAAAAACAAAAGGCAGTAAAGATTACACCCAGCAACACCGGGCACATATGGCCGACCCCAGAGTGGTATCCGGTTTTAAACCCGGCACCAAAGAGTTGGTTTATTCTATTGTTGCCAACCGTTCGAAAGGTAGTCGTTTGTGGGATATAGATGGTAATGAATACATCGACGCACTAAATGGTTTTGGCTCCAACATGCTGGGCTACCAACCCGATTTTTTGAAAGAAGCCTTAATACAACAAATTCATACCGGTTATGAAATAGGCCCGCAGCATGTGCTCTCCGGAGAAGTGTGTCAATTGATTTGTGAGTTTACACATTTTGATAGAGCGGCATTGTGCAATACCGGTTCAGAAGCCGTTTTGGGAGCTATGCGCATCGCTCGTACCGTTTCCGGACGTTCACTTATTATTGCCTTCACCGGTTCGTATCATGGTATCAACGATGAGGTAATTGCCAGAAGCAGCAAGCAACACAAAACCTATCCTGCGGCTCCAGGCATCATGCCCGAATCGGTACAGAATATGTTGTTTTTAGAATATGGAACAGAAGAAACCTTGCGCATCATCGAAGCGCGAAGTGAAGAGATTGCCGCTGTTTTAGTAGAGCCTGTACAGAGCCGTCGGTGCGATTTTCAGCCGGTTACCTTCTTGAAAAGACTTCGGAAGATTACGGAACGAGAAAATGTCATCTTGATATTTGATGAGATAATTTCCGGTTTCCGTTTTCATCCCGGTGGTGTTCAAGAAATGTTTGGCATTCGTGCCGACTTGGCTACATATGGCAAGGTGATTGGTGGCGGATTATCGGTAGGAGTTATTGCCGGTAAGAAGGACTATATGGATGCCTTAGATGGTGGTTGGTGGCAGTTTGGTGATGACTCTGTTCCCGAAGTAGGCGTCACTTATTTTGCAGGTACCTTCGTAAGACATCCACTAGCATTGGCAACTGCAAAAGCTACGTTACAATATTTCAAAAGCCAAGGTCCCGACTTGCAAAAAGAACTAAATGCAAAAGGGAAATTCTTGGCTGATTCCCTCAACCATATTTGTAGAAAACTGCATGTGCCTATGTACATAGCGCAGTTTTGCTCGATATGGCGTATCCATTATTTGGAAGAGTTTCCGTATTCAGAATTGTTGTTTGTTTTGATGCGTTATAAGGGTATTCATATTGTAGAAGGATTTCCTTGCTTTGTAACAATGGCTCATCAAGAAGCCGATTTGCATGCCATTATTAGCTGTTTTGAAGAAAGTATTTTGGAGTTAAAGCAACATCAACTCATACCTTACTACAAACATCCCGCACCTGAGAAAGGAAGGAATATTAATACGCCTCCTGTGCCCCATGCAGAACTGGGCAAGGATGTCGATGGAAATCCGGCTTGGTTTGTACCCAATGAAAACCAAGCCGGAAGCTATCTTCAAGTAATGGGAATATTGTAAGTGGAACTTTGCTTCCTCTTTATTCTTGCTATTATTTCTTATAATTGTGTCTTATACTCATTCATGCTACATGCGGGGCGTGGCGCACTTTTTGGAGGATAGCCTGAATACTAAAATGAAAACTAGTATATGCCTACACTTTTACCGGTAGCCTACAACCCTTTTTCGGAGGGACGAAATATCGAAAAAGTAATACACACGAATGAGCCACAGCGTGAGATATGGCTTTCTTGTGCTATTGGCGGAGATGATGCCAATAAAGCTTATAATGAAAGTTTTTCATTGAAGATGTCCGGCAAACTGCATGTAGCAGCCTTAGAAAAAGCCATTACAACCTTAATACAAAAGCACGAAGCACTGAGGGCAACCATTAGTCCCAATGGTGAATATGTCATTATTTACAACGACTGTCCTGCCACATTATCCATTGTAGATTGGTCGAATGCTGGTACTCCCGATGTTCTTTTTCAATCGTTTCAAAAAGAAATTGCTCAAACCTTATTAGATATATACGAAGGCCCTTTGTTTAAGGTGTTTCTACATCGCCTTTCTGCAGAGGAGCATATCTTCACACTGTTGATACATCATATAGTTGGTGATGGTTGGTCGTTAGGCGTCATATTGGGGGAGCTTAGTAAATTATACAACTCTTTTGCTGAACTTAACACTGCACCAATGACTACCACCATGCAGATAAGCGATTATGCATGGGTAGATACTGCCTACAAAGAGTCGGAAGCGTATCAACAAAACGAAGCATATTGGTTACAGCAATTTTCGGATGATATCCCTTTTTTGGATTTGCCCACCGACCATCCACGCCAGTCGCCACGTACCTATCGCGGCAATAGAATAGACCAAACCCTTGCTACATCTCATATAGAAGGGATTAAAGCCTTGTGTGCTCAAGCCGGTACCAGCATGGTGACAACCATATTGGCATTGTTTGAAGTGTTGTTATATAAAATTACACAACAAGAAAAACTGATTGTTGGGCTGCCGGCTGCAGGACAAGCGGCTTCCGGGTTGGACGATGTCATAGGGCATTGCGTTCACTTACTTCCGCTTCGCACGACCATAGACCCTGGACAAACTTTTATAGACTATCTAAAAAAGCGAAAAGGAGAAGTACTGGATGCTTACGAACACCAGCGACTGACGTTTGGGGAGCTGATAAAAAAACTATACATACCTAGAGATGCTTCACGAGTGGCATTAGCACCGGTTATGCTCAATATAGACTTGGGCATGGAAAAAGCGATTTCGTTTAAGGGCATTCAAACCAAACTGATTAGCAACCCTCGAGCATTCGAAAATTTCGAACTATACCTTAATGCTACGGATGCGCAGGGTGGAATGATATTGGAATGGTCGTATAACACCGACTTGTTTGAGGAGGCCACCATTGTTTCTTTTAACCGTCAGTTGGAAGCCATCTTAACCAAAGCCATTGCAGACCCCAATAATAAAATAAGCGAACTGATTAGCAATAGCGCTGCTAAGCCCAGCGTCAGCCACGGTAGCATACAATCGTTACCTTCTATTTGGTCGCTGAATAGTTTATTGCAAAGCAGTTTTTCGGAGCATCATAATAAAACGGCTGTTAGTTGCAATGGCATCTCACTTAGTTACCAACAACTGCAAGAGCAATCAGATCGATTGACCGCATATTTAATAGATAAAGGAGTAAAAAAAGGAGACATCGTAGCTGTTGCCTTAGATCGATCATTGGAGATGCTGGTATCGATATTGGCTGTATTGAAAACGGGTGCTGCATACTTGCCCATTGACCCGGACTATCCCAAAGAACGCAAGGCCTTTATGCTTCAAGATGCAGCAGCAAAGATGCTCATTACTTCAAGAAGCAATAAAACGATTGGAAGTGAAGCGATATTAAAAGTCATCGTTGAAGATATTTGGATAGCATTACCCGTAGTGACACAACCATTGGATTTGCCGGCTATCGATGGTAGTTCTTTAGCCTATGTACTCTATACCTCCGGCTCTACAGGAAACCCCAAAGGTGTAATGATAACGCATGGCAACCTGGTTAACTTTTTGTGGAGCATGAAAGAGGCGCCGGGCATTCAGCAATACGACAAGCTTCTGGCGATTACGTCTATTTCTTTTGATATAGCAGGGTTAGAATTGTTTTTACCATTGGTTACGGGTGCTACGCTAATCATTGCAGATAGCAATACCGCAAGAGATGGAGCTTTGTTATTGGATTTGATGGAGCAATCGCAAGCCACCTTCATGCAAGCTACGCCTTCTACTTGGCAAATGCTGCTGGATGCAGGCTGGCAAAAGAAACGCTCCATGAAATTATTGTCCGGAGGGGAAGGAATGCCTGCAGCACTTGCAGATATGCTGCTGCCTCTATGTGATGAACTGTGGAATATGTACGGTCCAACAGAAACTACCATTTGGTCCACTATAAAAAAGATAACATCAGCCGAGCAGCCCATTACCATCGGAAGACCTATTCATAATACTTGGGTCTATATTATGGATGAAAACGACAATCCTGTTGAAGAAAAGCATGTGGGAGAAATCTATATTGGTGGTGAAGGTGTAGCTGCAGGATATTGGAACCGAGAAGACCTTACCAAAGAAAAGTTTGTTTCTTACATTAATGAACAGCAAGAAACCATCATTCTGTACAAGACCGGAGACTTAGGAAAGATGCTAGCAGATGGAGAGATACAGTGTTTAGGGCGAAAAGATTTTCAGATAAAACTCAGAGGACACCGCATCGAATTAGGAGAAATTGAGTCTAAAATATCAGGTATGGATTCGGTAAAACAAGCTGTAGTGATAGCTCGTGAAGACATGCCCGGCGACAAGCGATTGATAGCTTACGTTACCCTTAATGAATCCGCAACATCAATAGCGGCACTTGGCTGGGAAGAGCGCTGGGAAGCCTTGTACAAGAAAGGAATGGAAGGGAAATACATGTTTGATCATTCCGCACTGGACAGTGTGGTATTGGATGAGGTAACTACTGCGGAAGTAGCGCAACAACATCAAGAATGGCTGCAAACCACTGTTGACCGAATAAAACAAATCTCCGCACAAAGAATTTATGAAATAGGATGTGGAGCAGGGCAGTTGCTGTTTGAGCTAGCACCCTCATCTACTCGCTATTTCGCTTCCGACTTTGCACCTACCGCAATTGATGCTATTCAAAAAACCATTTCCAAGGAACCAACTCGTTGGCAACATGTGAAAGCCACAACGTCGCCGGCAGATGATTTCGCCATTTGTCGTCAACAGTTGGTGGAGTTGGTACTGATAAACAGTGTGGCACAATATTTCCCTACATCAGAATACCTTATTGAGGTTATTACAAAAGCTGCACAAGCATTAGAGAAGGGCGGTTGCATTTTCATTGGCGATATGCAAGGCATGAGTACATTAAAAATGCACCACGCTACAGACTATCTTCATCGTGCGGATGAGTTAACCACTGTTGACGCCTTCAATGACGTAATTAAAAACAGAATACACATTGAAGAAGAGTTAGTGGCAGATCCGATGTTCTTTTATCTGTTACCATCGGTCATACCGGAAATATCAGGGGTAGATATCCAACTTCGCCGAGGAATGGCATTAAACGAAACGACAAAGTACCACTACGACATTTGGTTATACGTACGAAATGATATGAAAGCAGTAGCATCGGATACCGTGCTAGATTGGAAAGATGTTCGTACGATAGAGGTATTGGAGGAAAGATTGCAAAAACATCCACCCTCCATTTTGGAAATAAAAAACATTACAAATGCCCGCACCGTTAAAGACCATGCGCTGCTTCAACAATTAACTACTGCCACAGGAGACCAATTGATATCCGGAATAAAAAACCATATTGCAGCTATCGAAGGTGGGTGGCAACCAGAGCATTTTTGGAATATAGCATCTCGATGGAATTACCGTGCTCACATTCGTTGGGCTACGGATGGTACCGATGGACTTTTTAATGTGGTGTTGATACCTAACGACCGCAACTATGTTATCCCAGAAGTATCGCTTAACCCCAACGCATTGTTGAATGATTTTATCAGAGAACCGGTTGTGAAGAATGAAATCTTTTTAGAACCGGAAACAATACAACAATGGAAGGCAGATCTGTATGCGCAGCTGCCCAAGTATATGGTGCCGGATGATTTTGTAGTGCTCAAGCAATTTCCTCTAACCCCGAATAAAAAGATTGATCGTAAAGCACTCCCCAAGCCGGCGTTAAGAAAATCAGAAAAAATGAAAGCACACCGTGCCATGACGCATGAAGAAAAGCTCGTAGCTTCGGTTTGGACAGAGGTATTGGGCGTTGATGACTTATCTCCACTGGATGATTTCTTTCAATTGGGAGGGCACTCGCTATTGGCTGTAAAGGTGATGACAGCACTCGAAAAGAAAACCGGCAAACGACTGACCATAGCTACCCTTTTTGAAAATGGTACTATTGAAGCACTGGCACGAAAACTGACAGTTAGCAATATAGAAGTAGATAATGCCAAAGAATGGAACGTATTGGTGCCCATGAAGACATTGGGAAGCAAGCCTCCGGTATTCTTTATTCATGGTGCAGATTTGAACGTTATTCTTTTCCGTTCTGTAAGTGAATTTTTGGATGAAGACCAACCTGTATTTGGACTACAAGCATTAGGTATCAACAGAGAAATGGACATTCCATTGACCATGGAGCAAATGACAGCTTGTTATGTAGCAGATATGTTAAAAGCTTATCCCAGCGGGCCTTACGCCATAGCGGGCTATTCATTGGGTGGGTTTATAGCTTTTGAAATAGCAAAGCAGTTGCAACAAATGGGGAAAGAGGTTGCCATGATAGGCATTATAGACACTTTTGCGGGTAATACTTTTGAAGGTAATTTGATTAATCGCATCATTCATGAAGCAAAAAAAATGAGTTTTTTAGCCGGCACCGTCTTGGCTCGCCCCAAGGAAGCAATAAGTTACCAGCTATCAGTCATTGCTCAAAAAATGCGAATGCGATTTGTGAAAGATGGTGATATACCCAAGGATAAATTCACCAATTACGAAGCCGAGATATATAAAAAATACAGTGTTGCAATAGATGCTTACCACCTTGCCGAAGCGCAAATAAAGGTAACCCTTTTCACTGTGCAGGATCGTCTATATTATTTAGAAGATCCGCAAACGATGGGGTGGAAACAGTATGCCCTAAAGGGTGTTCGTACCATTGTAGTGCCAGGCAATCACAAGTCTGTATTGTATCCTCCGCATGACAAATCATTGGCAAGAGCCATTCAGCAGGAGTTAAACGCGATTTCATAATGCTCATTACTCGAATACGATAGCCTATGATACCTGTTTATGTTTTGAAGATTGACAGGGATATCTACCATGAAGACACACACCCTTATGAGCATTGGGTAGATGCCGCAAAAAGAAAGAAAATTGCCGGATTCAAACGAAAAGAAGATGCATGGCGCTGCTTATTATCTGATTTGCTTATTCGATATGTGATGTGTCGCTACTTTGGCTTTTCATTGCAGCATTTATCTTATGATTACAATCCTTTTGGGAAACCATCGATTGCTCACCAAAAGCAATGGCATTTCAATGTGGCTCATTCCGGCGATTGGGTTGTGGCGGCAATAAATTCCGCACCCATTGGCATCGATATCGAACAAATGACGGCTGTGGATTTAGATATAGCCATGCATTATTTTTCGAAATGGGAGCAGCAACAACTATTTTCATTACCCTTGTTTATGCAACCCTCTTATTTTTTTGAATTATGGACGTTGAAAGAAAGTTTTTTAAAGTGTGAAGGCAGTGGATTGTCCACACCATTATCATCTTTTTCTATCATAAAGCCCTCGGGCAATGAGATTGCATTATACAACGACAAGCACCAACTGCTTCCCTATTCCTTTAGCCAACCTAATGTGGATGCCGATTATAAAATGGCAATTTGCACACCGGAATCCCTTGCTGCTATTGACGTACACTCGGTAGCATTACCCCTTTTGATGGACTACTTTTTACAAAAAAAACTATGATGTAATCACAGTGTAAAATACCCAAATAGCGGTATTGCATAAGAGAGTATATTCTCTAAGTTTGTAAAAAAATAGAATTATTATGAAGAAAATTATTTGCGCACTCATGACCGTTATCGTAGCGTTTTCGGCTAACGCTCAAAAGATAAAATGGGATAAAGGTGATTTGAAAGTGTTGTCCGGACAGACACAATTAGCTACTGAAATAGTATATGAAAACCTACAGGTATCCAAAATGCCGGAAGAGCAGTTTGTGAACGAACGCCGAGAAAATGATAATAAAGAAAAGGCTGGAGCCGGTGATAAGTTTTATGAAAATTGGCATGAGGCTAAGAAAACCAAATACCCCAAACGGTTGAATGATTATATTCATAAGTCCAGCAAAGAAAAAGTAACCGCCAGTGAAAACAATTCGGCAGCTACGTACAAACTCATTTTGAAGCCCAACAATATTGATCTTGGTAAGGGACGTTATTTTGGCACCAAGCCTGCTTTGGTGGATTTTGATATTACGATTGTAGAAGTAGCCAATCCGAGCGTAGTGGTTGCACATGGTGTTGCTACCCAAGTGAAAGGAGAAGCCAAAGCTCCTAAAGGCAGTGGATGGATTCCCGGAGGTGCCGGTGCCGTTATGGATGCTGCAAACCGCTCGCAAAATTTTGAAGCTACTAACAGAGTTGCCGAAAGCTTTGAATTGTTGGCAACCGCTATCGGGAAAGCAATGAAGAAATAAAGTGCTATAACGATATCAACCTATTTATTCAAGACAGTCTCGAAAAGACTGTCTTTTTTTGTCTCTATGTGATAATAAAAGAAGCGCCATAGTGCTGCACTTTTGTTGTTCATGAATCAATATGACCATTGTCATTATTTTTATTGATAATCGTTAGCTGTATGGCAATGTGTAGCTTTTACTTTTACCCTCCCCAACAGTTTTTATGTTGTATGACACGGAAAAGTTTAGCACAGTTTTTCTCGGAGCAAGAGTCGTGGCAGCATACGCTAGACTATATCCTGCAGCAAAATATCGAATTGAAGAATAGCTTATCTGCCATTGACAGCAAAATGATTGATGCCGATGTATTGGAGCAATTAGAAAAATTCCAAAACCGATTTATAGAAAAAGATGTGTTGATATCGCTATTAAGGCATGATATTATTTCGTTGGAAGAACTCTTGAAAAACGATTATTCCAATGAGTTGCAATATTTACAGATTGTTCGGAAGCACGAAAGCCTAAAGAAAGACATTCAACGATTGGAAGTTGAGTTTATCTTGTTGAAGTCTAAGTTTAATATCTTTCTTAATAATCTTACTCACAACACAGATTACGAAGCATAAGCAGCGAAGTTATCTCCCTACAAAGCGGGATGCTGTTGAGTTGCAAAAAGGGAATTGGTAAAACGAGGTAGTTTAATTGGCGAGTTCTTTTAGTTTCTTCTCGTTTAAGATGATGATGTCGCCTTCTACAATATCAATCAATTTCTCATCTTTAAAATCATGTAAGGTGCGAATGACAGATTCCTTCGCTGTTCCGGCAATATTGGCTAAGTTTTCCCGACTAATATTCATGGGTGTTTCGGTGTTGGCAAATAGTTTTTTTCGAATAGCTAGGATCGACTCAGCTACTTTTTTGCGAAGTGAATTATAGGCCATCCCTAACAGTTGTGATTCGCGTTCGGTGACGTTATTGGCCAATACTTTGATAAATTGCTTCATCACTTCTGCATTGTTGTTGATGAGCTTCTCAAAGTCATCACGAGCAATAATGGCTAATTCTGCTTCTTCCATTACCTCTGCAGTTTCTTTATAAACAGCATCTTCCAACATGGCTATGTAGCCGAAAAAATCCCCTTCTTTATACAGTTCTGTGATGTATTCTTTACCGTCATTATTGGTGCGATAAGCCTTTACCTTTCCCTTGTGTATATAATACATTCGGTGCGGTCGGTTGCCCTCGGAGTAGATGATTTGTTTTTTCTTGTATTTGGCTACTACCCTATCTTTGGTGAAGTCTTCCAACAACTCTTTGCTGCCTACTTTGGTCAGCAAGTCATTTACTTTTTCAATATTACCCGATAGTTCTTCTTTCAACGAATCTACTCTGCGCAAGCGTGTTTCAACCGCGCTTAGTAATTCGGCACCGCTAAAGGGTTTGGTAATATAATCGTCGGCACCCATTTCCATACCGCGTCTCATTTCGGCTCGTTCGGCTTTGGCGGTGAGGAAGATAAAAGGAATGTTTTGGGTTTCTTTGTTTTTCTGCAAGGTATGAATGACGCCATATCCATCTAGTATCGGCATCATGATATCACATATTATCAAGTCCGGTTTCTCTTGGAATGCCGTTGACAATCCTTCCTTGCCATCGGCAGCCGTAAGCACTTTATAGCCGGCAAGCTCCATAATTTCCGCCATGTTTTCACGGATTTCTAAGTTGTCTTCTATAAGTAATATTGTTTTCATCGGAGTGATTTGTACGCTTTGTTGAAATGGATAATGAACGTAGTGCCTACTTGCAACTGGCTTGTAAAGGTAATATTACCATGCATAAGTTCTACATATTTTGCAACGATGTGCAGCCCTAAGCCGGTACCTTGAATGTTTGATACATTTTCCCCTCTGAAGAAGCGTTCAAACAAATGCTCTTGATCGGCAGCCGAAATGCCTATTCCTTGGTCGGCAATTTCCAACACTAGTTTATGGTCTTTCTCGTAGGTACGAATTGTGATTTCCTTTCCTTCTTCTGAAAATTTTACAGCATTGGACACTAAGTTCATTAATATATTTCGGAACAACGAAAGGTCGAGCAACACCATGCTTTCTCCCTGATGAGAATAGGTTAGTTTTTGATTGGGTTTTAAGATGGTATTTAGCTCTTTTAATAGCTCATTGATCCGCTCTTCAATATTAAATGGCGCAAAGCGAATTTGTATTCGTCCTTCTTCAATTTTGCCAACGGATAAAAAATCGTTTAAGATATCATTCAGCATATTGCCTGATGATATGATGCGTAGAATATGCTTTTCGCGCTTCGTTTGGTCTTCTGTTTTGGTGTATTGTGAAATGAGATAGGCAGAGGATAGGATGGTGCTCAAGGGAGTTCTGAATTCATGAGAAGCCATTGATACAAATCGTGACTTTAGTTCATTGAGTTCTTTTTCTTTTGCCAATGCTTCCGTTAAGGATTGGGTTCTTTCTTCTACCCGCTTTTCCAATTTGGAGTTCAGTTGCAATAAGGCTTGTTCTGATTTTTTTCGTACCGTAATATCGCTGATAAAAGCAATGGTAAAGCGCTCCCCATTGGCATCGTAGGGGCTAAGGCTTACCTCAACAGGAAATTCAGTTTTATCTTTTTTGATACCAAATAAATCCCTCCCTGCACCCATGGGGCGGCTGTGTGCATCACCCTCGTTGAATTGCTTGCGAAGTTGGGTATGCCCCTTCCTGTAGTGAATGGGAATAAGTATTTCTATTTTTTGGTGCAGCAACTCTTCTTTTTTATATCCAAATTGACGTAAGCAAAAATCATTAGCCATAATAATTTCACCGCTGCTGTTAGATACCAATATACCTATTGCGGCATTGTTAAATAAAGCTTCAAATTCCCGACCGGCGTTTGTTAAAGGCATTGTTTACAATATTCCTAGCGAATATAGTGCTGTTTTCTTTGATAATAGAGGATGGTACGATACAGCGGATAATTGTATTGATTTTTTTGTTTTTCCAAAATTGTTATTATCTTGTCGCAACATCTAAAACTATTCGTTTTGAAACGCTTTTTACTTTCTATTGCTATACTTCTGCCGTTCTTATCACAGGCACAGCGCCATCATGAAGTGGGTTTGTTTGCTGGTGTCAGCAACTATCGGGGCGATTTACAAGATAAATGGTTTCCGAGTACCGGGTATAAGCCCAATGCAGGTGTTTTCTACAAGTATTTTACCAATCCTCGTGTGGGTATTCGCTTGGGTGCAAATTATTCCAAAATCACAGCTGCCGACAGCTTGTCCGATATCCCCGTAAAGAAAACGCGCAACCTTCGTTTTGAATCCAATTTATTTGAACTTCATGCCGGTTTAGAAATAAACTTATTAGGTGTGGATAGAGAGCGCTCTAAAGTGTCACCCTATATCTTCGGTGGTATCTCTGCTTTCTATTTCAACCCTTATACAGATGGTTTAGATGGGAAAAAAGTAATGCTTCGCCCGCTGAGTACCGAAGGACAAGGCATGGCGCAATACCCCGACAGAAAGCCCTATAGCAATGTGAATGTAGCATTACCATTTGGTGGAGGGATGAAATTTTTTCTCGGCAAAGCGTTGATGATTTGTACAGAAGTAGGCTTTCGATATACCGCTACCGACTATTTGGACGATGTGAGCAAGTCTTACGTAAACCAAGATGAACTCTTTAAAAATAGAGGTAAACAGTCGGTTGATTTGTCCTTTAGAAGTGATGAATTGCCCGGTGAAAAAGTGCCTTATCCGGACTTCGGCTTCCAACGTGGAGACAGTAAAGGAAATGATTGGTTTTGGTATGGAGGTATTAGCTTATCCGTATATTTTGATGCTTTCGGAAATGCTGCTACCTACTGGCAATCTAAGTGTCCCGGGTTATTTGGACGATAAAATTTTTGTAACTTTTTTACGAGCTGCCTTCTTTTGGGCGGCTCTTTTTTTTGTTCGTTACGTTAGATGAAAAGGGTTTAGCATCACAACATTCATTCCATTACAGTGGTTACCTTTTTTTATCTGTCTTTTACTAATATTGATGCATGTTTCTAAAAGCGGAACGCATTCATAACGGAAAACAATACTTGCCTCCCAACACAGCCATTGAGCTATCAGATGATGGTGAAGTGAAAGCCATACATGAAGCGTATGAAGGAGCCGCCCAATGCTATGAAGGGACCCTTTGCCCCGCATTCGTTAATGCGCATTGCCATTTAGAACTTTCGCATCTCAAGGGGGTCATCCCTAAGCACACCGGATTAATTGCTTTCCTGCAACAAGTAATGAAATGCAGAAATCAATTTTCCGAAACTGAAAAAGCGCTTGCTCGACAAAAAGCCTTTGATGCCATGTATGCTCGTGGTGTGATAGCCGTAGGAGATATTGCGAATACCACCGATACTTTATCGTTAGCTGCTTCCAGCCCAATGTATATACACACCTTTGTAGAGGCAATTGGTTTTCATCCGGAAGTGGCGGAACGAAATCGAGACTTTTCGTTGCGTGTTTGGAATGCTTTTCATACTGTAAAATCCACGCAACTTTCTCTCACACCTCACGCACCATACTCGGTTTCTCAACCCTTATTTACTCTTATTGATGCGTTTGATAAACACTCCTTGCTTTCTATTCACAATCAAGAATGCGCGGCAGAGGATGAATTTTTCAAATACAAGACTGGTGCTGTGAACCAACTGTTGGAAGGGTTGCAAATTACCACCGACCACTTTGTTCCTTCCGGAAAATCGTCCTTACAAACTTATTCTGCTTGGATTAGTAAGAGCCATCCCTTGTTATTAGTGCATAATAGTTTTAGCCAAAAAGAGGATGTACGGTACATTATACAGCAGTTTCCGCAGGTCTATTTTTGCCTTTGTCCCAATGCAAACTTGTATATAGAAAACACACTGCCTGATGTGCCTATGCTCTTGCAAGAAGGCGCTGTCATTTGTATCGGTACCGATAGCTTGGCTTCCAACGATGCGCTTGATATATATGCAGAATTAGAAACCCTTCATCAACGCTTTGGCATCGACTGGGAGCAGTTGTTGACATGGGCAACCTTTAACGGTGCTAAAGCATTGCAACTGGATTCGATTATTGGAAGCATTGAACCCGGGAAAAGACCGGGAATCATTCATCTTGCAAATGGTGAAGTACAACGAGTATTGTAATGTATTGAAGAGTCCTTGAACGCCATTTATTATTGCTATTCCGTAGTGGCAATGCGGCTACCTCGTAGGTTGCTGGTCAGTAAATAGGTTTCGACAATAAGCAATAGTACCGCCATTACAACGCAGATTTTCCATAGCGGAAAAGAAGATGAAGATTGGGTAATCGTTTCTTGATTGGCGCCTGCCCAATAAATGTTTTCAGCATTCCATTGTTTGCGTAATTCTGTTTCAGACCAATACATTAGGAGTGATTCATCACGGTTCTCATTGAGGGCAATCAAAGTGGTGTCGTTGGATGCAGCTACTAATGAGCAATAGCCCGGTTGCTGTATTACCTTACCCACAAAGACCTCTACACCGGCACCTCGTACTCGCTGTGGCGGAATGATAGGAGCTTCGGCATTGCTGCTGTAGGCATGTATCATGTTGCGCTCGCCCGTATGAGGTATGCTGATGAACGTAGGTTGTGCACTGCCCACCGTTGTTGCTAATACATTGCCTGTTTTAGACTGCACCGTCATCTGATAGAGGAAGGGTACAAAAAAATAGCTTGTTTGAAAATTACCTCCCTGCAAATCGGCACTCGTAGTAAGCAGATAAAGCCTTCCACGCGTAGGTGTGAATTGCGCAAATAATGGGTCACCATTTCGGAAATTGATAACAGTTTGTTGGTTAGAAGTCAGTCCAGCATTGACGGTGTAGTGCCAGTTGGCTTGCGGCAGTTGCACATTGTCCGGAATACGCTCAAAAATATCTTTTGCCAAATCGCTATTGGGTTGAAGCGTTGTGGCTACTTGCGTTGTTGTATCAATACCGGTTATCCGAATGGGAGCAATCACATTCAGTTGTTCGCTGAAGGAGGAGTATTCGTTTGTTCTCCCGGGAAATAGTGCCACACTTTGTCCTTGCGATAAGGCTTTAGATATACGTTGGGCAAGCGAATTGGGAATAGTTGTGATGCCGTCTAACAAGATTAAGTTATTTGCATCCCAAGGCTCGGTGTCATGTACGGAATGATAGGTAGTTTGAAAACCGCCATAGGATCGTAAAGCCGCCTGTATAAACGGATTGGGTTGTTGCTCATGCAGCACTAAAACGGATAAATGGCTATTGCTTCTTGCAGCTATTCGAAACGTATCATCAAAAGGTGTCGTGCTATTAACAGAAAGCTCTATTTGTTGCCAACCGGATGCGGCTACTTGGAACTGAAGTGTATCAATGCTTTCTTGATGTTCGTCAAATTGAAGCGCTACAGCCGTTTTTACTTGACCGTTGATCTGCAATTGCAAGATGGGAGCGTCTTTGGGTGCTGCACCTGAATAACGGGAAGTAACAACCAGTTGATTGTTGACACCCGATTGAAGTAAAGGTTGAGCGAGTACGGCAGTGTCAATATATACATTCGATACGGATTCGCTTTGAAA